>NZ_CP119989.1:2196750-2929000 GCF_029338555.1 Halobaculum marinum | reverse complement strand
TCCTTCAGCACGGCTCTGCGGGCGTCGGCGTCGCCGTGGACGACCGCCGCGTCGCCCAGATCCGCGACGCCGTCGACGTGGGTGATTCCAGTGAGGAGGTACGTGGCGGCGACGAGCGCGAGCGCGAGCGTCGGCGCCGGCAGCCCCACCACGACGGCGGGGGCGACGGCGACGCCGGCGACGAGCGCGCCGATGAGGTAGCCGGCCGCCGGGATCGCCGTCGGGGTCCGTCGGAACGCCTCCCAGCCAGCGTCGCTGTGGCCGACTGGCACGCGCGAGAGGAAGCCGAGCGCGCCCCGGAGGGCGGCCACCGCGCTCACAGCCACGCCGCCACCCCCGCGAGCAGGAACGCGAGCCACCCCGCGACCGACACCGTCTGCACGCCGGTGCGGGCGGTCGCCGGCGTGGGCAGCGGCGCGTCGGGGTTGAGGTCGTAGGCGTCGCGCTTTCGCAGGCGAGCCCCCAGCGCGGCGGCGGTCGTCGCCATCGGCCACCCGGAGTTCGGGGAGGCGGGGGCGCGCGCCCAGCGCCGGGCCGTCGACAGCGCGGTCGGTGACCGCGCGGCGGTCGCGAGCAACACGGCAGACAGGCGGGCGGGGACCCACATAACCGCGTCGTCGAGGCGGGCGCTGGCGGTCCCGTGTGGCGTGTCGGGGTACCCCAGCATCGAGTCGAGCGTGTTCACGGCCTTCACCCACGCGGCGCAGGCGACGCCGACCGCGACCGACGCCTGCGCGCCGACGGCGAAGGCGAGCAACGGGGCGACGAGGCCGTCGGCGAGGTTCTCGGCGGCGCTCTCGACGGCCGCGCTCCGGAGTTCGGCGGGCGACAGCGACGACGTGTCGCGGCCCACCAGCGCGAGCGACGCCGCCCGCGCGGCCGCGGGGTCGGACTCGCTGGCGGCGACCACCTCGCGGGCGGCCCCGACGAGCATCCGCAGACTCGTCGTCGCGAACAGCGCGAGGCCCGCCACGACCGCCGTCGCGACCGCCGCGGCGACTGCGCCGCCGGGGCCGACGACGACCGCGGCGACGAGTCGCTCGACGCCGGTGACGACGCCCCACGCGACCGCGGCAGCCGCCAGCGGAAGCACGACCGCGACAGCGACTCCCACCGCTGTGGGTCTGGCCCACTCGCGGTTGACTCGGTCGACGACGCGACCGAACAGCGCGACCGGGTGGACTGGCCCGGGGAACTCCTCGGCGGTCGCGTCGAGGCCGGCCGCCAGCGCGACGGCGGCGAGCGCGGTCAGCCCCATCGTGCCTCCACCGTCGCCGGCAGGTCGCGCAGCGGCACGTCGTCGACGAGCAGCGCGACCCCGCCGTGGTCGGCGACGGCGCCGTCGGTCGCCGGGTCGTCGCCCACGTGGAGGAGGCTGTCGACGGGGACGCCCAACCCGTCGGCGACGGTCGCGAACGCCCGCCGGTCCGGCTTGCGCCACCCGCAGTCGACGCTCGCGGTCACCGTCTCGAACGCCCCGGGGTCGAGCGCGGAGCGGTCGAGCGTCCGCTGGACGAGGCCCGGAACGCTGCAGTTCGAGCAGACGCCGACCGGGTAGCGCTCGGCGAGGGTGGCGACCGCTTCGACGGCGCCGTCGCGCGTCTCGACCGGTGCGTCGAACGCCGCTCGCACCGCGACGGCGGCGTCGTCGACGACCTCGCGCTCCGCGAGGCTGGTCCGACTCGCGAGCGCGGCGGCGACGTGGTGGTGGAGCGGGCGCTCGCCGCCGTCGTCGTAGTCGAGGTGCGGTTCGGCGTACGCGGCGGCCCAGTCGTCGGGTACGGTGACCCCGCGTTCGCGGAGTTCGCGGGCGACGGCGGTCGCCGGATCCGCGGGCCGGTCGGCGTTGACGAGCGTCCCGAACAGGTCGAACGAGACGGCGGCGACCCGCCCGGCAGCTCCTTCGTCTCCGGTCACGTCGTCACCCGCGTTCTTCGTCCCGTCCACGCCCGGCACCTCAGATCGCCTCCAGGAAGGCGTCGAACGCGCCGCTCTCGGGGTGGACGTGCGCGTACGTCCCGAGCGTCCGGTGTTCCCGCAGGCCGTCGAGTCCGTCGGCGATGCCGTCGCCGCGGACGACTTCGAAGGCGAAGCGGGCGTCGGCGGCGACGTCCGCCGACGAGTAGTGGAACTCGTGGCCGCGGAGCATCCCGCCGGCGGCGGCCGTGAGCGCGTCGTCGCGGGCACGCAGTTCCACGTGGTCCAGCGCTTGGTACCGCTCGTGCATTCGGACCGTCGCCGGCAGGACGCCCGCCATCGCGTGGGTGTCGCCGTCGACGGTCGTCAGCGACTCCGCCAGGGCCATGAGCCCCCACACTCGCCCAGCACGGGAGGCCGGCGGCGCGCGCCGCGAGGTCGGCCAGCGCGCTGGAGTCCGCCAGCGCGGGTGCGTGGAGTTCGGGGTAGCCCCGGGAGGTAGACGGCGTCGCAGTCGGGGAGCGCGTCGTCGGTCGTCGGCGCGAACGGGACCGTGGCGCGCTCGGCCAGTCGCTCCAGCGTCGCGGGGTAGCAGAACCGGAACGCCGCGTCTCGTGCGACGGCGACCCGCGCGTGGGTCCGTTCGCGGGCCGGTTCCGCCGCCGTCGGTCGCAGCGGGGTGCGGGCCAGATCCACCAGCGCGTCGGCGTCGAGGTGGTTGGCCGCGGCCGACAGCGCCGACTCGGGCACCGGCGACTCCGCGCCCATGTGGAGGCCGAGGTGGCGGTCGGGAATCTCCAGATCCGGGTCCGGCGGTACTCGGCCGAGGTACGCGATGTCGTCGGGCAGCGCCTCGCGGATCCCCCGTTCGTGGCGCCCGCCGTGGGCGCGACTTGCGATCACGCCGACCACGTCCGCGTCGACGCCGGCGTGGGCGGCGTACTCGCGAAAGCCCAGCGCGGTCGCGGCGACGCTCTCCATCCCGGCGCTGGCGTCGACGACGAGCACGAGGAGGTCCAGCGCCGCCGCGACCCGGGCGGTGCTGGAGACGCCGCCGTCGTACAGCCCCATCACGCCCTCGACGACGCAGACGTCGCCCTCGCCGCGGTGGTAGTTGCGCCGGAGTCCGTCCTCGCCCTGCATCCACACGTCGAGCGTGCGGGAGGGACGCCCCGCGACGCGCTCGTGGTGGCTCGGGTCGATGAAGTCGGGGCCGGCCTTCGCCGGTTGGACTGCGTGGCCGGCCCGGTCGAGTGCCGTGATCGTCGCCAGCGTCGCCACGGTCTTCCCCACGCCGGACGCTGTGCCGCCGAGCACGACCCCCTTCATCGGTCTGCGTCTACGTCGGCGTCACCGCCGTCGTCGGCGAGCAGGCGGTCGTACACGTCGACGAGGCGGTCGCGGAACGCGGCCATCGAGGTGTCCGCGTCGTCGACGAGGGCCAGTGCCCCGCCCATTCCGACGCCCTCCTTCGCCTCCCCGGCGGCGTAGGCGGCCATCGCGGGGTGGTCGCGCCCGTCGAACCCCGGGTCGGTCGCGCGCACGTCGAGGTCCAGCGACGCCGCCAGGTCGGCGATGCCCGCGGTGTCGTCGTCCGCGACGAACGAGGTGGTCGCCAGCGTCAGCGGCGCCTCGACGCCGGCGTGGCGCACGAGCGCCGCCGCGGTCGCCAACTGCGTCCCGCCCGCGAGTGTCACCGCGGTGCCCGACTCGACGGCACCGACGGTCAGTCCGGCGACCGCCGCGAGCACCGGGTCGCCGACCGCTCGCACCGCCGTCAGGGGGTCGCCCGCGGCGTCGCCGGGGGCGAGGCCGCTCGCGTCTAACCCCTCGGCGACGACCCGGCGCTTCAGGTCGAGCGGGTTCTCCGGCAGCGACGACGACACCGTGGGCTCCTCGCCCAGAGCGGTCAACACGCCCAGCGCGGTCGTCGTCCCACCGGGGACGGTCTCGCCGACCACGATCCGGTCGTCGGGGAGCGCGGCTCCCAGTTCCCGGGCGTTCGCGTACGTCTCGGCGGCCCGCGACACCGCCTCGGCCTCGCGCACGTCCGCGCCGGGGCCGAATCCCACGTCGACCGTCGGCGCCCCGGTGCGCCCGGCGACGCCGGCGTCGACCGCGAGCGCGTCGAAGCCGAGCAGTTCGCAGGCAGCACGGGTGGCGACCGCCGGAGTCGGACAGCCGGTCGGGCTGACGGGGACCACCGGTGCGAGCGTCGGCCCCGTGGACGACCACGTCGAGGTCGGCGCCTGGCGTGTGTCGCATCAGCGCCGGGTCCGCACCCGCGGCGCTGATCCCGTCGATCCGGGCCGTCTCTGTGGTCCCGGCGACGACGACGAGCCTCACGGCCGCCCCGCCGCACTCGGATCGCCACCCTCGCTCCCGGCGCCCGTCCGCTCGTTCGGCTGGTCCCGTTGCATGGCCGTACAACTCCGACGGCCCAGCATAACAATTGTGGATGCGTTAGAACAAGCACGCTTGTCCAGCGGGCGACGGCGCTCAGGACTCGTCGTCGCGCAGCGCCGTCACCATCGGCGACCCGACCGCGGGGTCGTCGTTGACGGCCGTGCGCACGCCGAAGGCGTCCGCGAGTGCGTCGTCGCCGAGCACTTCGCGGGGCGTTCCCGTCGCCCGGATCCGGCCGCCCGCCAGGAGGACGAGTCGGTCGCAGACGCGGGCCGCGAGGTTGAGGTCGTGGATGGCCGCCAGCGCAGCCTTCCCGTCGTCGACGACTTCGCGGACGAGTTCGAGCGTGCGCAGTTGGTGGTTGATGTCGAGGCTGGCGGTCGGTTCGTCGAGCAGGAGGCCGGGCGTCTCGCCGGCCAGCGCCCGCGCGAACAGCACGCGCTGGCGCTCGCCGCCCGACAGCGTCGTCACCGGTCGGTCGGCGAACGCCGTCACGCCCGCCCGGTCCATCGCCCGCTCGACGGCGGCGCGGTCGGCCTCGGTGGTCGTCCCGAACCGCGAGACGTACGCCGTCCGCCCCATCTCCACCACCGCCTCGACGGAGAACTCGAAGGCGGTGTTCGACTCCTGTGGCACCGTCGCCACGAGGCGGGCGACCTCGCGTTGGCTGAGGGTCGATCGGTCGGTCCCGTCGAGTTCGACCGTCCCCGCCTCGGGCGTGAGGGTCCCGTTGACCGCCGCGACGAGCGTCGTCTTGCCGGCGCCGTTCGGGCCGACGAGGCCGACGAGTTCGCCCCGGTCCACCGACAGCGAGACGCCGTCGAGGACGCGCTCGCCGCCGCGGGAGACGACCAGGTCGCGCACGGCGATCATCGGGCAGTCCTCGGGGTCGCTCGACCGGTCGTCGCTCACAGGTCGTACACCTCCCGGGTGCGCAGCAGGTACAGGAAGAACGGCGCGCCGGCGGCGGCGGTGACGATGCCGACTGGGAGTTCGGCGACGCCGGCGCGGGCGACCGTGTCGGCGACGACGAGGAAGCCCGCCCGCGAGCGCGCTCGTCGGCAGGAGGATCCGGTGGTCGGGCCCCACGAGCAGGCGGACCGCGTGGGGGACGATGAGGCCGACGAAGCCGATGACTCCCGAGACGGCGACGGCGACGCCGGTGAGCACCGACGACACCGCGAGCAGCGCGCGCTTGCTGCGTTCGGCCTCGACGCCGAGGGCGCGCGCGTCCGTCTCCCCCAACAGGAGCACGTTCAGGTCGCGGGCGTACGCCAGCAGGACGAGCGTCAGCGCGGGCACGAGGACGGCGACGACGCTCACCTCGCTCCAACTTGCGCCGCTGAGGTGGCCCATCAGCCAGTACGTCACCCGGCGGATCGACTCCCCGAGTGGAGCAACAGGTACGAGACGACGGCGCCGAGGAACGTCTGAACGGCCACGCCCGCCAGCAACAGCGTCGCCGTCGGGGTCCGACCGTCGCGGCTGGCGATCAGGTAGACGCCGAAGCCGGCGACGAGCGCGCCGCAGAAGGCGGCGATCTGGAGGCCGGCGCCGCCGGCGAGGAGCGGGCGGAGCGGTCCGAGCAACGCCAGCAGCGCGGAGGGCGCGACGATCCACGAGACGGCGCCGACGGCCGCGCCCGAGGAGACGCCGATGACGCCCGGGTCGGCCATCGGGTTGCGGAAGAACCCCTGCATCACGGTGCCGGCGGCCGCGAGGCCCACGCCCACGAACGCCGCCAGCAGGATCCGCGGCAGGCGCACGCGCATGACGATGGCCTCGTGGGTCTGCGACACCGGGAACGCGAACGGGTGGACGAACTGCACCTGTAGCGGGAACCCCGCGGTCGCCGGGCTCCCTGTGGCCGTGCCGGCGGCCCAGTCGATGCCCGCGGGGACGACGACGGCGTTGGCGACGACGGCCACCACCGACCGCGCGGGCACCGCGACCGGCCCGACGCCGGCGCTCACGGTGACGACCCCGCACAACAGCGCGAGGAGGGCGACCGAGTAGCCGGCGGTTCGACGCCAGATGCGTGTCACGAACTCAAGGCTGTTTGCATTAGGTAAATATTTATTGTCTTGTCCGGTTGCCTGGTGACGTGAGACGACGACGGACACGGACACTCGTGGTCGCGGCGCTGCTGCTCGTCGCTGCGGCGGTCCCCGCGGTCGGGGCCGCGGCGGCGACGACGGCGCCAGCGACGGCATCAACGGTATCGACCGACGGAGGCACGCCGAGCGCGCTGGGGCCGACCGGTCCGGCGACGGACCCAGCGAGCGCCACGGGCGCCGCGAGCGCGCAGACGGCGGCCTGCGAGTTCCCGGTGACCTTCACGGACGCCACCGGAACCGAAGTCACGCTCGACGAGCGACCCGACCGCGTGACGACGCTGAACCCCAGCGCGGCCCAGACGATGTGGGAGATCGGCGGGAAAGCGCAGGTCGTCGGCCTGAGTCAGTTCGCGCTGTACCTCGACGGCGCCGACTCGCGGACGAACGTCTCTGCGTCTGGCTTCGGCGTCAGCGTCGAGAAGGTCGTCGGCACGAACCCCGACCTCGTGCTCGCGCCGAACGCGAGTTCGGCGGAGACGATCCAGTCGCTCCGTGACGCGGGACTGACGGTGTACCACTTCCGCGAGTCGACGACCGTCGACGACGTGGCGGCCAAGACGACGCGCACCGGTCGCCTGACCGGCAACTGCGAGGGCGCCGCCGAGGCGAACGCGTGGATGACCGCGAACGTCGAGACGGCGGGCGAGGCGACCGCCGACGCCGAGGACGTCCGCGCGCTGTACCCGCTCGGCGGCGGCTACGTCGCCGGGTCGGGGACGTTCATCTCCGCGATGATCGAGGCCGCCGGCGGCACGAACGTCGCCGCCGAGCGCGACCTCACCGGCTACCCGCAGATCAACGACGAGGTCGTGCTGGAACTGGCGCCCGACTACCTCGTCGTCACTGACTTCTCCTCGTACCTCGTTGGGCAGGAGCCGTACGCGAGCACGCCCGCGGTGCAGAACAACAACACCGTGCGGGTGAACCGCAACTGGCTGAACCAGCCCGCGCCGCGCTCGGTCGTCATGAGCGTACGGACGCTGACGCGTGGGTTCCACCCCGACGCGACCGCGACCGTCGAGTTCGAGACGCGCGCGGAGGCGGTGGCGGCGATGGGGACCGGGACGCCGACGGCCACGGAGAGTCAACCGATCACCGACACCACGTCGCCGAGCGTCGTCGACGAAACGCCGGCGACCGAGACGTCCGGTCCCGGCTTCGGCGTCGTGCTGGCGGTGCTGGCGGTGCTCGCCTCGGCGCTGCTGGCGCGCCGCGAGCAGTAATCGACAGACGATCGACGCCTCCCTCGGTTTTATCTCCCGCCACGGGGACCGAACCCACATGAACGAGCGCGCCGCCGACCGCCTCCGCGAGAACGCGACGGCCGTCGTCAGCACCCTCGTCACGGGGATCTGGCTGGCGGCGCTGTTCTCCGGGCAAGACTGGTGGCTGGCGGCGCTGCTGTTCGGCTACGTCGTGGTCGTCCCGCTGACGGCGATGCTGTTCGGCGACGAAGACGACATCGAGGAGTGGTGGGACGAGGAGGTGAACGGGCTCGACGGCCTCAGCGGATCGAACGAGGACGCGGACGACCACCTCGCGGAACCCCCGACGGACCCCGACACGCGCGACGCCCTCGACACCCTCCGCGAGCGCTACGCGCGCGGCGAGTTGACCGACGAGCAGTTCGAGCGCAAACTCGACCGCCTGTTGGAGACGGAGTCGCTGGAGGACGTGGAGGACCGCCGCCGGCGCGAGCGCGAGTCCGAGCGCGGGCGATAAGACCGCGGTCCGGCTGGCGTCGTCGCGGTCGCCCGACGATAGCACCCTTTTTCCGCGCGGGCGCCGGCGTTCGCCGTATGGTCGAGAACGTCCTCTACCCCGCCTACTTCGACGCGGCGTACACCCGCGCCGAGGGCGACGCGTCCCCGAAGACCTCGCGGTGTCGGAGCCGACGGTCGACGAGATCGCGAAGGCCGTCCAGCAGGTCGGCTACGACGCGAAGATCGAACGCGACAAGACGTACAGTCGGGAGTACGAGCCCCGCGGCAGCGTCGTCGTGACGGGGACCGACGAGACCGCGAAGAACGACCTCGTGCAGGCGGTCGGCGCCTACCTCGGCGTCATCCGCGGGGACTGAGGTGGCGCCGTGAAGCGCGTCGGCGACGTCGTCCGCACCGCACAGGGACTGGCCGTCGTGCGCGTCCCCGAGGGGACCGAACCGGCCCGCGTCGGCAGCGAGGTCGTCGACGAGTCGCTGTCGACGGTCGGGCGCGTCGTCGACGTGTTCGGCCCGGTCGAGCACCCGTACGTCGCGGTGTCGCCCGCCGACCGGTCGCAGTTGACGGGATTGCTCGGCGCGAAGTTGTACGCGCGGTAGTGCCCTCCGCTGGTTCCCGGTGACCACAAGGGGCTTACCGTGCCTGCGATGACCTCTGTCTCGATGCCCTCCGATCGTTCGCTCGTCAGAGTCGTCCCCGGCCCGCTCGTCCCGGTCGCCATCCGTGTCCGATCGGCAGTCGACCGACTCCTCCCCGACGATCCGCTCCCGATCGCACGGATCGTCCGATACGCCGTGCTCGCGATGGGTGTGTACGCGCTCGGCCTCGTCACCGCGGGAGTGGTGTACGCGGCGTTCGACCTGTTCACCGACCTGTTCTACGCCGTCCCCGGGGACGTGTTCGGGCGGGCGTGGGCCGATCTCACGACCCTCGTCCGCGACGCCGTCGAGGCGTTCGCGCTCCTCGTCGCGCTGGGCGTGTTCTTGACGCAGTTCGAGCGCGACGACTGACGACGGACACCGAATCGACGGATCGGCGTCCCGTCAGGCTTTACCTGTCCGGTCGCAAAGCCCGCTTCAACGATGGCACGAGCAGCCGAGCGGGCCGAGTTGGTGCCCGTCATCGGGCTGGAGGTCCACGTCCAGCTCGAGACGGACACCAAGATCTTCTGCGGGTGTTCGACCGACCCCGCCGAAGACGAGGAGCCCAACACGCGCGTCTGTCCCACCTGCCTCGGGCTCCCGGGGCCCTCCCGGTGTTGAACGAGGCGGCCGTCGAGGCCGCCGTGAAGGTGGGGAAGGCGCTCGACGCCGACATCCCCGAGGAGACCCGGTTCCACCGGAAGAACTACTACTACCCCGACCTCCCCAAGAACTTCCAGATCACCCAGTACGACGCGCCGCTGTGTGCCGACGGCGAACTGGAGTTCTCCCACGAGGGCACCCGTCGGACGGTGAACGTCCGCCGCGCTCACCTGGAGGAGGACCCCGGGAGCCTGCGCCACGTCCGCGACGGCCCCGCGGATCTGGACGTGCGCACCACGTCCGTCGACCGCGCGGACTACTCGCTGGTCGACTACAACCGCGCCGGCACGCCGCTGATGGAGGTCGTCACCGAACCCGACTTCCGCCACCCGAAGGAGGTCCGCGCCTTCCTCGAGAAACTGGAGGAGGTGCTGGAGTACCTCGGCGTGTTCGACGCGAGCCGCGACGGCTCGCTGCGTATCGACGCGAACCTCTCGATGGTCGAAGCCAGCGAGGTCGCCGACGACGGCTCCATCGCCGACGAGGTGCTGGAGTCTGCGAACCGCACGGAGGTGAAGAACATCTCCAGCCACAAGGGCGCCGAGAAGGCGCTGGGCTACGAGCGCAACCGGCAGGAGAACCTCCTGCGCCGCGGGAAGGCCGTCGAACAGGAGACGCGCCACTTCAACGAGACGCACGGCAACACCGTCTCGATGCGCTCGAAGGAGGAGGAGAAGGACTACCGCTACTTCGGCGAGGCCGACCTGCCGGCGCTGCAGGTGTCCGACTGGAAACAGCGCATCGCCATCCCGGAACTGCCGGACGCACGCCGCGAGCGCTTCAGCGAAGAGTACGGCCTCGACGACGAGGCCGCCTCGAAGCTCACCTCCCGCAAGGCGGTCGCCGACTTCTACGAAGACGTGGCCGAACAGTTCGACCCGGACCTGGCGGCGGCGTGGGTCGCCGACACGCTCCTGGGCGAACTGAACTACCGTGACATGGCCATCGAGGACGTGACTCACCGCCTCGACGAGTTCACCCGCCTCGTCGAACTCGTCGCCACCGACGAGGTGACGACGAAGAACGCCGAGGAGGTCGTCCTCCGCACGATGCTCGACGAGGGGCTCGGCCCCGACGAGGTCGTCGAGCGCGAGGGCCTGGGCACCGCGGACGACGACGAGGTCGCCACCGCGGTCGCTGAGGCCATCGACGAGAACCCCGACGCAGTCGACGACTACCACAGCGGCGAGGGCGGCGCGATCAACTTCCTCGTCGGCCAGGTGATGCAGAAGACGGGCGGCTCTGCGGCGCCGGACGACGTGAACGCGATGCTGCGCGAACGACTCGACGAGTAACCGACCGAACGCTCTGGATTCTTTTCTGCCTGCTCAGTCGTCGTCGACCGCGGGGGCGCTGTCCGCGCCGTCGTCGGCCACCGTCTCCTCGTTTTCTCGCTCGACCACACCCTCGGTCCACGTCCCTCGCAGGAACCACAGCGCGCCGACGACGAGCGAGCCGACGGCGCCGAACGTCCACGCCCACCACAGGCCGTCGGGCCCGAGGCCGAGCCCCGACACCGGGCCGATGCCGGGGACGACGACGGTGAACGAGTAGGCCAGCACCAGCGCCGCCGGGATGCGCAGGCCCCACCGCGACAGCAGCGACAGCCCCATCGCGGTGCGGGTGTCGCCGGCGCCCCGGAAGGCCCCCTGCAACACCATCAGGCCGCCGAACGCCGCCCACGCGAGCGCCGTGATCCGGAGGAACGAGACGCCCTCCGTGACGACGGCGGCGTCGGCGACGAACACGCGGATGGCGACCGCCGGGAAGACCCAGACGAGCCCACCCACCGCCAACAGCACCGCCATCGTCCCACCCGTGGCCGTCCACGCCACGCGGCCCGCGCGGTCGGGCGTGCCGGCGCCGAGGTTCTGCCCGACGCCCGTGGCGGTCGCCTGCCCGACCGCGCCGGCGACGGTCCACGAGACGGACATGAGGCGGACGCCGACGCCGTACGCCGCGGTCGCGGCGGGGCCGAAGCGTGCGACCAGCGCCGCCATCGCGACCGCGGCGAACGAGCGCGCCCAGCCGTCGAGCGTGCCGGGGTAGCCGATGTCGACGAGTCGCCGGAGCACCGTCGGGTCCGGTTTCAGATCGCGCGGGTGGAGTTGGATGCCCCAATCGCCCTTCAGCAGGACGTACACGCCGACGGCGGCGGCGATCGCACGGGCGACGAACGTCGCGAGCGCGGCCCCGCGGGTGCCCATCGCCGGGACTGGACCGAAGCCGAGGATGAACACGGGGTCGATGACGATGTTGACGCCGGCGGAGACGGCGACGATCCACATCGCGGTGCGTGTGTCGCCGGCACCCTGCAGGGAGGCGCGAAAGGCGAAGAACAGGAACGTGAGCGGGAGGGTGAGGAAGATGACCTCGATGTACGCGAGCGCCTCGGTGAACACGAGGCCCTCCGCGCCGATCCAGTTCAGCAGGGGCCGGCGTGCGAGGAAGCCGGCGGTCCCGAGCGTCACCGACACGGCGATGGCCAGCAGCGTCGTCTGCGCGACCACCTTGTCGGCGGCGCGGTCGTCGCCGGCGCCGACGTGCTGGGAGACGAGCGCGATGGTCGCGGCGGTCAGCCCCATCGCCGTGGAGACGAACATCCACGAGAGGGGGAACATCAGCGAGACGGCGGCGACGGCCTCGGGGCTGACGCGGCCGACCCAGAACACGTCCGCGAGGTTGTAGAGGGTCTGCAGGAGGTTGCCGAGCACGAGCGGCCACGCGAGGCTGAACAGCCGTGGCGTCACCGCACCCTCGGTCATGTCGACGCGCGCGTCGGTGTTCGCCATGGAGGGGTCTCTACCGTCCGGGTGTGGCGTCGGCGCGTAAGAGTTGTGGAGGCGGTCGGTGCGGCCGGGTTCCGGGAGCGCTACGCCGCGGCGGTGTCGCGCCCGACGCGGAACAGCAGGAGTGCGCCGAGCAGCACCGCGGCCACTTCGAACACGCGCTCGGTGACCGGCTGTGCGGTCAACGGTCCGCTCACCCGGTCCTCGTATACGAGCACGTACTCGCCCTCGTGACTGTAGATGCGCCCGCTGTCAACCCGGTCGAGCGGTTCGTTCCGGCGTGCCTCGCCGGTGTCGAGCGCCTCGCCGACGGCGGATGGTGCGCGTTCCGGGTCCAACGCCACGTCGCCGAGGGCGGTCTCGGGGTCGACGCGGTCAAGCCCGTACACGAACGATCCGTTGGCGTGGTCGTATGTCAGGGTCCGCTCGTAGACGGGGCCGGCGGTGCCGAAGACGACGTACCGCGGTCGCGGCGTGGTGGGGTCGCCGTTGAACGCCTCGATCCCCGGGTAGTCAACGCTGACGTCGCCGTCGCGGAGGCGCGACTGGAGGTAACAGCCGGGGTCCTGGTCGGCGGTCGCGAGCGCGGAGAGACACGCGATCTGGTCGGTCGGTCCCGCCCAGAAGCCGGGTGCGTCGACAGCGATCTCGCCGCCGTCGACCTCGACCTCGGCGGTGCGGTACACGTAGTCGCTGCCGGTCACGTCGAGCGCCGGTCCCCACAGCGGCGCGGCGACGAGGAGGAGGGCGATCGCGAGGCGGACTCGCGAGCGGGTGTCCATATCGGCACCAGCCGGCGTTTCCACAAGAAGCCGGTGGCTCGGACGCAGTCAGGTCCCGTTGTCGCCGCCGTCTGCAGCGACGCCCGTCGCTTCCGAATCCCGGCGGACGGCGATCCGCCGGCGGCCCCGCACGGTGCCCGTGACGGCGACGTACGTCGCGAGCGCGACGAGGACGACGGTGCCGCCCGCGGCCACGTCGAACCAGTACGACAGCGTGACGCCGCCGACGGTGGCGACGAGGCCGGCGACGACGCTCGCGGCCATCGACCGCTTGAACCCCGTGACCGGGGCTGCGGTCGCGACGGGGACCACCAACATCGCGGCGACGAGGATGACGCCCATGATCTGCATGGCGCCGACGACCACGACCGCGGTGAGCACCGCCAGCAGGCGGGTGTACCACCCGGCGTCGATCCCGGCGGCGCGGGCGCCCACCTCGTCGAAGGTGACGTACACGAGCGGGCGGTAGGCCGCGCCAACCGCGAGGCCGACGACGACGGTCATCGCGAGCAAGATGCCAGCGTTGCCCCGCGAAACGGTCGCGAGCGAGCCGAACAGGTAGGCGTTGATGCCGACCGCGATGCCGCCGTCGGTCGCGGTGATCAGGACGCTCCCGACGGCGAACGATCCGGTGAGCACCATCGCCAGCGACGTGTCGCGGGAGGTGCCCGCGTAGTCAACGAGCGTCTGGACGACCAGCGCCGCCAGCGCGGCGACGACAAGCGCCGTCGCCAGCGGCGGGACGCTCGTCGCGAAGACGCTGTTGACGAACAGGCCCGCGGCGACGCCCGCGAACGCGGCGTGCGCGAGCGTGTCGCCGATCATCGCCAACTCGCGATGGACGAGGAAGCTCCCGACGAGCGGGCCCACCACCGCGACGCAGACGGCCGCGAGGTACGCTCGCTGCATGAACGGGAACGCGAGCACGTCGACGCCCGTCGCGCCCGCGAGCACGTCGAGCACGCCGCCCCACAGGTCGTCGAGGAGGACACCGAGCGCGCGGTCGCCGGCGTCGGCGACGCCGGCGAAGAGGAGCGGCACCGCGACCACGAGCGCGGCGAGGGAGGTGACGCCGGTCATGGGTGGTCGTGGGCGACGACGTGGTGTGCGTTGCCGTACGCCTCCGCGAGCGCGTCCGTCTCGACGAACGAGTCGGGGTCGCCGTGGAAGAACAGCTCCCGATTCAGACACGCGATCTCAGAGGCGTGCGCGGTGACGACGCCGATGTCGTGCTCGACGAGCACCACCGTGATCCCCTCGGCGTTCAACTCGCCCAGCAACTCGTAGAACGCCTCGCGCGACTCGGCGTCGACGCCGACGGTCGGCTCGTCGAGCGCGAGCAGGTCAGCCTCGGCGGCCAGCGCCCGCGCGATGAACGCCCGCTGGCGTTGCCCCCCGGAGAGCCGCCCGATCCGACGGTCGGCGAGGTCGGCGATGCCGACGCGGTCCATCGCCGCGGCGACCGCATGCCGGTCGTCGGCGTCGAACCGGCGGTACAGTCGTCCTGGGTAGCGCCCCATCCGAACGACCTCGGCGACGGTGATCGGCATCCCGTCGCTCGCGCCGCCGACGTCCTGCGGGACGTAGCCGACGCGCCGCCCGTCGCCCCGGCGGTGGGCGGGGTCGTCGAACACGGTGACCGAGCCGCTGTCGGGTCGAATCAGGCCGATCGCGAGCTTCAACAGCGTCGTCTTCCCGGAGCCGTTCGGCCCGACGAGGCCGAGGAACGCGCCCTCCTCGACTGTCAGCGACACGTCCTCGACGACCGAGCGCTCGCCGTAGGCGAACGACACGTCGTCGAAGCTGACGGCGGTGTCGCGGGCGTCGCTCATTCGCCGAGGACGCGCTCCAGCGTCGGGAGGTTCACTTGCTCCATCACGTCGAGGTAGCCCCAGTCCTCGTCGGCCCACTCGTCGGTGAGCCGGGCATCGCGGTGAGGGGAGCACCTCCTCGGCGGCGGTCTCCGCGACCAGTTGGTCGGCGGCGCGCTGGGACTCGATGGGGTCCGCACAGACGTACCGGAGGTCGTGGGTCTCGACGGCCTCGCGAGCGCGCTCGACGTCGCGCGTCGTCGGCTGGTCGTCCGGGCCGACGCCAGTGAGCGCCTCGACGTGGAGCCCGTACCGGTCGCTGAGGTAGCGGAAGGAGTTGTGGCCGGCGACGAGGACGGTGTCGCGCGACGCCTCGTCGACCAGCGTGGCGATGCGCTCGTCCAGCGAGGTCAGCGCCGCGCGGAACGACTCGGCGTTGGCTTCGTGGGTGTCGACCGCGTCCGGGTCGACCTCGGAGAGCGCCTCGCGGACGGTCGTGGTCGCCTCGCGCACGCGGAGGGGGTCCATCCAGAAGTGCGGGTCGACGTTCTCGTGGTCGTGCTCGTCGCCCGACTCCTCTTCGTGGTGTTCCTCCTCGCTGTGCGCTTCGGTGTGCGTCTCCTCCTCGTGGTGTTCCTCCTCGCTGTCGTGCCCGTCCTCGTGGTCTGCGCTCGCGGGGAGGAGGTCGACGCCGGCGCTGGCGTCGACCGTCGTCACACCGCTGTCGTCAGCCGCGAGGTCGCCGAGCACGTCGTCGACCCACGGCTGGAACCCCGTCATGCCGTGGACGAGCAGGTCGGCGTCGCGGATCGACTCGCGGATGCGCGGCCCCGGCTCCCAGCCGTGGCCGTGTTGCCCGACCGGCACGAGGAGGTCCGTGGTGGTCGCCTCGCCCGCCACCTCGGCGGCGATGTCGCCGAAGACGAAGAACGACGCCTGTGCCGTGGGGCCGGTGGTCGACTCGGCAGCGTTCGCGGCGTCCGTGTCGCCGAGACAGCCGGCCAGCGCCCCCGCTGTGAGGGCACCGGCGGACGCGAGGACCGAGCGTCGGGTGTGTTCCATCTCTAGTTAGTAACATCCTGGGTTAGAATATTAACTTTGCCATCAATAGCTTGTCTCAGTTAGCAATGCCCTGGTCGTTCCGGCACGCCGCGCCGCCGGCCCAAGAGCGAAGCCCCCCGAGCGCGCCCGTCCACGCATGTCCACCGACGAGTCCGCACCGGCGAGCGCGGCAGACCCCGTCGTCGCCGACCGCATCGACGACTACCGCGACTCGCTGTTCGACCTCCTCCGACTGCCGACGATCAGCGCGACCGGCGAGGGGATGGACGCCGGCGCCGACGCGGTCTGCGAGTTCCTTGCCGACCACGGCCTCGACGCGCGGCGCATCGAAACCGAGCGCTACCCGCTGGTGTACGGCGAGCGCGTCGCCGCCGCCCCCGACGCGCCGACGGTGCTGTTCTACGGTCACTACGACGTGCAGCCCGCCGAACACCCCGAGCAGTGGGACTCGCCACCGTTCGAGCCGACCGTGCGCGACGGGAGCATCTACTGCCGCGGCGCCGGCGACAACAAGGGGCAGTTCGCCGCCCACGCGTTCGCGCTCGACGCGCTCGGGGCCGCCGACGCGGTGCCCGAGGTGACGGTGAAACTCCTCGTCGAGGGCGGCGAGGAGAGCGGAAGTCTCGGGCTGAAGGACTACCTCGACGGCACTGTCGCGGACCCCGAAGCCGAGTCCGACGCGCCCGCGGCCGCCGTCCGCGACGCGGACCTAGTGTACGTCGCCGACGGCCCGCAGCACCGTTCGGGGCGCCCGACGCTCATCTACGGCAACCGCGGCATCCTCACGTTCCAACTGGACCTGGAGACGGGGAACGCGGACCTGCACTCGGGCAACTTCGGCGGCCCCGTCCCCAACGCCGCGACGGAACTCGCGGAGGTGGTGGCCTCCCTCACGGCGTACGGCGAGGGGACGGACCCCGAGCGCGGCTACCCCTCCGGCGGCGACCGGGTCGCCGTCGACGGCTTCTACGACGACGTGGCGGTCACCGACGCCGACCGCGAGTTGGTCGCGGCGCTCCCCGACGACGCGGACGCGGTGCGCGAGGAACTGGGCCTCACCCACTTCGCGACCGACCGGGACTACTACGAGCGCCTGTTGCTGGAGCCGACAGTCACGGTGAACGGCCTCGACGCGGGGTATCAGGGCGAGGGGAGTAAGACCGTCATCCCACGCGCGGCGACGGCGAAACTCGACTCGCGACTCGTCCCCGGGCAGGACCCGGACCGGGCGTTCGAGCGCATCCGCGACCACGTCGCCGGCGTCCACCCCGACGTCGAGGTGACGAAGGGGACCGGGTTCCCGCCGATGAAGACGCCGGTCGACACGCCAGCGAGCGATCCGGTTCGCTCGGCGCTGGCGGCCGTCTGGGACGCCGATCCGGTCGAACTCCCGGTCCTCGGCGGGTCACTCCCGGCGGCGTTCTTCCGTCGCGTCGACGCGCTCGCTGACGTACCGGTGCTCGTGGTGCCGTACGCGAACCCCGACCAGGGGAACCACTCGCCGAACGAGCACCTCGACCTCGACTGCTTCGAGCGTGGGATCCGGACGACGGCGGCGGTGCTGGAGCGAGTCGCCGAGACGAACCTGTAGCTCACGCCTCGCCGCCTGCCGAACGCTTTAGCCCCGGGCCCCACGCCGTGAGCGTGTGACCGACACCGCCGACACCGCCGACGCGGGCTACGGCGTCGCCCGATTCCTCGCGGTCGACCACGTCGACTCGCCGACGCTGACGCCCGACGGGCGCCTCCTGTTCCTCGCGGACACCTCCGGCACGCCGCAGGTGTGGACGACCGACGAGCCGGCGGCGTGGCCCGACCGCCTCACGCCCCACGAGGAGCGCGTCTCCGCGCTGGCGGCCTCACCCACCGACGAGGCGTTCGTGTACGCGATGGACACCGGGAGCGACGAGCGCGACCAACTGTACCACTACGACCTCGCCACCGGCGTCGAGCGCGCGCTGACCGCCGACCCCGACTCGACCCACTCGTGGGGTGTGTGGGGACCCGACGGCGACCGCGTCGCCTACGCCGCCAACCGCGCGGACGACGCCCGATTCGACGTGTACGTGCAGTCGGTCGAGGCGCCAGACGACCCTGCGGGCGAGCCAGAGCGCGTGTTCGAGGGGCCGGGCGGGTTCCTCTCTGTCGCCGCCTTCGGGCCCGAGGGGGACCGGCTCGTGCTCACCAAAGCCCACTCCAGCTACGACGAGGACCTCACCCTCCTCGACCTGGCCACCGGCGAGACGACCCGCCTGTCGGACGACGCCGAGGCGACGTACTCGCACGTCCACTTCGACGGCGCCGGCGGTCTCGTGTTCGTCACGAACCGCGGGAGCGACACCGCCTACGTGGGCCGGCTCTCGCTCGACTCCGGCGACGTGACCCCACTGGCTGGTCACGACGAGGCGCCGGGCAACCCCGGCACCGACGCGTGGGACGTCGACGCGCTCGCGTTCGACCCCGACACCGGTCGCCTCGCGTACACTGTCAACGAGGGGGGCTACTCGTCGCTGCATGCGGGCACGCTCGCGTCCGACGCCGACGGCGAGTTCGCGTTCGACTCGACGCCCGCGCCCGCCGTCGACGGCGTCGTCTCGGACCTCACGTTCGGGCCCGACGCCGACCGCCTCGTGTTCACGCACACGTCGCCGACGACGCCGTACGGCGTGCGGGCGGTCGCGTTCGGCGACGACGCGGCGACCGACTGGACGCCGGTCGGTCGCAACGGACTCCCCGACGCCGCCTTCCACGACCCGGAGACGGTCCACTACGAGACGTTCGACGGGCGCGGCATCCCCGCCTACTGGACGCTCCCGCCGGGCGCGAGCGCCGAGGACCCGGTCCCCGTCATCGTCGACATCCACGGCGGCCCCGAACACCAGCGCCGCCCGTGGTTCTACCCGACGAAGCAGTTCTTCCTCAACAGGGGGTACGCCGTGTTGGAGCCGAACGTCCGCGGCTCCTCCGGCTACGGCACGGCGTACTCGCACCTCGACGACGTCGAGCAGCGGATGGACTCGGTCGCCGACGTGGCGGCGGGCGTCGAGTGGCTCGCCGACCAGCCCGCGGTCGACGACGACCGCGTCGTCGCCTACGGGCGCTCGTACGGCGGGTTCATGGTGCTCGCGGCCATCACCGAGTACCCCGACCTGTGGGCCGCAGCCGTCGACTTCGTCGGCATCGCGGACTTCACGACGTTCCTCGAGAACACCGGCGAGTGGCGCCGCAGCCACCGCGAGGCCGAGTACGGCTCCTTGGCGGACGACTACGACTTCCTGAAGGCCATCTCGCCGCTGACGCACATCGAGGAGGTACGCAGTCCCCTGTTCGTCCAACACGGCGCCAACGACCCGCGAGTGCCCGTCGGCGAGGCCGAACAGGTCGTCGACGCCGTCCGCGAGCAGGGCGTCCCGGTCGAGAAACTGATCTTCGAGGACGAGGGCCACCACACGACGAGTCGAGAGAACCTGATCGCGGAGTTCGAACTGATCGCCGACTTCCTGGACGAGCACGTCTGAGCCGCCGCCCCCGCGTTTGATAGCCCGCGCCGACCTCGCTCTCGTCTTCCGGTTCTGCGTGTCGCTTGTGGACACGGCTCCGTACGTGTTTATGCGTTCACACGTCGTCCTAGTGATCGTTATGACATCCACAGCAGCGCGACTCCTCGCGGTGCTGTTCGCGGTCCTCGTGATCGCGAGCGCACCCGTCGCAGCCGCCGACTCCCGCGTGGGCGGAACCGTCGTGATCGCCGCGGGCGAGACGGTCGCCGACGACCTCGAAGCCGTCGGTGGCACCGTGATCATCCGCGGGACCGTCGACGGCAGCGTGAACGCCGTCGGTGGGACGGTCGTGATCGCGCCTACCGGCGTCGTCCGGGGGGACCTCACCGGCGCCGCGGGCGCCATCACCGTCGAGGGACGCGTCGAAGGCGCCACGCAGGTGGCCGCCGGCTCGTTCGTCCTCCGTGAGGGCGGCGTGCTCGTCGGCGACGCCGAGGTCGGCGCCGGCGAGGCGCTGATCGACGGGACCACCGAGGGTACTCTCGCTCGACGCCGGCACGGTCGTCGTCGGCGCGGGCGCCACCGTCGGGGGCGACCTCCTGTACGACACCGAGCAGTTCACGAATGAGGGCGCGACCGTCGCCGGCGACGTGCGCGCGACCGACCTGGAGTTCGGGCCCGAGGTGACTCCCGGTCCCCTGTTCACCGTCCCGTCGTGGGTGAGCGTCGTCTACACCGTGCTCGCCCACCTCGCGCTGGGTGGCCTCCTGCTGGCGCTGCTCCCGCGGTTCGTCTCGGAGGTCGGCGACTTCGGCCTCACCCGGACGGCCCGCAGCGGCGGGTTCGGCCTCGCGGCGCTCGTGTTCGCCCCGGTCCTGCTCGTGCTCGTCGCTGTGACGATCATCGGCATCCCGCTGGCCCTGCTGGGTGCGGTCGCCTACGGCGTCCTCCTGTGGGTCGGCTTGGTGCTCGGCGCCTACGTCCTCGGGACGTGGGGCGTCCGGGCACTCGACCGCGCGGACGCCGAGTACGCCCGCTGGTACGCGCTGCTCGGTGGCGTGCTCCTCGTGGGCATCTCGCGGTTCGTCCCCGGCGGCGGTCTGTTCCGGCTCGCGCTCACCGTGATCGGTGCCGGTGCGGTCCTCCTCGCCCTCAACGCCCGCCGGACGGGCGAGCGCGGCGAGGAGCCGGTGGAGCCCGAGGTTGGTTCCAGCGGCGACCCCGCGGCCTGACTTCGCGGTTCGTTTTTCGGGTCGGTCACTCAGTGCGCCACCGCTGGGGTCGTCCAGCGACCAGCACGTGAAGGCAGACGAACGGCGGTATCGCGGCGAACACGCCGACGCTGACGCCGAACACGAGTCCTCTCGATGCCTCGACCACCGTGACGGCGGTCCAGATAGCGACACCGACCGCCGCGATCACGACGACTCGTCCGGCGACACCGATCCGGGTGAACCACCCGTCGAGTCGCGCGCCGGCGTCGGTCCGCGCGAGCGGGCCGAGCGCGACCCACACGGAGGCGAAACCGACGGCGATCCAGAGCAACGGCGGTGTCGTCTGGAGGAGTTGGACGGGGAGCCACACGACCGCGAGGACCGCCATCGCGACGTCAGTCCACGTCGGGTCGCGGTCGGGGAGCAGATACTCGGCGAGTCTGGTCGAGGAGGGCACGGATCGTCGGACCACTTCGAACCCGATAGTTCTTCGGCAGCCACGGGACCGCAGTCGCGACCCTCGGCCCCGGTTGGCCCTCGCTCACCACCCCTCGGCGATGTCCTCGTTCAACGCCTCCAGGATCCGCTCGGTCGTCCGCTCTACGACCCCCTCCATGAACTCGGGGTCGGAGTTCGTCGGGTCGCCCATCCCGCCCAACTCGGTCACGTCCGAGAAGTACGTCCACGAGGTCGTCTCGGGCAGGTCCTTCGCGTTCTGGGGCTCCTTTTTGCCGGCCTTCACGAGGTCGTCGCGCACGAGTTCGACGAAACTCGTCTCGTGGTCGCCGGCGTGGCCCCACCCCTCGCCGAAGTGCTCTTCCAACTCGTCGCGCCCGTAGTCCGTCCAGTGGACGACGTGGGCGGTCGTGTCGTGGTCGCGGCTGAGGCGGTCGCTCGCGAGCGCCAGTGCCTGCGTGTTGCCGCCGTGGCAGTTGAGGAAGATGATGCGCTGTGCGCCGTGCTCCGCGAGGGAGGCGCCGATATCGATGAGCGCCTGCTTGTACGTGTCCTGCGAGAGCGTGACGGTGCCGGGGAACGGCATGTGGTGTTCGCTGTAGCCGTAGGGGAGCGTCGGCGCGCGCAGGAGGTCGAGGTCGTGGTCGGGCGCTGCCTCGACCAACTCCGCAGAGAGGTGCTCGGCGCGGAGGCTGTCGGTCGACAGCGGCAGGTGGACGGAGTGCTGTTCGGTGGAGCCGGTCGGGACGACGACGCCGTCGGCGCCGAGGAAGCGGTCGCCGGCGTCCTCCCACGTCATCGTCGCGAGGTCGTGTTCGGTCTCGGGCATACCGCCTCCGGCGGCCTCCCGGGGCATACCCCTTCGGGAAGCGGCACCCCGCGAGCGGGGAGGCGGGTTGAAGGCCGTCCGGCGCGACGCCCGACCATGAACGAAGACGCGCGAGCGCTGGCGGCGGACGTGTGTCGGCGGACGATGCGACGCGACCGGCTCCCGGCGGTCAGCGTCTGCGTCGTCGACCGCGACGGCGTCGTGTACGCCGACGGCTTCGGCTCTCGCGACCTCGCCGGCAACCGCCCGGCGACGCCCGACACGCTGTACGGCGTCGGCTCGGTCACGAAGTCGGTGACGGCGCTCGCGCTGGCGCAACTGCGGGACGCCGGGATGCTCGACTTCGACGACCCCGTCTCCACCCACCTCGACGTCGACCTCGGCGGCGACGACGACGACCCGGTTCGGCTGCACCACCTGCTGTCGCACTCGTCGGGGCTCCCGTCGCTGGGTACAAGCGAGGCGCTCATCGGACGCCGACTCCGGCGCGCGACCGACACCATCGCGCTGGCGAGTCGCGACGACTTCCGCGCCCACGTGGAGGGTGCCGCCGCCCGGGGTGAGCGCGTCGGCGCGCCCGGCGAGCGATTCGCCTACAGCAACGAGGGGTACGTCCTGCTCGGCGACGTGGTGGAGGCGTGCACCGGGCGGTCGTACGACCGCTACGTCGAGGAGCACGTCCTCGACCCGCTCGACCTCGACCGCGCGACGTTCGAGGACGCGGCGTTCGCGATGGACGACGACCACGCGACGATGTACCTCCACGAGGAGGGCGACGTGGTGGCGGCGTCGGTGCCGACCCGGGAACTGTCTCGTCCCGCCGGGGGACTGCTCGCCTCGGTCGCCGAGTTGGGCCGGTTCCTGCGCCTGTTCCTCAACGAGGGGACGCTCGACGGTCGCGAAGTCGTCGCACCCGACTCGGTCGCGGCGCTGACCGCCCCGCGGGTCGACACCCCGAGCGGCCCGTACGGCTACGGCTGGCGCACCCGCGAGTCGTGCGGTCGGGAACTTGTCGGGCACTCTGGCTCTATCGCCGTCTCCTCGGCGTACGCCGGCTTCTGTCCCGACGAGGGCGTCGGCGTCGCCGTCGCGGCCAACTCCGCGCCCGACTACCCGCTCGTCCGACTCGGAGAAGCCGTCTTCGCGTGCGCGCTCGGCGAGGACCCAGCCGAGGTCGTGCCGTTCGTCGAACGCCGCCGGCGCTTCGACCGCCTGACGGGCGAGTACGCCGCCTACCGCGGCGCCAAGCGCGCGTACGTCGCCCGCGACGGCGACGCGCTCCGCCTCCAACTCGTCGGGCCGCTGGGCGGCGAGTCGTTCCCGCTGGTGGCGTCGGACGACCCGTACACGTTCCACACGCCCAACGAGGCCGGCGAACCGGTTCCCGTCGAGTTCCGCGTGGGCGAGGACACGGGCACCACCGCTGGCGACGGCGACGACGGGAGTGGGGCCGGTCGACCAAGGACTCGCGGCCCGGCGGTCGACCTGCTGTACGACCGCTGGCACCTCCACAAAGTGGCCGACGAGGCTGTCGGCCGGGAGTGAGTCGGCGGGGGGTCGTCGCCGGACGGGTCGGACCGCGAAAGCTTTACCCGGGGTTTCGGCTTATCCCCGGGCAACTGATGGAACTGATCGTCACCGAGAAGGACAACGCCGCGCGGCGTCTCTCGGAGATCCTCTCGGGGGAGGACTTCGACACCGAGCGTCGCGCCGGCGTCAACGTCTACCGCTGGGGTGGCACCCGCTGTATCGGGCTGTCCGGCCACGTCGTCGCGGTGGACTTCCCGCCGGAGTACGACGACTGGCGCGACGTGGAGCCGGTCGAGTTGATCGACGCGCCCGTCCGCAAACGCCCCACGCAGGAGGGCATCGTCCGCGCCCTGCGCCTGCTGTCGCGGGAGGCCGACCGCGTCGTCATCGCGACTGACTACGACCGCGAGGGGAGTTGATCGGCAAGGAGGCGTACGAACTGATCCGCGAGGTGAACGAGGACGTGCCGGTCGACCGCGTGCGCTTCTCGTCGATCACCCAGCGCGAGGTGACCAACGCCTTCGAGAACCGCGACGAGATCGACTTCGATCTGGCCGCCGCGGGCGAGGCCCGCCAGATCATCGACCTCATCTGGGGGGCGTCGCTGACGCGGTTCCTCTCGCTGTCGGCGCGGCAGTTGGGGAACGACTTCATCTCCGTCGGACGGGTGCAGGGGCCGACGCTGAAGCTCATCGTCGACCGCGAACGCGAAATCGAGGCGTTCGACCCCGAGGACTACTGGGAACTGTTCGCCGACCTGCTGAAGTCGGAGAGCGACCCCGAGGAGGCGTTCGAGGCGCAGTACTTCTACGAGGACGACGACGGCACCGAGGCCGAGCGCGTCTGGGACGAGGCGACCGCCGAGGCCGTCTACGAGCGACTGGAGTCGGCCGAGTCGGCGACCGTCTCCTCGGTCCGCCGCCGGAGTCGCACGGACGAGCCGCCGGCGCCGTTCAACACGACGCAGTTCATCCGCGCGGCCTCCTCCATCGGCTACTCCGCCCAGCGGGCGATGAGCATCGCCGAGGACCTGTACACCGCCGGGTTCATCACCTACCCGCGGACGGACAACACCGTCTACCCGGAGGACCTCGACGAGCGCGAGTTGCTCGACGAGCTGTCGATGGGGCGGAAGTTCGGCGACGACGCCGAGTCGCTGCTGGAGTTGGACGACATCACGCCCACCGAGGGTGACGAGGAGACGACCGACCACCCCCGATCCACCCGACCGGGGAACTGCCCGCGCCGTCGGAGATCTCCGACGACGAGTGGGAGGTGTACGAACTGGTCGTGCGGCGCTTCCTCGCGACCTGCGCGCCCGACGCCGAGTGGGAGCACCTGCGCGTCGTCACCGAGGTCGAGGAGGGCGACGCGAGCGTGGGCATCGACGACGGCCCGCTCCGCCTGAAGTCCAACGGGAAGCGCCTCGTGGAGGAGGGGTACCACCGCGTGTACCCGTACTTCTCGACCAACGAGAGCTTCGTCCCCGACGTGTCGAAGGGGGAGGCGCTCGCGGTGGCCGACACCGAGTTCGAGGCCAAGCAGACCCAGCCGCCGCGTCGCTACGGCCAGTCGCGGCTCATCGAGACGATGGAGGAGATGGGCATCGGGACGAAGGCGACGCGTCACGACGTGATCCAGAAGCTGTACGACCGCGGCTACATCGAGAGCGACCCGCCGCGACCCACCGGCCTCGCGAAGGCGGTCGTCGAGGCCAGCGAAGAGTTCGCCGACCGCATCGTGAGCGACGAGATGACCGCCCAACTGGAGGCGGACATGCAGGCCATCGCCGCGGGCGAGAAGAACTTCGACGAGGTCGCCGACGAGTCCCGCGAGATGCTGGCGCAGGTGTTCGAGGAACTCGCCGAGTCGCGCGAGGAGGTCGGCGACCACCTCCAGAAGTCGCTGAAGGCGGACAAGCAGTTGGGCCCGTGCCCGGAGTGTGGCGACACGCTCCTCGTGCGCAAGTCGCGGGCGGGGTCGTACTTCGTCGGCTGTGACGGCTACCCCGAGTGCGAGTACACTCTGCCGCTCCCGTCGACGGGCAAGCCGCTCATCCTCGACGACGTGTGCGAGGACCACGGGCTGAACGAGGTGAAGATGCTCGCGGGGCGCAAGACGTTCGTCCACGGCTGTCCGCAGTGCAAGGCCGACGAGGCCGACGAGGAGGAGGACGAGGTCATCGGCGTCTGCCCCGACTGCGGCGAGGAGCACGGCGGCGAGTTGGCGATCAAGCGCCTGCGCTCCGGGTCGCGGCTCGTCGGCTGTACGCGCTATCCCGACTGCGACTACTCGCTGCCGCTGCCCCGGCGCGGTGAGATCGAGGTGACCGACGAGACGTGCGAGGAGCACGACCTGCCGCACCTCGTCGTCCACTCGGGCGACGAACCGTGGGAACTCGGCTGTCCGATCTGCAACTACCGCGAGTACCAGTCGCGCCAGAAGGGGTCGGAACTGGAGACGATCGAGGGCGTCGGCGAGAAGACCGCCAAGAAGCTGAAAGACGCCGGCGTCGACGACGTGTCGTCGCTCAAGGAGATGGAGCCGGACGCGCTCGCCGACGAGTTGGACGGCGTCGGCCCCGACACCGTGCGCGACTGGCAGGCGAAGGCGGACTAGCGGCGCCGGACCGCGGCGTCGCGGCGCCGGATCAGTCAGTAGGTTTATCAGAAGCTGAACGAGTGGTCAGCCATGGCCCTCCAGACCGCCCTCCGGCGGACGCCCGCGACGCTCGTCCGCAACCCCGCGCTGTTCGTGCCCGTGCTCGTGTTGACGCTGTTGCAGACGCCGCAACTGCTCCTCCAATCGAGCGCGCCGCTCCTCGCGAGCGTCGTGTCGCTCGCCGTCTCGGCGCTGTTCCTCGTGGTGACCCCGTTCGTGCAGGCCGGCTTCATCGGCATGGCCGACGAGGCGCTCGACGGGCACACGTCGCTGTCGACGTTCGTCGCCGCCGGGAAGGCGAACTTCGTGCAGGTGTTCCTCGTGTACCTCCTGCTCGTCGGCGTCAACCTCGCGCTCGGGCTGTTCGGATTCGTCGCCGCTGTCGTCGCGGTCGTGAGCCTCTACCCGGGCGGCGGCACGCCGAGCACGCCGCTGCTTGTCGCCGCCGGCCTCGTCGTGCTCGCAGTGGTGCTCGCGTATCTGGTGCTCGTGTTCGTGGTCCAGTTCTACGGGCAGGCCATCGTCGTCGACGACTACGACGCCCTCGACGCGCTCAGACACAGCTACGCGCTCGTTCGCCGGAATCTCGTGAGCGTCCTCGGGTACACGCTCCTCGTGGGGGCGCTCGGGGGCGGGTTCGGCGCCGTTGTCGGGCTCTCGTCGGTGTTGACGATGCCCGCGGTCCCGACGGACCCGCTCGCCGTCGGCTTCCCGTCGCTGGGCGCCGTGGCGCTGTCGGCGGTGCTGATCGTCGTCGGGACGCTGTTCGGGAGCTTCATCGGCACGCTCTCGGTGTCGTACTATCGGGAGCTGACGAACTGAGTCGCGCGCCGACTGCCCGTCGTTACTCCGTGATGCCGCTGAGTCCCGACAGCGGCGTCGCCCCCGCGACGATGGCGCCCGTCGCGAGGATGGCTGCCGACAGCACGATGAAGTCGCCGGTGGGCGAGTAGCCCGCGAGGCCGGCGCCGACCTGCACGATGAACACCGTGATGAAGAAGCTGAGGATGGCGAACACCAGCAGCACGATCGACGCGACGATGCTGCTCGCTAAGGCTCCGAAGGAGTCTAAGAATCCCATGTCTCTCTGTGGAGACGCGGACCACGGGTATCAGTTGGGATCGAGGGACGAGAGCGTGGAGCGGTCGCGACCGTGAGCGAATCGGTCGGTCGTTCGCGGCGCGACTCGGCGACGACTACCCCCTACCGCTTCCTCACGATATCGACCTTCTGGTCGGTGCGCTCGATCCGTGCCTCCACCCTATCGGCAGAGCCGCCGTCTCGATGCCGCACGCCGGCCCCTCGTGTCCGTCCTCCACAGCTGGGAGTTGAATCTACGGGTGTCACACCGCGCATCCGCGCCCTTTTTAGCCCTCTGCACACCACCAACAGCCAATATGAGTGCGCCCTGGGAGGAGTGGGACCACATCCTCAAGATCGACCCCGACAAGGAACTCCACGGCGACGAGACGTTCGAAGACGCCTGCAAGACCGGCACGGACGCCATCGAGATCGGCGGCACGCTCGACGTGACCTCCGAGAAGGCGACCCGTGTCATCGAGGCGTGCAAGGCCCACGACGTGCCGCTGTACCAGGAGCCGTCGAACCCGGCGGTCGTCGTCGACGACGAGGCGCTCGACGGCTACCTCATCCCGACGGTGTTCAACGCCGGCGAGCCGTTCTGGATCACCGGCGCCCACAAGGAGTGGGTCCGCATCGCCGACGACCTCGACTGGGACCGCACCCACACCGAGGCGTACATCGTGCTCAACCCCGACGCCTCCGCCGCACAGCTCACCAGCGCCGACTGCGACCTCACGCCCGAGGAGGTCGGCGCGTACGCCCGCGTCGCCGAGAAGATGTTCGGCCAGGACATCGTGTACGTCGAGTACTCCGGCACCCTCGGCGACCGCAAGACGGTGAAGGCGGCCCATGACGCACTCGAGGAGTCGACGCTGTTCTACGGCGGCGGCATCCACGACTACGATGACGCCCACGCGATGGGGCAGGTGGCCGACACCGTCGTCGTCGGCGACCTCCTCCACGACGAGGGCGCCGACGCGGTCCGTGAGACCGTCGAGGGCGTGAAAGACGCCCACGCCGACCTCGCCGACGCCTGAGGCTACGTCACTCACGAACCGCCAGCCTGCCGCCACCCTCCTCCCGTTCTCGTCACCCCGTCGAGCCGCGTGGCTCACCAGCGACTCAGTTCACTCGCCGTCGTCGACTCGCGGGAACCGGAGCGTGACGACGCTGCCGCCGCCGTCGCGGTCCGCGACGGTCGTGACGCCGCCGACGGTGTCGACGATCCAGTGGACCACCCACAGCCCCATCCCGGAACTCGACTCCAGCGCGTCCTCGCCGCCCTCCTCCAGCACGGCCCGCTCGCGGTCGGGGAACCCCGGGCCGTCGTCGGCGACGACTACCTCGACGACGCCGACCGGGGCTCGCCCCGACGGCAGTCGGGGGGTCGCGTCGTCGTCGACGGCGTCGGTCTGGCGCACCCGCACGGTCACGTCGACCGTCGGGTCCTCGCGCCCGGCGTGCTCGACGGCGTTCTCGACGACGTTGTGGATAGCCGACTCCAGCAGGTCGTGGCCGGGGACGCGGGCGCTCGTTCCCTCGGGGTTGACCTGCACCGACACCGCCGCGGCGGGGAAGTCGCGGGCGATGGTGCCGACGACGCGCTCGGCGACGAGCGCGAGGTCGGTCGTCCCCTCGATCGTCTCGTCGCCCAACACCGCGTCCTCGGCGAGGCGCGCGTGGTCGCTCAGCCGCTCGATGCGCTCGGCGCGTGCCTCGATGCCGTCGAGGTACTCGGCGATGGAGGCGTCGCCCTCGCGGCGCGCGAGGTCGATGTACCCCGCGATCACGGTGAGGTCGTTGCGCACGTCGTGGCGCAACACCCGGTTGAGGACGGTGAGCACCTCGACGAGTCGCTCGAAGCGGGCGTTCGCCTCCTCGGCCTCCGCCGTGCGCATCCGGACGCGGACGTCGCCGATGCCGACGGCGGCGCCGAACACGACCCCGCCGCAGGCCCACCCGCCCGCGGCCGCCGGCGAGAACGACGACAGCGCCCCGACGGCGGCGCTGTACGCCTGCATCACGACCGCACCGACCACCAGCGGGATCACCCCGATCACCAGCCAGCCGGCGAGACGGGCGTGGTGGTGGCGCGGCGGGCGCGTGCGCGCCACCCACGCGAGGGTGACGCCGTACGCCCACACCGCACACAGCGGGCCGACGAGACCCAACACGATCGACCCCGGGGACCGCCCCGCGGAGGTGAACGCGAGGGCGGCCGTCCCGACGACGAGCGCCCCCGTGAACACGCCGCTGGCCGCCAGTGCGGTGGAGAACCAGGCCGGTCCGGCGTCGTCGTCGACCTCCGCCGGCGCGTCGGCGCCGTCGCGAGTCGCGGCGCCGCGGGTCACGGCGTCGTCTCTCGGTTCCTCACGTCCGCCCGAGTTCGTCACTGCGGGTCGATTCGATGCCGGGGGGATAAGCGTACCCCCGTCGGCCGACGCGCGTCTGCCGACCGACACTCACGACTGGCGGGCGATCCTCCGTGTTAAGCCTTCCCGAGGGGTGACAGCGGGGATCGACCGACTTTAACACATCGCGCCGGAAGCGCACTGTATGCACGGTCGAACCTACACGGCTGACGCGACCCCCGGCGAGGCGGTCACCGTCGCCGGCTGGGTCCACGAGACCCGCGACCTCGGCGGTATCGCGTTCCTGATCCTCCGCGACAAGACGGGGAAGATCCAGGTCAAACTCGAGAAAGACGAGATGGACGAGGCGATGGTCGAGACCGGCCTCGACGCCCACCGCGAGTCCGTCCTCAAGGTCGAGGGCGACGTGAAGGAGGAGCCCCGCGCGCCCACCGGCGTCGAGGTCGTCCCGACCGACATCGAGGTCGTCGCGCCCGCCGACCCCGAACTCCCGCTCGACCCCTCCGGCAAGGTCGACGCCGAACTGCCGACCCGCCTGAACAACCGCACGCTCGACCTCCGCAAGCCGGAGGTCCAGGCCATCTTCGAGATCCGCGCGGAACTCCTCCGAGCGGTCCGCGACGCCTTCCGCAGCCACGACGCCACCGAGATCAACACGCCGAAGATCGTCGCCACCGGGACGGAGGGCGGCACGGAGCTGTTCCCCATCTCCTACTTCGGCGAGGAGGCGTTCATGAACCAGAGCCCGCAGCTGTTCAAGCAGCTGATGGCTGGCTCCAACCTGGAGCGCGTGTTCGAGATCGGCCCGATCTTCCGTGCTGAGGAGCACAACACGCCGCGCCACCTCAACGAGGCCCACTCCATCGACTTCGAGGGCGCGTTCTGTGACCACACCGAGGCGATGGACGTCGCCGAGGCGGTCACGAAGGCGGCCTACGAGGCGGTGCAGGAGAACTGCGCCGACGAACTCGAACTGCTCGACCTCGCCGACGACTTCGAGGTCCCCGAGGGCGACTTCCCGCGCCTGAGCTACCAGGAGGCGCTCGACCGCGTCAACGCGACGGGCGAACTCGACGACCACCTGGTGTGGGGCGACGACCTCTCGACGGAGGCCGAGCACGTGCTCGGGCAGGAGGTCGGCGAGCACTACTTCATCACCGACTGGCCGTCGGAGGTGAAGCCGTTCTACATCAAGGACCACGACGACGAGCCCGACAAGTCGACCGGCTTCGACATGATGCACCCGCGCATGGAGCTCGTGTCGGGCGGCCAGCGCGAGCACCGCTACGAGGAGCTCATCGCCGGCTTCGAGCAGCAGGGACTCGACCCCGAGGAGTTCGACTACTACACGAAGATGTTCCGCTACGGGATGCCGCCCCACGCCGGCTGGGGGATGGGCGCCGAGCGCCTCCTCATGACGATGCTCGACCTCGACAACATCCGCGAGGCCGTCCTGTTCCCGCGCGACCGCCAGCGCCTGAGCCCGTAGACGACGCGACGCTCTGGATTCTCCATTTTTCCGCCGACGGGAGCGGACCGACGCGCGATAGACTGTGATCTTCGGTACCGATACACATAGATTCGGCTCCCGCGTACCCCACGGCATGACGCCGAGCGGGTACTACGACGAGGAGGTCGCCGGGGACCTCCGGGCGCAGTGTGACCGTGTGATCGAGAACTGGCCGGGCGTCGCCCACACGACGATGTTCGGCTGCCCCTCCTACACCGCCGACGGGACGCTGTTCGCGGTGGTCTCGACGCAGGGCGTCGCCCTCACTCGCCTCCCGGACGACGACCGCGAGCACCTCGCGGCGGAGTTCCCGGTCGAACCGTTCGCGGCGGGGGCGCGCACCGTCGACCGGTGGGCGGTGCTCCCACCCGCGACCGCCACCGACTGTGACCTGGACCGCTATCTCCGCGCGAGCTACGAGGCCGCCCGCTCCGTGTAGCCGTCAGCGGACCCGCTCGTTCTCGCCGTCGTCGCCGCGTCGCCACCGTGCCACCTCGGCGCCGCAGTCGGCACACTCGGTGATCAACTGCGACTCGTCGTCGCCAGCACGCTCGATAGACACCGCGACCTCCTCCTCGCACGCCGGGCAGTCGTCGCGCTTCAACTGCTCGCCGTACGCCAACGGTGCACCGAGCGCGAGCGCGGTCACCCGCTCGTCGCCGCGGTTCCACCCACGCTGGAACTGCCCCGGCGGGAGACGAATCGCCTCCAGCGGCCCGACCGCGACCTCGCGACGCTCCTCGGGCGCGCCGGCCTCCTCGAACGGCGCCTCGTCCGGTTCGGGGCCGACGACCCACGTCGCCGTCCCCGACAGGACGACGAACACCTCCTCTTGGACCTCGTGGTTGTGGTACGCGAAGGCGAACGAGTCGCCGGGCGCGAGTTCGTAGTAGTTGATCGCCAGATCCGTACACCCCAGCGGCTCCGTCAGGTGACGCATCACCGCGGCAGGCTGCAGCGAGTTGTCGAGGTCGTCGACGACGACGTGGTCCATGCCCGGTGGGTCGGCGCTGGAGACAAAAGCCCGCGGGTCAGCGACCGCTCGACGGGGATCGAAACCCCTACTCTCACCCCGGCGCTGTCGCGAGTATGGACGAGGCGACCGCGTTCGCGCCGGGGCACGTCACCGCCTTCTTCGCGCCGTACCCCGACGACGACCCCGTACGCGCCGGTTCGCGTGGCGCCGGCCTCGCGCTGTCGGACGGCGTCGAGGTGACGGTCCGACCGCCCGACGGCGACGTCACAGATGTGGCTGGCGACCCCGCGGCCGCGGCGACGGAGGGCGGCCTCGCGGCGCTGGACCTCGACGGGTCGCCCGCCGAGATGGACCCGGTGAACCGCGTGCTCGCCGAACTGGGTATCGTCGCCGACGTGGAGGTGACCAGCGACGTTCCCGTCGGCGCGGGCTTCGGCGTCTCCGGGGCCGCCGCGCTGGCGACGGCGCTGGCGGCCAACGAGCTGTTCGCGTTGGGCCGCTCGGAGAACGACCTGGTGCGCGTCGCCCACGCGGCTGAAGCCGCCGCAGGTACCGGACTCGGCGACGTGGTCGGGCAGTTCCGCGGGGGCCTCCCGGTCCGCTTGGAGCCCGGCGCACCGGGGCACGGGCGGATGGACGGCGTCCCGGCGCGCCCTCGCGTGGAGTACGTCTCCTTCGGCGAACTGTCGACCGAGCGGGTGCTCGGCGGCGAACTCGACCCAGTGCAAGAGGCCGGCGAGACGGCGCTCAGGCGACTCATGCGCGCCCCCGACGAACACGAGTTGCTCGCCGCCGGCCGCGAGTTCGCGAGTGAGGCCGGCCTGTTGGTGCCGGAGGTCGCCGAGGCGGTCGAGGCGGTCGAAGCCGAAGGCGGACAGGCGTCGATGGCGATGCTCGGTCGGACGGTGTACGCGCTCGGCTCCGGGCTCTCTGACGCCGGCTACGACGCCGACGCCTGTGCGATCCACCCGACGGGGGCGACGCTGCGGGCCGTCGAGTAGCACACGAGCGAGACCACCACAGCCACCGTCCGCGAGTGGATGCGTTTTTCGCGCCGCGGCGACGACGGGCGGGTATGACCGACGACGCCGACGCCGACGCCGCCGACGCGGGCGACCCCGCCGGCGACGCGTCGACCGCACCGGACGCGCCGAGCGAGGTCGACCACGAGTCTGAGATTCCCGAGGACCACCCGCGCTACCAGTCGCTGCTCACCCGCCACCGGATCGAACACGGCGTGGACATCGGCATCACGTCCCAGCAGGGCCTCATCGCGGAGGGGCGCGGCGAGGCGTTCGACTACTTGCTCGGCGAGGAGACCCTCCCGAGCACTGACGCCGCGGCCCGCGCCGCCGCCGCACACCTCCTGTTGGCCGACCACGCGGTCCTCTCGGTGAACGGCAACGTCGCGGCGCTGGTGCCGGGCGAGATCGTCGAGTTGGCCGAGGCGACGGGCGCGGACGTCGAAGTGAACCTGTTCAACCGCACCGAAGAACGGATGCAAGCGATCGCCGACCACCTCCGCGAGCACGGCGCGAGCGAGGTAAAGGGACTGACCGCAGACGGCCGGATCCCCGGCCTCAGCCACGAGCGCGCGAAGGTCGACGCCGACGGTATCGGCGACGCCGACGTGGTCGTGGTCCCGCTGGAGGACGGCGACCGCGCCGAGGCGCTCGGCGCGATGGGGAAGACCGAAATCGTGATCGACCTCAACCCGATGAGCCGGTCGGCGCAAGTCGCGGCGGTGCCCATCGTCGACAACATCCTCCGCGCCGTGCCGAACATCACCCGCCACGCCGAGGACCTGGCGGACGCGAGCGACGAGGAACTGCGTGAGATCGTCGAGTCGTTCGACCGCGAGGCGGCGCTCGAGGAGGCGGAACGGGCGATCCGGCGCGGCGACTTGGACTGACGCGGCGGTGTCCGCGGTCGTCATCGAACGAACCGATACCGACTTCTCCCACTCTCGAAATCGTCACTGATCCATGCCCGACATCCGCGGCGTCGTTCTCGGCGCGGTGCGCCATCCCGACACCGACGCGTACCTCGTGCAACGGCTCTCGGGGACCGACGAGACGCACTTCCACCGGTTCATCCGCGGCGGCATCGAACACGGCGAGCCGAGCGGCGTGGCGCTCGAACGCGAGTTCCGCGAGGAACTCGGCGTCGCAGTCGACGCCGGTCCCGTCGTCTGTACCGTCGAGAACCTGTTCGAGTTCGGCGGGGACGCACACCACGAACTCGCGGTCGTCCGCGAGGCGACGTTCGCGGACGTGTCGCTGTACGACCGGGCGACGTTCGCTGGCGTCGACGACGCAGACGAGGACGGCGACCCAGTCGAGTACGAGGCGTACTGGCGGACCCCCGCCGAACTGCGCGAGGCAGACGCACCCTTCTTGCCGGCGGGCATCGCGGACGCTCGCGAGCGACGACCACGTCCACCTCGTCAGTCCGCGGGGGGCCGACACGGCGGCCGTGGACGGCGCCGCAGACACCTGATCAGTCGAACCCCGACACCAGCGTCACGAGCCACTGCATCGGGTCGGCGCGCTCGCGCACCTCCACCGACTCGACCCACTTCACCCACTGGAAGCCGCGGCGTCCCGGCGCCACGAGTCGCATCGGCGCGCCGTGACCGTGGCTCAGCCGTCGGCCGCCCACGTGGGTCGCGAGGAGCGCGTCGCGAGCCTCTTCGACCGGGAGCGACCAGCGGTAGCCCGTCACCGACGTGAACCGGACGTAGCGCGTCCGTTCGTCGACGCCCGCCGCGTCGAGCAGGTCGCCGACGCGGACGCCGCCCCACTCCTGCACCGTGTACCACCCCGAGGTGCAGTCGAGGGTGGCCTCCAGCGTCCGCTCGGCTCCAACCTCGCCGCCGTCGAGCGCGAGTTCCTCGTCGACGAGTCCTCTCACCGACAGCGTCCACGCGTCGCGGTCGACGGGGTCCGGGTCGTCGGCGACCCAGGAGGTGACCGGGAACCCCCCACCCTCCGTCTCGGTGTCGTACAGGTCGCCCGTGGGCTTCGATCCCGTGAAGCGCCGACTCGCGCCGCCGAGGGCGCGGTCGGCCGTCTCCGTCGCGCGCCACGCCACTGTGCCTGCGAGGAGGAGCGCCCCGACTTTGAGGGCGTTCCGGCGGTCCGGGTCGAGCGCCCGCGGCGAGTGGTAGCGCCCGCGGAGGTGCCACAGGACGAGCGGCACGAGCAGGAGGCCGAGGCCGACGTGGAGGTTCAGCGTCGTCCACGCGAAGATGGGGACGTTGCCACCGAGTACCCAGAACACGCCCGTCGCGAGCGCCGCGAGCGCGACGACCGCTTGGAGGACGGACACCGGGGTGAAGCGGTCCCACGCGGCCCGCGCGGTGACGCGGCGACGGACGCGGTACAGTTTGAAGCCGACGAGGGCGACGAGCGTCAGGCCGACGACCGAGTGGAGCCAGAATACCCACGCGCCGCTCGGGCGTCCCTGCGTGAACGAGTACAGGCCGGAGGCGACCTCGACGGCGACACAGGCGGCGATGGCCCAGTCGACGACGCGGGGCGAGGGCTCGACGCGACGGAGAGCACGCGCGATCTGCGCACCGACCCGCGAGCGGTCGGCGTCGTCCGGGCGGTTCGACACGGCTGGGAGGAGGCGCTCCAGCAGTATAGGTCCCCCTCGCGCGTCACGCGCGCAACGACCGCAGGAGGACGAGGAAGCCGACGCCGATGGCGACGGACTCGACGACGTGGACCGCCGTCAGGTCGAGGTCGGTGAACTGGAACAGGACGCCCTCGACCAGGACGCCGGCGGTGATGACGGCGAACGCGACGGCGGCGTCGCGGAGGTACGGTTCGCCGACACGCCGGTACGCCCGCGCCGCCGTCAGCGTGACGCCGAGGCCGAGCAGGAGGACGAGCGCGCGGACGACCCCGAGCGCGAGGTGGGCACCGTCGGTCACGACGTCGACACCTCCCCGAACAGCGAGTAGAGGACGACGAGCATTCCGACGGCGACTAGCGACGTCTGGACCGCGCCGGCGGTGAACAGGTCCCAGCCGAGCACGTCGAACAACACCCCCTCCAGGACGGAGCCGACCGTGACGAACAGGAAGCCGACGCCGAGGTACAGCATCGGCTCGCTCCCGTGGCGGCGGTAGCCGCGCAGCGCCTGAACCGAGATGGCGGTTCCCAACAACACCGTGGCGACCTTCGCGATGACGAGTTCGACGTGCATTAGCTGTCTCTGATGTCCTCCCAGACGCGGGTGAAGCGGTCGACCGCATCCTCGCTCGGCTGCTCGACGTCGACGTCGAACGAGCCGTCCTGTATCTCGACCCGCAGCGCTTCGACGGTCGGTTCGTACACCGACTCGTGGTGGCCGTCCGCGTCGATGCGCACTCGCTCGGCGAGCAGGTCCCGCTCCACGAGCGACTCCGCCCGGCGGTACACCGTCGACACGGACATCCCGCAGTGGGACCCGAGCTCCGAGGCCGACATGGCGTCCGTCGTCACGGCCGCGAGGATGGCTCGCGCGTACTCGTCGCCGAGCAGGTCGAGCACGTCGTCTGCGGACCGGTCCTCGCTCACACCGGCAGTTGGATCCAACTATATAAAACGTCGGGGGTGAGTCGCTGGGCCAGCGAACGTGGTGTCGGCTGTAAGGTGGTGGGGGCCCTCGGTCCACCTGTAGGTGACCCGAATGTCGGAACACGACCTCTCCCGTCGGACGTTCGTCGCACTGACCGCCGCCGCCGTCACCGGGACAGCGGGGTGTGTGGCCGGTAGCCGCGAAGAGACGGCTGGTGCTGGAGGCGGCTCGCCGACGGCGACGGCGACGGCGACGGAGGCGCACAGCGACGCCGGGACTCACGAAGAGGACGGCCACCACGAGGACGACGGGCACCACGAGGAGAACACCCACCACGGCGAGGAGACGGAGACGGGACACGCCGACGAGTCGTCGGACCACGGTCACGGCGTCCCCGAGGAGCCGTCGGCGTCGGCGACGGTGAACCTCGTCACGGCGGACGGCGGCTACCACTTCGACCCGCACGTGGTGTGGGTCGAGCCGGGCGGCACCGTCACGTTCCACAACGAGTCGGGGAGTCACACGGCGACGGCGTACGCCGAGGCCAACGACAAGCCCGGTCGCATCCCCGAGGGCGGCACCGCGTTCGACACCGGGATGCTCACCGAGGCGGGCGCCGAACACGAGGTGACGCTCGACACCCCGGGCGTGTACGACTACTACTGCGCGCCCCACGAGGCGATGGGGATGGTCGCGACGGTGGTCGTCGGGCACCCGGACGCCCACGAGGCAACTGGCCTGACCGACCCACAGTCGTCGCTCCCGTCGGGTGCACGCGAGAAGATCCGCGGATTGAACGAGACTGTCCACGGGATGATCGACGACAGTCACTGAACGGAGCGCCGCCGAGACGTCGGCGGGAGTCGCGGTACCCATCAGCGGGGCGCCAGCGGCACCCCGCGGCTGCGTCGCGGCGCGTGACGGAGACGAGTCGACACAGGTCCCCCAGACCGCCGGGTCGACGCCCGGTCGACCCGCGCGATCAGTTCCCCGTCAGCCGCTCCCGTCGGGTTTCGTACTCCTCGTCGTCGACCTCGCCGCGAGCGTAACGACGGTCGAGGACGGCGAGCGCGCCGTCCTCACGCGCGATGCCGGTTCCGCCGCCGCCGCTCTCGGTGCGTGCTACGGCGGCGTAGACGACGACCGCGAGCACGCCGACGAGCAGCAGCGTCGCGAGGAGGCCACCCCACGGGCCGAGCCAGGGGAGCATGCCGCCGCCCATCCACCCGCCGTTCCACCCGCCGCCCATGGGGCCGTGTGGGCCCATCGGGGTGTGCGGGCCGACCTGTGCGAGCACGTCGAGTGGTGTCGTCATGGGTCTCATCTCTGGTTGTGCATAGGTCACCCAAGACTATCGGCCTTTCGCCGGTTCCCGACGATGGGGAACCGTCGACACGGCGCGTCCGGGCCGGATACACCGCCGGCTACAGCGCCGCTTCGATGCGATCGAGCCCCTCCGCCAGGCGCTCCATCGAGTTGGCGAACGAGAGCCGCAGTTGCCCCTCGCCAGCCACCCCGAAGCCGTCGCCGGGGGCGAGCACGACGCCCGCCTCGCGGCAGAGGCGTTTCGCCAGCGGGAGGCTCGCCTCGTCGGTGTCGGGGTTCAGGAACGCGTAGAACGCCCCTTCGGGGCGAGGCGCGCTCACGCCGTCCATGTCGGCGATGCGGTCGGCGACGTAGTCGCGACGCTCGCGGAACGCGTCGTACATCTCCTCGACCGGCTCCTGTGGGCCGGTCAGGGCGGCGATGGCGGCGTGCTGGGCGACGCTGGACGTGCAGGCGGTGGTCGACTCGCGCACCTTCGTGGCCTCGTCGACGACCGACGGGTGGCCCGCGAGCCAGCCGACGCGCCAGCCGGTCATGGCGTACGTCTTCGAACAGGAGCCGACCGTGAGCACGTGCTCGGGGTGACCCGTCAGCGCCGCGATGCCCGTCAGGTCGCGGTCGTAGGTGAGTTTCGCGTACACCTCGTCGGCGATGACGTACGCGTCGTGGTCGGCGGCGGCGTCGACGACCGCCCGCACCTCGTCGGGGTCGGCGACGCGTCCAGTGGGGTTGGACGGCGAGCAGAGCACGACGAGCGAGGTGTCGGGACCCATCTCGGCGACCAGCGTGTCGGCGTCGAGGTCGTAGTCGGGGGCGGGCATGGGCACCTCCACGGGCGTCGCGTCGGCGAGTCGCGCCTGCGTCCAGTAGTTCGGCCACGACGGCGACGGGAGCAACACCTCACTCCCGGGGTCGACGGTCGCGAGGAACGCGAGGTGGAGCGCCTCCATGCCGCCGGTGGTGGTGAGAACCTCGTCGGCGGCGTGCTCGACGCCGTACTCGCGGGCGAGGGTGTCGCTGATCGCCTCGCGCAGTTCCGGCAGGCCGGCGTTGCTCGTGTAGTGGGTGTGGCCGCCCCGGGCGGCGTCGACGGCGGCGTCGACGACGTGCTCGGGCGTGTCGAAGTCGGGTTCGCCGACCTCCAGGCGGACGAGGTCGCGCCCCTCGCGTTCGAGTTCCTGTGCGAGGTCGAACATCACCCGGATGCGGGAGCGCTCGCAGGCGCTGACGCGGGCCGTGGGCTGGTGCATGCGACCGGGTTCGGCTCCAGTGAGTTCAACCTACGTGTGGAGGAACGGGAGCCACCCCGCGCCCCTCACGGCCACTCGGCGGGGAACGCCTCGCCCCGTCGCCGACACAGGCGAACGACGGGCGCGACTTCCTCGAACGACGGCCCCCGACGGATCGTCTCCTCGTCGGCGTCCCAGTCGGCGTACCCGTGGGCGGCCAACTTCGGGAGGTGGACGTGGTGCAACTCCAGTCGACCCGCCTCGGGCGCGTCCGCTCCGGACACCACGCGGTCGACCCGGAGCGGATCCGCCTCGTCCGGCGACCGCTCCACCAACCGATCGAGGACGACCCGTCTGGCCGGGTGGCTGAGGACGCCGAACACGCGGTCGAGTCGGCCGGCCTCTGCACTCCAGACCGACTGTCGGTCGGAATCGTGGTCTGATTCTGTCACGTTCTGCTCGGAATAAATGTTGTCGACTCCCCTATATAACTCCGGTGGCCGTCGTGTCCGCGCCGACGGCGGTGGGTCGCGGTCGGTCAGTCGTCGAGCAGCGCCGCAGGCGGCCCGCCCGGGAGGTCGTCGCGGTCGTGGGGGTCGCTGAAGTCGATGTCCGGGCCGGTCGGGACGAGTCGCTTCGGGTTGAGGCTCTCGTGGGACTTGTAGTAGTGTCGGGTGATGTGGTCCACGTTCACCGTCTGCGCGACGCCGGGCGTCTGGTAGAGGTCCTTCGTGTACCCCCAGAGGTGCTCGTACTCGTGGATCCCCCTGCGGTTGCACCGGAAGTGGGTGTGGTACACGTGGTCGAAGCGGACGAGCGTGGCGAACATCGCCACGTCCGCCTCGGTGAGACGGTCGCCCGCGAGGTAGCGCTGGTCCGCGAGCAGGTCGTCGTACTCGTCGAGCGCGTCGAACAGCTCGTCCACGGCCTCGTCGTACGCCTCCTGCGTGCTCGCGAACCCGGCACGGTAGACGCCGTTGTTGATGCGCGGGTAGATGTCGTCGATCAGGTCGTCGACCGTCTCTCGGGAACCGTCAGGCCAGAGGTCGGCGCCGTTGCCATCGAAGGCGGTGTCGAGCATCCGCATGATCTCCTCGCTCTCGTTGTTGACGATGGTCTCGGCTTCTTTGTCCCAGAGGACGGGTACCGTGACGCGCCCGGTGTAGTCGTCGTCCGCCTCCGTGTAGATGTCGCGGAGGTAGTCGGCGCCGTACAGCGGGTCCGGTTCCGACTCGGAGAACTCCCACCCCTCGTCGTAGCGCTCGGGCTGGGTGAGCGACAGCGAGATGTCGTCCTCCAGTCCCTTGAGCGCGCGCGTCATCGCGACGCGGTGGGCCCACGGGCACGCCCGACAGATGTACACGTGGTAGCGCCCGGACTCGGCGGGGAAATCGGGGTTGTCGACGGGGTCGGCGCCAGGCTCCGGCACCGAGCCGTCGATCCAGTTTCGGAAACTGGTCTCGGTCCGCTCGAACTCGCCGGAGTCGCCGGTGTCGCGGCGGACGTCCGTGCGCCACTCCCCGTCGACGAGCATGTTCGTCGCGTCGCTCATTGTGGTCCACGAGTGGGCCGCAACCGGCTAAAGGCGTGTGGCGCCGGAAGTGCCGCGCGACCCGTGGACGACACCGACCACCTGTATTGAAATCCTGACTTTGGGGAAGAAATTATGTGTGCCACTGTCGAACGCGCCGCCATGGGACGGAAGTGCCAGAACTGCGAGTCGATGGTGACGGAGCGGTACGCGCGGGTGTTCGCACCGGACGCGACGGCGGGACCGCGAGTGTGCCCGAACTGCGACGACCTCGTGCGCGACGGGGCGAGCGTCCGCGAGGCGCGCGCCAACCGCGGATAGCCCGGTCGTGTCTGCACGCACCGCTACTCCACGGTCCCCGCGCTCACCCGACCGAACCCTCCCACGACCGTCCGGTACTCAACGTCCACACACACCTCCCGGAGCGCCCGGTGGGCCGCCGCGACGCGTTCGTCTTGCACGGTCGCGGGCGACTGTGCCAGCGCCCCCGCGGTGCCCGGCGGCGACCCCGCGCGGACGAACAGGCGGTACGCCGGGTTCAGCGCCCGCCACCCCGCCTTGCTCGTCGCCGCGAGGTCGAGGAGGCCGAGTCGCCCGCCCGGCCCGACGAGGTCGGCCCAGTCGCGCACCGCCGCCGCCGGGTCGGCGAGCATCCCGGCGACGAACGCGCCACAGCAGGCGTCGACGCGCTCGGACCGGACGGGCGGTCGCGTCGCGTCGCCGCGGACGAGGTGGCCGGGGTCGCCGCGGGCGACGCCGCGTTCGCGAGCGACCCGAAGCACGCCCGGCGAGAAGTCGACGCCGACGTAGGTGCCGGCGGGGCCGACGCGCCGTTCGAGGTACGGCCGGTTCGCGGCGGTGCCACAGCCGAACTCGACGACCGTCGCCCCCGGCGCCGGGTCGAGGGTGTCGGCGAGCGTTCGCCTGAGGGTGTCGACGCCCGGTCCACGCCGCGCGAGTGCGTCGTACAGGCGGGCGACGCGGGTGTAGAACGACGGTGCGGACATCGGCGCCACGGCTACAGGAGGTCCCGGACCGTCCGCGCGACGGCGGGCGCGTCGGGGCCGAGCACGTACACGACGGGTTCGACGCCGACGCCGCCGGTCTGGTAGACGACGACCGTCTCGGGGGCGTCGGCGGCGTCGCGGTCCACGGTCGCCGACGCGAGCGCCGCCCGGACCGGGTCGTCGGCGGCCCCGGGGTCGGTCTCACCGTACTCCCGGGGGCTGAACTCGACGGTCGGGTGGCCGGCGTCGGCGAGCGCCTCGACGAGGGCGGCGTCGTAGCGGACGTTCACGGCGCCACGGACGTCGAGTCCGGCGGCACGGGCCGACAGGAGGACCCCGGCGACGTGCTCGCTGACGCCGAACTCGGGGTCGCTCGGGACGCGAGCGGTCCCCTTCACGTCGAAGATGCGCCCCGGGACGGCGGCCACGTCCTCGATGTCGACGGCGTCGGGCACGCACTCGACGAGGTTCGACCCGACGTGCGGGATGAGCCCCGCGAACCCCGACACGGCGGTGAGCGTGCGGAGGCCACGCCGGAGCGACGACAGCGTGCGCTCGCGCTCGCGCAGGTCGCTGTCGGGGTCGTGGACGGCGAAGTCGTAGTCGGCGCCCGCGAGTTCGGGCATCGCCGCCTCGTGGAGGTCCGCGAGCAGGTCGCCCGCCTCCAAGCGGCGGATCAGCACCTCCAACTCGACGAGCGCGGCGACGCGGCTCAGGTCGCCCTCTGCCAGCCCCTCGGCGACGTGCGCGACCGTCTCGCGCACGCGGTCGTCGCCGGCGACGAGGTCGTTCGTCGCGACCTCGCCGTGGGCGTACTTCGACACCGCCGACTGGCTGATGCCGAGCGCGTCGGCGACCTCGCGTTGGGTGAGGTCGCGTTCGCGCAACGCTTCGGCGAGCATCGACCGCACCGTCGGGAGGAACTCGTCGACGACGACTTCCTCGACGAACCTCATCGCTCGGACCCGTCGCCGGTGTCGCCGTCGTCCTCGCCGGGGGTGCCCGCTCCCGGAGCGAACTCGGGGTCGTCGCCGATGCGGGACGCCTGCGGCCCGCGCTGGCCCTGGTACTTCGAGCCGCGTTCGGCGCCGTACGGCCGGTCGGCGGGCGAGGTGAGCTCGGTGAAGGTGAGTTGGGAGACGCGCATCCCGGGCGAGAGCGCGACGGGGGCGTTGCCGAGGTTGGACAGTTCGAGGGTGATCTGGCCCTCGTACCCGGGGTCACAGAGCCCAGCCGTCGCGTGGACGACGATGGCGAGTCGCCCCAGCGAGGAGCGTCCCTCGACGTGGGCGACGAGGTCGTCGGGGATGGCGACCGTCTCCTTGGTCGTGCCGAGGACGAAGTCGCCCGGGTGGAGGATGAAGTCGTCGCCCTCGTCGACGTGCGTCTCCTCGACGTACTCGCCCACCTCGCGGGCGTCGTTCGGGTGGATGCAGGGGATGTTCGTGCGGCGGAACTCCAGGAACTCGGAGCCGAGACGGAGGTCGACGCTCGCCGGCTGGACCTGCGTGTCGACGTCGTCGAGCGGGTCGATGACGAGGTCGCCCGTCTCCAGTCGGGCGAGGATGTCCGTGTCCGAGAGTATCATGATCGGTGGCGCGGCGGCCGACGGCTTAAACGCGGCCATGCCGCTCGCACGGGTGGCGGCGCGCGGGACAGTCAGAACAGTTCGGCGAGCAGCCCCAACAGCGTGAGCACGCCGACGACCGCGCCGGCTTCGCCGGTCGAGAGGTCGCGCGCCTCTGCCAGCCCGTACAGTCGGACGGCGCCCGCCCAGACCGCGACGACGGCAGCCGCGAACAGTCCCGCGGCGTCGAGCCCGGCGAACGCGGTCGCCAACGCGTCTGCCGCACCGTCGGGAGTACCGGGGAGTGTCGTCGTCCGCATCCGGTACACGAGGAGCGCACCGACGCCGACGACCCGTGCGAGGCTCGGCACCAGTCCCCAGCCGGCGACGACGAGCGTGTCGCCGAACGCGCCCTCGCCGCCCACGACCGCGCTCCCGGCGTGGAGGGCCGCTCCCTGCAGGAGCCAGAACAGGGGGACGATCAGGAACGCGGCGCCCGGGAGCCACCCGTACTCCTCGGCGACGAGCGCGCCCACCTCGCGCTCCACGGTCGGGGGTTCGCCACAGCCGGCGGGCGTCGTCTCGAACGCCGAGTCCTCGCAGAAGGGCTCGCCGGGGTAGGCGGGGTTGTCGACGGTGACGGGCACGTCGAGCGCGGCGGCGAACTCGCCGAGGAAGACGGCGACCGCGCCGGCGGTGACGACCGCGACGACGGCGACCGCTGCTAGGGCGTGGGCGACTGGCGGTGAGCCGTCGTGGTTCTCGAAGTAGCGGTGCGGGCGGAGGAGGGGCGTCCGGGGACCGGCCATCGACGGGCGGTGTCGGTCGACGGACAAATAGCTTCTCGTCGCGCGTGCCGTCCGCCGGTTAGCTCACGACGACGGGTTGGCTCGCCCCGTGGTACGCGGCGTGGAACCCGACGAAGTGGCCGTAGAACGCCGGAAGCAACTCCTCGCTGACGCGGGCCGACCGCCCGTCGAACTCCTCGGCGGTACACGCGACCGCGTCGCCCAGCGCCGCCTCCACGTCGTCGGGGACCTGCTCGCCGACCGACCGGAACGCCTCGCGGTAGGCGGCGGCGACGACGCCCAGCGGGAGCGCGCCGACGCGGACCGTCGTCCCCGCTGGCGCGTCCAGCCCCCGCTCGACCGCGCGGTACAGCAGACGAGCGTCCGCCACGCCGTGATCGGCGAAGGTACGTGGGTCGCCGCGTGCCCCGCCGGTAAAGTTGCTGTATGTCACCATGGAACACACTACGCCGTTCTGGAGCATTACTAAGCGCCGCCTGTGCGACTGTTGCACCCGACCGGAGCGCGGGTGGAAACCGAGCGACGCGGGTGGGATGGACCTCCCTACCGGCGGTGCGACACGCTTTCGGTCGCCCTCCCCGACTCCGTGGTATGAGCATGAAGCAGGCCATCGTCGTCCGCACGGACCTAGGGATGGGGACGGGGAAGTTGGCCGCGCAGGTCGCCCACGCGTCGCTGTCGGCGTACGAGGACACCGGCGCCAAGACGCGCCGCGCGTGGAAGGGCGAGGGACAGAAGAAGGTCGTCCTGAAGGCGGCGGGCGAGTCGCAGATCTTCGAGTTGGCCGACAAGGCCGAACGCGAGGGTCTCCCGAACGCCGTCATCCGCGACGCCGGGCACACCCAACTCGACCCGGGGACGGTGACGACGCTAGCCGTCGGTCCCGGCGACGAGGCCATCGTCGACAAGGTGACGGGCGACCTCTCGCTGTACTGATGCGGGAGGCCCATTCCCGCGAGCGCGCCACCGGCGTCGACTACTACGTCAGCGACGCAGAGGGGATCGGCGGGCGCCTCCGCGTCGCCCCCGAGGACTTCCGCGTCCGCGAGCGCGAGCGGATGGACCCCGAACCGCTCGACGCCCACGAGGGGTCGTACCCATTCCTCCTCCTGCGCGCCACACTGCGCGGCTGGGACACCAACGACTTCGCGAGCGCGCTGTCGAACGCGATGGGCGCGAGCCGAGAGCGCGTCTCGTGGGCCGGGACGAAGGACAAACACGCCGTCACGACCCAACTGTTCACGGTGCGCGACGCCGACCCCGACGAGATTCCCGACCTCGACGGCGCGGACGTCGAGGTGCTGGGCCGGGTGGGTCGCGACCTCTCCTTCGGCGACCTCGCGGGCAACGAGTTCGAAATCCGGGTGCGCGAGACCGAAGGCGACCCCGCACCGATCACCCGTGACCTCCGCGCGTTCGCGGCGGGTGAGGACCCGGACGAAATCGATCCTGCTGACGACGCAGGCGAGTCGGTTGAGGTCGCGGTGCCCAACTGGTTCGGCCACCAGCGCTTCGGAAGCCGTCGCCCGGTCACCCACGAGGTCGGTCTCGCGGCGGTGCGGGCCGACTGGCGCGGCGCCGTCCTCGCGTACTGCGGCAATCCCAACGAGGCCGAGCCCGAGGACTCCCAGCACGCCCGCGAGGTCGTCGAAGACCAGGCCGCGAGCGACGACCCGGATTGGAGCGCCGCGCTCGACGCGATGCCGGGCCGCCTGCGCTTCGAGCGCTCGATGCTCCACCGGCTCGACGAGGGCGCCGACTGGCGCGAGGCGCTGGAGGCGGTCCCATCGAACCTCCAGCGACTGTTCGTCAACGCCGCGCAGTCGTACGTGTTCAACCGGATCCTCTCCGAGCGCCTGCGCCGCGGGCTCCCGTTCACGCGCCCCGTCGAGGGCGACGTGGTCGCGTTCGTCGAGCGCGACGTGCCGTACCCGAAGCCGGACATGGACCGCCTCCAGCGCGCGACCGGCGGGCGCGTCGACACGCTCGCGCGCCACTGTGAGCGCGGGCGGGCGTTCGTCACCGCGCCGCTCGTCGGGACCGAGACGACGCTGGGCGACGGCGAACCCGGCGAGATCGAACGCGAGATCCTGACCGAACTGGACGTCGACCCGGGCGACTTCGAGTTGCCGGGCGAGTTTCAGTCGCGGGGCACCCGCCGGGCGGTCGCGGTGCCGACCGAGTTGACCGTCTCTGACACCGAGGGCGACCCCGTGTTCGAGTTCGCGCTCCCCTCGGGGTCGTACGCGACGGCGCTGTTGCGGGAGTACCTGCAGTGCGATCCGGAGCGGCTCTGAAGCACATGGGTCTCAGGCACGTCTCGGGACTGACAGCGGCGCTGTTGACCGGCCTCGTGTTCTTCGTGGTGATCAACTACCTCTCCTTGTTCGGGATCACCGGCCCCTCGTCGATCGTCTCCGAGGAGTGGGTCCTCATCGCCATCGGCGTGCTCATCGGATACGCCGTCTCGTGGGCCGCCCACAAGCCGGCGTAGGAGCCGACCGACACGGACGGCGGAGCCGACTGCGGGGCGGAGGACCGAAACGGACGCGCTTATCCACACACCGACCCTTCGGCGACTATGAACTGTCGGCGGTGTGGTTCGCCCCTCCGCAAGCCCGGAGATTACTGTCTCTCCTGCGACACCGCCAACTGCGAGAGCGTCGTGATCGACTTCCGCACCGACCGCGCGACGCTCACCATGCTCGGCTTCGAACCCGAGCACCTGTCGGACGACTTCGACCCCACCTCGCTCGTACTCGGGGAGACGACGGTCACGACGATTCCTGACGACGGCGAGCAGACGGCGCCGGTCCAACTGCGGAACTTCGCCGGTCGCGTCGCCGACGAGGTGCGCCGCAAGCGCCCGGAGACGGTGTACGCCGCCGGCGAACGCGACCCGCTCCGAGAGGCGCGCGCGCAACTCCACTACGAGTTCTACCGCGTCCCCGACGACGACCCCGTCGGTGCCGTGCTCGCCCGGCGCGGCGAACCGGCACTGGAGGTCGTGGAAACGCCGCCAGAGGCGAAGATCGGCGGCTCGCACTCGACGCTCATCGGCGAGCGCACGGGGATGAAAGCGATCCTCACCGCCGCCGAACACCCCCACGTGAAGAAGGTGATTCCCGGCCCCATCGACGCCGGCGGCTCCGGGTCGCGCACGGGCCTGCGCGCGAAGGTCACCCGAGCGGACGAACACGGCAACGTGCGGCTGCTGCTCCGCGACGGGTCGAGCGTCCAAGAGAACCGCGTCGTCACGACCGCGGGCGACCGCGAGACGGGCGAGCGCGTCCGCGACGACCTCAACGACGTGCTGCAGGAGTCGGGGTTCGGCGAGGGCGGGCGTCGGTAGCGGTCGGGGCAGCGGAGACGCTCAGACGGCGCCGTGGTCGCCAGCGAGGCCGTACTCGTCGGCCTCCGCTCGGGGGTCGGCGCGCTCGTAGAGCGCGTGGAGCGTGAACGAGACGTTGCGCTCGCGACAGCGGTCGCGGTAGGTCGCCAACGCCTCGCGGTCGGGGAACTGCACGCGGAAGTTCCAGCCGGCGTGGTCGCCGCTTGCCGACACTGGTCGCGCCCCGGTCTCCTCGAAGGTGTGGTACGTCGTCCGGTGGGTCGCCGCCTCCGCGAGCGTCGCGCGGTAGAACCGGAAGTCCGGGCCCTCGCCGAGCACCCGAATGTCGTCGACGGAGGCGTCGTTGCCGAGCGCGTCTTCGAAGCGCGTCAGGTCGTCGCCGCGGGCGAAGAACTCGATGCGGGTGGTCTCGCCCTCGACCGTCCGTTCGAGGTCGGCCGTGACCTCCGGTGCGGCGGCGAGCGCGTCCCGGAGCACTGGCGTCGATAGGTGGAATTCAGCGATGAGCATTACCGGCTGTCTCCTGGTCTGATTCCGTCCACCCACGGTGATAAAGCTGTGCCACCTGTTCACGTATCCGCCGACCCGAGACGCGACGCCGGAGATTCGCGGGGTTTTTGACGCCGAACGGCGAAGCGACTCGCATATGGCTGAACAGAAGAAGGCGCGGAAGGTCGGCAGCGCCGGCCGGTTCGGCGCGCGATACGGTCGCGTCGCCCGCAAGCGGGTGTCCGACATCGAAGCACAGATGAAGAGCGCGACGGTCGACGGCGACGACGTCAAGCGGATCGGCACCGGCGTGTGGGTCAACGAGGAGACGGGCGAGACGTTCACCGGCGGCGCCTACCGCCCCCAGACGCCCGGCGGTCGCTCCGTGCGCCGCAGCATCCGCGCGGCACTCGAAGACGACAGCGCCGACGAGTAATCCCCCGACCCCTACCACAGATGAGCTACAAGTGCTCCCGATGTAAGCGCGACGTCGAACTCGACGAGTACGGCGGCGTGCGCTGTCCCTACTGCGGGCACCGCGTCCTCCTCAAGGAGCGCGCGCCCGACGTGAAGGAAGTCGACGTCGTCTGAGCGCGGTCGACGTGTCCGACGCGTACGACCACCGCGCCGTGCTTTCGTTTCCGTACCCCGACCAGCGGCGCGCACAGGTCGTCCACGACGCGATCGGCGTCGAGGTCGGCGAGATCGACGACGACCGCTCGACCGCCGACGCGACGCTGACCGACGCGACTGTCGAGGTGACGGTGCGCGCGCACGACCTCGTCGCGCTCCGGGCCGGCGTGAACACGTGGACGCGCCTCGTCGAGACTGCTGAGACGGTCGCAGCGAACGCGGAATCGTAGTCGGCGCGTCGCTCGCCGTTCGAACGAGGCCGCACTCCGTTCGGCCTCGCTTCCTTCAGTGGGCGGCTCGGCCCACCGGACCTCGCCGTTCACGAGACCTTTGGTCTCGTGAGCTCGAAAATCGCACCGCGATTTTCGAACGCCGTCCTCCCGAGGCGCTCGCTCGCTTCACTCCGTTCGCTCCCTCACGCCTCGCCCCCAATGACCGGGCTTTTCACCCCGAAGCACAACTGCCCGTGTATGCAGGGTAGTCTACCGCCGGAAGCCCAGGAGAAGATCGAGGAACTGCAGGACCTGCAGGAGCAGGCCCAGCAGCTCGCAGAGCAGAAACAGTCCACGCAGACCTCGCTGACCGAGGCGAAGGCCGCGCTGGACGCGATGGAGGACATCGACGAGGACTCGACGATGTACCGCGAGGTCGGCGAGATCCTCGTCGAGACCGACTACGACACCGCCTTCGACGACCTCGAGGAGAAGGTCGACACGCTCGAACTGCGCGCCGAGCGCTTCGACTCCCAGGAGGAGAAGGTCCAGCAGCAGTTCGAGGATCTGCAGGAGGAGCTCCAGCAGATGCTGCAGGGCGGCGCGGGCGGCCCCGGCGGCATGGGCCCCGGCGGCCCCGGCGCCGGCGGCGCGTAAGCCGTGAGCGAGGACCGCCCCGACCCGACGGACGAGGAAGTCGTCCGGGCCGCATCCGAGGCGGCCGAGGGGCTCGTACTCGACCGGTACAGGCAGTCTGAACTGCGCGACTTCGACGTGACGGTCACGTTCGAAGACGGCGTGCTCGACGTCGACGTGTACGTCAACCCGCCCGCCGACGCCGACCTCGACGCCGAGACGGTGGCCGACGAGGCCGCGCGCGCGGCCCGCGACGCCGTCGACGAGCTGTTCGGCGAGCGCTGACCCGCGCTCGCGACGACGTTTTTCTGGCGACAACTGACTGGTAGCTGGTACGAACGCTCAACACTCGCCACGTGGTTCGGTAGCACATGTCAATGAGGCGCCCGAGCGGCACGACCGCCCTGGATCTGTACCGCGAACGACTGCGGGAGGCACCGACGTGCGACCAGTGCGGCTACACCGACGAGGGGGGCGTCTGGCGGACCGGCTACCGCGACCGCCGACTCGTCTATCGGCACACCTGTCCGCGCTGTGACGCCGTCGACAGGCGGTTGTTCCGGTTGGACGGCAACGAGTGAGACCACGGTTATCCGGGGACTCGCAGCCGAGCGCCGCCGTGCCGACCGATCTCCCCCGTGACGGCAGCCTCGTTGGGGTATAGCAACGTTTAGGCAGACTTCCGACGTACTGGAGGCGTGACATCCGCAGGCGACGCCCCGGCCCGCGGCGTCCTCCTGATCACCGTCGACTCGCTCCGTGCGGACGCGCTCGGCCCGCACACCCCGACGCTGCGCGACCTCGCGCGACGCGGGACCTCGTTCGAGACTGCGATAGCCGGTGGCAACTGGACCCCGTTCTCGTTCCCGGACCTCCTCGGCGCGCGCCCGGTGTTCGCCGACGCGGCGACGCCCGGCCCCGCGGCGGACCCGACGCTCGCGGAGGCGCTGTCGGCCGCCGGCGTCGAGACGACCGGCGTGAACGCCGGCAACGGCTTCCTCACGGAGTACTACGGCTACGACCGCGGGTTCGACGAGTTCGAGTCGTTCCTCGACGGCGCCCGGACGCCGATCGGTCGCTTCCTCACCACCCACCCGACCGTCAACGGCTGGGTGCAGTACCTCGGGTGGCCCCTCGGCAGCGCGGCGGCGAAACTCCGCGGTCGCGAGCGACGCCACGCCGTCGACACCTCCCACCTCCACGCGCTCGAACGCCGGGCGTTCGCCACGCTCGACCGCGTCGGCGACGACGCCGACGAGCGCCCGTTCTTCCTGTGGGTCCACTACATGGACGCCCACACGCCGTACGTCCCCGCACCGCGCCACGTCCGCGCGGTCACCGACGGTGAGGTCGGATCGCTCCAGACGCTACTGGGTCACGTCCGGGCCGGACTCGGAAAGGAGGTCGACGAGGACACCCTCCGGACGCTGCGCGCACTGTACGACGCCTCCGTCCGTCAGATCGACGAGTCGGTCGAGCGCCTCCTCGAGACGCTGACCGAGGCGGGGGTCCGCGACGAGACGACGGTGGTGCTCGCGGGCGACCACGGCGAGGAGTTCCTCGACCACGGCCACCTCGCGCACTACCCGAAACTGTACGACGAACTCGTGCGCGTCCCACTCGTCGTCGACCACCCGGGCGCACCGGCGCGCCGGGAGGAGTCGGCGGTGCCGCTGCGGGACGTGCCGCCGACGGTGTGTGACGCGCTGGGCGTCACGCCACCCGCGGCGTTCGCCGGCGAGAGCCTCCTCCCGACGGTCGTCGACGGCGAGGCGCCCGCGCGCGGCCCGGTCGCGTCGCTCGCGCTGCGCGGGGAGACGGTGACCAGTCAGCCGATCCCTCGCCGCCTCGACGACGGCACGCCGCTGGTGTCCGCGCGGACGGCGCGCTGGACGTACATCCGCGGTCCCGACGGTGGCGTCCGTGTGTTCGACCGCGACGCCGACCCGGGCGAACACGACCCGGTCGACCCCGCGAGCGTCCCCGCGGAGACGCTCGCCGACCTCGAACGCGTCGCTGACGACCGTCTCGCGCTGTTGGACGGTGCGACCGCCGCCACCGGGGGTGCCGACCACGGCGACGACGGCGAGGCACCCGCGGAGATCGAGCGACGGCTCGAAGCGCTCGGCTACCGCTGAGCCGGTCACGGCGGGACGGCCAGACTAGATTTCACGGCTGTTCACCCGAACGTATTAGTGTGAACCCGCGCCAGACCTCGGTATGGTCGAGGCGTTCGCGGTCGCGAGCGGCAAGGGGGGGACCGGCAAGACCACCACGACGCTCGCACTCGGGATGGCGCTGGCCGAGCGCTACGACGTGACCGTCGTCGACGCCGACACGGGGATGGCGAACCTCCTGTTTCACACCGGACTCGCCGACGCCCCCGTCACCCTCCAGGATCTGCTCGCGCCCGACGGGAGCGCCGTCGACGTCGCCGACGCGACGTACGACCGCCACGGGCTACGGGTCGTCCCCTGCGGCACCAGCCTCGCGGCGTTCGAGCGCTCGGACCCGGCGCGACTGCGCGAGGTCGTCGCCGAACTTGCCGCCGACACGGACGTGCTCTTATTGGACTCGCCCGCGACGCTCGCGTCGAAGTCCGCCGTGTTGCCGGTCGTGCTCGCCGACCGGGTGGTCGTCGTCACACAGCCGACGATTCCGGCGCTGTCGGACGCGCTGAAGGTACAGGAGTACGCCACCTCCTACGGCACCGGCGTCGCGGGCGTCCTGTTCAACCGGGTACGCGGCGACCTCGGCGGCGTCGAGGAACAGGCCGAACGCTACTTCGAGGGACCGATGCTCGGGTCGGTCCCTGACAGCGACGCCGCACGAGCGGCCCGCGACGTGGGCGAACCCCTGTTGGCGCACGCACCCGACAGCGACGCCGCCCGCGCGTTCCGTGAGGTGGCCGCGGGCGTCGACCCCGAGCCGAAGGCCGCCGGCGACGTGGCCGACCGCTTCCGCAGCGCCGTCGTCCCCGAACGGCCATGACTGGGGAGCCGTCGACGCACCCGCCGTCGGTTGTCGACCGTCTGCCTCGCGGCGAGTTGGTGCGCGCTCGCGTCGCCACGGCGTTCGCGGCGCCGCTGGCTGCGGCGCTCGACGACCGACTCACGGGCTACCTCCGGATCGAACCGGGGGAGGCGCTGCTCGGCGGCTCCGGCGCCGAGGCGGTCGTGACGCTCGAGGAGGGGGTGCCCGTGCTCGTGTACGACGCCGCCGCCGACGCCGACGGGCCGGCGGCGCTCGCGGCGCTCGCGGGGAGCGCCCCCGCCCGCGTCGAGAGCTACCGCCTCCCCGCCGAGACGCTCGCCGACCTCCACGACCCCGACGCCGACGCAGCGGCCCCCTTCCGGGTCGCGCCCGACGCGCCGGCCCGCGAACTGGCGGCGGACGACGACCTCGCCGACCGGACCCGCGCGGCCGCTCCAGACGACCGCGGTGACGAGGGCGACCACGACGCGCTGGCGGCGTTCCTCGCCGACGAGGAGCGCGTCGAGCAGGTGAGAGCCGACGCCCGCGCGGAGGCGGAGGCCCGCGCCGCCGAGTGGGGGCTGAGCGATCAGCTCGACGGGGAGTGAGTGACACGTGAGCCACAGGCTACACGTCGCGCGAGCGTGAACGGCCGGGCATGGATCTGCGGTCGTTGACGCAGTCGCGACAGCTCTGGCTCGGCGCGGTCGTCGCGGCGGTCGCGGTCGTCGGCCTGTTCGTTCACGCGTTCGTCGGGACGGTTGTGTTCGGGCTGTTCGTCTACTACGGCGCCCGGCCCGTCCACCGAGTGGTCGCCGACCGCGTCGCCAACCGGTCGGCAGCGGCCACACTCACGATGCTCGCGCTGGTGCTCCCGGTGTTGGGGCTGCTTGGCTACGCGGCGGTCGTCGGGTTCCGCGAGTTCGCCGCCGTCGCCGACCCGGCGGCGGTCGAGGCGGCGCTGGGCGTGCTCCCGGGGGACCCGCGCTCTATCTCGGCACTCGTGCGCGATCCGGGAGCACTGGTCGGACGTCTCGACCGCCTCGGGCCGCTGCGAACCCGGGTGACGACCGCCGCGACCACCCTTGGTGCGCTGGGCGCGGGACTGCTCCACCTCTCGTTGTCGCTGTCGCTGTCGTTCTTCCTCCTGCGCGACGGCGGGCGCCTCGACGCGTGGGTCCGCACCCGGGTCGCCGGTCCGGAGACGGCGGCGTACTCGTTCCTCCGCGGGGTCGACGCCGACCTCGAACGGGTGTACTTCGGCAACGTCGCGACCGTCGGCGTCGTCACCGCGGCGGCGGTCGTCGTGTACAACGGGTACAACGCGGTCGCCCCCGCGTCCGTCGCGCTCCCGGTCCCGACGCTGTTGGCGCTGTTGACCGGTCTCGCGACGTTCGTCCCCATCGTCGTCGGGAAGTTGGTGTACGTGCCCGCGACGGCGTACCTCGTCCGCGAAGCCGCGGTCGCCGACGCCAGCTACCTCCCGCCGGCGGCGCTGTTGGTGGTGTCGTTCCTCCTCCTCGACGTGCTCCCGCAGACGGTGCTCAGGCCAGTGCTGTCCGGTCGGACCCTCCACAGCGGGCTGGTACTGTTCGCGTACGTGCTCGGTGCGGCGCTGTTCGGCTGGTACGGGCTGTTCCTCGGACCGCTGCTCGCGGTCGTCGTCGTCCAAGTCGCCGCCCACGCGTTCCCCCACGTCGTCGTCGGTGAGCCGGTGGACGCGGTCGCCGACGGCGTCGCCATCGGCACCGACCCGGACGTGGACGCCGCGACCTCGACCGACGGCGCGACCGACGCCGCCGACGACTGACTGTCGAGTCGGCGCAGGGGAACCGACCGAGCCACCTACGGTCACACCGCCCCTTGATCCGGCAGTGACGGTCCTCCGACTGCTGGGCGCCCGCGACGCCGCCGACTTCGCGGAGTGGTACCGCGCGGGCGCGGAGTACTCCGACCGCGTGGCCGAGGGGATGGGGTTCGAGCGCACGGGCGTCGGCCCGGACGGCGCCGACCCGCTGGCGAACCCGGCGCCGGTCGTGACGGCACTGCGCGCCGGGCGGACGGACCTCCCACCGGAGACGGCGCGGGTCGTCGCGGCGACGTACCTCGGCGACGCGGAGTTCGGCGCGCCCTTCCTGGCGTACACGCCGCGGTGGTACCGCTTGGCGCTCGCCGGGCCGGTCGCGCTGGCGACACGCCGACTCCGCCGAGTCGCCGAACCGTTCGTCCGGCGGGTCGTCCTCGACGGCGGGAGCGGTGGGGCGGACGCGAGCGGCCAGACGCACCGACGCGGCGGTGTGCCGCCGGTCGGCCCCGTCTACTCTACGCCTGCGGACCTCTCGGTCGGCGCCGACGCGGTGGCGGCGGTGCGCGACGCGGGCGGTTGGTCGGCGTTCGAACGGTCGTTCCTGCTCGCGGACGCGGTGTTACACACGGAGTGGTTCGCCGACGTGGCTCGTTCGGGTGGGATCCGGGTCCCAGAGGAACTGGTCGAGCGGACGGTCAGCGAGTCCGCGGCGTACTACACCGGAAACCGGGAGTCGCTGTCGCCGCGGGTGCGTCGCTTCCAGCGCCACCTGTTCGCCGACGACGCGTGGGTGCGCGACGTGGACGCCAGCTACCGACTGAACTCGGCGCTGTTCGGCGTGTGGGAGCGGATCCTCCGCCGGGAACGCCGACGGCTCGACCGATCCGAACGCCCCGAACACCGCCCGTCCTGACACCCGCGAGCGCCGCGTGGAGGGTGGGGCGGGTGTGTCTGGAGTCCGTACGAGTGCAGGGATCGCCGATCGAGGGTCGTCAGCGAGGTGGTGTCGTCAACGAGGAGATGTCGTCAGCGAGGAGGTGTCGTCAGCGAGGAGGTGTCGTCAGCAGGGTGGCGTCGTCAGCGGGGGTCGTCGCCGGTCGCGTGGTCGCGACCGAGCACCAGCGCGGCCACGTGCGCCGCGAGCAGGCCGGCGAACAGGAGCGGGCGAGCGGAGACGCCGCCCGACGCCAGCATCGGGAGGTACGTCAGCGGGAGGAGGGCGGCGGCCCAGAACGCGGTCGCCTGCCCCGCCTGCGTGGCGCCGCGGGCGACCGTCGACGCCGCCGCGGTCACACGCGATCCGAGGGCGTCGGGGACGGTGGCGTTCGGGGCTGACGGGACGGGGACGGAGGGTGTTCGGTCGGTGGTGGACATGAGTCGGGCGTGATTCACACACCGTCCCCCGACCACGTATAAGGGTGACACCGTTGCCAGCAGTTCGGCCGGTTCTCGCTCGGTTCACGACCGTTTGCGACGGTTGGTCGGCGACTATCGAACACTTTACGACTGTTTGAGAACGCCCGAGACCGTTTATCGGCGCTTCTCGTGGCGCAATCCCGACCCGGTACGTACGCGATATCCGCCCCCGTCTCGTGTCGGCGAATCGCCCTCGTCGCTGGGTTCGGCGTACCGTTCGACCCCACGGCTCGTGTCGGCGATCCGCACGCTTTCCGGCGATGTCAGCCGGGAGCAGAGTGCTTTGGGGGGTCGGGATGTTTCGCTTCGTATGAACCTCCCCTCCGCGCTCCGCGCCCGCGTCGACCGCGGGACGGCGCTCGTCGGACTCGCCGCGGTGACGCGCGTCACCGCCGGGGCGCTGCTCGGCACGTCGCTTGCGGTCCACGTCGGTCGGTCGGGCACGCCGTTGGAGGTGTCGCTGCTCGCGACCGCCTTCTCGCTCGGCATCATCCTGTTCGCCCCGGTGTGGGGCGCCATCGCCGACGTGACGGGTCGGCGCCGCCTCGTCCTCGTTGGCACCGGCATCGGCGCGACGCTCGCGTTGACGCCACTGTTCGCGGCGGACGCGCTCGCGGCGACCGCGACGGCACTCCTCCCGCTTCGGGTCGACCCCGTGTGGGTGCAGGTGCTCGTCCGCGGCCTGTACGCCGTGTTTATCGCCGGGTTCGGGCCGCTCATGTTGACGGTCGCCTCCGAACGCGGCGGCGACGGCGGTCGCGGGAAGGCCGTCGGCTCGTACAACTCCTTCACCGCCGCCGGCGCCGGGGCGGGCCAGTTCGTCGCGGGCCTCCTGCTGGGCGCGCTCGTCCCCGACGGCGTCTACGTCGTCGTCGCGGGCATCTCCCTGTTCGCGACGGTCGCCGTCGCGCTCGTCGACCCGGGCGACGCGACGCCCGACCCCGACGCGGGGTCACTCGGGACCGAGATCCGTAGTCGACTCCTCCCCGCGGCGGGCGAACGCGACCACCTCAGCACGAACGGCCTCGGCTACCTCTACCTCGGACTGGCGGCGCGCCAGGCGACCGTCTCCGGCGTCGGCGCGCTCATGCCCGTCTACATCGTGACGACGCTGGCGCTGCCGGAGGCGTGGATGGGTGCGGTGCTCGCGTTCAACCCGGTCTCCCAGACGGCGCTGATGTACTACCTCGGGGGCGTCGTCGACGAACGGGGGCGCAAGCCGATGGTCACCCTCGGCATGGCGGGGTCGGCGGCGTTCGGCCTCGTGGCCGCCGCCGCCGTCCTCGTCCCCACCGACCTCGCCGCCGCGGGCGTGGTGGCGCTCGGCTACGTCACGCTGGCGGTCGCGTACTCGGCGATGTGGACCGGATCGGTCGCGTTCGTCGGCGACGTGGCCCCCGAGAACCGCGAGTCCGAGTTGATGGGGTTGGCGTCGACGTTCCGCTCGGTCGGCGGCGTGGTCGGACCCCTCGGCGTCGGCGCCGTCGCCACGGTCGCGGGCTACCCCGTCGCGTTCGCCGCCGCCTCCGTGTTGGCGCTCGGGGCCGCCGGCCTCGTCTCCCTGCGCGTGACCGAGAGTCGACCGACGCCCGCGGCGCCGCGGGCGGGTGTCGCGCCCGCGGACGACTGATTCGAGAACGGCTGGGGCGCTCCGGTCGCACGTGCACACCGAACGCGTCGCCGTCGCCGGAACGACTTTCGCCGAGCCGTCTGTGCCACCGTCCATGCGCGACATCGACGACGACGCGGTGGCGATCACTGGTTCGAGTTCCGGTATCGGCGCGGCGACCGCGCGGACGCTCGCCGACGCGGGCGTCGACCTCGCGCTGGGCGCCCGGCGCGAGGAGCGCCTGACCGACCTGGCGGCGGACCTGCGCGAGGAACACGGCGTCGCGGTCGAACCGATTCCCGTCGACGTGACCGACCGCGAGGCGGTCGACGACTTCGTGGCGACCGCCGTCGACGCGTTCGGCGAACTCGACGGCCTCGTCGTGAACGCCGGCATCGGCCTCGCGGGCGACGTGGAGACGATGCCCGACGAGGACTACCGCGCGATGATGGACGTGAACGTCGACGGCGCCTTCTACACGGCGCGGGCGGCGCTCCCGCACCTCCGGGAGTCGCAAGGGACGGTCGTGTTCGTCGCGAGTTTCGCCGGGGAGTACCCCCGGCCCGGCAATCCGGTGTACGCCGCGACGAAGTGGTGGGTGCGCGGCTTCGCTCACAGCCTCGAAGGGCAGGTCGGCGAGGACGGCGTCGCAGTCAGCGTCGTCAACCCGACGGAGGTCCGCACGGAGTTCGCGTCCGAGCAGGGGGAGGCGTTCGAGGAGCGGTTCGACGCAGACGACGTGACCGACCCGACGGCCATCGCCGACGGCATCCGCTTTTGTCTCTCCCAGGAGGGCACCGACACCGTGAGCGAACTCGACCTGTACCGCCGCGACAAGTTCGCGGGCTGGTAGCGCTCGTCGACGGTCGGATCGCCTGGCGACGGTCGCTCGGTCGCACGCGACGCCCGGGCGCGTTCGCTTCTTGCGTCGGTTCGCCGACAGGCTGGTATGAACGCGAGTGAGGTCGGTGACCGCTTGGTCGCGTGTGCGGAGTGCGGCACCGTCGCCTTCGGCAGCGGCGAGCCGACGTGCTGTGGCGCGTCGATGACGCCCCCAGCGGCGCGGCCCGGGTCGACGGAGTCGGACGACGACGGGCGGGAGCCGTCGCTGGAGACCGTGTTGCGCGTCGTCTTGGGGATGTCGCCCGCAGAGCTGGACGTGTGTCTGTGCGTGATGGAGGCAGGCGGGACGACCGTCGCCGAGTTGGCCGAGCGCGTCGACTACGACCGCAGCGTCGTCGCGCGCCACTGTAACCACCTCGCGGCGCTGGGCGTCGTGGAGAAGCGTCGCCAACTCCTCGACCGCGGTGGCGACGTGTACGTGTACGTCCCACAGCCGCCGCCGGTCGTCCGGCGACGGCTGCGCGAGTCGTTCCTCGCGTGGGCCGGCGTCGGCGCCGAGCGGGTCGAGGAACTGAGTCGCGAGAAGGTGGAGGGGATCGCCGATGCCGAGTCGGCGACCGAGTGGACCGTGTTCAGAGACGCGTAGCGCCCGCCAGGGTCACTTCACAGGCGGTCAGCCGTCGCCGCGTAGACGCCGCCGAGCACCAGCCCGTACACGACGTGCCACAGCAGCGACGGCGGCGCGAAGTTGGGGAACGGCGGGTTCGCCGGCGACCCGACGGCGCCGAGCCACACCGGCATCACGAGCGCCGCGAGTACCGCCCACGTCACCACTCCCCAGGCGACGCCCAGTCCGACGACCGCGCGGTCGTCGTCGAGGTCGAGTGACCCGACGATGCCCGCGAACACGACACCCAACACGGCGCCGTGTGAGACGTGGACCACTAGCCCGAGGCCGGGCGCCGGCGGCGGGGCCAACCCGTACAGCGACGGGATGGCGACCGAGATCGTCGCCGCGTTCATGGCGAGCACGAGCGCTCCCATCGCGAGCCCACCGGCGATCCCGCCGATTGTGCCGGCCCGCCAGTTCCCCGATTCTGCTCTCGTCCCGTGTTCAGTCGCTGTTGTCGTCGACATGCGACCGCCCGGTTCGCTGTCCCGGGGCATCACGCCACGGCGGCTGTTCGGGGGTCGCCCGCGACGGCGAAGTGGTTATGTAGTGGTGTGTTCGCGACGGATCACGACCTGATCGTTTATCGTCTCGTGCTACCAAGTGACGTGGTATGGGAGTCGAGTGTGCCATCTGGCGGTCCTGCACCGGCGGCGAGGCGGTAGCGCGGGTGAGCGACGCCTCACCTCCACGGTCGTTCCGGAACCGCCCGGCGTGTCGCGACTGTCTCGCGGCGCTGGAGGCGGACCCGACCGTCGACCTGGTGAGTGAGCGACTCACCCCACGGGCGGTCTGAACGGCGGACGCCTGCGGCCGCCCGCCGACGGGTTGACGGTCTCGGTCAGCCGTCGTGCTCGCACTGGTGCCGGAGGACTGCTGACCGCGAGCGAACGAGCGTGCCGAGGTGGTCGGCCCCTTCGATTTGGTGGACGACGGCGGTCGGGAGGCGCGCCGCGAGTCGTTCGGCACCCGCGAGCGGCACGTTCGTGTCGTCGTCTCCATGCCAGAGGCGCACGGGGCACTCGACTGCCTCGAGGGGGATGTCCCACTCGCCGGTCGTCGTCGCCAACTCCGTCACAGCGCCGGCCGCGCCGCGGTCGAACGCCGTCACGAAGTCCCTTCGGACGATAGCCGCCTCCCGGTCGGTCAGCTCGTGCTCGTCGCCGGTCGTGTACTGTGCGAGGACGACCGCCGGCGACGCGCGGCCCGCAAGCCACGCCTGTCCGCGCAGTAGCGTGCCGAGCAGGCGGGGCGTCCGTCTCGCGAGCGTTCCGAGGACCCGGATCGGCGTCGGCGTGTCGACGCCGGAGGCCGTCGGAACGGCGCCGCTGACGACGTCGACCTCGCGGACCCGGTCGGGTGCCGTCGCCGCCAGCGCGAGCGCGTGCGGGCCGCCGCCAGAGAAGGCGACCACGCCGGCCCGGTCGACGCCGACGTCGTCGAGTACGGCCTCGACGAACGTCTCCGTGTCCGCTAGCGAGCGGCTCGGCCACGGCGTCGACCGACCGTAGCCCGGCCGGTCGACCGACACCACTCGGACGCCGAATTCGCGGGCCGCGTCGTCGAACAGCGCCGCTAGCACCCGCGACCCCGGCGTCCCGTGGAGGAACACCGCGGGCGACCCGTCGGGGTCGCCGTACTCCGCGTACGAGACCGTGCCGCGTTCGGTGACGGACACCGACTCGACGGACCGTGCGACCCTGTGGCCGAGAGTCGCCGTCGCGTCGTCGCTCGCCTCCACACCGTCGGCGTCGCCTGTCGTCCCTGTGGCGGTCATCGACTGCGACTACGAGCGCGTGCCACGTCCCGCCGGTGCCGCACACGTGCGGCGTTTGAAATGGAGGAACTCACGAGCGCGTGTAATCGTCGACGACGGTCGCTTCGGCCTTCCGGAGGAGCTCCCCCGCGGTGCTGGGTGCACAGTCGAGTTCGGCAGCCACGTCGTCGATGCTCCCCGTTCGGGGAACCTCGTAGTAGCCGACGGCGGCGGCCACCTCGAGCGCATCGCGCTGGCGGGTCGTGAGCGCCGCCGGCGAGCGTCGGCGCTCGAACTCGTGGACGCGTTCGATCCGGGCGTCGGCGAGAGCGGACACCGCCGCGTAGAGGTCGTGGAGGTCGGCCGCTTCTCCGACCGCCTCGACCCGCAGTGTCCCGTCGTCGTGGAACGTGACCGGCGGGAGGAAGGCGGCGGTCGCGTCATCGACGAGCGACAACACCGGGTCGGGGAACTCGTACTCGGTCTGACGGACGAACGCGTACGTGCCGGCGTCGCTCGACACGATGCTGTGGGCCGACACCGACGGGATGCTCGCGAGCAGGTCGTCGGTCGTCGAGGCGTCGGCGTCGACCCACAGGAGTGCCGTCACCGCCGCCGTCGGGCCCCAGGTTACAAGCTCCGCCCGCGTCGCCACCGTCGCCTCGTTCACGATGCCGCGGTGGAGCGGGTGACGGAGCTCCGGCGGGTAGGTGGCGACGAACTCGATCCGCTTCACGTCCCGAGTCGGTCCGCCCGCCCTGATAACTTACCGGGACCGCTCCGGCTTCGACCCATCGACCGTGCGTCGGAGGGCGACCGCACTCCCCGCGGAGACCACGCCCCCGACACCGAGGGCGCCCCACGGCACCCGCGGTCCGTCCGGTGGCCACGAATCCGGGTCTGCGTCGGCGGCGTCGAACGCCCGGTTCTCGTAGAGCACGAGTCGCTCACCGCGGTAGACGACGCCGAGGTCGGGGTCGTCGTCGAGGCCCGCGTACCGCTCGTAGTCCGCCGTCTGCGAGACGACGACGTACTTCACGCCGAGCGGCGCGACCGCCTCGCCGAAGCCCGCGCCCGGCGGCTCCGCCACCAGCGCGTCCAGCCGTCGATGGGTCGGGTCCGTCGCCTGACTGCCGACCCCCAGATCGGGGTCGCGACTCGCGACCGTGTCGGGGCCGAAGAACAGCGGCGCTGGCGCGGCGACGGTGCCACCGGCCCAGTCGTAGGCCATGTACTGGTGCCACGGCAGGTAGAGGACGCGGTACTCCCCGTCGTCGGCGTCCAGTCGGTCGTCGACGGCGTGCCAGTCGTCGGGGTACTCCGTCGGCTGGAACTGCCCGCCGAATCCCGCGACCATCGGGAACCCGTACGTCAGCGGGAGGGCGACGACGAGCACGACGAGCGCGACCGACAGTGCCGTCCGACGGTCGGGGGCGACCGACCTCGCCGTCAGTGTCGCGTCGAGTTCTCTCGTGAGGGCCGCGACGCCGCGCGCGCCCAACAGGGCGTACGCGAGCGCGACGAGAGCGACGAACTTCCCCGCCTCGCGCATGCCCGCGCCGACGGGTGTCGCGGCGAACGCCCGGTACAGCGGCGCCGTCGCCGGGACCGCGACACCGAGCGCCAGCACCGCACCGACGACGGCGACGAGTGCCAGTCCGGGTCCGAGCGCGTCCGTCGACACGAGCCACCCGTACACCGCCAGCGCCAGCACGACGACGAAACAGCCGACCACGACCGCCAGCGGCAGCACGTCGAACGGGTACGTGTAGCCGCCGCGCCAGAAGCCGTACAGCATACTCACCGACAGCGGGACCTTGCCGAGGACGCTCCCTCGCGGGCTGAACGCGGCGAGGTCGGCGCCGTCGACGGTCGAGAGCTGTGACCCGCCGCCGGCGACCGCCGTGGTCGCGGGCACCAGCCAGTAGGCGTTGACGGCCAGTGCCAGCCCACAAAAGCGCCCCGCGCGCACGAGCGTCCGCCGTGCGGCGTCGCGGTCGACGGCGACCCGTACCGCGAGGAGGACGCCGCCGGCGACCGCCGCGAGCACCGCCGCGTGGGGGTCGAAGACGGCGACGAGCGTCGTCCACGCGAGCGCTCGGGTGGGTCGCTCGCGCTCGCCGGCGAGGTACCGGTCGAACGCGACGACCGCGAGCGGGAGCACGGCGTAGCCGAGCGCGAAGTACCACTGCCCGGCGAGCAGGCGGACGTAGAGGAACGGGTTGCACGCGTACAGCGCGCCGGCGAACAGGTGGGCCGCGAACGGGCCGCGGGGCGCGTCAGTCGTGACGTCGCCGACGCCGGACTCGCGCGCCAGCACCGCGCCGGCGGCGGCGTACCCCGCGAATCCCGCGCCCGCGACGATTCCGAGCACGACCGCGCGCTGGACGACCCAGTCGGGGACGACGACGCTCGCGGCGTCCAACAGGGCGACGAACGGGAGGCGACCGTAGTAGAGGGGCCCTTTCGCGTCGAGCGCGAACTGGAGGTGGGAGGCGTCGGGCGCGAACACCATGTCGAGGCGGAGGAGAAACCCACCCCCCAACGTCGGCGCGAACGCGGCGAGCGCGAGCGCGACGAACAGCGCGGCGGCGAGGCGGTCCTCGCGCCGCCGTTCGGGTCGCTCGTCGTCCCCCCAGGGTCTCACGGGAGACTGGTCTGGTCTCCGTCGTCAAACCGTTCTCGAAGTCGCCGCGCGACCGGCGGGCCCGCGAGCACGAGGAGGGTCACCGCCCAGGCACCGAGCCACACCCGAACGACGAGGCCGCGGAGGCCGCCGCCGGTCCATGACACCTCGTCGGGCGTCGTGTCGGTGAAGCCGTTCGCCCACCCCTGTGCACGGAAGTGCTCGGCGTCGGGCGAACCACTCCACCCGGCGGCGTAGGAGGTCCGGACCGTCGTCACCGGGGTGTCGTCGAACGAGCCGACGACCCAGTAGTCGAGGACGGTGCCCGCCTCGGTCTCGTGGGTGACGAGGCGGGCGTCGTCGGGCACGGCGTCGGGGTGCTCGCCGTCGGCCAGCAGGACGCCCGCGCCCTGCCGGTAGTCGTCGTCGAACGCGAGGTCGCCGTCGAGGACGGTCTCGGCGTCGACGATGCGCACGTCGGCGCCGGCGTCGCTGGCCGCCTCGGGGCCGAGGTTGGCCGCGACGACGGTCGCGTTCCCGGGCGGGTCGTCCCGCCCGTCGACGACGACGCCGGGGACGCCCCCGCTGGCGGCGGTGAACTCCGTCGCCGCCGGGTAACTGCTCCGGGCGACGGTCACCTCGCGGACGACGACCTCGCTGGAGGCGTTCGGCTTGATCCGGATCGACAGCGTGTCACCCTTCGCGGTCACCGACTTCGGGAACGCCGACAGGGGGACGACCTCGCGGGAGACGAGCGAGTCGGGCGACTTCTCGCCCTCGTACCAGTACAGCGTGGCGACGCCGTCGCCCGTCGCGTCGACGTTCACGCGGTACGGGTAGTCGTCGCGCGTGGCGGTCGCCTGTGCGACGGGCAACGGCTGGGTGTCACCAGAGACGCGGAGTTCGACCGCGCCGCCGTCGGCCGTCTCGACGTACGTCGTCGTCCGGCCGGACTCGTTGGGCGGCGTCCACCACCCGCCGGTGCCGTCGTCGAACGACGGGTTCGCCAGCAGGTTGTCGCCGACGACCTCGGTGTCGGTCTCCTCGGGGTACACGACCGCGTGGAGGCCCTCGTTCCTGACGACGCGGTCCCGGTCGGGCACGCCCGTGACGCGGTAGACGGTGAAGCCGTCGGCGCTGAAGGCGCGTTCGTAGGCGTCGGAAGTGGCGAAGCGTTCGTTCAGCGTCGCGGGGTCGCCGAACAGCCACGGTGCGCCCCACTTCGACTGCACGCGGGGCGCGCCGGCGCCGTAGTCGCCCGGCGGGTCCGACTCGACGACGACGTACTCGACGCCGAGGTCGCGCAATCGTTGGTGGACCGGCTCGCCGGCGGCGACGTCCTCGAACAGTCGGGTGACGTAGTCAACGTTCGGGATGCCCTGGACGACGCCGCCGCTCTTGATGCCGACGTGGTTCGGGTGCGTCTCGCGCAAGCGCAGTTGGGTGGTGTAGCCGTACGGCACCCACAGCGCCCGCCCGTCGACCTCGTCGGCGACGGCGTCGTACTCGGCGGGCACGGCGTAGTCGTCGCCGCGGACGCCCTCCAGTCCGTACGCGCCCGCGGCGGGGGCGGCGTACGCGACCAGCGACAGCACGACGAGGCCGACGACGACCCCTCGGAGGAGCGGGTCGCGAGCGTCGCTCGCGCGACCGCGGTGGGCGTCGATGTCCAGCCCCGTCACCGCGCCGCGGGCGCCGTGGAGCACCGTCTCCAGGCCGGCGCCGAACAAGAGGCTCAGCGAGAGGAGCAGCGGGTACTGGAGTTTCGCGGGGTTGCGCACCGACCAGAACAGCGGGACCGTCTCGAACAGCGGGTACGTGAGGCCGAGTCCGGTGAGGACGACGAACCCGACACAGCCGACGGCGATGGCGTAGTAGAGGCGGAGCCGGTCGCGTTCGTACGCGAACAGCGCGACCGCCGGGACGACCAGTCCGACCACCATCGTCGGGTCGGTGTTGTAGCCGAGTTGGTTCATCGCGAGCATCCCGTGGTTGCCCGCGAGGCGGACCACCGCGAGGGGGTCGGCCTGTTCGTAGTTCCACTGGAGGGTGGTCCACAGCACGCCGTCGCCGTCACCGAAGCCGGCGGCCCGCTGGACGATGTGGTGGACGTTCGGCAGCGAGAGCACGACACCGAGCGTCCCGCCGGCGACGAACTTCGCGAACTTCCGGGGGTCACGCCGCGAGCGGTACGCGAAGTATGCCGCGAACGGCCCGATCATCCAGAACACGAGCCACGGGACGATGGCGGTCGCGCCGAAGACGACGCCGACGAGTGCGGCGGGGCGCCACGCGTCCTCCTCGTCGATCCGGTAGAGGTAGTGGACGATCAGCGGGAAGCCGACGAAGCCGATGAGCGTCGAGACGCCGCCGTTGACGAACTCGCCGATCGTAACGGGGTTGATGGCGTACACACCCGCCGCGAGGTAGCGCGGGACGGGTCGCTCGACGAACCGCCGGGCGAACACGAGGAACGTCGCGAAGCCGGCGGGGACGAGCGCGAGGTAGAACAGATTCTGTCCCAGCGCACCGCCGACCGCCGTGACCGTGCCGAGATACGCCGGCATCACGTTGTACACGTACGGGAACCCCAGGCCCCCGTCGTGCCACGTGCCGAGGAACTTCGCGAACGCGCGCGACCCGTAGTACGGGACGAAGTCGCCGAATGCGTACAGCCGGCCCAACTCGATCCCGCGCAAGAGGAGGGCGTACGCCAGCAAGAAGGCGCCGACGCCGCCGACGTGCGGGGCCACGTCGTCGAGCGAGAGGTCGAGCGCGAAGCGGGTGCCTTGCGAGTCGCTCATCCCCGTCTCACCTCACACATAGCCGAGGTCCTCCAGTCGTTGCTGCGCCATGCCGGAGACGCGTCGCTCCGGGTCGCTCCCGTCCGGCCACGGGGGGAGCGCGTCGTACAGCGCCGCTTCCACGTCCGCCGGGAGGTCGGCCTCGCGGGCGGTCGTCCCGGGGTCGTCGGGGAGGTCGAACCCCACGGCGGCGTCGTCGCCGCGGGAGACGACCAGTTTCCAGCCGTCGCGGTAGGCGGCCTTCTTCTCGTGGCCGTAGCGCGCGGCCTCGACGAGCGGCACGCGGTCGCCGGGGACGCCCCGTGACAGCGAGCACCCGGTCGTCGCCAGCGCCTCCATCTGCCCGAGCGCGTCGAGCAGGGTCGGCGCCACGTCGACCAGCGACGGGGTGCCGCCGCCCGAGCGGACGTCGACGCCTTCCATGGCCAGCGGCACGCGTGCGATGGCCTCGAACGGCGTGCCGCCGTGGTCGATGCCGTAGGCGGGTCGGGAGTCGTGGAACGTCCGCCGGTCGAGCGACGTCTGCTCCCACAGCGCCTCGCCGTGGTCGCCCGTGACGAGCAGGGCCACGTCGTCGGGGAGGCGCTCGCGCAACACGGCCAGTCGGTCGTCGACGTGGGTGGCCGCCGCGCGGTAGAGTCGGCGCCGGTGGTCGCGGTAGCGCTCCCCCTCGTGCCCCGGGTGGGCTTCCTCGCGGAAGCGCCAGCGCCGGATCCCCTCGATGGAGTCGTCGACGTCGTAGCGGTCCCAGTACGGCGCCGGCGGGTCGACCGGTTCGTGGAGGTCGCCGAGGTGGACGTACGAGAACGTGCGCCCGTCGCGGCGGCCGTCGAACCAGTCGAGGAAGTCGCCGAGCACGTCGTCGGCGGGTGCGTCGTCGTACACGCGGTTCGTCGCGAATCGCCCGCCGAGCGCGAAAAACGGCATGTGGAACGCGAACCCGCCGTAGGTGTCGTAGCCGGCGGCGGCGAACACCTCCGGCAGCGTCCGCTCGTGGTCGGGGAGCGTCGGCGGGATGACGAGGTCCGTCGCGCCGCGGTCCACGTCGTCCGACTGCCGCATCGACCCGTGTTCGTGGGGGTACCGCCCCGTCGCGAGCGAGGTGACGGCGGGGAACGTCCACGGCGACGGGGTGACCGCGCTGGCGACGCGTCGGTCGGCGAGGAACGGCGTCGTCTCGGCGTCGACGACGTCCGCGCGGAGCGCGTCCACGACGACGCAGACGACGTGGCGCGGCGCGTCGGCACCCGGCGTCAGCGACTGGAACTCCCGCGCCCGCCGGGCGAACGCGCGGTCGGCCCGCACGCGCTGGACGTGGTTGTACGGCACCGCAAGCAGGCGCTTGACGCCGTAGGGGAGTCGCTGGACGAGCCGTCGGGTGACGTCGTCGAACGCCGACCCCGACGCCTCGTCCCCGTCGGACGCCTCGCGAGCGCCGCCGTCGCCGTCGCCGCCGCGGTCAGTCATCGGCCACCTCCCACACCCGCACGGGCGGCGTCCCGCAGTCGTCGCAGACGACGGCGTCGGTCCCCTTGAACGGCTGGCGGTCGAGGGTCCCGTCGCACGTCGGCTGAACGCAGGTGTCGCCGGCGAGTCGGTCGAGCACGTCCGCACCGGTCGGGCGGTCGCGCTCGTGCTCGTGCGACTGCTGGCTCACGCCTCCTCACCTCCGTCGGTCGCGACGGCGGTCGACGACGCTGTGAGCAGGTCGACGAACTGGTCGGTCGTCTCGGCCATGCTGACGGCGTCGCCGGCGGCGGCGTTCGTGTGTGCGATGTCGCGGAGTCGCTCGCGGTCCTCCCAGAGGTCGACGATGCCGTCGGCCAATGAGGTGGCGGAGCCGGGGTTGACGAACGCCGCGTCGCCGCCCGTCTCGACGGTCGAGGTGCGCATCCCCTCGTTCTCGAAGGCGACGACGGGCTTGCCGTACGACTTCGCGAGTTGGAACACGCCGCTGACGCCCGTGCAGGTGTGGTACGGCATGAGCACCGCCGTGGCCGACCCCCACACGTCGTCCAACTCGTCCTCCTCGACGTAGCCGGTGAACTCGACGCCCGGTTCCTCGCCGAAGCGCGACTCCAACTCCTCACGGTGACCGGGGTAGTCCGGGTGGGAGCCGCCCGCGATCACGAGTTCGGCGTCCGGGACCGCCTGGCGGACCTGCCGGAACGCCCGCACCGTCGTCTCGATGTCCTTCGTCGGGCCGAGGAAGCCGAACACGAGGAGTCGCAGCGGCGGGTCGAGCGGTACCGTCCCGCCGTCGGCGCGCTTGAACGTCCCGTGCGGGACGTGCACCGGGTCGCCCAGCGGGTAGCGCTCGGCGACGATGTCGCGGTACTCGGCGGCGGTGACGGTCGTCGCGTCCGACAGGAGGACCAGTTGGGTCGCCGCCCGCGCGCCGACGCGTTCGAGTGTGCCGACGGTGTCGTCGACGTGGTCGTCCTCGACGATCTCCAGCAGGTCGTGTAGCGTCGTGACGACGGGCACGTCCAGCGTCGCCCGGCACAGCGGCGGGAGCGCGAGGCCGAGGAAGCGGTAGGCGTTCGTCGTCCCGAAGTACGTCATGTGGAGGTTGAACTGGACGGCGTCGTATTTGTCCGAGCGCAGTTCGCGGAGCAGTCGCCACGCCGAGCGCGCGGAGTCGCGCTCCCACACGCGCCGCACCTCGTAGTCGCCGCGGTCCTCGACGTTGGGCGCGCGGTCGGTCCGGCGCGCCAGCACCGTCACCTCGGTGTCGTCGCGGGCGGCGTACGAGCGGGCCAACTCCTCGCCGTACTCCGCGAGGTGGCCACGGTTCGGCGGGTGGGAGGTGACGAGCGCGACGTGCATCGGGTCGTCGTCTGCGTCGTCGGCCTCGTCGGCCTCGTCGCCGCCGTCGGCGTTCGTGTGCTCGGGGTCGGCCGCCACGCCTGCGCCGCCGTCCGGCATCGCCCGCGGCGTCTCCCGCAGGGTGCCCCGGATCCGCGCCAGCGAGCGGAGGAGGGCGGGCACGTCGGTGCCCACGTCCACGTCGCTCTCGCCGGGGTCGTTCCACGCGATGGGGACCTCGCGGATTTCGAAGCCGCGACGGTGCGCCAGCGCGAGCAGTTCGGTGTCGAAGGCGAACCCCGTCTCGTCGATGTCGTCGGCGACGGCGGTCCACACCTCCCGGCGGAACGCCTTCGCCCCGCACTGGAAGTCGGTGACCGGGACGCCGGTCGCCCCGCGAGCGAGCAGGCGGTAGCCGCACCCGAGCGCTCGCCGGAGGAGCGACTGTCCCTCGCGGTCGGCGTCGCCGGCGTCGCGCGACCCCGCGGCGACCGGGGCGGTTCCCCACTCGACGGTGCGGTACAGGCGGTCGAGTGCTTCGACGGCGACCGCGCCGTCGGCGTCGACGTAGCCGAGTACGTCGCCGTCGGCGACCGCGAGGCCGGCGCGGAGGGCACCCCCCTTCCCGCGACGCTCGTCGCTGACGGCCAGCGCAACGCCGTCGTGTGTGGCGACGCGCTCGGCGGCGCGTCGAGCGTCGTCGTCGGGCGCGTCGAGGCAGACGACGACCTCGTCCCACCCGGCGGTCAGGAGGCGCTCGACGAGCCCCGTCCACACGTCGGGTCGCTCCCGGTAGACCGGGACGACGACCGAGCGGTCGGTCGTGTGTTCTGTGGGCTGTGCGGCGGCGGTCTCGTCTGTGTGTGTGTCGTCGGTCATTCGTTCGAGGTCGAGAGGGCGTTCGTGAGGCGGGTCGGGTGCAGGTCGAGGTCGAGTTTCACCGTCGCCAAGCCGGCGAGGAACAGCGCCGCGTTGGCGACGAGCACCAGCTGGGCGACCTGGATCAGCGTGTCGTGGACCGTCCAGATCAGCGCGAGTTCGGCGACCGAACCCAGCGCGAACAGGTAGACGTAGCCGGTCCGGTCGCGCGCCAACTCGAAGTTGAGCACGACGACCGCGAGCACGACCGCCGAGATGGCGAGGCCGTACCAGCGGACCAGCGGCGCGGCGGCGACGAACTCGGGGCCGTACGCGAGCAAGAGCAGTTCCTCGGCGACGAGCCAGAAGCCGACGGCGCCCGCGGCGGCGACGAGCGCCGCGTACCCGAGCGCGCGGTCGAACAGCGCGTGGAGCCGCTCGCTTCGGGCGGCGGCGTGGTCGGCGGTCACCTTCGGGAACAGCGCCGTCGAGATGCCCATCGGCAGGAACAACAGCACCTTCCCGAGCACCGAGGCAGCCGCGTAGTGGCCGGCGTCGACCGCCGGGAAGAAGTGCTTCACCACGACCACGTCGGCGTTGGCCGGCACGGTGAGACAGAAGCCGGCGATGGCCGCTGGGACGACGTAGCGGTACGCCCGGCGGTAGCGGAACGCCGTCTGCGCCGCCGAGGCCGTCCCCAACTCGCGCAGCAGGTACGCCGTCGAGGCGACGAGGACAACCGCCGAGCCGAGCACGACGGCGGCGAAGGCGCCGTACAGCCGGAAGCCGGCGAGCACGAGCGCGACGCCGAGCGCGAGTTTCACGGCCGCCTGCGCGACTTTGAAGACGCCGAGGGCGCCGAACCGCTGGAGCCCCTGCAAGGTGCCCTGGTTGGCGGTGAGGACGAGTTCGACGCCGATGGCGGCGGCGACGACCGTCACCGGCGCCGCGGAGTCGAGGCCCAGGAACCCCGCGATGGCGGGGCTGGCGGCGACGAGCAGGACGGTGCCGCCGACGCCGAGGGCGACCGAGCGCAGCAGGAAGCCGCGGTAGAACGCGGCGCGCTCGTCGGGTCCATCGAGTTCGGCGGCGAACCGCGAGGCGCTGAACCTGACGCCGCGACCGACGACGTGCAGCAGGTAGAACAGCGCGAACAGCGCGCCGAAGGCGCCGTACGCCTCGGCGCCGAGGTACCTGCCGACGAACACCTGGTAGCCGTAGTTGAAGCCGCCGGCGACGACGGTCGCCGCGGCCATCACTCCGCCGTGGTGGACGAGGTCGTCGGTGCCGACGGCCCGGACGGCGCGTGCGAATCGACGGAGCAGTCGCTGGAACGGGAGCGTATTTTGGTCTGTCATGGTGGCTCCCGTCAGCTAGCGTCCGCCTCGCGGGACGTCGGAGGGCGGTCCGTTGCCGTTCGCGTGCGCGGGCGGGCCGTTGCCGGCTCCGGGGTTCTCGGGTGGTCCGTTCCCCTCGCCGCGGTCGTCGTCCTCGGCGTCGGCGTCGTCCTCGTCGGACTCGTGCTCCTCGGCGTCGTCGTCCTCGGATTCGGACTCGTCAGAGTCGTCTCCCTCGGAGTCCTCATCGTCAGAGTCGACCTCGTCAGAGTCGTCGTCCTCGGAGTCGTCAGACGCCTCGTTCACGTCGTCACCGGGTCGGTTGTCGGGACCCTCGCCGTTGTCCGGCGGCGAGCCGTTCCCGGGGACCAGGACCTCGAACGACTCGACGTTCGAGCGGAACTGGTCGCGCTCGTCGCCGGTGTTCACCGTGAGGAAGGCCTCGTAGTTCCCGTGCTTCAGCGCCTTGGAACTGAAGGCGGCCTCGACAGTGATCGACGTGTCGCCGTAGCCGTAGCCGTAGCCGACTGTGGCGTCGGAACCGTTCTCGCCGGCGCGCTCGTCGATGCCGCCCTGGTAGCCGTAACCGTAGCCGTACGCGCCGTCGGTGCCGGAGACGGCGACGTCGAGCGACCGACGAAGCTGTTCGATACGGATCTCGCCTTGGCCGACCACGCCGGTCGACGGCGAGATGGACAAGACGGTGCCGTTCGGCGCGACCGTCACGCGAACCTCCTCGTCCGGCGAGTCTTCGGGCCGAATCGTCAGCGTGAGGCTCTCGACCGGGACGCGCTCGTCGTCGCGGACGTCGGCCGTCGACGTGAACTCGACCCTGTCGCCTTTCGTCACCTGATCGGGGCCGTCGACGGTCGTCCGCACCGCCGCAGAGGTGCCTGCGAAGGCGACGACCGATGTTATCAGTATTGATACCACTACTGCCGTTAGCAGTCGCTGTCTGCGCTGCTGTGTGCTCCCCCCCATGTATCTGTACTCGGTTGCGAGTGGGTCTACGAAAACGGGGTAATTAAATTACACGGGTACCGTCGGAATAGCTACATCATCTGGGGTAGAATTTATTGCTGGTTGAGGTGATCTCGGCAGTGACATCTCACGGCCACGCCCGACGGGTCACCGTCGCCCTCGGGGTCGATAGTCCACGTTCTCACGGAGCGCGCCCCGAGATATCACCCGGCGACACGCCCGTGTTCTACCAGGTCGCGCAGGCCGAGAGCGCGGCCGCGTCGTTCGTTGCCGGCCCCGGCACAGCCCCGCTGGGCGAGGGCAGCATCTCCCAGCCCGTCACCTGGACGCGCCTGCTCGAACTGTACCCCGACGCGACGATCCGATTCGGCTTCGGCGTGGGCGTCGGCTCCGGCTGGGGGCCAGCGACGATGCACGTCGACAACCTCCAGATCGGCGTCGACGGACAGGTCACGACGTACAACTTCGGGAACTGAGCGAGCCGACGCCACGCTCGGCACAAAAACCGCCCGACGGCACCGATTTTGAACGGAGTTTGCACGGAGTTCGCCCGGACACCGAACGGATCTCGAAAAACCGCTATCCCTCCACCCGCCGTCCGCTCTGGTATGGACCACACCCCACGCACCGCGGCGGCGGTCGACGCCGCCCGAGAGTACGGCCCGGCGCTGCTCGTCGCGCTGGCGGCGGGCGTCGGTGCGGTCGCCGGGTCGTTCGCGGCGGTCGGGCGCCTCCCGGCGTTCGTCGCCGCGCCGGTCGCGCGACTCGTCGTCGCCGTGACGCCGGACGTCGTCGTCCGGTACTCCATCCTCCTGCTCGGCGACGTCGGCGACAGCATCGCGTTCCTGCTGGCGCTCACCCTCACCGCCCTCCTGTTCGGGGTCGTCGTCTGGGCGGTCCGCCGCGCGGCGACCGCCGCCGACGGCGACCGACTCGACGCCACGGTCGCCGGGTCGGTGCTGGCGCTGGTGGCGGTCCTCGTCCTCGCAGTCGGCCTCGCTGGCGACGCGACCTCCGCGGTCGGCGCCACCGTCGGCGCCGCGGTCCCGCTGACGCTCGCCGCCCTCGCCGGCCGCGGCGAGTCTCCCGACGCCGCCGCTCGCCGGACGGCCCTCGGCAGCATCGCGGCGGCGGTCGGCCTCGCGCTGGCGGGCGGCGTCATCGGCACGAGGCGGACGGTCTCCGCTGGCGACGGCACGACCACGGTCCCCGCTGACTCCGAGGTGGGTCGCTTGCTCGACCTGGCGCGCGAGCGCTCGCTCGCCGTCGAGGGCATCGAACCGCTCGTCAGCGAGCGGTTCTACGAGGTCGACATCAACCAGGTCGACCCCGACCCCGACCGTGACGAGTGGACGCTCTCGGTCACTGGCGCCGTGGAGAACGCCGGCGAGTACAGCTACGACGACCTCACGTCGATGCCGACCGAGCACCGCTTCAACACGCTCCGCTGTGTCGGGGAGTCGCTCAACGGGATGAAGATGGACAACGCCCTCTGGACGGGCACCCCGCTGATGCAGATCCTCGAAGACGCGGGCCTGCAGGGCGATTACGTGATGCTGCGCGCCGCCGACGGCTTCTACGAGGAGTTCTCCGTGTCGGCCCTCCGCAACGGCTTCCTCGCGTGGGGGATGAACGGCGCCGACCTCCCACGTGGCCACGGTGCGCCCGTCAGGGCGCTGATTCCGGGGCACTGGGGGGAGATCAACGTGAAGTGGCTCACCGAGATCGAGATCCTCGACGAGGAGATGGAGGGGTACTGGGAGGAGCGCGGCTGGCACGGCACCGGACCCGTCAACACGGTCGCGAAACTCCACGCGGTGAACCGCCTCGACGACGGGCGGATCGAGGTCGGCGGCCACGCCTACGCCGGCACCCGCGGCATCGAGCGCGTCGAGGTGTCGACCGACGGCGGCGACACGTGGACCGACGCCGACCTGTCGGAACCGCTCCCCGGCGACGACGTGTGGCGCCAGTGGGTGTACCGGTACGACTCGCCCGGTACGCAACACGAGGTAGTCGTCCGTGCGACCGACGGCACTGGGACCTTGCAGCCCGAAGACGAGCGGCGCGCCTTCCCCAACGGGCCGTCCGGCTGGGTGTCGCGGACGGTCGGCGCGTGACCGGCGCGACCCCGACACTGGCGGCGGGTTTTCGCCGTCGCGACGGCGAACGATTTACGACACTCCCACCGAGATATTCCCAGAGTCAGGATGGAGAAGGCGTTGTGGTACCTGTTGACCGGCACGCGCGGCGGCGCCAACCGTGCCCGGATCATCCGGTTGCTCGACGAGCAGCCGCGCAACGCCAACCGCCTCGCCGCCGAGTTGGACGTGGACTACAACACCGTCCGACACCACCTCGACATGCTCGTCGACCACGACGTCGTCGAACCCGGCGGCGACGACTACGGGAAACTGTACTTCCTCACCGACCGCTTCGAGCGCCACCGCGAGGCGTTCGAGCGCATCACCGACCGGATCGAACCGCGCGAGCCGACCGACGCCGACACCCACGACACCACCGAGTGACCACACAATGGCCCAGATGACCGACCTGTTGACCGTCGCGAGCGCCCTCTCGGCGCTGAACGTCGTCCTCCTCGTGGCCTTGCTGGCCGTCTGGGGGCGCAACTACCTCACCTTCCGCACCCCGCTGACGCTCGGGTTGATCGGCTTCGCGCTCGTGTTGCTCGTCGAGAACCTCGTCGCGCTGTTCTTCTTCTTCGACATGGGGATGCTGTACGCCGGATCGACGCTCGCGCAGTCGACGGTGCTGGCGATGCGCGCGCTCCAGTTCGTCGCGCTGGTGTTCCTCACGGTCGTCTCGATGCGGTAGCCCCGTTTTCGACCGTCTGCTGGCACCACGACGACACGGAGTCTTGTTAGTTTCATAACAATTCGGCCCGTAGGACGATCCGATGCAACTCGGACTCAGTACGGCACCCGGAGCGACCCTCCTCCAGGTGAGTCAATCGGATGTCTTCTCCCAGATCCAGAACGACGCGCTCCTCAGTTCGTCACTGTGGGTGAACATCGCGCTCGCGGGGTTGTCGACACTGCTGTTCGTGTATCTGGCGCGGGGCGTGTCGACGCCGCGGGCGAAGCTCATCTGGGCGGCGACGCTCATGATCCCGCTGATCTCGTTGTCGAGTTACACGGCGCTGGTCTCAGGGCTGACCGTCGGCCTGATCGAGATGCCCGCGGGCCACCCGCTCGGCGGACAGGAGGTGCTCAGCCAGTGGGGACGGTACCTCACGTGGGCGCTGTCGACGCCGATGATCCTCCTCGCGCTCGGGTTGCTCGCCGATGTCGACCGAGGGAGCCTGTTCACCGTCATTGTCGCCGACATCGCGATGTGCGTCACGGGGCTGGCGGCGGCGCTGATCACCTCCTCGTACCTCCTCCGGTGGGTGTTCTACCTGATCAGCTGTGCGTTCTTCGCGGTCGTGCTGTACGCACTGCTCACCGAGTGGGCCGACGCCGCGACGGCTGCCGGGGCCGGCGAGATATTCGACACGCTCCGCGCGCTCACGGTCGTCCTCTGGCTCGGCTACCCGATCGTGTGGGCGCTCGGCGTCGAGGGCCTCGCGCTGGTGCAGTCGGTCGGCGTTACCTCGTGGGCGTACTCCGGGCTCGACGTGGTCGCGAAGTACGTGTTTGCGTACCTCCTGCTCCGGTGGGTCGCCGACAACGAGGGGACCGTCGCCGCCGCCGGCGAGTCCACCGGCGGCGCGTCGCCCGCCGCTGACTGAGCCTCCGACCCGGGTCGGCAGGTCCGCCCCGCCGTCCGCGACTCACCGCTCCAGGAGCCACGACACCCCGAGCGCGCCCGCGAGCGCCGTGGGCTCGATGACGTGGGCCACTCGCACGGAGCGATTCGCGTTCGCGGCGTCGTCGGTGACCGCGTCGGGATCCGCCGGGAGCAGGCTCGACCGCGGCGGGCGCTCGTCGCCGTCGTCGGCCCCGGCGATCGTCAGCGTGTGCGTTCCGAACAGCCGGTCTAGCGGGTCGCGCACGACCGCGGCGTCGGTGACGCCGGTACGCTCTACGCGGGCCTGTGGCTCGCCGATCAGTCGGTCATACACCACGAGGACGTCGTCGTACACGCGGTACTCGACGCTCCCGTACGCGAGGTAACGACCGAGTGTGCGGAACGCGCCGACCCCAACCGCCGCGAGCAGCGGCCACACTGCGAGCGACGCGGCGCCGACACCGACCAACACGGCGGCGAGCACCCACGCAGCGAGGGCGGCACTCGACAGCGAGTACGTCACGCCGCGGGCGACGGCGTCGACGACGCCGACCAGCCGTGGCGGGCGGGCGGTGACGGTGGGGTCGTCGTCGGGGACGGCGACCGGCTCTGGCTCGATTTCGGTCGCCTCGCTGCCGAACACGCGGTACAGCCAGCCGTGGTCGTCGGGGTCGCGCTCGACCTGGAGCGACCGGACGTCGAACGCGAGCTTCCCGACGATCATCGCCCAGAGCACGACGTCACCCGCGACGCCCGACCCGTCTACCAGCGCGGCGAGGAACAACAAGGCGCCGACGCCCAGCAGGTGGACGAGTGGGAGGATCAACACCGATCGCGCCGAGTGGTCGCGATACCCGCCGTCGTGGAAGTAGTCGCGCCACGTCTCGTACCCGCGCCCGACGACGACCGCCAGCCCACCGACCGCCAACTGTCCGGCCGCCGCCTCGGTGGCCGGCGGCGCGGCGACGCCGAACACCGCCAGCGCCACCATCGTCTCCAGCGGCGCGAGGAAACAGACGACCACGACCAGCGTCGGGAGGTTCCGCGGGTACACGGGCGGGAGCGGTCCGGGGAGGTCGATCTCGCCGCGTTTCGCCTGGAACGGGCCGAACAGCCGGTCGTCGTCGACGGCGGCGTTCGGTCGCTTCGCGGCGAACGGGATCTTCGCGACCGACCACCAGACGACGGCGATCACCTCGACGACGAACACGCCGAGCAACACCGTCGTCGACCAGCCGAGCGCGAGCACGCCGACGGGTGTGACGAGCGTCGACGCGAGGACCGCGAGGAGTCCAGAGCGTGGAACCGATGGAGGGCGCACAGTCGACCGATCGGACGGCGGCTGAAACAGCCTGCGGTCCGTCGCGCCCCGACCGCTGGTTACGACCGACTTACTCCCGGGTTATCCACACTCGTGCCGGGTAAGCCGGCGTACTACAAAGCGAGCGGCGGAGCGAACACGCGTCGTGAATCGCGGGCAAGCGGACCGTGAGCCGTGTCGGCAGACCGACTCGCGGACGTGGTGTAGACGATGAGTCGCCAGCGCCGCGGCCGCGTCCTCCTCGTCACGCTGCTGCTCGTCACCGGAGCGGTCGCCGTGGTCGTGCCGGGCGTGCCCACCGTCGCCGCGGGTGGCGACTGCACCGACTCGACGATGACCGAGGAGTCGAGCCACTCGTGTGACGACGACACCACAGACGACGGCTCCGACGGGACCGACGGCTCCGACGGCGACGGCTCCGAAAGCGACGGGACCGACGGCTCCGACGGCGACGGCTCCGAAAGCGACGGGACCGACGGCTCCGACGGCGACGGCTCCGACAGCGACGACGGCGAGTCGACAGCGACGCCGACAGCGACGCCGACGCCCGTGACCGTCGAGGGGGAACCCGACGTCGACGTGTTCCTCCCGGACAACACCGTCGCGCCGGGCGAGGAGCGGCGCCTCACCGTCCAAATCGCCAACGGCGGCACCGTCGACGACGAGGGGCTGGACACGCCACCGACGGGCCAAGAGGCGGTGACGACGGCGCGGAACGTCCGCGTCGAACTGGACGACGGTGACGCACCAGTCACGGTGAACACCGCCGAGACGGCGCTTGGTGACCTCCCCGCCGGGTCGGTCGCGGAGGCGGGCTTCGCCATCCAGGTCGACGAAGACGCCGATCCGGGTGTGTACGACCTGGAGGTGACCGTCGAGTACGACTACACCGAAGAGATCACCGACGACGACAGCGACCGCGAGTTCGAGCGCGACACGTTCGACGTGGAGTTGGTGGTGACCGAGGATGGTCGCTTCAGGGTGACCGACGTGGACTCGGACCTGCAGGTCGGGGAGACGGGGCCGGTCGATATCGAACTGCGGAACGTCGGCGAAGAGGACCTGCGCGACGCGACCGTGACGGTGCGGTCGCCGAACGACGACCTCCGACTCGGCGGCGACGGCGAGGCGACGCGCGCGGTCGGCGACTGGGACGACGGCGACCGCGAGACGGTCACGGTCGACGCGACGCTGTCGGCAGACGCCGCCAGCCAGCAGTACCCGCTGGAAGTGACGGTGTCGTACACCGACGAGAACGGAGACCGACAGACCTCCACCGTGCTCGTCGCCTCCGTCGAACCCGACGGCGAGCAGTCGTTCACCGTCACGGACGTGGAGAGCACGCTCCGCGTCGGCGAGGAGGGCCGCGTGACAGGCACCGTCGAGAACGAGGGGCCGCGCGACGTCGAGGCGGCGGTGATACGCGTCGTCGAGACGGACGAAAACGTCAGGGTGCGCGACCCGGTCACCGTGCTCGGCGACGTGGAGGAGGACGACGACGCCGACTTCTCGCTCCCGGTGTCGGTGCTCGACACCGCACAGCCCGGTGAGCGGCGCGTCACCGTCGTCGTCGAGTACGTCACGCCCGCGGGCGACCGGCGCGAGAGCGACCCGATCGACCTGATCGTCGACGTGTCCAGCGAGACGGCGCGCTTCGAACTCACGGCGGTCGACGCGCGCCTCCAGGCGGGTGACGACGGCCCGCTCGTGCTCACCGTCGTCAACCGGGGCGACGAGACGCTCACCGACGCCACCGTCTCGCTGGCGTCGCGGAGTTCGGGGCTCCTCGTCGGCGACGGCCTCAACGACACCCGGTTCGTCGGTCGGTGGGAGCCGGGCGAGCGCCGGATCGTCACCTACCGCGTCCGCGCCGGCGAGGACACCGCCGGCCAGACGTACGCGTTCGAGGCGTCGGTCGCGTTCGAGGACGAGGACGGACAGCAGCGGCGCTCCGACGCGCTCGCGTTCGGGGCCACGCCTGTCTCCGAGCAGACGTTCGACGCTCGGACCGTCGAGAGTACGCTGCGGGTCGGCGAGGAGGGCCGCGTCCGCGTCGCCGTGACCAACACCGGGCCGACGGCCGTGAGCGCCGTCGGCGTCACGCTCGTCACCGAGGCTCAGAACGTTGCCCCCATCGAGACCGAGGCCGCCGTCGGCGAACTCGCCCCCGGCGCGACCGCCACCTTCGACCTCCCGATCGAGATCACAGAGAACGCCGGGCCCGGAACCCGGCAGTTGTCGTACCGCGTCGCGTACACGGACGACGACGGCGACCGGCGCGAGAGCGACCCGCTCACGACCGACGTCGAGATCGCTCCCGCACGCGACCCGTTCGCCGTCGACGACCGCTCGGCCACCGTCACCGCCGGCGAGAGCGACGTCGTCGAACTCACGCTGACAAACACCCGCGGCGTCCCGCTCACCGACATCCGGGCGAAGGCGTTCGCCGACGACCCCCTGTCCGTGGACGACGACCAGGTGTTCGTCTCGTCGCTCGCGCCCGGCGAGTCCGTCACGATTCAGTTCACCGTGTCGGCCGCCGGCGGCGCCGCCGAGAAGCCGTACCTGCTGTCGGTGGACTTCCTCTACACGACGCCGGACGGCGACACCGAACTCTCCGACCCCGTGAACGTCGGCGTGGGCGTCGTCCAACCGGCGCCACAGCAACTGCCCGACTGGCTCGTCCCCGTGCTCGTGGGGTTCGTCATCCTCCTCGTCGCCGCGTTCCTCCTCCGGCGCCGGCTTGGCGGTCGGAGTTCGCCCGCGCCGAGAGGGGATGTCCCCACCACGACACAAGACGGCGGGAGCGACGACCCGGGTCCGGCCGCGACTGGCGAGGTTGGCGCCTCGGAGACCGCTGGCGACGGTGGCGTCGACCAACCAGACGATGCCGACGACGAGTGGGGTGCGTTCGAGCGCGCTGCCGTCGCAGAGGTCGACACTGCCGACAGCCAGTCCAACGAGGGGTCGGCGAGACACGACGGTGGTGGCCCTGCCGATGGTGGCTGGGGTGCGTTCGAGCGCGCCACTGTCGCCGAGGCTGACGGCGATAGCGAGACTGCGTGGGGTGCGTTCGAGCGGGCCGTCGTCTCCGAGGCGCACACTCCCGACCAGCAGTCGGACGACGCGTCGACTGGACACGAGGGAGGCGACGACGGGCCGCCCGGGACCGACGGATGAGGGCGTACGAGCGCGCCGTCGACGCCGTCTCGCGTGCGACCGTCGACCGACCCGGCGTGGTCGTCGCGGTGTTCCTCGTGCTCACGGCGGGGTTCGCGGTGGGGCTCGGCGGCGTCTCGACGGACGCGGGGACGAGCCAGTTCACCGAGGACCTCCCGGCGCAGCGGGCGTTCGAGGCGGTCGACGAGGAGTTCTCGCCGACGTTCGCGGCGAGCTCCGGCAGCACCCAACTGATCCAGCGTGGGCCGAACGTGCTCGCGAAGCCGGCGCTGTTGCGGATGCTGGAGGCCCAGCGACGCCTCGCCGACACGCCCGCCCTGCGGGTCGTCTCCACGTCGAGCGCGGCGTCGGTGGTCGCCACCACGCTCGACCCGAGCGCGCGGACGCTCGACGCGCAGATCCGCGCTGTGGAGGCCGCGACGCCCCGTGAGATCGACGCGGCGGTTCGCGCCGCCGCCGAGCGTGAGTCGTTCACGAGCCAACTCAGCGACGACTTCAACCCCAGCGCGGCCCGCGCGAGCGCGACCGTCGCGGTCGTCGTCCACGAACCGATCGGCGCCACCGGCGGCTCGGCGGGCGCCGGCACCGACAGCCCGCTGACCTCGATCCAACAGCGCGCCCAGAACATCGTCGGGACCGTCGGCGGCGACATCACCGTGTTCGGCGGTGGCCTCGTCTCCGCGGAGTTCGCGAACGTCGTCTTCGACTCGCTGATCCTCGTGTTGCCCGCGTCCATCGGTCTCATCTTCGTGTTCCTCGTGGTCGCCTACCGCGACCCCGTCGACCTCGTGTTGGGACTGGTCGCGCTCGGGATCACGCTCGTCTGGACGTTCGGCTTCCTCGGCCTCGTGGGCATCCCGTTCTCCCAACTCCTCATCGCGGTCCCGCCGCTGCTGCTGGCGGTCGGCATCGACTTCGGCATCCACAGCGTCAACCGCTACCGCGAGGAGCGCGTCGCCGGCAACGGCATCCGATCGTCCATGTCGGTGGCGAACCGGCAGTTGCTCGTCGCGTTCTTCATCGTCACCGGGACGACCACGCTGGGCTTCGCCGCGAACGTCACCAGCGACCTCGCCCCGATCCGGGAGTTCGGCATCGTCGCCGCCGTCGGCATCACGTTCACCTTCCTCATCTTCGGCGTGTTCCTCCCCGCGCTGAAGGTGCTCTCCGACCGCGTCCGCGAACGCCGTAACCTCCCGACGTTCGGCGAGCGCCCGCTGGGGGCAGAGGGGTCGCTCCTCGGTCGGATCTCTGCCAGTGGGCTGTTCGTCGCGCGCCGCGCGCCGCGGGCGTTCTTCGCGCTCGTCGTCCTCATGGCGGCGGCGTCTGGCGTCTACGGTCTCGGCGTCGACACGTCGTTCTCGCAGGACGACTTCCTCCCGCCCGAGGAGACGCCGGCGGTCTTCGAGGACCTCCCCGAGCCGTTCCGCCCGAGCGACTACACCGTCACAGGGACGATCAACTTCCTCGAAGCGAACTTCGAGCAGTCGCAGGGCGACTCCGTGACCATCTACGTCGAAGGGAACCTCGAGCAGGACTACGCCTTGCAGTCGTTCGCGCGGGCGTCTGAGGAGCCCCCTGCGGTGGTGGTCGCCGAGAACCGGAGCGCAGAGACCCAGAGCATCCTCGGGGTGATCGAGTCGCGGTCGGCGGCCTCGCCGTCGTTCCGCCGCCTCGTCGAGCGCAACGACGCGAACGACGACGGCATCCCCGACGACAACCTCGACCAGATCTACGACGCGCTGTTGGACTCGCCGGCCCGCGACCAGACGCTCCGGTACGTCACCGAGGACCGCCGCGCCGCCCGTGTCGTCTACCAGATCGAGGCCGACACGTCGCAGGCCGAGGTGACGCAGACCGGGCAGACGCTCGAAGACCGCTACCGGTTCGAGGCGACCGCGACGGGGGAGACGATCGTGTTCCAGGCCGTCTCGGACGTGATCCTCGCGTCGGCGGTGTCCAGCCTCGCGGTCGCGCTCGGCGCGACGGCGGTGTTCCTCGTCGCCATCTACTGGCTGTTGGAGGGGCGCCCCTCGCTCGGCGTCGTCAACCTCGTCCCGATCGTCGTGGCGATCTGCTTCCTCGTCGGGTCGATGCGGGCACTGAACCTCCCGGTGAACGCGCTCACCGCCACCATCCTCTCGATCACGATCGGGCTGGGCACCGATTACTCCGCGCACATCGTCCACCGGTTCGCCGACGAGTACGGCCACACGACTGGACTGGAGGAGGCGTTAGACGACGCGGTGCGGGGAACCGGGAGTGCGCTCGCCGGGAGTATGCTCACCACCACCTCCGGGATCGGCGTGCTCGTGTTCGCGATCACGCCCGTGCTCGGGCAGTTCGGCGTGCTCACGGCGCTGTCGATCTTCTACTCGTACCTCACCGCGGTGTTCCTCACGCCGTCGGTGCTGGTGGTGTGGAACCAGGTCGTCGGGCGCGGCGGGGTCGACGTGCCAGCGGGTGGGTCGGAGGACGTGGTCGTCGGGCGCTAGCGCCGCGGTCGAGGACGCGACCGTCGCGCGCGTCGCGTCGGGGCCAGGCGCCAGCTGTCTGTCGAGCCCTCGCCGTCCCCACAACGCATATGATCGCTCGATTCGCCGTCTCTGTATGGACCTACGGGTAGACCACGTGACGGTCGCAGGGCGGAGCCTGGAGTCGCTCGTCGACGCGTTCGAGGCGGCCGGATTCCCGGTCGAGTACGGCGGCGCGCACTCCAACGGCGTGACCCACATGGCGATCGTGGGGTTTCGAGACGGGAGCTACATCGAACTCATCTCCACGATCGAGTCGGAGACGGAGTCTCCGTGGTGGGACGACGCGATCCGTCGAGACGGCGGGCCGTGCGCGTGGGCCATCGGCGTCGACGACATCGAGGCGGCGACGGCGACGCTCGACGAGCGCGGCGTCCGCGTCGACGGCCCCGCCGCGTACGAACGGACACGGGAGGACGGGACGCTCGTCGAGTGGGACCTGACGTACCTCGGCGACGGCGACCCGGGGTCGACGCTGCCGTTTCTCATCGAGGACCGCACGCCGCGCGAGCGCCGCGTCCAGCCCACCGGTACCCTGGGTTCGTCGCCGATCCACGGGGTCGACACCGTGGTCGTCGGCGTCCCGGATCTCGACGCCGCAGTCCAGCGGTTCACCGACGCGTTCGACCTGCCCACGCCCACGAGAAGCGAGTTCGGGGAGGTGGCCGCCGAAGTGGCGGTCTTCCCCGACCAGCCAGTCGCGCTGGCACAGCCGAGCGAGGACGACTGGTTCGCCGAGCGCGTCGACGAGTTCGGTCCCGCTCCAGTCGCGTATGTGCTCGCGTACGACGCTGGTGCGGAGACCCGATTCGACGACTGTACCGAAGGATCGCTCGGCGACCGCCGGATCGACTGGCTGCCAGTGACCGACCCGATCGGCCGTCGCTACCTCGGGATCGCCGAGGCGACCGACTGAGGACGCGGGTCGCTCACCCGCCGAGGAACTGCCGCCGGACCTCCTCGTCCGACAGCAGGGCGTCTCCGTCGTCCTCGTACCGGTTCTCGCCGTTGGCGAGCACGTAGCCGCGGTCGCAGCGCCGCAGCGCTTCCTTCGCGTTCTGTTCGACCATGAGCACCGTCGTGCCGGCGTCGTTGATCTCGTCGACCCGGTCGAACATCTCGTCGACCAGGTCCGGCGAGAGACCCGCCGACGGCTCGTCCAACAGGATCAGATCCGGGTCGAGCATCAGCGCACACCCCATCGCGAGCATCTGCTGTTGGCCGCCCGAGAGCGAACCGGCTTCCTCGTCGGGCCGCTCCGCGAGCGCCGGGAACCGGTCGTACACGTCTCGCTTCCGATCGGCCGGCACCCCGTCGAGCACGTACGCGCCGAGGCGCAGATTCTCGGCGACCGTCAGCGTCGGGAAGACGTTGTCCGTCTGCGGAACGTAGCCGATCCCCTCCCGAACGATCTCCTCGGGAGAGGTTCCGGCGATCTCCGTCCCGCGGTAGCTGATCGACCCGCTCTGGTGTGAGGCGATCCCGACGACGGTCTTCATCACGGTGGATTTCCCGGCGCCGTTCGGGCCGACGATGGTGACGTACTCGCCGTCCTCGACGGAGAGTTCGACCCCAGAGAGCACCTGGAGGTCGCCGTAGCCCGCGTCGAGGTCGGATATCTCGAGGAGACTCATTCGACCTCGCCCCCGAGGTACGCCTCGATGACGCGCTCGTCGGACAACACCGCGTCTGGGTCGCCCTCGACGAGGAGGCTCCCCTGCTGGAGCACGACGAGTCGGTCGACGAGTTCGGTCAGCGTCTCGAGTTCGTGTTCGATGATGACGACGGTCATTCCCCCTTCGTTGAGATCGCGAATGTGGTCTGCGATTTCGCGGGTGAGCGTCGGGTTGACGCCCGCGAACGGTTCGTCCAGCAGGAGCATATCGGGCTCCAGCATGAGTGTCCGCGCGAGTTCGAGCAGTTTTCGCTGCCCGCCCGAGAGCGTTCCACTGTAGTCGTCGGCGAGGTGGTCGAGCTCGAACAGCTCGATCAGCTCTTCTGCTTGCTCTCGGACGGCCTCCTCGTGTGCCTGCATCGACTCACCGCGAACGAGTGCGGGGATCGTGCGCTCCCCGGGGTGGTCCGGCGCCGCGAGCCGGACGTTGTCGCGGACGGTCATCGTCTCCAGTTCTCGGGTGTGCTGGAAGGTCCGCACCAGCCCACGCCGAGCGAGCGTCTCGGGCGCCTCCCCGGTCACGTCGGTCCCGTCGAAGGTGACGGACCCGTCGTCTGGGGTGATGACGCCGCTGACGCAGTTGAAGAACGTCGACTTGCCCGCACCGTTGGGGCCCATCACGCCGACGATCTCTCCCTCCTCGACCGACACCGACAGGTCGTCGATCGCCCGCAGGCCACCGAAGTCCTTCACGAGGCCGTCGATCGACAGGAGGCTCACGAGTCCACCCCCAGTTCCTGCTCGTTCCCCCAGATCCCGGCGGGGCGATAGCGGATCACCGCGACCAAGATCAGTCCGACGACGATGAGCCGGAGCGACGCGAACACGTCGGCGCCCACCGGCGTCGCGTCCAAGGCGAAGCGAGAGGCGAGTCGGAGGCCCATGATGATGGCCAGGCCGGCGAGCACCGCGCGGTGGTTCGCCGCGCCGCCGAGCAGCATCCCGATCCAGATCGTCACCGTCACCTGGATGGTGAAGAAGCCGGGCGCGACCGCGCCGTTGTACAGCGCGAACAGCCCACCGGCGAGGCCGGCGAGCGCGGCGCCGTAGACGAACGACTGCATCTTGTAGGTGAGCGTGGACTTGCCGACCGATCGCGTCACCAGTTCGTCGGCCCGGATCGCACGGAGCACGCGCCCGTACGGCGCCTCTGTGAGGCGGGTGATGCCCGCGAGCGTCACGAGGGTGATCCCACCGAGCACCAACAGCGTCGCCACCATCCTGGTGTCGCCGTTGGTGGCGACCTCGGCGATCGGCTGGGGAACGCCGAGGATCCCGACGTTCCCACCGAAGATGTCCTCGAAGTTGACGAACAGCGAGTGGAAGATCTCGGCGGTCGCCAGGGTGACGATCGCGAGGAAGTCGCCGCGGAGCCGGATCGAGGTGACGCCCACCCCGGCGCCGACGATCGCGGTCACGATCACGCCAGCGACCAGCGCGAGTGGCCACGGGTAGCCCAAGCCGATCCCCGCGAACGTCTCTTGGGCCGACAGCATCGCGGTCGTGTACGCACCGACGGCGAAGAAGACGACGTGGCCGAAGTTGACCAAGCCGGTGTGGCCGTACTGCAGGTCGAGGCCGAGCACCAACAGTCCGTAGATGACGAACAGGGTCCCGACCTCGATGAACACGTACAGCGCGTTCGGGAGCTGCGCCCGCAGCGGTGTGACCGCAAACAGCACGCCGAGGGCCAGACAGATCGCTCCTGCGAGGAACGCCTGCGTGGCGTGGTCAGACGGAAGCCGATCGAGCACGCTCACGCTTCACGCACCTCCTTGCCAGCGATCCCGCTGGGTTTGACCAGCAGCACCGCCACGAGGATCACGAACGCGACCGCCGAGGACAGCCCGGTCATCCCGGACGGGAGGAACGCCGTCGAGAGCGCCAGCACGAGTCCGATGACGTACGCGCCGAGGATCGCTCCGTAGGGGCTCCCCGCGCCGCCGAGGATGGCGGCAGACAGTATCTGCAGGATGTGGCTGAACCCGGTGTCTGAGCTGACGTTCGTCTGGATAGCCATGAGCACGCCCGCGAGTCCGGCGAGGACGCCGGCGAGCACCCAGACGCTATCGCGGATCAACTGCGTGTCGATACCGCGAACCCGCGCCAGGCTCTCGTCGTCACCCATCGCGCGCATTGCGATCCCGACGTCGGTTCGCGTCAGTAAGGCGTGGAGGACGACGAACACGGCGACGGCAGTGCCGATCACGATCAGGTGCTCGGAGGTGACGAAGAACCCGCCGAGCAGGTCGACCGACCCGACCGAGAGATCGGGGAGCGAGTCGAACCGATACGTCACGGTCTCGGTGTCGTAGTAGCGAGCACTGCGTCCGGCGACGAGCCGGATCGCGCTCCGGAGCGCGATTCCGAGCCCGATCGACGTCAGCAGGAGCGGCACCGGCCCCGTCTGGTTGATCGGTGTGAAGAACCCACGGGCGAGCGCGAGGCTGACGAGGCCGCCGCCGGCCATCGCGAGGAGGACGGCGACCGGGAGCGGCACCGGAAGCATGGTGACCGCGAGGAGCCCCAGGAACGCGCCGATCGTGAGGTACTCGCCGTAGGCGAAGTTGATCATGTTCACGATTCCGTAGATCAGGGTGAACCCGATCGCCGCGATGGCGATGTACGAACCGGTGACCAGTCCGAAGACGACGTTCTGGGACAGTCCCATCGCTGTTAGTATTCGCCTTCCGTCACGTACTCGCGGACGTCCTCGGCCGACACCTGCGTCGTCTGCGTGAAGGCGCCGTCCTGTGCGGTGTTGATCGACACCGCACCGAAGACGTTGCCGTGTTGGGTGAACGTGGTCGGCGTCGCCGCACCCTGGTAGGTGATCTCCTCACCGTTTGCGAGGGCCTCCTTCCCCTCGGCGAACGTGGAGACGGGGGTGCCGTCGCCGCGACTGACCGGCCCGAGGTTCTGTTGGATCGCTTCGGGGCTCGTGTCGCCGGCGCGTTCGATGGCCAGCGCCGTCACCTGCACGGAGTCCCACGACGGGGGCGTCCAGCCGTTGATCGCCGCGTCGCCCGCCTCCGAGTAGATTCCCTCGAAGGTGTCGTAGCTCGGCCCCGACCGCCCGGGCTGTGCGACCCACGCGCCGTGGAGGTCACTGCCGACCTGGTCGATCACTTCCTGCTGTGCGAGCGTGTCCGAGAGGATCGGCTGGCGACCGTAGCCGCCGTCGGACCAGTCACTCAGCGCCGTGATCGCCGACTCCTGGGGCATGCTCACGAGGAACGCGTCGAACTCCGCATCGAAGAGCCGGCTGAGCGCCGACTGGTAGCTCGATGCGCCCAGTTCGACCTCGACTTGCTCGGCGACGCTGCCGCCGTTCGCCTCGTAGACGGAGAGGAACCCGTCGACGTAGCTGCGCTCACCCTCGGTGTTCCCGTTGATGATCCCGAGCGTCTCGTACCCCTGTTCGAGCGCGTACACGGCGCTCCCGCCCGTGTGGACGGTGTCGCCGACGACCGTCCGCCACACCCACTCGTCGTCGCTGATGTCGCCGGGCGTGGCCTTGTCTCCTCCGCGGGTGTCGAGGAACGTCGACCCCGGCCACGGCGTGACGATCGGCATCTGGAGGTCCTGGAGGAAGTTCCACAGCGGGTTGATCTCACTCGAAAAGAGCCCGACGATCGCCGCGGCGTCGTCGTTCTCGACGAGTTGCGTCGTGACGCTCCGCGCCTCCTGCGGGTCGACGGCGGTGTCACGGCGGACGACCTCCAACTCCGCACCCAGCGGGCCGCCCGCCTCGTTGATGTGGCTGACGGCGGCGTCGGCGGCTTGGGAGACGCCGGGCTGGAGGAAGTCGAACGCACCGGTCAGCGCGCCGGGCTGTCCGAACACGATCGAGTCCGGCCCGCTGTCGCCGGCCGTCGCGCCGCTGGCAGTCGACTCCCCATCTCCGCTTTCGCTCCCGCCGTCTTCGCCTCCGAAGCCAACGCACCCGGCGAGTCCGGTGATCCCACCAGCTCCAGCGGCAGTCAAGAAGGACCGACGACGAATCTGTCTCGGTGTGTCTGAGTCCATAACGCCAATGGCACTCGGGTAACCCAGCATAAAGGGGGCACCGACCATGGTCGAAAAGGGGCCAAAAATTCCGTCAAACACACAATAGGTGCCGTATTCATAGTACGTTTCACAAACAATATTCCTGATCGAGTGAATTTTCTAAAGATATTTCCACAGATCGAGTCGGTCACCCTAACGCACCGGAATTCTGATAATTTCTCCCGGTCGCCGCGCCGTCCGCGCAGGTCCTGAGCGACGGCTGTCCGCCTGTCGAATGTGACGGTGTCGGTGTCTCGAGGGCGTCGTGGGCCGAGGATAGCGGCGGCGTTCGGCGCCTCAGTTCACCTGTCCCGACAGCTCAGCACCCGCCTTGAACTTCACTTCGTTCGAGGCGCTGGCGGCGACGAGGTGGACGAGCGGAGCGTCGAGGGCGGCCACGACGCCTGTCTCGGGGAGGTTCTCGCTCGCGAGTCCCTCGCGGAGCGCTCGCGTGAGGTACGCCGCGTCGGGGTCGTGGACGCCGCTGAACAGCGTCGCCCCGTGTCGATCCCGGTCGTTTCCCGTCCTGCGTGCGAGCAGGTCCCCGTAGCCGTCGCCGTCGAGGTCGCCGCCGCCGCCTCGAACCCGGTCGAGATCGGCCGGGGACACGCCGACGACCGCTGTCGCGCGCCCGCCGCCGAGTAGCGTCGCCGCGTCCGCGTACAGCGCGCCGTCGTCGATCGTCCACCCGCCGGCGAACAGTAGTTGCCCGTCGTGGCGACACCGCCGCAGGTGCAACAGTGCCGGCATCGGGGTCGGGCAGCCAGGCGGCGTCGCGTACACCGGGCACACGAGCGTCGCGGTCGCCGCGGCGGTCGACTCGCCCCCCGTCCCCGACGCGCCGGGGGTCACCTCGCGACCCCAGTCGTCCGCGTCTGCGCTCGTCTCTCCTCCGTCCTCGGTGACGAACGCCATCGCCGCACCCTCGGGGTCGTCGGCGTCGGTCCCCGTCACGACGACGCCGTCGGGCCCCGAACGGACGCGGACCAGCCGCCCCTTGTCGGTCTCTTCGACCAGCCGCGCTGAGAGGACGTTCCGACAGGCGATGTCGCGGTGGACGACGCCCTCGCCGCGCCTCGCACGCCCACACAGGCCGTCGTCCGGGTCGCCCGTGAGGTACGCCACGAGTCGGGCGGGCGTCAGTTCGTCCGCCAGCGCGGCACCGCCGGGGAGCCGAGCGTCGGGGACGGCGACGACGAACCGCTCTGCGATCACCGGCTCGTCGCCGAGGTAGTCGAACAGCAGTTCGACGTCCTCCTCGGTGCCGTCGCCGACGCCGTCGCCGTCGCTGTCGTCGTCGTCGAAGTCGTCGAACGCGACGGGCTCGGTCCGATTCGACCGCGAGGAGTTGTGGTTCTGCGCCCGCGTCTCCGCGCTCGTCGTCCAGCCGTCGAGGTCCAGCCGCCCCGAAAGTGGGCCGAACTCCCCACGGATCCGCGACGGGACATGGCGGACGGTCATCTCTCCGGGGTGGTACGCCCGGTGGGTGTCGTCGGCGTCGCCGCCCCCGTCCGCCCCGGTCGTCCGTCGGTCGCCGCCGTAGAACGCCGCGGGTGAGGCACCCGTCTCGGTCACCGCGCTCGCGACGCGACCGAGACACCCGCTGAGTCCCCCGACGGCGAGCGCGCCCGCCGCCAGCACCGTCCGGCGCGTCGTCGTCGCTCGCGCGCCGCTCGCAGCCGGCTCGGTGGTGTATGGCGTGGGCATTGTCGCCCTCTGTTGGCGGAGAGAGGTAATGAACATGCGTCGCGTTCTGGCTGCCACGTCGGCGATTCACAGGTGCCGCTGGGAGATACACGGGATCGACCAGAACTATCAACAGGTTGGACGGTGGGTCTCGTCGTGTGCCCTCCCCCCAGATCGCTCCGGAGTCACAGTCGTCTCGCACCGCTCGGACGGTTCTCGCCCCGGCAGAGGTGCCGAGGTAGATGGGTGACGACAGTTCGCTCTCCGTCGACGGTCCGAGCACGCTCGGCGGCGCGCTCGTCATGCTCGTCGTCGGTCTTGCGGTGACCGGGTTCGGCGCGTACGACTACACTCAGCAGTCCGACGCGGTCGCCGACGCCGTTGACGTTGACGCCGTGGTCGTCGAGACGGGCGTCGAGGCGACGTCGACGGGGAGCGCAGGCGCCGACTACCGGCCGACGGTCGAGTTCACCTACGAGTACGACGGTGAGTCGTACACGAGCACGAACGTGTTCCCGTCGACGACCTCACCGACCTACGACACCGAGTCCGCGGCGCGGGACGTGCTGGCCGACTACGAGTCGGGTGACTCGGTGTCCGCGCACGTCGACCCGGCGGACCCCGACAGTGCGTTCCTCCTGGACCGTACGTCGAATGCGCCGCTCCTGTTCGCGGGGATCGGATTGCTGTTCGTCGCGGTCGGCGGTGTCTCGGCGGCGCGGCGCGTTCGGCGCCGCTGACGCTCCATCGCGCCGTCCCGTCTCTCACCACAACGCGCTCCACGACCACCGCAGCCCCGCAACATCGTCACCGCATCTCCACGACCACGGTCAGCCGTGCCGTCCCCTCGGGTTCTGTGACGGTCACGTCGAACGCGACCGCCAGCAGCGTCGTCTCGCCTGCGCGTTCCTGCACGACGACGCCGTGGTCGACCGCGCAGTCGCCGAACGCGCGGTTCGGGCCACGCGGGCAGTTCGCGTCGGCCCACGCCGTCGCGGCAGTCGCGTTGCGGTCGACGGTGACGACGACCGTCTCCTCGATTCGCGCGGTCTCGATGCCGCGCACGTCGGGCGCGAGCACCGCGTCGAACGCGGCGACGGTGCGCTCGCGCTCGTCCCACGGGTACCGACCGACCGCCGTCGAGGCGTTCGCGACCGTCCGGTCGAGCGCTCGCAGGGTCTCCGCGCCGGGACGCTCGCGCTCGTCGGTGCTCGCGGCAACGTCGGGGTGGGCGCCGAGCGTGAGGTACGCCAGTGCCATCGGCACCAGCGCCGCGGCGACGACTGCGGCCGCGAGCAGGACCAACTGGGCCCGGTCGCGGTGGCCGTCGTCGTTCGACCGACCGCCGGTCATACGTACCACACCCACAGGACGACTTCGCCGCCGGGCGTCGTCGCGGTCGCTCGGCCCGTCGGGACGCCGGTCGGACGCTCGAAGCCGACGGCGCCGTGTGGCGTCTCCACCCGGAACAGCAGGTTGTCGCCGAGGATCCGGTCGACCCGGTCGCGGAGGGCGTCGCGCTCACGGTCGAACGCCGCGGGCGAGGCACTGACCTCGGCCAATCGGGCACCGGCGCCGTGTCGCGGTGGCTCCGCCGCCAGCACCGTGAGCGCGTCGTCGGCGTAGGCGTCCAGTTGCGCCTCCGCGGTCCCGGCGTCGGGGAGCGCGATGCCGAACGACGCGGCGACCGCCAGCAGGAACGCGACGCCCACCGCCGCCTCGACCACCGGGAGCGAGAGTTGTGCTCGGTCGTCGCGTGCGCCGTTCCCCTGTGTGGCGTCACGCATCGACGGTCACCTCCAGCGTGGTCTTGTGCGTCACCTCGGGCACGTACGTCACCGCTACCTGCCCCGTCGCGTTCTCGTCGAACGCGACCGTGAGCGTCTCGCGACGGGAGGCGGACACCGTCTCGACGCCGCGGAGGCCACCGGGGCGGTGGAGGACGACCCGGCCGTTCACGTGTACCGTCTCGACGGCGGCGTCGCCGAAGTCGAGGCGGAGCGTCCCCGTCCGCCGCGGGAGCGCGAGCGAGCGGTTCGCGTCCACCGTTCGCGTGCGCTCTTCGGGCGCGGCGACGAGGACGATTCGACGGAACGTGACCCCGTCGTCGGGGTCACCTCGCTCGACGACGGCTCGGTCGCCGAGACGGATCCGGACGGCAGCGTTCGTCAACGGCGGCACGTGCTCGACCAAATCGTCTGGGGTCAGCGCGTCGACCGCGTTCGCGTTCAGCACGTTCGCGCGTCGGGTCAGCGGCGAGTCCGCCGCGGTGAGTCGGTCGGTGGTCGCCACGGCGGCCCGCCGCTCGGTGGGTCGGCGGTCGGCCCCGGCGAGCGCGCCGTCGGCGAGCGCCAGCGTCACGCCTGTCGTGGCGGTGAGTACGACGAGCGCCGCCACCAACGCCGCGAGGTTTGCCTGCCCGCGGTCGGTACCGCTGTCACGGTTGCGGTCGTGGTCGCGGTCGACGTCGACCGTCCCGACGGTCGGGTCACTCGCGGTCATCGGTTCACCAACTCCACGGTCACGGCGCCGTCGCCACCGGTCACGACGACGACCGTCGTCGCGCCGCTGCGCCACGCGCCCGTCACCGTCGCGACCCGCTCGGGGAGCGCGAGTCGGAGTCGGTCGCCGACGGCCTCGTTCGGGTGGTCGAGCGCGAGCGACCCGTCGTCGGCGACCACCCGGTAGCGGGCGCCGCGGATCGTCTCCGGGAGGGAGACGCGCCGCTCAACGCGGACCGCCCGCGCAGGCGGTGGTACCGCGTCTTCGACCTCCGTGGTGGCGCCGGCGAGCGTCCGTTCGGCGACACGGTCGCCCGCGGCGTCGCGGTAGTCCGGGACGACGCCACCGAACAGCGCCGCCGAGAGGCCGCCGATGAACAGCAGCACGATGCCGACCTCGAGCGTCTTCGAGACGACCGGCGTGACGGCACGGTCGTCGCTCACCGTCCCGCCTCCAGGTCCAGTCGGTGGAGCACGAGGTGGAGGGTGCGCTCGCCCGGGAACGCGGCGACGACGCTGTCGGTGCCGTCGCCGTCGAAGTCTCGCGTCGTCGTGGTCGCGCCGTGCGACTCGAAGTACGCGTGCCATGGACGAGGCGTGGTCGTCTCTACCGCCACCCGCCACTCGTCGTCGCTGTGGGCCGTCCGTTCGTGGCTGGTTCGAGTCGACAGCGGGACGCGCCCGCCGCCCGCGTACGCGAACGTCGCGTCGCCGAGCGCGGCGACCCCGACGACGACCGTTCCCGGCGCGGTCGCGAGCGGCGGGTCGGCGTCCATGACGGCGTTGCCCGGCGGGCCGCGAACGACGGCTCCGGCGACGAACGCGACCCGGTGGTCGCCGTGCTCCCAGACGACCCCACCGGCGTCGACGGCCCGAACCTCGCCGCTGGCGTTCAGCACTCGGACCGTCCGCTCGACCGTGTGGAGTCGCCCGTCGGTGTAGGAGACGACGCCGCGGTGGTAGCCCGTCGACTCGACCGGCGCGAGCGCGTCGTCGAGGTCGGCGGCGACCCGTTCGGCGTCGACGCCGGCGGTGTTCGACTCCACGACCGTTCCCACGGTCGCGGTGAGCCCTGCCAGCGAGACGGCGGTGATCCCGAGGAGGAGTGCGATCCCGACGACGTGCGACTGCGCGCGGCGAGTCGAACGAGATTCGCACTCGGCGTCGGCGTGGTCGCCGATCCGTCGCCGACTGCGACTCACAGCAACCCCGCGACCGCGAAGACGGTGTAGCAGACGGTGACGAGCGCACCCGAGTGGAGCAGCATCGCGTACCCGCCGCGGTCGGCGGCGCCGGCGAACAGCCCCGAGGCGAACACGGTCGCCTGCGCGACGACGTAGAAGCGCCGGCGGTCGCGTTCGGGGTCCACGGCGGTCGGGTCGAGCGTCCCTCCGCTGGTCGACAGCGACGCCAGATCCGCGAACCCGTCGAGCACGGTGAGGTTCACCGCGACGACGATGCCGACGACCAGCAACGCGGTCGTCCAGCCGACCGCGACGTAGACGAACATGTTCGCCCTGAGCGCGCGCTTCTCGTGGTACAGTCGCCCCACTTCGGCTTGGAGCGTCTCGAACACGGCTTCGGCGTCGCTGCCGGCGTCGAGCGCCCCCGACACGAGTCCGACGGTCTGGGCCGCCAGCGGCGTGCCGACCCGGTCGACGAAGCGTTCGAGCGCGCCGGTCCGGAGGTCGCCTTCCTGTCGACTCGCGAGTCCGAGCGCGAACGCCAGATCCGCCACGTCGCCCGACAGCGGCCCCAGGTCGACGTCGCGGGCGACGCGGTCGACGGCCTCAGACAGGGGTCGCCCGAGCGCGACGTGGCCGGCGACCGCGTGGACGAAGTCGGATATCTCCCGGTCTTTCGCGTCGTCGATGCGCCCGCGCCGGAGGTCGACGAGGCCTACCGGGACGGCGAACGCCGCGTAGCCCAGCAACACGGCGTTTGCGTGACCGACGCCCGCCGCGAGCAGTCCACCGAGCGCGAGGGCGCCGAGCGGAGACGCGACGACCGCGGCGCTGGCCGGATTGCTCGCGACCGACCGGAGGAGCGCCGCCGGGTCGCGGGGAAGTGCGTAGCTGGCTCGTTGTGCTGCGGGTCGGAGGTCGGAGACGACGACCGCAGCGACCGCGCCGACGACGAGGACGAATGCGGCGGCGCCGTACACCGCGACCGCGCGCTTGGTCGTCGTCCCGAACGGGGTGACGACCTCGGCGGACAGCCCCGGCGCGAGGACGCTCATCACCGTGAGCACGATGACGAACAGCGCCGGGAGGACGAGGAGGACGACGAACAGTTCGGCGACCAACTCCATCACGTCGGCGTTGCGCTCGCGCGCCTGCTCGCTGCGCCGACCGAGCATCCGCGACTCCAGCCTGAGGTACCCCGACAGCGCGTCGCCACCCTGGGCGGCGTGCTCGCGGAACTTCAGGAGGAACGGAGCCAGAGCGTCCCGCGAGGGCGTGTCGCGCGCGACGCGACCGATCCCCTCGTTGAGACTCCCCGTGAGCGCGGCGGTCGTCAGCGCCGTCCGGACCGAGACTGCGGTCTCGCCGTAGGCGTCGTTGTCGGCGACGCGGCGGAGCATCGCCCGCGGTCCGTCGCTGCCCGACGAGAGGGCGTGGAGGTAGCGCGCCGCCCCGGGGAGGGTTCGCTCGATGTCGCTCCGGCGGGCCGCCGTCCGCCAGCGCAGGCGTGCGCCGGCGAGCCTGACGGTCCCGTACTTCGCGACGGTGCCGGCGACCCCAGCGGCGAGCGCGGCGACGTGGAGCCGAGACGGCGACGGGAGGGGGACGCCGAGCGCCACGGCCGGGGCGACGACGCGGTCGAGGGAGGCGGCGGGGAGCGCGGACCCGACGACGAGCGTCCACGCGAGCACACCGAGGCACACGACCCACGAGAGGCCGTACGTCCGGGCGACGTACACGTCGAAGCTCGTCGCCATCGCCGCGCCGCGGTACCGCTTCCGGTCGGTCGCGTGCCGGCGGCTGTCGGCGTGCCGAGAGAACAGCGCGTACAGCGCCCGGTCGAGCACGGAGAGCCCGTTCGCCGCCTCCGACGACTCCGCCGTGGACGCGTCGGCGCTCGTCCCGCTCGACCGACCGACGCGCGCCCCATCTTCGCCGAGCGCCAGGTCACTCATCGCGGCTCACCTCCGAACCGCCGTCGGTCGCGGTGTCCGCGGTGTCGACAGTGGCGGCGTCGCCGTCGGCATCGGCGGTGCCCGCCGCGTCGGCTGTCTGCCGTCGGACGCGTTCGACGGTGGCGGCCTCGTCGGTGCGCAGCGCCGAGAGGAAGTCGAACGTCTCGTCCACGTCGGTCACGTCCTCGCGAACGAGGTAGCGGACGTACCGGTGTTTCCGGTGGAACTCCTGCTCGACGGCCTCGACCGTCCGGTCGGTGCGGTCGGCGATCCGGTGGAACACGCGGTGGTCGAGGCGGCGGACGGCGTCACCGAGGTCGGGGTGGTCGTACGACAGCGAGAACGTCCCGTCCGGGTCGCGGTCGAGCACGCGGTTCCACCCGACGGCGGTGTCGTCTTTCTCCACGACGCCGCCGGCGCCGGCGCAGTCGGCGAACGCCCTCTCGTCGCCGAGTTCGACCACCTCGCTCACGTAGCGGTCGCCACCGTCGTTGTACGGGAACACGACGAGGTCGATTTCGCCGAGCAGGTACGGCGGGAGCCCCTGTTCGATCACGCGGTTGACCAGCGTGTCCACGTCTTCGGCGTGGGTCGTCCCGAGCACGCCGTGGCCGGTGTTGAGGCTCTCGCCGAACGTCGCGAACGACGCCGGCGTGTTCACCTCCGCGATGACCTCGACGTCGGGGTTGAGGTAGTTCGTCTCGGTCATCAGGTCCGCCATCGTGACGCGCTTGAACTCGTGCTCGTGGTCGCGCGTCGTCAGCGAGATGCCCGTCTCGTGGGGGAGGTGCACCTCGCGACTCCCTTCGTCGATGGAGACCGGGCGGTCGTCGAACGGGATGAACGGGGTGTGGGCGTTCAACAGCGTCGTCTTCCCCGCACCGGTCGGCCCCGAGAAGAGGACGACGCCGCTGTGTTCGTACAACAGCCACAGCAGCGTCACGAGTTCGGTGGGGAGCGTGCCCGAGTTGACGAGGTCGACGGGCGTGAGCGGGTCGGCCGACTGCTTGCGCACCGAGAGGTGGGGACCGTCAGTCGAGATGACCGGGAGCGCGACTGCACACCGGATCGTGTCGGGGACGCCGTCGAGGTCGACGTTCACCTTCGCGCTCGGGTTGGTGGCGGTCAACTCCGTCCCGTCGAGCGCGGCCAGTTGGGTGACGACGTTGACGAACTCCGACTCCGAGTCGAACGACAGGTTCGTCGGGACGCGCCCGTCGGCGCCCAGTCCCGCGCGTGGAACCACCTTCACGCGCTCGCCGACGCGGTTCGCCTCCACGTCCTCCAGGTTCGGGTCCCGGAGCGGGACCGTGAGCACGCCCTGTCCGACGTAGTCGCGCAGGACGTAGTAGACGAGGTCGGCGAGGCGGTCGGGCGCGTACCGCGAGTCGACCGGCGGGACCGCCAGTCCGTAGGCGGCCAGCGCCGAGCGCGCCCGGTACTCGGCGGCGTCGAGCCACGCCCGCGTGTCGCGAGCGGTGAGCCGGCGCGACAGGAAGCGCCGGGCGTGCTCGCGGACGAACGCCGTCCGGTCGTCGATCACCTCCGCCGCGGTGGTCCCCCAGACGCGCTCTTTACACTCGGCGATCAGTTCCTCGTCACCAGGGAGCAGCGGCGGTTCGCGGACGGCGTACTTCGTCGCGAACCGGTCGTCGCCGAGCAGCCGCTCGCGGTACACGACCACCTCGACGCCGAACCCCTCGAACCGGACCTCGTAGGTGCTGAGCCGCTCGCTGGCGACGCGCTCGACGTACGCCGCGTCGACGGCAACGTCGGTGACCGCCGGGGCGAACGCGCGCGTGTGGACGACGACGCGACCGTCCTCGCCGTCTACGTCGGCGACCTCCACGCGGTCGTCGAGCGCGAGCGGCGTCACCGCGCCGAGCAACCGGAACTCCCGGAGCGTGTGGTAGTCGACCCGCCGCCGCAGCGCCGGAGTCGCGTCGACGAGTCGATCGATCGCACGCTCGTACTTCGGTTCGAACCCCGCGTCCGCTCGCTCGGTCGCGCCGGCCCGCGTCAGCGGTCGGCGGTGCTGCCCCGCGTCGAACCGGTCGGCGACGCGGGCGACGGCGCGCTCGCCGCCGGGGCCGAGACTCGGTTCGCGCGTCTTGTAGTGGAACTCGCTGCCGGTGTCTGCGCCGCGCTCGCGGACGGTCGCCACGACGCCCGGGTACGGCTCGTACTGCGCTCGCACGTTTGGAGCGTACCACGCGTCGGCGGCGTCCGGCGGGGCCGGTGCCGAGACTACTGCCCGGCCGTCGGGATCGCCGTTCATTACGTGCCGCTGATGCGTTGTGTGTTATAAATTTTAACACTAAATTTGAGAATAGAATATGCCTCCCGAAATCTGGCCGCACCGCTCCGGCAGTTGCGGCACGGCCTGGTTGAAAAACGGTGACCGCTCGTCGGTGCCGGTCGGATCAGAACTCGTCGATCACCGGGATCCCTTCGGTCTCGAAGTTCGTCATCGCTTCGAGCTTCTGGTTCACGTCCTCCAGCGCCACCGTCTCGCTGACGACGGCGCTCGGGTCGAGTTTCCCGTGCTGCACCATCCGGAAGATCTCGTCGTAACGCGTCGGCGGCAGGCCGAGCGAGCCGATGAATTCGATCTCTTTCATCACCATCACGTCCGTCGGGAGGTCGACCATCCCGCGCTCTTCGGAGGTGGTGAGGCCGATCTGGATGTGCTTCCCGCGCGTCCCGAGACTGAGCACGGAGTTGCGACACGTCTCGGCGATGCCGAGCGCGTCGACGGAGACGTGGCAGCCGCCACCCGCGAGCGCCTGCACTGCGCCGGGCACGTCGTCGGTGTCGGCGGCGTTGACCGTCTCGTTGGCGCCGAGTTCCTCGGCCTTCGAGAGCTTCTGGTCGTCGAGGTCAACCGCGACGACGTTGGCGCCGAGCGCGTCGGCGATGTGGACCGCCGAGAGGCCGACGCCGCCGACGCCGTGGACCGCGACCCAGTCGCCCGCCGCGACGGGCGCGCGGTGGGCGAGTCCGTGGAAGGCGGTCATGAACCGGCAGCCGAGGCCGGCCATGTCGACGGAGGTGACGCCGTCGGGGAGGTGGACGAGGTTGTGGTCGGCGGCGGGGACGTGTACCTGTTCGGCGAAGGCACCCGGGACCGCTTCGAGGAACCCCAGTGGCATCGGTGCCTCGCAGGTGTTCCCGTGACCGGTGCGGCACTGCATGCAGGTGCCGTCACCGAGGTTGAACGGGATCGCGACGTGGTCGCCCTCAGAGAAGTTCGTCACGTCGTCGCCGACGGCTATCACGTGTCCTGCCGGCTCGTGGCCGAGGATCTGTCCCGGCTGTGGCTGGATCCCGAGCCAGTCCCAGTCCCCCTGCCAGCCGTGCCAGTCGGACCGACAGATCCCGCACGCCTCCACCTCGACGACGACGCCCTTCGCGTCGGGTGTGAGGTCGTCGACCTCGGTGATGTCGAGCGGTTCGCCGTGTTCGCGCAGAACTGCTGCTCGCATGACATCCGTCAGTTGTCAACACGTACCATAACAGTTCCTGCGAATCCCGTCCCGCTGTACCGCCGCGGCGCCGGGTCACCGCGCGGGGCGGCGCCTCCTCGATCACCGCTGAGGAGCGTTCTCTCGTCTGATAACCGTGGACGCGCCTTTATCAGGCGGTGTTGTTGACGTACGACAATGATCACACGGACACCCGGGGCGATGCCATGAGCGTCGACGCCTCCGCGACCGTGTTGTTAGTGGACGACGAGGAGGCGTTGGTTCGCCTGTACGAGAACTACCTCGGCGACCGCTACGACGTTCGAACCGCCACGAGCGGGGAGGAGGCACTGTCAGTCGCGACCCCTGCCGTCGACATCGCCCTCCTCGACCGGCGGATGCCGCAGATGTGCGGCCAGGAGGTGCTCGATGGGCTCCGCGAGGCGGACATCGACTGCCGGGTGGCGATGCTCACGGCGGTCGAGCCGACGGCCGCAATCGTCGACATGCCGTTCGACGACTACTGCATCAAGCCGGTCGACGAGTCCGACCTCGTCGGTCTCGTCGAAGTGTTGCTGGAGCGGGCCACCTACGACGAGCAGAGTCAGCGCTTCTTCTCGCTCGCCTCGAAGAAGGCGGCGCTGGAGGTCGCCGGCGAGCACACGACCGACGAGTACGACGACCTGTGCGAGCGACTCGACACTGTCCGCGACCGGATCGACACGACGCTCGACGCCGTCGGTGCGGAGGCGGCGTTCTCCGACCTCTCGTGACCACTCCCGCTGCGGCGTGGTCGGACCTCACCCGTCCTCTCCAGCGGCCGGTGTCGTACGCGTCGTGAGCCTCGTCATCCGGACACCACCGCACAGCAACAGTTGATATCGCTCGTGTCGTCTACCGTACATGGACGAGCCGTTCGACATCCCGTTCCCAGAGTCCCTCTCGCGTGAGGAGGTCGTCGCCGCCGCCCGCACGGGCTTGGGCGACGAACTGCGCAGCGTCATCGTGTTCACCCCCGGATCGTTCGAGGTGTTGTACGCCCGGTCGGACCTGTACGACGCGGCCGTGGACGTGCGCGCCGTGAAGCGACCGCTCGTCGAGTTGGAACGCGTCGGCTTCGCCGAGGCGCCCGTTCGCACCTCCCTGTCGGTCGGAGAGTCCGCGACAGACATCGGGGCGTACGACTTCACGGTCCGGTTCCACCGGAACGGCTTCGTCGTGCGCGTGATCGAGGGCGACCGCGGCGTGTTGCTCACGACCGATCGGATGGACTCCCGGGCGTTCAGGGAGGCGGCGACGGCGATCCGGGCGCTCTTGCGCACGTAGGCGACGGCTGCGGGCGGGAAGCGGCGGACAGAAGCGGGAAGCAGGCGATCTGAGCGGCGGCGCGATCAGGCAGAGAGGTCAGGCGCGTTCGAGCGCGGCCAAACGCTCGCGAACCCCGGCGGCGCGCGACGGCGCCAACACGAGCCGCCCGGCGCCGTCGGCGACGCGGTCGAGCAGCCACCGGACAGTTCGCCGCGCCAGTGGCCCGCCGTCGGCGAGCGCGACCGCGCAGTGCCACGCCCAGTCGCGTCCCTCCGCGAGCGTGAGGAAGGCGGCCTGCTCGTCGAGGCGACCGCCCGCGGCGTCTAGGTCGGCCAGCCCGGGCGCGTATCTGGTCGCCAGCAAGTCCTGTTCGACGTCGACCAACTCGGCGAGCACCGCGTTGACGGCGTCGTGGTCACGTCGCCGAGCAGGGCGTGGGTCGATTCCCGCGTCGGCGAGCGCGAGCGCGAGGTCGTGGACAACGTGGGCGTTGATGCCGAGGAGCGCGTCCTGCGCGACGAGCGTCTCGCCGGCGAGCGCGGCGTCGAAGGCCAACTGCCACGCCCGGGGGACACGCTCGCGCTCGCCGCGCTCGTAGGCGGCCAACGCGAGCCGATAGCGGTTCGCGAACGCGGTGAGGTAGCGTCCAACCCACTCGGGGTCGGCGAAGCGGTCGCCCCGCAGGTCGCGGCGGACGCGGGCGGTCACGGCGCCGTAGACGGTGAGGAACACCGCCCGGCGGTCGTCGGCCTCGTACAGTCGCCGCTCGGCGAGCGCGAGGCGGTGTTCCGCGTCGAGGGGGTCCTCGTACGGGTCGGCGAACAGGTCCGAGAGGTCGACGCGACCCGTGCTCGGGGACGGCGTCGCGCCGCGATACGACGCGGCGACCGCTCGGAGTGTCCGCGGCGTGAGCGGTCGCGTCGCCGTGTGCATACCTCCAGAGCGCGCCCGGGAGAGATAAACACCGCTGGCGACGAGACCCGATGCGGTCGTGACGAGCGCGAGAAACGGGGTGTCGACGTTCGGTGTCGAGGGTTGAGTTCGGAGCGGTGGCGTCAGTCGACGACGCGCATCATCGCCTCGCGGACGGCCTCGTCGGCCCGGCAGGCGGTCAACTCCTCGTCGACGTCGAGGTCGACGATCAGGGAACTGTCGCCGGTGCGCCGGGCCGTCTTGAACGCGTAGAACACGTACGAGAGGCGCAGGAGCCGCTCCGCCTCGTCGATGTCGTCGGCGCTCCCGATGTCGAACGTCGTCCACCCGGTGTTCGCGTACACGGGGTGCGGTCCGGTGCGGCCAGCGTCGACAAGCGCGACGCGCATCGGCGTCGACAGCGGGATGTCGAGCGACCCGTCGTCGTCGATGTGGCCGAAGTCCTCCTCACCGAGGCGGAACTCCGTCGCGCCGGTCCGCTTCTCGGCGACGGACACACCGGGCCACTCGGTCACTCGCGAGACGATCTCCTGTTCGATGGACTGTGCGATTGCCATAACGACCTTCTAGACGCGCGCTCGTCGAATAATCGAGTCGCCACGATACCGACACGATGCTCGCCGCCCGGACGCGACGGGCGCTCGCTGGCTCGGTCGGTGTGGCGGCGCGCCCGGTGCGCCGGGTGCACCCGGTGCGCCCGATGCGCCTGGCGTGTCCCGCAGCTATATGACCCGACCTGTCGACGGTTCGACCCATGGCCGACATCGTGGCTCCGGTGGCGACGTTCCTGCTCGCGCTGGCGGTGTTGCTGGCGGCGTCGGACGTGTTCGTCTCGGCGGCCGAGCGGGTCGGCCTCGCCTTCGGCGTGTCGCCGTTCATCGTCGGCGCGACCGTCGTCGCGGGCGGCACGTCGCTCCCGGAGTTGGTCGCGTCGACGCTGGCGGCCCGCGAGGGCGCCACCGAGATTGTCGTCGGCAGCGTCGTCGGGTCGAACGTCGCGAACATCCTGCTGATCGTGGGGCTGGTCGCGGTCATCGGTCGCCGACTCCGGATCGACCGCGAGTTGATGCGGGTCGACCTGCCGCTGTTGGTCGCCTCCGCCGCCTTCCTCGCCGTCGCGGTGTGGACCGGGCCGTTCGTCTGGTACGAGGGACTGCTCGGCTTGGTCGGCTTGGTCGTGTACGTCCACTTCTCGCTGTCGGAGGAGCAGCGCCTCGACGAGGTCGTCGAGGACATCGTCGCCGAACACGCCGGCGGCGGCGGGCCTGTGGAGGCGACGCCGGGCGACCTGACGCCCGACGAGCGCTCCGTCGACGAGGCGGTCGCCGAGACGACGGTCGGGGTGCGAACCGCGCTCGCGCTCCTCGGGAGCGTCGCGGTCGTGATCGTCGCCGCCGACGCGCTCGTCGGTGCGATCCTCGGGATCGCGACCACGCTGTCGATCGGCGCGGAGTTCGTCGCGATCACGGCGCTCGCGCTCGGCACGTCGCTCCCGGAGATCGCCGTCAGTGTCGTCGCAGTCCGCCGTGGCACCGTCGAGATCGCCGTCGGCAACGTGCTCGGCTCGAACGTGTTCAACACCTTCGCCGTGATGTCGGTGCCGAGTTTCGTCGCGCCGATCACGGTCCCAGAGAGCGTCCGCGGCTACGCCCTCCCGGTGATGGTGCTCGCGACGCTGTTGTACTACTTCGTCACGCAGGACCGCGAGATCACGCGGTGGGAGGGAATCGCCCTCCTCCTCGTGTACGCGGCCTTCTTGCTCAACCTGGGGACGGTCGTGTGATCGCCGACGAGTCCGCCAGTTCACAGATCGGGAAAATGAACAGAATTTTGTAAGTCCTTTCAGTCGCCCGATCTGATGCTCGATCCGATACTCCTCCAGGGCGACGGGGGCGGCGCAGGCGCCGCGCTCGTGCTCGTGTTCCAACTCGTGATCCTCGTGGCGATGATCGCCGGCATGGCGAAGGTGTTCGCCAAGGCCGGCGAACCGGCGTGGGGTGCGATCGTCCCGATCTACAACACGTACCTCCTGATCAAGATCGGCGGGAACGAGTGGTGGTACCTCCTGCTGCTGTTGATCCCCCTCGTGAACATCCTCGTGTTCGCGAAGGTCTCGATCGACGTCGCGAAGGCGTTCGCGAAGGGCGCCGGCTACGGGATCGGCCTGTGGCTGCTCGGACCGGTGTTCTACCCGCTGCTCGGCTTCGGCGACGCGTCGTACCGCGGGCCGACGGCGTAACGCCGCCCGCGACGCCGCTTTCTCCCCGGCGTACTCCCCGAGTGGGACGAACGGCAGCGTCGCACGGTCGCCCGCCGTGTACGCCAATACGTCGCTTTGGGTGACGCCGTCGGGCGTGATCAGGTCCATCACCGCCGGTGGTGTCATCGATCCCACAATCGTAGAACCGTCGGCGGGATCCAAGTCCGCGGACCGTCTCTGTTCAATCATGTACAAGCACATCCTCGTGCCGACCGACGGGAGCACGGCCGTCCAGGGAGCGATCGACCGCGCGCTCGACCTCGCCGAGACGTACGGCGCGACGCTGCACGCGCTGGCGGTCGTCGAACCGATCTACACCGTCAACGAGGGGCTCGGCTCGATCTACGACACGCTGGAATCGGACGCGCACGAGGCAGTCGAGGAGGTGGCCGACCGTGGCGAGGCGGCCGACGTCACCGTGATCACGGCCCAACGGACCGGCGTCCCCCACCGTGAGATCCTCGAGTACGCTGACGAGGAGGGGATCGACCTGATCGTGATGGGCACCCACGGCCGCACCGGCCTCGACCGGTACCTGCTCGGGAGCGTCACCGAGAAGGTGGTCCGACTGTCGGAGACGCCGGTGTTGACGGTCAGGCAGGCCGACGACGAGGACGACGCGGACTCCTGAACGGCGACCGCTCCTCCGGCGGCGAGGTGTCCGACGGCGGACGGCCTGCCCTCACACGAAGGTGGACGGGTTCGCGACCGAGCACTGATCTCTGTCGCGTCGGGCGTTCGGGCCAGCAGTTATACCACGCCGTCCCTAGGCTCCGAAGATGACAACGTGTTGCCCCCCGCGACGCCCGCTCGGCCGGCGCTCGCGCGGGACTCGGACGGACGCCGCCGCCCCGGCGGCGGGGGTGGCCTGACCCGTGCCCGGACGGACGGTGTTCTTCACCGGCCCTCGCGAGGTCGAGGTGCGCGAGACGGTCGCCGACGACCCCGGCCCCGGCGAGGTTGCCGTGACCGCGACGGTGTCGGCGATCAGTCCGGGCACGGAACTCCTGTTGTACCGGGGCGAGATGAACCCCGAGACGGCCGCCGACGAGACGCTGTCCTCGCTGGACGGGTCGCTCACGTACCCGTTCCCGTACGGCTACGCGACCGTCGGCACCGTGACCGCGGTCGGTCCGGACGTCGACGCGGCGTGGCACGGCGAGACGGTGCTGGCGTTCCACCCGCACGCCGAGGAGTTCACCGTCGCGCTCGACGCCGTGAGCCGCGTCCCCGACGGCGTGTCGCCCGAGCGGGCGGTGTTCCTCCCCAACGTCGAGACGGCGGTGACGCTCGCGATGGACGGAGAACCCGCTATCGGCGAACGCGCCGTCGTGTTCGGTCAGGGCGTCGTCGGCCTCCTGACAACGGCGCTTTTGTCGGCGTTTCCGCTCGACGCACTCGTCACCGCCGACTGCCACCCGGAGCGCCGTCGCGTCTCCGAGGCGTTCGGCGCCGACCGGAGCGTCCACCCCGACGACCTCGACCACGAGGCGCCGGTCGGCGGCGCCCCGTCGTCTGGCCCACCGACCCCGAACCCGGGTCGTGACGAAGGTGCCACCCCCGACCGGGCGGATCTGACGTACGAACTGTCCGGGAACCCCGCGGCGCTCGACGACGCGGTCGCGACCACGGGCTACGGGGGGCGCGTCGTCGTCGGGTCGTGGTACGGCGCCAAGCCGACCGAACTGTCGCTCGACGGGCGGTTCCACCGCAGTCGGATCGAGATCCGCGCGAGTCAGGTGAGCACGCTCGCGCCCGAGCGACGGGGACGCTGGACCGTCGGGCGTCGGCTCTCGACCGCGTGGGACCGCCTCCGCGAGGTCGACACCGACAGACTCGTCACCCACCGCCTGCCGGTGGGGGAGGCGCCCGAGGCGTACCGACTGCTCGACGAGGACCCGGCGGAGGCACTGGGCGTGCTGTTGACGTACTGATCCCCGACTGCGGCGGGGCCGCTCAGGCGTCGATGTCGGGTCGCGTGTAGAACTCGACGCGGGCGCCGCCGTCGTCACCGGTGCACGCGCTCACTCGCCAGCCTTGCGCCTCCGCCAGGTCGCGGACGATGGCGAGTCCGAGTCCCGTCGCCTCGGCGTCGGCGGTGGCGCCGTACTCGAACAGGCGGTCGGGGTCGGTCGTGTCGAAGCCGGTGCCGTCGTCTGCGACGTAGAAGCCCGCGGCGTCGTCGAGCGAACCGACGGTGACGGTGACGCCCGACTCGGCGTGCGCGACGGCGTTACCGAGGACGTTCTCGAGAATCGTTCGGAGTCGGTCGGGGTCGGCCACGACCGTTACGTCGGCGGGACACCGGACTGCGCCCGGTTCGTCGACCGCCTCCGCCACCTCGCGAGCGACCGCGGACACCGACACCGATTCGCTGGAGCCGGCGGCCACGCCGCCGCGAACCATGTCCAGCAGGCAGTCGATGAGCCGGTCCATCCGTTCGACGGCCCGCGTCGCCGCCGCGAGGTGGGGGTCGTCACCAGGCGTGCCGTCGACGTACTCGAGGTGGCCGGCGGCGATGGTGACGGGGTTGCGGAACTCGTGGGCGACCACGCCGGCGAAGCGGTCGAGCCGTTCGGTCTTGCGTTCGAGTTGGCGCTCGCGCTCGGCGCGCTCCAGCGCCGCCTCCGTGTTGGCCGCGAGCACCTCCGCGAGGGCGATGTCCTCCTCGTCGATGGCGTTCGGTTCGAGCGTCCCGAGTGCGATCACCCCGCGGTCGCCGAGCGGGCACACCAGGATGCTCCCCTCGCCGGAGAGGTCCGTGGCCCGCGCGTTGTCGATGTCGCTCACCCGCTGGTACACCCGCGGTTCGCCGGCGTCGAGGGCGTCCCAGTGGACGCACTCGCCGCGGCGGTACTCCTGTCGCTCCCCGGCGATGTCGACGACGGCGTCCGCGTAGGCGACGGGGACGAGGCGCGGCGGCGCCGGTTCGAACAGTCGGACGCTGTTGAGTTCGAAGCCGAGCACGTCCGTCGCGGCCCGGGTCGCGACCGACGCCACCGCCGACGCGGACTCCGCGCTCATCATCCGTCTCGTCGCGGCGTGGAGGCGTCGGAGCGCTTCGGCGTGGACGTGCCGGAGTGCTTCGGCGTGACCGCCATCTCCGTCGCTCGTGGTCCGCTCGCGTGCCCTCCGTGTCCCCTCCGACATGTGGTACGGGCGCCGCTCGGGAGTCGGATCATTTGAGAGTAACGGTGGCCGCTCCACCGCGACTCACCGTGTCAATGCGGTCGATCCCGGCGCATTCGGGCGATCCGGTCGCCGCTCTCGTCACCTGGTTGTCGAAAGGTTTGAACCCGGTGCCGCGGTACCGGGTCACAACGTGGATCGACGCACGGTGGCCACCGCGGCGTTGGCCCTCCTCGCGGTGCTCGCCCTCGGCGTCGCCGCCGCGACGCTCGACTCGGCGACGACGACCGCCAGTGGCGGCTTCGGCGCCGGCCCGAACGTCGACGAGGGCGGCCTCGGCAGCGGCGAGTCCGGCCCCGCCGGTATCGACGGCGGCGGCGGCGAGACGCAGTTCTCGGTGAACGTCTGCGTCGCCTTCCTCACCGACCCGCGCGTGCAGGCCGCGCTCCTCGCGCTCGTGGGCGGCTTCGTCGTCGCGATGTACCGGACGACTCGGTCGTGGCTCCTCAGCGCGTTCTCGGTCGCGGCGGTGTCGTTCCCGTTCGGCGTGCTGTACCTCGCGCTCATCTCGTGCGGGTCGACGCCGACGGAGACGGCGCTGGCGCTCGGCGCCGGCGCGGCACCCAACGAGTCGCTGCTCCCCGGCGGCGGGGGGTCGGCGGGCGCGAACGCCGCCGGCGAGGCGCTGTCGGCGCCGACGGTGCTCGTCGGCCTGCTCCTGTTCGTCGCCATCGCCGGGAGCGTCCTCCTGCTGTTCGTCTCCACCGGCGACGACGAGACGCCGGTCGCCGACCCGGCGCCGGAACCGCCCGCACCCGAGCGCCGCGCCGAGGTGGGCCGGCGGGCCGGCGCGGCGGCAGACCGGCTGGAGTCGGACGCGGACCTGGAGAACGAGGTGTACCGCGCGTGGCGGGAGATGACGGGCGCGCTCGCCGTCGACAACCCCCGGGCGACGACGCCGAAGGAGTTCGCCGACGCCGCCGTCGAGGCGGGGATGGCCCGCGCGGACGTGGCCGCGCTGACGGAGGCGTTCGAGGCCGTCCGCTACGGAGACGCGCCGGTCACCCCCGAGCGCGAGACGGCGGCGGTCGAGGCGCTGCGACGGATCGAGGCGGCGTACGCGGGCGACGACCTCGACGCCGAGGCCGTGGGTGGCAGCGGCGACACCGACCCGAACGGAGGTGACGCACGGTGAGACTCTCCGCCGTGGTGGGCGTGGCGGCGGTGCTGTTCGGCCTCGTGGTCGTCCTCCAGCGCGGCCTGGCGGGACTGTTCGACCTGACGTACGTGTTCGTCACCGGGGCGGGCGCGCTGGCACTGGTCCAGGGAATCCGGTACGCGAACGAGGCGCGCGGCGCCGACCGACGGGCCGTCGAGACGGGCGACCCGGAGGACCGCTACGAGGTGCCGACGCCGGGCGACGAGACGGACGCGCTCGTGTCGACGCGGGGGTTCTCCCGCGCGAGCATCAAGCGCCGCCGCGAGTTCCGCACCCGCCTCCGGCGCGTCGCCGTCGAGACGCTGCGCGCCCGCGGCGACTACGCGGGCGACGCCGTCGAGGCCGCCGTCGACGAGGGGACCTGGACCGACGACCCGGTCGCCGCGTGGTTCGTCGGCGCCGACGTGTCCCTCCCCCCCGCGGCGCGCCTGCGACGACTGCTCGGGTCGGACGTGGAGTTCCGCTTCGGCGTGGCTCGCACCGTCGACGCGCTGGCGGCGGCCCGCGTCGGTGACGCGCCCGAGTCGAGCGTGGCCGCCGAGTCGCGAACGGGACGGCTCGTGGACCGCGTGCGACGAGTGGGGCTGGAGCGCCTCGACGCCGCGCGCGACGCACTCACGGAGGGCCGGCGGTGAGCGACGCGCGCCGCGGCGGCGACGCGAGAGCGACGAACGGGCGAAACGTCGCCACCTTCGACCGCCTCCGGGCGGCGGGCGTCGTCCCCACCGGGCGGTGGGCGGGGATGGCCGCGCTCGCGCTCGTGCCGGTCGGGATGGGCGTCCTCCTGCGACACCCGCCGCTGGTGCTCGTGGGCGCGCTCGGCGTCGCCTACGCCGCGTACGCACGCGGCGACAGCGCTCCCGAGGTGACGGTGGCGCTGGAGCGAGAGCTGTCGGACCCGACGCCCGACCCCGGCGACGAGGTGACCGTCACCGTGCGCGTCCGCAACGACGGCGAGCGCGTCCTCCCGGACCTCCGGGTCGTCGACGGCGTCCCGGCGGCGCTCGCGAGCGAGTCGCCCGCCCGCCTCGGGACCGCGCTCCGCCCCGGGCGGACCGCCACGCTCCGCTACCGCGTGACGGCGGTGCGTGGGATGCACGAGTGGGACCCGGTCCACGTGCTCGCGCGCAACCCCAGCGGCTCGCGCGAGCGCGACACCCGCATCGACGCCGAAGGTGCCACGACGATGCGGTGCACCCCGGAGTTGGAGGCGTCGTCGTCCCTCCCACTGCGCGGGCTGACGACCGTCTACTCCGGGCGGGTGCCGACCGACGTCGGCGGCGCGGGCCTGGAGTTCCACTCGACGCGGGAGTACCGCCACGGCGACCCGGCCAACCGCGTGAACTGGGCGCGCTACGCGCGGACGGGGACGCTCTCGACGCTGGAGTTCCGCGAGGAGCGCGCCGCCACGGTCGTCGTCTGCGTCGACGCCCGCGAGGAGGCGTACCTCGCGCCCGACCACGAGTCGGCGAACGCCGTCGAGCGGAGCGTCGAGGCGGCCTCGCAGGCGGTGCCCGCGCTGCTCGACAGCGGTGACCGCGTCGGCGTCGCCGCGTTCGGTCCCGGCGACTGCTGGCTCGCGCCGGGCGTCGGCGACGACCACGCCGTCCGCGCACGCGAGTTGCTTGCGACGCACCCGACGCTGGCGCCGACGCCCAGCGGCGAGCGGTTCCTCGCGACGACGTGGGTGCGTCGCTTCCGGCGCCGGATCCCCGCGGACGCGCAGGTGCTGTTCTGCACGCCGCTGCCGGACGACTACGCCGTTACGGTCGCCCGGCGGCTGGACGCCTACGGCCACGCCGTGACCGTCATCTCGCCGGACCCGACCGCCGACGACACACCGGGTCGCCGCCTCGCGCGCGTCGAGCGGGCGAACCGCGTCTCGCGACTCCGCGCGGCGGGCATCCGGGTGCTCGACTGGGGCGACGAACCGCTGGCGACGGAGTTGGAGCGCGCCGCCGCGCGGTGGTCGCGGTGACGGTCACCCGGAAGCCGCCGCGTCTCGGCGTCGCGCTCGCGTCGCTCGCGGCGGGGGTCGGCGCGGCCACGCTCGGTCTCGTCTCGGCGCCCGCCGGCGGGGTCGCAGGTGTGGGCCTCCTGCTCGTCGCCGCGGGCACGTTCGTCGGCTCGCGCCGGGTGCTCGGCTACGGCGCCGTCTCGCTCGTCGCCGCGCTCCTGGTGGCGGGTGCCGTCTCGACCGCTGGACCGGGCCCGATGCTGGTCGGCGGGCTGGCGACGGCGCTGGCGTGGGACCTGGGTGAACACGCGATCGGACTCGGCGAGCAGTTGGGTCGCGAGACAGACGTGCGCCGGAACCTCGCGACCCACGCCGCCTCCTCGGTCGCGGTCGGCGCCGTCGCTGGCGCGGTGGCGTTCGGCGTGTACGTCTCGGCGGCGGGCGGACAGCCCGTGGTCGCGCTGGTGTTCCTGTTGATGGGGGCGGTCGCGCTGGTGAGCGCGGTCAGGTAGCCCGAACGGGGATCGGACCGCCTACTCCGCGGGCTCGGCTTCGGACTCCTGCACGGTCGGCACCTCGACGCGGTCGAGCACCGCCTGCAACACGTCGGTCTTCGCCACGTCGTCGACCTTCGCGTCCGGCGTCAGGACGAGGCGGTGGGCGAGCACGGGCGCGGCGACACGCTTCACGTCGTCGGGGGTGACGAACTCCCGGCCCGCCAGCGTCGCCGCCGAGCGCGTCGCCTCGAACAGCCGCTGGGTGCCGCGCGGGGAGACGCCGACCTCGACGCGGCGGTCCTGCCGCGTCGCGCGGGTGATCCCCGCCATGTACTCCAGCAGGTCGTCGTGGACGCGCACCGCCTCGGGTGCCTCGCGGGCGCCGACGACGCGCTCCTCGTTCAGCACCGTCTCGACGCTGGGGTCCTGCTCGACGCGCCCGGCGCGCCGGCGGAGCAGTTCGATCTCTCCGTCGAGGTCGGGGTAGCCCATCGAGGTCTTCACCGAGAAGCGGTCGAGCTGTGCCTCGGGGAGCGGGAAGTTGCCCGCCTGCTCGACGGGATTTTGCGTCGCGATGAGGAAGAACGGGTCGGGCAACTCGTAGGTGGTGCCGTCGACGGTCACCTGCTCCTCCTCCATCGCCTCCAGCAGCGCCGCCTGCGTCTTCGGTGGCGCGCGGTTGATCTCGTCGGCGAGGACGACGTTCGCGAAGATGGGGCCCTGGGAGAACTCGAACTCGCCGGTGCCCTCGTCGTACACCGTCGTCCCCGTCACGTCGGAGGGGAGGAGGTCGGGCGTGAACTGCACGCGCGAGAACGACAGACCAAGCGCAGTCGCCATCGACCGCGCGGTGAGCGTCTTCCCGGTGCCGGGCACGTCCTCGATGAGCACGTGGCCTCTGGAGAGCAGGCCGAGGAGGATGTCCTCGAAGAAGGCGTCTTCGGCGACGATCGCGCCGCGGAGGGTGTCGAGCACGTCCGCACAGGCCGCGCTCGCGTCGGGAACGTCCATGGCGAAGGCCACACCCGACACGGAATAAGTCTCGGGGTTCCGACACGGGACCGCGTGGCACACCCTCGCTGAACCGAAACGGTTTACAGGCTCACCGCCGGACGTAGAGGTGAGCCGAGGTAGCCTAGCCTGGCCAAGGCGGCAGATTCGAAATCTGCTGTCCATTCGGACTCGGGAGTTCAAATCTCTCCCTCGGCGCTTCTCAGACGACACCACACGGCGAGCACCTCGTGTGCTCGCATCCCGTGTCGTCGGTGTCGACGGTGTGAGACGATGTGAACCGACGAGTCGCAGCGCGAGCGAACGGAGAGAGCGAGCGACCGTCTCGGTGAAGTTCAAATCTCTCCCTCGGCGCTTCTCTCGCGAACCTCACTTCGAGTGCCTTCCGTAGTGGTCACCCCCTGGCCACGACGGGGCCTCCATTCAGCGATCTACTGTCGAGACCGCGTCGGCCGCGACGCGACCGGCTGCGAATCCCATGGCCGCGAGCACAGTCGCCGCCAGCACACCACCGACCCCCGTGTACGCGAACACGGAGACCGAAAGCCGCTGATCGCCGCCTACGAGCGTGAATGGGAGCGTCCACGCGAACCCGAGTACCGGGCCAATGGCGACGATCCAACCGATGATAAACTGTCCACCGCGATATGAAATCGCCGCACTGAAGACAGGCACGTACGTCTGAATCGCTTGGATCGCTCTGTGAACTGGTATTAATTACATATTATATATGGTGGAATGACAGAGAAGAAGATCTGCAAACCTGTCGGTCGTGTAGCTCACATATAACAACAATCCGGGACTCAGATTTCATCCCGTTGAATGAGCAGTCTTAGTACCGGTGTCGCTCGGAGTAACCAGTACCTCTCTCTACTCGGTCTGTGCCTCCTACTCCTCATTGCAGGGTGTGCCGCCTTACCGTTCGGTGGCCCATCCGAACAAGAACGTCCAGTCACAGTTGTACTCAATAATTCAGTAGACGAGACTCACACATTCACCGTGTGGGTAGTCAGTGGAGAGGTTCACCCCGATAGCATCACTATTTACAAGAAGAACGGTGAAGTCGATCACGCATCGCCCGGCGAGGGGCTTTCGACCTACCAAATCGGTGGGGATTACGGGTACGTGACGTCGGTCGAACCACCGCCAAACCGCTCCCGACTCCACGGTCAGTACACACTGTCTCCCAAAGAAACGGAGCAACTTCTAATCGAGAACTTCACTATCGGCTCTTCGATAGTAATCAGCTTTTCAGAACGAGGGAGGGTGATCGAATTGACGATCGCGAACTGTGCCGGACGACCGTTGGTCGGACTGGAATTGGCTGTCCGTACCACCCCCCCGGGAGATCTCATCGCCTCATACGGGTGTGGTTGATCCAATCCACTCACCTGTCTCTACCAACGTGACCGCTTTTCTCCAGACGCGTGCCCGGTGACCAATTAGCGCCCTGTACTTAGCGAAGCGATCCACCACATCGAGGCGGGCCCTCACCATCTGATTTGGTGTGAAACAGCCGCTCAGTAGGTGTGCTTATTGAGCGCCAAGAACTTAGAAACACTCCATAGGAAGTCCCCATTCGATTGGATCAGGATCCAGTTTCGACTCATCCTCTTGGTACCCGGTTTTACTTGCTCGAAGTACCACAGCGTCGTCGATGTAGTAGGAGGCATAGATGGTCGGTGAATCAGCCTCGACTTGGCTGTCACCCTGAGTATATCCATGACTGTACGGACACTTCAGACGTGCAATCGCCGCGTCTTCCGGAGCCTCGTAGGTCCATGTCTCGTAGATGAAAATAGTCCCATGGTCAAGATTGTCCCCGTATTCGGTGTATAGATCGTTTAGCCGGTACGCGCGTTCGTACTCCTTTACGTAGGAGAGAAGTGTTGATTCATCCGTCAAGGACTCCGGGCGCTGTGGATAGGTGTATCGCTCGTCCTCGCCCGGCGGGTCATCGTCGGATGACGGTTCCGGCGGTCGGTGAGTAGTCTTACAATCATATACAGGAGTTTCTGTTACTGTCTGGGTCGAAGTATTGCTTTGTGTCTCATTCGGTGACGGAGATCCTGTTCCCGTTGACGGCTCCGAGGTGCCACCCAAACAACCACTCAATAGCGTACCAATACAACTACTGCCAGCGAGGAGGGCATGGCGGCGTTTCATTTCGAGAACTTTCCAAACCCCTCCGGTAAGTGCTTTGTCTGTACTTACCGAAGAGACACACCATTGAGGCGAGTTCTCACCACTTGATTTGGTGTGAAACAGCCGCTGAGTAGATCTGCGTATCTACCGTAATGTCTCGTGTTGAGTCATCGATCCTCCGAGCGGAGATAGTATGCACTTCCCATTAGAATGAGCGCAATAGTTATGCCGATGAGAAAGAAGGGGCTCGGAGATGCATAATCTCTGCTGAAATACCATAGTTCACCCAGCATCAGTACTGTTCCAGCTACAAGCGCGACACTTACGACGATGGGCCAACTGCGAACTTCGCGCCATTCATTGGTGAATCGATCTGAGCTCTGGAGATTTGCACTTCGTGTAGCTACCAGAATAGCCACTCTGAATGATATAAGCGAGAGAACAACTATCCAGAGTCCGATAAATACTGAATCAGGCCCGGACAAAATGTCCGTAAAGAATTCGTACCCGAAAGACACCCCCACATAGAGAATAACGCCTCCGAAAAGACCCTCACCCAAGTGTAGAAGAAGTCGAATTCGACGAGAACGCTTCGGTCCCTCTGGCAGTACATCTACCTCACCCTTCGACATAATTGGTGATCACGCGATTTCCCGCTATAATTATTCATGCTGTATCGGTCAATCGGAAGCGATGTGAACTACGTGCCCTGTACTTACCGAAGAGACACACCACATCGAGGGTGTTCAAGCCACCAGATTTGGTGTGAAACAGCCGATCAGTAGGTGTGCTTAGTTATCGATCATCGGACTAACCTATGAGTACGAAGCGACTATTGACGGGGATTGAACCTGAAGCAGATGTATGAGCAAATGCACCCTTGAACCTCGGTCTCCACGACTCTTGGACGATCACTCCTGCTATTAGCCACGCCCGAAATGAAACGTCTACATGACTACACGGATAGATTCGACAAATATGACGCCCTCATCATCGCTATAGGTGCACTTCTCGGATTCCTCACGTGGGTCTATCTTCCAGAGATAATGGGTCAGTCCGGGCAATGGTCATGGCTCATGTCACGGATCCCAGACCAGATAAGGGAGATATCTCCCGCGGAGTTCAATGTCGTCGGATTCCTCGCCAGCCTGCTCGTGAGTGGATTCGTCACCGGCGGGCTCTACTCTGGGGATTCAAGAGGAGCGATGATACGAGGATACGTGGCCGGTGTTGCGTCGCTCCTCGTGCCAGCACTCCTCGGAGTACTTTTCATCGCGATAGTGTTTCTCGTCCCGTTAGCCCTCGAAGGTGCCGTCGGGACCGTAGTGATACTGGTCATTTCCGGCATTCTCGGGGGTGGACTCACGACGATCATCGTACTAGTCCTCTCCGTTCTGGCAGGCATCGCCGCTGGATTCGGCCACTTCGTCAGAGAGGGAATTCTTAGTTTGTGATTGACCGTTTCTCGTGCTTCCGTGATTAGTCGTCTACCTGTACGTAGCGGTTTAGTGGTTCATCTGTATACAGTGAGCAGACTCCTAGAAATGGTAGTCTTCGAGTAATTCAACAGGGCAGAATCGCCATTGTACTTGGGTTTAGATGCCAACCGTCGATTAGCTTATACACTAGGACAAATTGAGAGCCGACTGTGCCCTCACAACCCCGGACGGACAACGCGGGCCGCATCTACTTATACGAGAGCGGCCGGCTGAACGTCCGGGTTGATGACGACCACCCAGAACAGTACAGAGGAAAGGAACTCCTCTGGCATGCTGAATACCACTATCACAGTCACGATCGACCTGAAGTGGCGGACATTATCGCCGAGATGGATGTTGTCTCTGGCGATTATCCGACCATCTCTGGCGGGTGGGTAGACGAGCGCTCTGAGTGGCATCGTAACACGAAACAACTGAACGTGTGGGTACTCGCCCACACGTACCGGCTACTGAGAGATTGGGGAGAAGACCGTCTCTCGCGGTGGTTCCATGACAATCCCGAGTACACACGCAAGTTCGGCTTCGTCGGTGACGGCGGCGGTCTCGGGCGCTTTACACCGAAGCGGCCTAGTCAGTCACGGCTCTGGGAAGTGTGGAATGAAGTGTTTAGTCCCGTTGAACGTGAGCTTTGTCAGGAGATCGCCCAAAGCGTCTATCTCACGCTCTGCGAGCACAATTTTCCGTTGCCGAAAGGCCCGTTCAAAGTAGAAGACCGTGATATCGACAGCGAACCGGGCGAACAGAAACTCCTCGCTGAGAAAACCAAAGAAGTGTGGAAGCAGACAAAGCCGTTCGTCACAGACAACTTCCACCTCAACCGCGGATCGAACGCCAGCATTCACGAGAATGCGTTCTGGGAGCAGCATGCCTACATGGGGATGCGCGAGGATATGTTCGCACAATCTGGGCAGCACTCGTTTTTCATCGACAGCGAGCGCGACCTGACGCCGAGTGCGTCGAACCACCGCTACCAGCTTCAGAAACACTCTGTCGAGGAGATACGGTCGATGCTGCGGGAAACAACGGCCGCGTTGATAGCCCGCGCTCGCCATGACTCCGAACTGGTCGGAAAGCTCACCGTCGCCATCGACATCACGAAGGGGGCACCGTGGACTGGCGAGAGCGAACGCGACGAGGACGGAAACCTGACCGAACCGTGGATACTCGGCTACAAGGGCGGCGAGAAGCACTTCCAGTGGGCGACCATCCAAGTAGTCGGGCACGACATCCCGCTCGTCCTCGACGCCGTTCCCGTCCACCGTGGCTTCTCGCGGGCAGACATCGTGGACGAACTCCTCGGGAACGCACTCGATCTCGTCGGCGGGATCGACCTCGTGATGATGGACCGTGAGTTCGACTCGGACGACATCAAAGACGTGTGCGACAACCACGGCGTCCACTACCTGAACCCGGCGCGAAAGCACGCCTCGGAGAAGGCGACGTGTCGCCGGATGCGTAACTCAGGGAAGCGCGTCCACGTAAAGACGCAAAAGACCGTCGTGGAGGGCAATGATCGTCAGCGGATGTACCTGCCAGCAACGAACTACGACCTGTTCGCGACCGACGACGCCGATGTTGGCGATGACGAAGCCGAGTACCGGCAGGAGTTGGTGGACGAGTTCGCCGACATCGTCGAGGCCGACGACGCCGGGGGCTCACCGTTCGACGACCTCGTGGATGACCTTCGCGAAGAGGAGGACATCCCCGACGACAGCGAGGCAGCGCAGGCGTACGCGCTCTTCGAGACAAACCACCCGTCGTTCCAGCCCGATGAAGCCGAGACGGGCAAGGAGCTGCTCGACGGCGTTCACACCATCGTCAGGCGGTATCGGTACCGCTGGGGCATCGAGAACGGCTACAAGAAGCTGAAGAAGTTCCGCGTGCGCACTACGTCGAAGGACCACGGCTATCGCTTTTTCAACTTCGCGTTCGCGTGTGTACTGTACAACGTCTGGCGGCTGGTGGACCTGCTGGTGAAGTTGGCTATCGACGGCGAGAAGGCCGACTACGCGCCACGCGTTGACGCAAACCAGTTCCTCACCGTGTCGAAGAAGTTCTACGGATTGGACCCTCCCGACTGACGCCTGTTTGTCCTCGTGGTAGCTCGGTCGTGAGCAGCGGCGCTGTTCTGTGGTTGTACTTTCGGTGGGTCTGAAGCAACAGCACCCGCGCCGTGACTAGTCACGGCTCGTTCGCCGCCGTTGAGTGGTGTGTCTCGACGCCGATCATCGCCAGTTCCGACCGATTCAGAACGTATCTGCCTGCCTTCTAGCCGCACAGACCGCGACGACCGCCGCCGCGCCCGACCACACGATGGCCGACTGGACGCCCGACGGCAGGCCAATCGCGACCACGCGGTGGGCAGTCAACGCCGCGAAAACCGCCAGAAGGGCCGCGAGGGATGCGAACGCGGCGACTCGCGTCTCGCTTCGGAACACATCGACTGCCAGTTCGCGTCCGAAAAACGTCTTGCGCCCGGGGTCGCCTCGGCGACCGCGTTACGTGGACGCCGCGGCCTCGATCAGTTCCTCGTAGTCGGGTTCGTTCGTCGGGTCGTCGGCGATCCAGTCGTACACGACCTGTCCGTCGGAGTCGACGACGAACGCCGCCCGGTTGGCGACGTCGTACAGCCCCAGGTCCGGGATGTCCATCGTGAGGCCGTACGCGTCGATGGCGTCTCCGGGCATGTCGCTGACGAGGTCGAACGCCAGGTCGTACTCGTCGGCGAACGCCCCCTGCGAGAACGGCGAGTCGGCGCTCACCCCGAACAGCGTCGCCCCCGCCTCGACGAAGCGGTCGTGGTGCTCCTGGAGCGCGACCATCTCGTTGGAACACGGCGGCGTGAACGCCCCCGGGAAGAACGCGAGGACGACCGGGCCGTCGCCGAGATGTTCGGCGAGGTCGAACGACTCGTGCTCGCTCCCTCTGTACGTCGCGGTGAACGTCGGCGCGTCGTCGCCCGTGGTTACCATGACAGCCGATCGTTGTGTCGGTGCGACTGTAAGCGCTCCTCGGTTGTTCGGATCGCTGGAACCCGACCGCACAACGCAGTTGGCCGCTGAATTCGCTCCTACTCTCCGCCGTCGGTGTACGCCCCGAGCGTCCCGGGGGTCCCCTCGTCGCCCCCGCGGAGGCGGCGGCGGCGCTTGTCGTAGGCGCCGTCGAGGTTCAACAGTTGCCGCTGGCGCGAGACGAGGTACGCGTCCACGTCGCTGCGGTCTGCGGGGTGGGCGGCGTGGATCCAGACCGGGCGGTCCGCGCCCGTCGAGAGCCCGTCGGCCCACGCCTCCGCGGCGGCGCGGTCGCCGAACTCGCGGCGGACGCCCTCGTGGAGCACGGCGTGGCCGACCGCGGCGTTGGCCTTGCGAGCGGACGGCTTCACCTCGACGACGTAGCTCACGCGGGGCGCTACGGCGGCATCCGATAAATACCTCCGGAGACGCGACGCTGCCTGTCCGGCGCGAGCGGGCGCTACAACAGGTGCGAGAAGTTCCACAGGCCGATCAGCCCGAACCACGTCGCACAGCCGAGGTAGACGGTCGCGCGCAGGCCGGGGACGTACCACTCGGGCGTCTCGCCGTCGACGAGGCGGTCGATGAGCACCCCCGCCTCGGCGAGGACGCCGACGACGACCATCGTGATCACCGTGAGCAGGGCCATGCCGCCGACCGGACCGAGCCACGCCATCAGCGCCCGCGAGAGCGGGACGGACTCGTGCACGGAGTCCGAGAGGTGGAGCACGACCACCGTCGAGACTGCGTCGAGTCCCTTGCCGGCGAGTAACGCGGCCGCGAGGGTCGCTCGACGCATACGCGCCGCTACGGAATCAGCTGACATAACGCTACTCGCCGTGGCGGGCCGTTCGGTGTGGGGTCGTTACTCGACGACTTCGATCTGGTCACCGGGCTCGACGTCGTCGGCGGCGCCGGCGGGCAACTCGATGATCGTGTCGGCGGTCCCCCAGCCGAGGCCGACCCACGGGCGGAGGCGCTTCACCTTCGTCACCTCACCCTCGACGAGCCAGACGGCGTCGATGGCGAACGGGACGAACAGCATGTGGAGGCTCCGCGAGTCGGCCTCGTCGAACTGGAAGACGAGCCCGTAGTCGTCGGGCACCGAGCGGCGGAACATCAGCCCGCGGGTCTGGGAGACGACCGTATCCGCGACGTCGACGTCCGTCGCGAGGACGCGCTCGCGGGGGGGCGACGGGTCGCCCTCCTCGGGATGGATGGCGCCCGAGCGGTGGATCAGTCGCACGCCGGGTCGTGGACGGGCAGGCGGTATGAACGTACCCCTTCATCTCGGGCCGCGGGAGCGGGGCGTGCACTGGGGCGCCCGTCGCCGTCGTCTCCGCCTTCTGTGTCTCCCGCCTCCGCTGGCTCCACCGTTACTCGGTCTCCAGTCCGACGCGTACGGTGAGCGCGAGCAGTGCCACCAACAACAGCAGCAGCGCCACCGCCGCCCGCTCGGGGGCGACGGCGATTGGCGGGCCGAGGTACGCGACCGCAGAGAGCACGAGCACGGCGACGAGGCCGACGGCGACGAGGCCGACCGTCCGGGCGTACTCGACCGGTTCCGTGGCGGCGTCGCGACCGAGGTGGGCACCCAGTCCCGCCGCGTGCTCACCTGCACCCCACGTGACGAGCGCGAGCGCGACGCCGGCGAACACCGCAGGCGGCGCCGCACCGCCGACGCCCGCGGCGACCGCGCCGGCGACCACCGCACCGCTGGCGAGCGCGAAGCCCGCACCATGTTCCGGGACGATCCCCGCGAACGCCGGGTCGCCGGTGAGGAGAGACGTGACGCGGACGAGCGCGAACACGCTCACCGGCGCGGCGACGACCAACAGCCACGAACTGTACGCGACCGGCGCGCCCACGACCGGCACCGTCGGACCGACGGCACCGACGGCGGCGGCGCCGGCGGAGACGACCAGCACGCCGACCCCGAGCGCGGCGGGAGCGGCGGCACCGAGTGCGCCACCGGGGTCCTCGCCGGCGACGTCGACGACAAGCGACTGTAGCCGACCGGCCGCGACCACGCACGCGAGGCCGAGCGCGACGAGCAGTCCCAGTCCGGCGAGGAGGCCGCCGTCGAGCAGCAGCCTGCTCGCCGGCCCGACGACCGGAACGCGGTAGAGGAGCCACCCGAGCGGGTCGCCCAGGCCGGGGACGACGACGACCTGCACGAGCAGCGCGACCCAGTACCAGCGCGGCACGTCGCGGACCCGCAGCGCCGCGGCCTCGGCGACCGGCGGTGGCCGGTAGCGGTCCGGCCCGAGCAACCGCCGCAGCGTCCGCGTCGCCGGCCCGAGTAGGAGCGCGGCGGCGAGGCCGACCACTTGGAGCGCCACCAGCGCGACGAGCGCGGTGCCGCCGAGCAGTCGCGGGATGGCCGCTCCGACGGCGTCGAGGAGCGGGCCGCCGAGCGACACCGCGGGCGCGATGAACACGAGCGCGGCGACGGGTGCCGCGGCGGCGACCGCCAACGGCGTGGTGAGCACGGCGGTCGCCTCCGCGAGTCCGAGCGACCCTTCCGCGGCGACGAGTGCGAGCGCGACGGCGGTACAGGCGGCCACGACGACCCCCGGGGTCCCGCCGCCGGCGACCGCCGTGACGCCGGGTCCGGCAGCCAGCGCGTACACGGCGAGGCCGACGCCGAGTCCGCCGACGGCGGCGTCGGTGCCACCCGCGGGGGCGCGTCGGAGTGACCACCACAGGAGTCCGCCGCCGACCGCCGACAGGAGGACCCCGCCGACGATCGGGAGGCCGAGTGAGACGCCCGCGAGCACGCCCGCGAGCGTCACGGCTGTGAAGGCGACGCCGCTCCCCGTCGGCGACGGCGCGGTCGACGGCGGCGAGACGGGACGGCTCATCGCCACCGCGCCCCCGCGCGTTCGACCGCGGCAGCGAGGGGTTCGCCGGGCGACCAGTCGGCCACCCGCGCGCCGAACCCGCGCAGTTCGCGCGCCCTGCGGCGCCGGTCGAGCGCGGCGACGCGCCCCCCGTGGGTGTCGCTGGTGGGGTCTGGCGACACGACCGTCACGGCGTGCCCGTTCGCGACCCACGTCTCGGCGGCCTCGACGGGTCGGTCGTCCGCCAGCGGCGTACAGCAGACGATCTGGGCGCTCCCCGGCAGGTGCCGGGCGAGCGTCGCCGGGCGCCACAGGCCACGCATCCGCAGATCCAGGTCCGCGGGGACGTGTGCCGGCTCCGCCAGCAGTCGCTCGATGCTGTGGGCGGCGACCTCCCGATCCCGGCTGGGTGGGAGGTAGCCGCCCTCCTCGCCCCAGACGGCGACACCGACGGCGTCGTTGCGCGACAGGAGCTCTCCCGCCAACTCGACCGCCGCGTCGCGGCTCAGCCGCCCGGTGTCGGACTCGCCGGGCGCCCGCACCCGCCGGCTCTCCTCGCGCACGTCGACGACGAGGACGACCGTGGCGGCGCGCTCCTCGCGGTACTCGACGGTCGACAGTTCGCCGGTCCGGGCGAACCGCCGCCAGTCGACGCGCTTGACGGGGTCGCCGTGCTGGTACGCGCGCACGGAGTGGAAGGCGACTCCCTCCCCGGCGTCGTCCGTCTCGACGCGACCGACCGCGGACTCGGTCTGCTCGCGAAGCGCGAGCGCGTCGCCGCCCGAGCGGACGGCGAGCGTGTCGCCGGCGCCCGCGGTCGCGCGCACCTCGCTCGCGCCGGTGAGCGTGCGCGCGACGGCGACGCACTCCCCGAACTCGTGGGTGCCGCGGCGCGCGCGGAGGTCGTACTCCACCGAGAGCGACTCGCCCGGTGCGAGCGTCCCGCCCGCGCGCGGCGAACCGTCGACGACGGCCACGCCCTCGGGCGTGTCGTCCACGACGCGCACGTCCGGCAGGTGCGCCTCGCTGGCGTTGAACGCCTCCACGGTGACGCTCACCTCGTCGCCCGCTCGCGGTTCGTCGTCGCTCACGCGCCGCTCGACGACGAGCGCGTCCGGCGACGGCTCGCCCGCGACGGCGCCGTAGGCGACGTACGCGAGGCCGACGCCAGACGCGAGGAACACGACCGGGTCGCCGAACGCCACCCCGCCGAACGCACACGCCAGCGCCGCCAGCAGGCCGGGGAGCCACCGCGACCGAGTGCGGACGCTCACCGCGACACCTCCGTCGCCTCCGTCGCGGGCTTCGGATACACCCGCTCGCCGTAGGTCGTGCGGTCGTCGTCGGTGTTGTCGTCGTCAGCGCTATCCCACCCGGTGTCCGTCGAAGACGCACCCGCTGTGGCTGCGTCGTCGGTGCGCTCGTCGCTTATCGCGCGTCTGTTTCGCTCGTTGGGACGGTGGCCGCGCCGCGCACGGCGGTCGAGTCGTTCCAGTTCTCGGACGGTCGCGCGGACGCACCGGGCGGTCCGCTCGCCGGCGAGCCAGTCGCGCAGTCGCGTCGTCGGCGGAATAGACGGCGTCGCCGTCTCCGAGAGGTACGCGGCGGCCCGAACGTCGTCGGTCCACTCGCCGCGGTCGACGCGGCGCTCGGCGGTCGACTCGTCGACGCTCTCGGCGGTCGCGACCGCGTGGATTGCGGCGTCGTGGAGGTGCCGCCGGGCGCGCGCTCGTGCCACTACCGGGCGGGGACCGCGTTCGCTCGACAGCCTGTCGTCGTCGCCGGCGGCGACGGTGATGGCGTCGCCGAGCGGTCGGTCGTCGCCGAGCTCTATCGCCTCCGGGTCGTCGTCGACGAGCGGAGCGTCCCACTCGCGGCGGGGGTCGTCGCCGACCCGCGACCCGTGGCGCGGCGGCGGAACGATCAGGTCGCGCACCAGCCAGCCGGCGACGCAGACGGCGGCGACTCCGAACAGCCACAGCACGGGCCGGACGCCGACGCCGGCGGGCACCCACTCGACCGGCACCACCAGCAGGACCGCGAGTGCACCGACGCCCGCGACGGTCGCCAGCACCGCGAGCGCGTCGCGTGCGTCGACCGAGCCGCGGATCATCGGTCGTCCCCTCCGGCGTCTCCGGTGTCACCAGCGTCACCGTCTTCGTCGCCGGGGCCGCCGTCGAGCGTGCGCCGGACCCGGTCGTAGGCGTCCAGCGCGCGGTCGCGGCGTTCGGGGGTGACCGCCCAGTTCCCGTACCGGATGCCGCGGAACGCCTCCGTCAGCGCGTCGACGGCGTCGCGGGGGTAGCCGCGGTCGGTCGCGCGCCGTGCGAGGTCGCCCGGCGTCCACGACTCCTTGTCACGCCCCGGGACGGCCGCCCGGAAGCGGCGCCACGCCTCCCGTATCGTCTCGGGCGGGTCCGGTTCGGTCGGTTCACCCGAGGTCGCCGTCGAGGCGCCGCCGCCGGTCTTCGACCGACCGCTCGGTCGCCGGCCCGTGCTCCCCGGGGGCGAGCCGATGCCGGAGAACAGCCCCGACAGCGACAGCGAGGGGAGCGACAGCGCCGCGAGTGCGGTCGGGACGGCCGCCAGCGCGCGCCCGAACCCACCCAGGACGGTCCCAGTTCCGGTAGCGAGACTCCCGCCGAGTGCGCCGGCAACCGACCCGAGCGTCTCCGCGGCGGTCGCGGCGGTCGACCCGGCGCCGACCAGCACCGCCATCGTGGTCTGGGGGACCGCACGCACCGCGAGTCGGAGTCGGGGGAGCCGTCCCGCCGGCAACTCGTCGGCGTTCACGGCGTAGCGCCCCGAGAGGACCAGCACGCCGCCGACGCTGCCGACCAGCAGGACACAGAGGAGTCCGAACAGCAGCCCCGCGACGCCGCCGAACCCGCCGCCGCCGGTGTCGTAGTTCGCCGCTGGCTCCGGGGTCGGCGTGGCCGTGGGCGTCGGGGTGGCCGTGGGTGTGGCGGTTCCGCCGTCGGTCCCGGAACTCGGATCCGGGGTGGCCGTGGGGGTCGTCGCCGATGCGGGCGTTGTGCCGCCGACTCCTCCGTCGCCGGTCGTTCCGGAGACGCCGCCGGTCCGGTCTGCCGCCGGGTACGAACCGAGGCCGGCGGCCGGGAACAGCGTCGCAGACACCGCGACGACGCCGACAGCGAGGAGGGCGAGGGCGACACGAGCGGGGTCGTATCCCATCTGTGCATCTGTCGTTCCCGGAAGTATTTGTTTCCTCGGGGACCTGTTGGAGACGAACATGGTCGACCGCTCGCTCGCCCTCCACACTGCCGCCACCGGGTTCGCCACCCTGCTGTTCACCGGCGCGTTCGCGCTCGCCGCGGCCGCGCTGGTCGCCCCGTGGCTCTCCGTTTCGCCGTTCCTGCTTGCGATTCCGATCGTCGCGATCGCGCTCGTCGTGCAGGTCCGATACGTCCGACACGACCTGCTCGCGGGCACCGGTGCCCGCGTCGTCGACCGCGAAGCGTTCCCCGACCTCTACCGCCGACTCGACCGCCTCTCCCAGGGACTCGACGCGCCGACAGCGCGCCTCGCGGTCGTCGACAGCGACACGCCGAACAGCTGTTCGGTAGCCGGCGCCGGACGAGGGACCGTCGTCGTCTCGACTGGCCTGCTCGACGCCTGTTCGGACGACGAACTCGACGCCGTCCTCGCGCACGAACTCGCCCACCTGCGCAACCGCGACGCGACGGTCCTCACCGCCGCCGCGTTCCTCCCGGCGCTCGTCAACGGCGACTACTCGCTGTGGCGCGACCTGGGCCTCGACGACGCGCCGGGTGCCCGCACGTTGGTCGCCGTCGGCGGCGGCGTCGCCCTCTACGCGCTCGCCGCTCCCTCGCTCCCGGGGCCGGCACTCTCTGCCACCTCGCTGGGCTCGTTCGTCGTCGGCGCGGGCGCGGTGCTCCTGCTCGGCGGCGTCGTCCTGGGCGTGCTCGCGACGCCGGTGGTGTTCCTCGCGCGGTCGCTGTCGCGCACGCGGGAGTTCGCCGCCGACCGCGCCGCCGCCCGCCTCACCGGGTCGCCCGCGACGCTCGCGACCCTGCTCGAACGCCTCGGCGACGCGACCGCGGCACCGACGGCGGACGCCCGCGACGCTGCACAGCCGACGGCACGCCGCGAGCGAATCGCGGGACTCCACGGACTCTGCTTCCTCCCCGGCGGCTTCGACGCGCCCGACGACGCCTCCGTTCGAGACGCAGAGTCGGGCACCGTCGACGCGGACGACGCCACCGACGCAGACGACGCCGCCGACCCGTTCGGCTTCCGCGTCGAGACGCGCTCACACCCGCCCGCCGCCGACCGCGTCACCCGATTGCGTGACCTCGCGGCGGCGATGGAGCGCGGCGAGGCCTGACAGAGAATCGCCAGACAGCGTCGGGGATCGGAGCGTCTTGTCGGCTCACCGACGACGTTAATACTGTGCGACACGTTAACACGCCCATGCGCTCCGACCCATACCAAGCCGGATCGGTGCGCGTGTTCGAGTGTCGGGAGTGCTCAGCACGCGTCGAGGCGTCGCACAGCCCCGGAACCTGTAGCGACTGCGGCGGCGACCTGCAGGACATCAGCGTCCCGCGGGAGTGAGGCTTTTTCACCGAGGGCGACGCTCGCTCGTCCATGGAGCGTACGCCGGACGGCACGCCCGTCGGCGTCGACGACCCGTACGAGTACGCCGGGCGCTGTGACCACCTGACCGACGACGGTCGGTGTCGGTTCGCGCTCGACAGGGCGGGCGACGACCCGACGTTCGCGGCCGCGCGCCGCCGCGACGACTACGCCTGCGTCGTCGCCGACGAGGATGTGGACTGGGCCGACTGCCCCCACTACCGGTCGACGAGCGACGCCAAGGCGTGTGTCCGGTGCGGCCTCGAAGAGGTGCGCATCGCCCACGACGAGCGGCGGCCCCTGATCGAAGCACACCACCTCTCGTACGGCGAGGGGGCTGCAAGTAGCGGACGCAAACCGCACGACGGCGACGCGGATCGGAGCCTCTCACACGAGATCACCGTCGGCCTCTGCCGGTGGTGTCACACGAAGGTCCACAAGTCGTTCGCGCGCATCGACGACGACGCGAGTCCGGACCCGGAGGCCGTCGCCGAGCGCGAGGGGCGCCGCACCGACGAGTTGGGGGAGTTGGGGTTCTCGACGGCGGGCGAGCGCTACGGGGAGGACGGGTGAGGCCGCCGTCCCCGACTCGACCGCAGAGGTAGGCACGTCCGTGCATCCCCGAGCGCGAAGCGGGTCGCTTTTCACCACGTCCGCGCAACCCACGGTATGAGCGAGCCGCGTATCGTGGTCATCGACAACCACGGACAGTTCACGCACCTGGAGGGTCGCGCTCTGCGCGACGTGGGCGTCGACACCGACATCCTCGACAACGACACCGACCCCGCCGACATCGACGCCGACGGCATCGTCCTCTCGGGCGGCCCGGACATGGACCGGGTCGGTCGGTGTGCGGAGTACCTCGACCTCGACGTGCCCGTCCTGGGCATCTGTCTGGGCCTGCAGTTCATCGCCAAGGAGCTCGGTGGGCGCGTCGAGTCCGGCGACTACGGCGGCTACGCCGACGTGGACGTGCGGATCACCGACCCGGACGACCCGCTCGTCGGGTCGCTCGCACCCGAGACGCGCACGTGGGCGAGCCACGCCGACGAGGTCGTCGAGGTGCCCGAGGGGTTCCACGTCACCGCCGACAGCGACGTCTGCGGCGTCGAGGCGATGAGCGACCCCGAGCGCGACCTGTACGGCGTCCAGTGGCACCCCGAAGTGAGCCACACCGAGCGCGGCCAGGAGGTCTTCGAGAACTTCGTCGCCATCTGCGAGTAACTCCGGCGTTCGATTGCTCCGATTCGGCGTGCAGTCTTGCGGTTTTGTGTTGCTTGCACGTGTTGATAGCTCGACCGACGACCCGCGTCCGCACACGACCGCGGAAGCCCCCCGACGGTCGCTAACGGTTCACGCGACGAGTGCGCCTGCTTTTTAGGGGCGGACCGCGTTCCTCAGCGTCAACGCGTATGACAGCGACCCAGAGCAACCTCGCCGGGCTGTCGCGGTTCATCTTCCGCGCCCCGTCGTGGTACACGTCGGTCGCGTTCGCCCTCCTCCTCGCCGCAGTCGCTGGGATCGGCGCGTTCGAGCGCCCCGAGACCACGCAGGTGTGGCGCGGCGTGCTGTTCGTCGGGCGCGACGCCTGGGAGGGCGTGTTCTTCATTGGCATCCCGACCATCGTCGCCGGCCTCGGCACCGCGTGGGTGGACAGACTCGTCGGCGGGAAGTTGACGCCGAACCGTTCGTCGCTGCTGGCGCTGGTGTGTGAGGTGATCATCGTCGCGTTCCTCACCGTGGGCGCGCTGCTCGCGTACCTCACCCCGCTCGGCCAGCGGTTCGTCTTCGACGTGCTCGTCGTCGCGCTCGCGTCGGTGTTCGCCATCCGCCTGCTGGTCATCATGGCGGTGTCGCAGTCGTCCATCCTCGTCGCGGCGGTGCCCGCCAGCCTCCAGAGCGCCACCGCCGCGGTGCTGCTGTTCGTCTACAGCGGGACGCTCAGCCTGTTGGAGGTGAGCGGCCCCCTGCTCGACACGTTCCTCATGCCGTACCTCGCGCGACCCGGCGAGGCACCCGCTGAGCTGTCGGCGATCAGCCCCGACCACTTCGTCGTCCTCGGCTTGACGTCGGTGCTGTACGCCGCGGGCGTGTGGACGTTCCTCTACGTCGTCGACCGCCCGTGGCGCAACACGCTCGGGGTCAGCGTGCTCGACTTCCTCCGCGGGTTCATCGGCCACATCGCCGAGGGGACTCGCGAGTTGGAGGACTTCTTCGAGCAGTTGGGCGAGGAGGCCGTCGTCCCCGTCACCGTCCTCTCGTTTCGCACCCCCGACGACACCGAGAAGGCCCGCTGGGTGCTCCCGATGATCCACCCGGGGCCGATGGGCGAGATTGGCGGCGGCAACCTCCCGGTCCGCGTCGCCGACGCCACCGAGGGGCTGGCGTTCCCGCCGCACGCGACCGCCGGCCACGACTTCAACCTCGTCACCGAACGCGAAGTCGACACCGTCATCGACGCCGCCGACCGGGCGTACGACCGCCTCACCTACTCGCGCGACGCCACCGAGAGCCTCCGGGCCGACGCCGGCGAGGCGTCGCTACTCGGGCAGGGGTTCGGCGACGACGCGCTCCTCGTCTCCACGTTCGCACCGGGCTTCGCCGACGACGTGGAGTACGCGGTAGGGCTCTCGACCGCCGCGGAGGCGCGCACCGGCGGCCTCGGCGACGTGCTGCTCGCGGACGCGCACAACTCCAACAACGGACTCGACGGCCCGGACCTGGGCCACGTGACGCCCGGGTCGGTCCGCTCGTTCGACATGATCCGGGCCGCCGGCGAGGCCGGCGACCGACTCGCGGTCGCGCCCCGCGGCGACCTCTCGATCGGCGTCGCCTGGGAGCCCACCGACTGGGTGCCGGCAGAGGGGATCGGTCCGCTCGGCATCCGCGCGATGGTCACCGAGGTGGCGACCGACCCCGAGTCGGGCGCGAGTGCGGTCGACACCGGCGACGCCGACGACGCCGACCCCGACGCCGCACAGACGACCGCCTACGTCCTCGTCGACGGCAACAACATGGAACCGGGGCTGCGGGACGTGCTCGTCGAGGCCGTAGTCGACCGCGTCGGCGTCGACGACGCGGAGGTGCTCACTACCGATACGCACGTCGTCAACACCGTCGAAGCGGACAACCAGGTCGGCGCCGTCGTCGACCACGACGAGTTGACCGACGTGGTCGTCGACGTGGTGCGCGAGGCGACGACAGACGCCGAACCGGTCGAGGCGGGGATGGCGACCGAGCACGCCGAGGTGACCGTGTTCGGGAACGACCGGACCGAGTCGCTCGCCAGCCACGCCAACGCCGCCGTCTCGATGGGCGGCGCGCTCGCGGCGGCGGTCGTCCTCGCGTCGCTGGCGATCTCCGTCCTCCTGTTCTTCGTCACGGGTCCGTGACCGCGTCCGGGCCTTCCACCGCCCGCCGGGATGGGGCGTCCCGGACGCACCGCTGTCGACGATGGCGTCACGAGAAGGCGTTGCCGCCGACGGCAGCCTCAGGCGTCTGAGAGGGACTCGACGACCGAGCCGATCTCGTTGGTCTGTTCTTCCACCGCCTCGGAGATCTCGTCTGCCTCGCTGGCGATCTCCTCGGCGGCCTCCGCGGCGCCCTCGACCATCGCGGACACCTCCTCGGCGGAGGCGGCCTGCTCGTCGGTCGCGCGGGCGACCTCACTGACGCCCGCCGACGCCTCCGACACCGTGTCGGAAATCTCGCTGAGGTGGTCCATCGCCGCCTCGGTCTTGTCGACGCCGCGCTCGATGCGGTCGTTGCTCCCTTCGATCTCGTCGACGACCTCTGCCATCTCGCCTTTGATCTCGTCGACGGTGCTCTCGATCGCCTCTGCCTCGTTCTGAGAGTCCTCGGCGAGCGCCTTCACCTCGTTCGCGACGACGGCGAAGCCGTCGCCCTCGGTGCCGGCGCGCGCGGCCTCGATGTTGGCGTTGAGCGCGAGCAGGTTCGTCTGCTCGGCGATCCCGTCGATCACGTCGACGAACTCGTCGATGTCCTCGATCCGCCGACCGATGCGCTCGATGCCGGAGGTCATCGAGTCGGCGGCGTCGGCGACCGCACGGATCGCCTCCATCGCCTCCTCGGCGGCCTCCTCACCCTCTTCGGCGGCCTCCTCGGCGGACTCGGCGGCGACCGCGACCTGCTCGGCGGACGACGCGACCTCCTCGATGGCCGCCGAGAGATTCGTCATCTCGTTGGTCACCGTGTGCATGTCGTCGGACTGGACGCGCGCGAGGCCGGCGATCTCTACGGTCGACCCCGCCACCTGCTCCGACGCGGCCTGCAGCCCGGACAACGCGTCGACGGTGTCTGTGTCCATGTCGGCCATCTCCTCGTCGAGTTCCGACTGGATGTCCACGTCGGTGTCCAGCCCAGTGTCGACCTCGGAGATGTCAGCGTCGTCAGCATACTGTGAAGCCATACCAAGGGGACTGCTGCTATCTGTAAAATCACTGGCTCGCGGTTATTAATCTCAATACTGTTGGCCGGAAAATTGCCGCTACCTGTGACGGATCGCTGGTCGGACTCGGATCGGTGACTCGCCCGTCACACGCCATCGAACGACTCCCGGGCGTCGACGAACTCGCCTCCGACCCCCGTCACTGCGCCGTCGACGTCGGGGTCGGTTCCCACGTGGACGAGCGACGGGGGTGTCACACCGAGCGCATCGGCGACGCGTTCGAACGCCCGCGCGTCCGGTTTGCGCCACCCGCAGGCGACGCTCGACACGACCGCGTCGAAGTCGTCGCGCGCCAGGTCCGACCGGACGAGCGTGCGACCGACCAACTCCGGCACCGCGCAGTTCGCCAGCAGTCCCACCGGTCCGCGCTCGCGAGCGGTGGCCACCGCCGCCGCGGCCCCCTCGCGCGTGCGAACCTCGGGGTCGAACGCCGCGACGACGGCCCGTCGCGCCGCGTTGCCGGGAGCGGCGACGCCGCGCGAGGCGAGCGCACGACTCACGTGCGCCGGAAGTGGGACCTCCGCGCCCGCGGGGGCGTCGACGTGCGTCTCGTGGAAGGCGTCGCTCCAGTCGGCCGGAACCGCGACGCCGCGTGCGCGAAGTTCCTCGCCGACGGCGGCGGCGGGGTCGGCGGGCAGGTCGGCCTCGACGAGCGTGTCGAACAGTCCGAACGAGACGGCGGGCATCGTCGGTCGCTCGCGTCCCGGGACACAAGAACGCTCCGAGCCACGGGCGGCGGTCGCGGTCAACCCGAGCGATCCGGGCCGAACACGATTTCATATCGCGCAACGCAGTTTATTCAGGCGGCGAGGAGGGTGGGGCCTACGGTGGAGCAGTCGGTGCTGCACGTGCCGAGGCGGTCGAGAACGGGCAGCGATAGCGCCGCGGGGTGACCCGAGACTATCCACTCGGTGTGAGCGCGTGTGTGTGTGCGAGTGCGACGAAAACGGGTGGTCGTGGGTCGGCGGCGCCGTTACCGGATGACGTTCGACTCCAGATCGCGCGGGAAGAAGGTGAGCCACTCGGTGCCGTTCTCGGTGATCGCGATGGTGTCGGAGTGGCGGTAGCCGTAGTCGTCGGTGTAGATGCCCGGTTCGATGGTGTAGATCTGACCCGCCGCCATCCGGGCGTCGCCCTCGTCGACGTGGTCGTAGTCGTCCCACCCGCGGTCGATGTACGGCGGTTCGTGCCCGCCCATGCCGATGTTGTGGCCGACGTGGTGCTGGGCGGTGTCCTCGATGCCTTGCTCGACGAAGTAGTCGTGGACCGCTTCGTCGACGCCGGCGATGGACTGCCCCGGCCCGAGCGCGTCGATGGCGATGTCCTGCGCCTCCACCATCAACTCAAAGTAGTGGACCTGCTCGTCGCTCGGTTCGCCGACGAACATCGTCCGCTCCAGTTCCGAGTGGTAGCCGTCGACGTTCGCGGACGCCCCCGTCACCAGCACGTCGCCCTCAGAGAGCCGTTCGTTGGGGGTGTGCCCGTGCGGGAGCGCGGTCTCCGACCCCGAGATGTACCCCGCGTGCACGGGGCCCGACCCCCGCGTGCGGACGGCGTACTGGTCGCCGAGTGTGTCGAGCATCGCGCGCGAGGCGTCGGTCGTGGCCCGCTGACTGACGGTGACCGGGTGGGCGCCGACTTCCGTGTAGTCGGCGAGGTAGCGGTGCGCGAGGTTCGCCCACTTGGCGGACTCGCGCACGAGGTCGACCTCGGCGTCGGTCTTCTCCCAGCGCATGCGGTCGACCCACGACTGCGACTCGACGTCGACGAACTCCGAGAGGCTCGGCCCCTCGTACCCCATCACGCCGGGCGCGCCGTCGGCGTCGGAGACGACCGACTCGACGCCCATGCCTTCGAGCATCTCGACGGCGGTTCGCAGCGGTGCGCCCTGGGGGTAGTCGAAGTAGTGGTGCACCGTGTCGATCCGGGGGTTCGGCTCGACGCGCTCGACCTCGAGGCGCGGGACGGTGATCTCCATCCCGTCCTGTGTCACCGCGAGGACGACCGGCCGCTCGGTCTGGATGTGGTGGAACCCCGACACGTACTCGATACTCGTCGCGTTGAAGAACGTCGCCGCGTCCGCGTCGGTGTCCGCGAGCCGCCCGCGCACCTCCGCGAGCCGCGCGTCGAACTCGGATTCGGGGAGTCTCGTCGCCATTGCGTGCGGATTCGCCGCTCGCGGGATAAGCCTCGGGGAAGCGGCGCGGGGTGTGCCCCATCGAGCGGTCGCTCGCCGGTAAATCGTAGAGTGCGATACGAAATCTCCGCCAGGTCGCTCAGTCCGAGGTCACGACCGCGTCCTCGTCTGCGTCGATGCTCCCGAGTTCGGGCGCGTCGTCGTCGCCGCGGGCCTCGCGCACCTTCCCGACGACGACCGCGAGCGCGTAGATGGCGACGGCGACGAGGACGATGACGCCCCCGGCGGTCGCCTCGCCGTAGTAGGCGGCGCCGATACCGAGCAGTACGGCCAGTTCTGCGAGGACGACGGAGACGAGTAGCGACTCCGAGAAGCTACGCGACACCTGCGCGGCGCCGGCGACCGGGACCACGAGCATCGCGGCGACGAGGATGACGCCCATGATCTGCATCGCGCCGACGACGACCAGCGCGGTGAGCATCACCATCACGCGGTTGTACCAGTTCACGGGGATGCCCGACACCTCCGCGGCCGTCTCGTCGAAGGTGACGTACAGCAGTTGGTTGCGCGTGAGCGCGACCGTGCCGACGATGATGGCGAACAGCACCAGCAGGATGGCGGCGTTCTCAGCCGAGACGGTCGAGAGGTTGCCGAACAGGTACTGGTTGATCCCGACTGCGAGGCCGCCTGCGTTGAGGCTGATCAGCACCGTCCCCAGGGCGAACCCCGTCGAGAGGACGATGGCCATCGACACGTCGTTGTAGGCGTCGGTCACCTCGGAGATGACCTCGATGAGCAGCGCCGCGAGTACCGCGACCACGACGGCGGTGAGGTACGGCGAGACGCCGAGGCTCAAGACGCCGTTGAGGAACAGGCCGACGGCGACCCCCGCGAACGCGGTGTGGGCGAGCGCGTCACCGATGAGCGCCAGTTGGCGGTGGACGAGGAACGTCCCGATGAGCGGCGCCATCACCCCGATGCAGAGACCGACGAGGATCGCACGGTGCATGAACCCGTACTGGAGCAGTTCCAGTCCCGTCGCGTCCCCGAGCGCGGTCATCAACAGCGACCACAGGTCGAGCAGGTAGTAGATCGGTGCGAGCACCGGGTCGAGCGCGCTCCCCGACTGCAGCGGCGCGGGCGGGGAGGCGGCGACTGCTCCGAGGGCGGCCGCGGCACCGGTCGGGAGCGTCATCGCTTCTCACTCCCGCCGAGGAAGCCGACGGCGGTGCCGAACGCCCGCGCGAGCGCGTCGCTGCCGACGAACTCCTCGGTCGGGCCGTCGAAGTACACCTCGCGGTTCATGCAGACGACGCGCTCGGCGTGGTCGGTGACGGCGCCGAGGTCGTGCTCGATGAGGAGCACGGTGATGCCGTCGTCGTTGAGCGCGGCGAGCAGGTCGTAGAACGCCTCGACGGACTCGGCGTCGACGCCGACGGTCGGTTCGTCGAGCACGAGCAGGTCGGCCTCGCCCGCGAGCGCGCGTGCGATGAACGCTCGCTGGCGCTGCCCGCCGGAGAGCTTCGTGATCCGCCGGTCGGCGAAGTCGGCCATCCCGACGGTCGCGAGCGCGTCGTCGACGATCCGCTCGTCATCGGCGCCGAGGCGACCGAAGCCGACGTGCGAGAACCGGCCCATCCGCACGACCTCGCGGACGGTGATCGGCATCTCCTTGGCCGCGCTGGCGTGCTGGGAGACGTAGCCGACGCGCTGGCCGTCGTCGAAGCGGTGGGCCGGTTCGCCGAACAGGCGCGCCTCGCCCTCGTCCGGGCGGAGCAGGCCGAGCATGAGTTTCATCAGCGTCGACTTCCCCGAGCCGTTCGGGCCGACGACGGCGAGGTACTCGCCGGCGCGGACGTCGAGACTCACGTCCTCGACGACGGGCGCGGCGGTGTAGCCGAACGTCACGTCCGACAGCGAGATGACCTCCTTGCCCGTCGCCCGTCCGGCGCCGTTGGTCGCCGGGTCTGCGCCGTCGGTCACCGTCTCGGCGGTCGCGGCGTCTGCACGACTCATTCGAAGTTCCTCCACTCGGCGTCCCAGCCGTCGTAGCCGGCCTCGCTCGGCGGCGTGTTGCCGAGCACGACCTCGAAGGTGGGCATGTTGATGTTGTACGCGATCTCCTCGTACCCCCACTCGTTCTCCACCCAGTCCTCGCGCACGCCCGCGTACGGAGTGACGGGATAGTACGCCTCCACGTCGGTCTCGGCGATGAGCTGTTTGGCGGGGCGGCGCGTCTCGAACACGCCCGCGCCGATGTAGCGGATGTCGTTCTCGTCGATGACGCGCTTGGCCTCGGTGATGTCCGAGGGCTTCACGTCACCGCTGGCGGCGAGGTTGACGACGAGCGGGCGCATCTGCACGCCGTAGCGGTCCGCGATGTACTGGAACGCGTTGTGTGCAGCCAACTGGACCACGTCGCGCTCGGCGGCGTCGAAGATCGCCTCGTAGTCGGCGTCGATCCGTGCGAGCACGTCCGTCTTGTACGCCTCGGCGTTCGCGCGGAACGTGTCCTCGTACTCGGGTGCGAGTTCGACGAACCCCTCGGTGATGTTGTCGACGGCGATCGTCGCGCGCGTCGGGTCGAGCCAGAAGTGGGGGTCCCGCCCGCGCCCCTCGCCGACCCCCTCCTCGTCGCGGTCGAGGCTGTCGGCCAGCGGGACGAGTTCGACGCCCTCGCGCACGTTGATCAACTGGGTGTCGACGTCGTCGTCTTTCAGCGTCTGGATGGCGCGGTCGGCCCACGGCTGGAAGTCCTCCCCGACGTGGACGAACGCGTCCGCGTCGACGATGCGCCGCGTGATGCTGGCGTTCGGCTCCCACCCGTGGCCGTGCAGGCCCGTGGGGATCAGGTTCTCGACGGTCACCGGGGTGTCCGCCGCGACCTTCTTGCCGAAGTCGTAGAAACTGAAGAACGAGGCGACGACCGTCGGGCCGTCGCTGTTGCCGGCGTCCTCGCCGGTGTCGGTACCACTTCCGGCCGCACCGCCCAGACAGCCGGCGAGGCCCGCGGCGGCGAGACTCGTCGCGCCGGCGAGGTACCGGCGTCTGGTCGTTCCCGGCGAACCCGCCGGGTCACGTGTGTCGGTCATACTCACTCCGAGAAGGACGCTCGAAGGGTATAGTTGTTCCGACCGAAGGCAGAGTTTAGACTGTTCTAATTCTGGGTTCGATGGAGGGACGTGGGACCGACCTGGGCACGTAAGACGCCGCGACCAGCAGCATCCGCAAACGGTCCGTGCGGCGCGTAAGACGCGTCGGGCGACGGACGCGCGTCCGACGCTGGGATAGTTTGATATGCACCCTGCCGTAAGGTGGGGGACATGAGCAAGATAACCTTCCGCGCGGACGCGGACCTCGTCGACCGCCTCGAACAGCTCGAGGGGTCGAAGAGCGAGGTCATGCGGGAGGCGCTCCGCGAGTACCTCGACGATGCGGAGCGGCCGAGCGCGTCCACGCCGGTGCGCGAGGCCGAGACGGACTCGGACCCATCCGACGGACCGGCAGACACGCTCGACGACGCGCTCGCAGCGCGCGTGGACGAGTTGGTGACCGCACGCCTCGACGAGGCACTCGGGGCGCAAACGAGGGACGGAACGACCTCCCCGCGGCCGTTCGGCGTCCCGGACGCTGCGCCGCCGGTGAACCTCACGGTGAACGTCGACGGCGCCGGCGTCGACGTAGGGGGGGCGTCGGACACGGCGACCACCGACGGACGCGAGCGGTCCGGTTCGGACGCCGACAGGGAGGAGGCGGAGGCCGTGTCGCCGGCCGAGGCCACCGCGTGCGCCCAGTGCGGAGAAGACGTGTCCGGCGACCACGTGTTCTGCCCGAACTGCGGCGAGAAGGCGAGCAGGCGGGTGTTCTGCGACTGCGGCGACGAGGTCCGCTCCGACTGGGCGTTCTGCCCCGGCTGTGGGCGACGGACCCCCGCCGCCGACGTGCTGGACCGGTAGTAAGACGCGTACACCACCGCTACGGAGCGTAAGACAACTCGGCTGTATCCGTCATACAACCGGCGATATATTTATATGCAAACGGTATATTGGTAGTGATGCGTAAGACGGCTCGTCTTACAGGTCGCGGTCGGAGCGGGGAAACTCCGGTCGTCGGCCCGTGAGGGCACGTGTATGCGTGTTGTCGTCTTACCGGGGGAATGTACCAATGGAACGTGTGACACTACGAATCCCGAAACAGCAGATCGAGGAGGTCGAACAGATGGTCGAGACGGGCGAGTTCCCGAACCGCAGCGAAGCGATTCGGTCGGCCGTGCGCGACATGCTCAACGAACAAGCGGACACATCCGGCGAGCGTGCGCGCGGCGAGCGCAGTAAACGCAGCTGGGCGAAGGTGTAATCAATGCAGGATATCGTTCAGGACGCGCTCGAGAACGCGGAGGCGGAGCAACGCAGCATGGCCGAGATGGACGGCGACGACGAGTTCGGGGAGCCCCGGATCGTCATCGTCGGCGCGGGCGGCGCGGGTAACAACACCATCAACCGGCTGTACAACATCGGCGTCGACGGCGCCGAGACGGTGGCGATCAACACCGACAAGCAGCACCTCAAGATGATCGAGGCCGACACGAAGATCCTCGTCGGCAAGTCCCTGACGCAGGGTCTCGGCGCCGGTGGCGACCCCAGCATGGGGTCGCGCGCCACCGAGATGGCCCAGGGCACGATCAAGGACGTGCTCGGCGACGCGGACCTCGTGTTCGTCACCGCCGGCATGGGCGGCGGCACGGGCACTGGCGCGGCGCCGGTCGTCTCGAAGATCGCCAAAGAGCAGGGCGCCATCGTCGTCGGCATGGTGTCGACGCCGTTCAACGTCGAGCGCGCCCGCACCGTCAAGGCCGAGGAAGGGCTGGAGAACCTCCGCAACGAGGCAGACTCCATCATCGTCCTCGACAACAACCGACTCCTCGACTACGTCCCGAACCTGCCGATCGGGAAGGCGTTCTCGGTGATGGACCAGATCATCGCCGAGACGGTCAAGGGTATCTCCGAGACCATCACGCAGCCGTCCCTCATCAACCTGGACTACGCGGACATGTCCACGATCATGAACCAGGGCGGCGTCGCGGTGATGCTCGTCGGCGAGACCCAGGACAAGAACAAGACCCAAGAGGTCGTCAACGACGCGATGAACCACCCGCTGCTGGACGTGGACTACCGCGGCGCGTCGGGTGGCCTCGTCCACATCACCGGCGGCCCCGACCTCACGCTGAAGGAGGCCGAGGGCATCGCCGACAACATCACCGAGCGCCTCGAGGCGAGCGCGAACGTGATCTGGGGCGCCCGCATCCAGGAGGAGTACAAGGGCAAGGTGCGCGTCATGGCGATCATGACGGGCGTCCAGAGCGCGCAGGTGCTCGGCCCGAGCACGCAGAAGCAGGCCGACAAGTCGCGTGCGTCCATCGAGGGCGGCGCGGCACAGGACGTCGACTTCGACGCGAAGTCGAACGCGCAGTCGAACAACGGCCAGCAGGCGGCCTGGCAGTCCGACGGCGGGCGCGAGCAGTCGAGCGAGCGCTCCAACGGCCTCGACGTCATCCGCTGACCGGTTCGACCAGACGGCCCTCACGGGCGACACGACCGGTGCGACGCGACTTTCTCTCTCTCTTTCCGTCTTCCACCACTTCGAGCAGCGGCGTCACAGACCCGGCCGCCGAATCGGGGGCCAGCCCACGGCGCCGAGTGGGAGCGCGCCAGTGGCGTGGCGTTACGCGCCCTGGATCGCCGCCACGAGGTCGCACTTGCGACAGACGTCGCGCGCGGTCTTCGACCCGCAGTTCTCACACGGCGACAGGTCTGGGCCGGCATCCTCGTCGCCGCGGTACTCGTCGGCGAGCACGCCGGACAACTCCTCGTAGCCGGCCATGATCGAGTGGCGGACGCCGGGGTGGTTCTCCTCCAACTCCAGCAACAGCGACTGGATCTCGCCGCGGTACGCCTCGCTGGCGTGGGGGCACTCGGCCATGTGTGAGGGGAGGTCCCGGAGATGGCAGTACAGCGCGACCTCCTTCTCGGGCACGTCACGGAGCGGCTTGGCGCGCGGGACGAAGTGATCGCTCTCGCGGCGCTCCGGGAACGGGCCGATGGAGGCGTCGAAGTGCTTCGCCATCTGCGCGGTGTCGCCTTCGAGAAAGTTCATCAGGGCCGTCTGGGCCTCGTCGTCGAGGTTGTGGCCGGTGAGCAGTTTGTCGGCCCCGAGTTCCTCGGCGTACGTCTCCAGCAGGTCACGCCGGAACACCCCGCAGTACGCGCAGGCAGCCATGTTCTCGGGGTCGTCTTCGACCACATCGTCCATGCGGACGCCGAGTTCGTCCTCGTAGCTGACGACCTCGTGGCGCATCTCCAGGTCCGCGGCCAGTTCCTCGCAGGCGTCGAGCGAGGCGTCGCGGTACCCCTCGATGCCCTCGTGAATCGAGAGCGCGACCATCTCCACGCGGGGGTCCTCGGCGAACGTCTCGTCGAGCACCGTCGCGAGCACGACGCTGTCTTTCCCGCCCGACAGGCCGATCACCCAGCGTTCGGGGTCCTCGGGCGTCGCGTCGTCGGGGAGGAGGTCGTCCTCGCGCACGCGTCGCCGCACGCGTCGCTCGACCGACTCCCGGAAGTGCGACTCACAGAGGTGAGCCCCGGAGTAGGCGGCGTGCATCACGGCGTCGGCGCCGCACCTGTCGCAGTCCATTGGAGGCGGGTAGCGGCGGCGCGGCCATACCCGTTTCGCACGGTGGTGCGGGCGACGGTCGTCACCGACCGCCGCTGGTCGCCGCCGCCGGCGACCGCCGACGGACAGCCTCAACAGGCACCACCGCGGACGGCGGTGTATGACGCGACTCGACCGACTGCGGGCGTGGCTGTTCCGCCTCGCGTTCTCTTACTACCCCTCCTTCTGGTCCACCGGAGCGACGCTCACCGACTTGGCGCCGGATTTCTCGCACGCCGCGGTCGAACTTCCGCTCACCTGGCGCACGCGCAACGGGATGGGGACGCTGTTCGGCGGGAGCATGTACGGCGCCGTCGACCCCGTATACGTCGTCCTGCTCCAGCGTCGCCTCGGCGACGCGTTCACCGTCTGGGACAAGGCCGCCGAGATCCGGTTCCTGAAGCCGGGCCGGTCGACGCTGTACGCCGAGTTCGACGTCCCCGACGCGGAGGTCCGCGACATCGAGGCGTCGCTGGCGCCCGGAGAGTCGTGCGACCGCGTGTACGACGTGGCGTTGGTCGACGACGACGGCGTCGTCCACGCCGAGGTGGAGAAGACGGTGTACGTCCGTCGAGACGCGTAAGACGCTTCCCGGTCGCCCGCCCAGACGGGGGCATGGAGCGCGAGGCGGCCCTCGACCGGGTGGAGGCGATCATCGACGCCGTCGACGAGGGGCCGATGCCGGTCCCCGTCCGGGAGGTGTGGGTGTACGGCGACGTGGCCCTCGGACTCGACCCGATCGATTGGCTGGACGTGTACGTGACGAAGGACCTGCTCATGCGCAGCGACGACCCGGACGCCGCCGAGGAGTTCCAGCGCTCGCACGGCGTGAAGGGAGTCGGCAAGTCCGTCTCCTCGGAGTGGGCGCGCGAGCACCCCGAGTACATCCGCGCGAACGACAACGGCTACGCCGCCCCGGAGAAGTGCCTCGCCGCGCACCTCCTGCCGGACGACGAGCCGATCCACCTGGAGGTGTGTAACGCCCCGTTCGACCAGAACGTGAAACAGCGGCTCAAGGGCGCGCTCGACCGCGGCGCCTACGAGCAGGTGCTCGACCCCCGCGGCGTCCAGTTGTACGGCGAGGGGCGGCGCGCACCCGAGACGATGGCGAAACTGCGGGACGGCGACCTTCCGTTCCCGACGCTGTCGGGCGCGCTGGAGATGCTCGGCGTCGAGGAGCCGGAAGCCGGCGAGATCGCCGACGCCGTTCGCGACTACCGCGACCGACAGGAGGGAGCGACCGTCCGCGGCGACGTGGTCTGAGCAGTCGATACGTCGCGGCCGGCGGTCAAACCCGACCGACGGTCACGTCGAACGGAACCGTCTCGACGCGCTCGTACTCGCCGTTTTGTGCCTGGGTCGCCGCCGTCCGGCCCATCTCGCGCCACTCGCGTCGGAGTCGGTCGTAGTCGCCGTCGGCGAGTTCCCGGCGGAGTTCCGTCTCGTGGTCGGCGATGCCGGCGCCGCTGGCCTTGCGTGCGATCCCGGCCAGGTCCGCCTCGGAGTACGGCGGTTCGACCCGCTTCTCGTGGCGGTAGCGCCGTGCGTCGACGACCGACAGGCCGGCGTCGGCGAACAACTCGCGGGCGCGCTCACCCATCGCCACGTCGGTGCCGACGCCCGCGATGTACGCCGCGCGAACCTGCCCCTCCAGCGCTGCTTCTGCGTCGACGGTGGAGGTCACCGCCACGTCGGCGTTGTCGGGTTCGACGGCGGCCACGAGGTCCGCGGAGACGCGGGCGAACTCCCGGACCGCGGCGGCGGGGTCGGGGAGGTTGATCAGGAGGGCCTGGCAGGCGACGAGGTCGAAGCTGTCGTCGGGGAACGGGAGGCGGGTCGCGTCGCCCGCGAGGTACGCGAGGTCGCGCTCCGCTGGCCCGCCGGCGTCACGGGCGGTCGCCAGCAGGTCAGTGTCCGCGTCGACGCCGACCACCCGCGCGTCGGGCGCCTCCTCTGCGAGCACGCGGGTGAGTTCGCCCGTCCCACAGCCCACGTCGAGGACGCGCGACCGCGTGTCGAGGTCCAGCGGGGCGAGCGCGTCGCGCGACTCCCACATCCCGCGGCGCGTGCGTTCGAGGTAGTCGGCGGTGAAGCGGCGCATCTGCGTTCGTTCGACGTGTGGCGCCCTCGCCGTGATAAGGTGGCCGGTCGCCCCGGGCGCGGTCGCCGGCGGGGTTCATGCCGGTCGCCCGCGTAGCCACTCGAATGGACCACGCCACCCAGCGCGAGCGCGCCGCGTCGTTGCTCGCGCTCCACACCGCTGCCGGCCCGCTCGTCCTCCCGAACGCGTGGGACGCCGGGAGCGCCGTCGTCTTCGCGGACGCGGGGTTCGACGCCATCGGCACCACGAGCGCCGGCATCGCCGCCGCACAGGGCGTCCCCGACGGCGAACAGCTCTCGCGCGAGGAGATGCTCGCGGTCGTCGAACGGATCGCCGGCGCGGTCGACCTGCCGGTGACCGCCGACATCGAAGCGGGCTACGGCGACACGCCCGAGGAGGTGTTCGACACGGTCGCCGCGACCGTCGAGGCGGGCGCCGTCGGCGTCAACCTCGAAGACGGCACCGGCGACCCCGACCGACCACTGGCCGACGTTGCCGACCACGTCGCGGTGATCCGGGCCGCCCGCGACGCGGCGGACGAGGCGGACGTGCCGGTCGTGGTGAACGGGCGAACGGACGTGTTCTGGCTCGGCGTCGGCGAGGAGGCCGACCGACTCGACCACGCCGTCGAGCGCGCGAACGCCTACGCCGACGCCGGCGCGGACTGCCTGTTCGTCCCGGGCGTGACGGATACCGAGACGATCGGTGCACTCGTCGACCGACTGGACGCGCCGCTGAACGTCCTCGGTGGGCCGGGCGCGCCGCCGATCGCGACGATGGCGGATCTGGGCGTTGCGCGCGTGTCGGTCGGATCCGTCCCGATGCGCGCGACGCTGGGACTGCTCCGAGAGATCGCCGTCGAGTTGCGCGAGGAGGGCACCTACGAGGCGATGGCCGACGGGGTTCCGTACGGGGAGCTGAAGGAACTGCTGGCGGCGGCGGCTGAACGGCGAGACGGGTAGCGAATCGCGCGCGAAAAGTCGGAGCCCGTTCCCGTTCGGCAGTCGAGTTCGTCCGACCGGCGCTTAGACGGACTCTTCGAGGTCGTAGAGGTCGCCGTACTTCGAGCGCACGTAGTCGACGAAGTAGTCGGCGGTGAAGTCCTCGCCCGTCGCCTCGCGCACGAGTTCGTTCGTCTCGTACCGGGCGCCGTGCTGGTGGATCTCCTCGCGGAGCCACGTCTGGAGGTCCTCGAAGTCGCCCTCGCGGACCTTCCCGTAGATGTTCCCGATGTCGTCTTCGGCGGCGTTGAACAGCTGGCTCGCCATCACCGAGCCGAGCGAGTACGTCGGGAAGTAGCCGAAGTTGCCGTGGCTCCAGTGGATGTCCTGGAGACAGCCCTCCGTGTCCGTCTCGGGGCGGATGCCGAGGTACTGCTCGTACTTGTCGTTCCACACCGTCGGCACGTCTTCCACGTCGAGGTCACCAGAGATCAGTGCTCGCTCGATCTCGAAGCGGATGACGATGTGGAGGTGGTAGGTGAGTTCGTCCGCCTCGACGCGGATGAGGTTGTCCTCGTACACCTGGTTCGCGGACTCGAACGCTTCGCGCGCGCTCGCGTCGCTGTCGAAGTACTCGGCGAACTTCGGCGTCACAAGCTCCCAGAACGCCGGCGAGCGACCGACGTGGTTCTCCCAGAGGCGCGACTGGCTCTCGTGGACCGACAGGTCGCGCGACTCGCCCAGCGGCGTGCCGAAGTGGTCCTCGGGGAGGCCGAGGTTGTAGAACGCGTGGCCGAACTCGTGGACCGTCGCCATCAGGCCGCCCAGTGGGTCGGTCTCGTCGTAGCGCGTCGTGACGCGGCAGTCGTACACGTTGCCTGAGGTGAACGGGTGCGTCGACGGGTCGAGGCGACCGCGCTCCCAGTCGTAACCGAGCGTCGTGAGCACGTCCCGGGACAGTTCCTCCTGGCCGTCCTCGGGGAACTCGCCGGCGAACGCGTCGGTCGTCACGTCGGCGTCGCTCGCGCGGATCTCGTCGATCATCGGCACGAGCGTCTCCTTGAGCGTCTCCAGAATCTCCTCGGCCTGCTCCAGCGGGAGGCACGGCTCGTAGTCCTCGAACAGCACCTCGTAGGCGTCGCGGTCGGGGTCGATGTGCTCGGCGTACTGCCGCTTCAGGTCGACCAGCTTCTCGAGGTACGGCGCGAACTGCTCGAAGTCGTCTTCGGCACGCGCTTGCTCCCACGCCCCCAGCGCCTCGGTCGAGGTCTCGGAGATTTCCTCTACGAGCGCGGTCGGCACGGCGTCGGCGCGCTCGAACTCGCGGCGCATCTCGCGCAGTTGCGCCGCCTGCTCGTCGTCGAGGTCCGCCTCCGCGGCGGCGTCGAGCAGGTCGGCGGTCTCGTCGTCCGTGAGCATCTCGTGGCTCAGCGAGGAGAGGACCGACAGCTGCTTCGAGCGCGCGGGGGTGCCGCCCTCGGGCATCATCACCTGCTGGTCCCACCCGAGGACGCCGGCGGCGCCCTGCACGCCGTTGATCCGCTCGAATCGCTCCACCAGTTCCGCGTAGGCGTCGGCGGTCCCCGCGGACTCGCCGGTCGCGTCAGTAGCCATCAGGCAACGCTTGCCGCCCGGCGTTCTTGAAACGTCCGTTCGGCGAACCCGGCGGGGTCGACCCGAGGGGCCAGCCGACACCGCCCCCGGCCGCCCGCTCAGGCGAACGCGCTCGCGTCCTCGGCGACCGCGTGGTAGATGCGGTAACAGCGGTCGAGCACCTCGTAGGAGACGCTCTCGGTGTCGGTGTGTGCCTCGCCCGACTCGGCGGCGCCACAGATCACACAGGCGGTGCCGGCGTCGGCGAGCCACCCCGCGTCGGTCGCGTGCGGCTTCACGACGTGTTCGGGCGTGCCCGTCTGCACGTCCTGCGCCGCCGCCAGCACCGCGTCGGCGAAGTCGTCGTCCGAGCACGCCATCGGCGGAAGGTCCTGCTCGACTGTCCACTCGACCCCCTCGATGGACGCTGCCTGCTCCAGCGGCGCGCGTTCGCCGGGCACCGTCCGCTCGTCGATAGTCACCTCACAGCGGTCCGGGACGACGTTCCACGCGGTGCCGCCGTCGATTTCGGTGACGGCGACGCTCCCGCGAAGGGACTCGCCCAGCACCGTCGTCTCCGGGAACGCCATCTCGCGGACCACGTCGACGGCGTCGCAGGCGCGGTAGACGGCGTTCACTCCCTCCTCGGGGATGCTCGCGTGGGTGCTCTCCCCGCGGGCGACGAGCGCGCTCGCGCGCCGGCCCTTGTGGGCGACGACCACGTCGGTGACGCCCGGCCCGGAGTAGTTCGTCGACCCCTCGCCGACGACGGCGAACTCCGGGGCGAACCCGTCGTCGATGGCGCCGCGGGCGCCGATGCCGCCCAGTTCCTCGCCGACGAACGAGGCGAAACACAGTTCCACCCCGTCGGGGTCGGCGTCGCGGAACGCGCACATCGCCGCGGCGACGGCGCCCTTCATGTCGGCGCTCCCGCGGCCGTACAGTCTGCCGTCGTGCTCGTCGAGGACGTACGACTCGTCCCCGTCGTCGTCGACCGTCACCTGTGGCTCGCCCGGCGGCACCACGTCGTGGTGGCCGACGAGCGCGAGCGTCGGGCCCGACCCTTTCCGGGCGAACACGTTGCCGTGGTCGTCGCGCTCGACGGTCCCGTCGGTCTCGGCGCGCAGCCACGACTCGATGGCGTCGCCGGCGGCGGTCGGGTCCTCGTGGCTCGGGATCGACACGAGGTCGCGCGTCAGCGTCCGGAGCCCGTCGGCGGACTCCTCGTCCTCAGTCATACCTTCCTTGCCGCCGTGCACGTGGATAATTCCACCGTCGTGATTCCCGGGCGTACACATTGGTTATCGTGACCGTGACCCATATTGCCACGATGAGCGACGGGTCGACGGTAGGACCACCCGGAGCCGACCTCCGAGAGTCGGTGCTGTACGCCCTCGCGGACGCCGAGACGTTCGAGGAGGCGCTCGAACGGACGCTCGCGGCCATCTGCCGCGCCGGGGAGTGGGAGTACGGGGAGGCGTGGCTCCCCGCCTCGGCCGACGAGTCGACCACGGACCCATCGGGCGACCGCCTCGTGCTCGCGGCTACGTGGGCCCAGGAGGGGTACGAGGCGTTCGCGGCGGCGACCGCGGCGGTGTCGTTCCGACGCGGGGAGGGACTCGTCGGGCGCGTCTGGGCCGGCAGCGACGCGGAGTGGCTCACGGATCTGTCCGCCGACGACGCCGGCTTCGTCCGGGTGGACGCGGCCCGGGAGTCGGGGCTGTTGTCGGGCGTCGCCATCCCACTGCCAGAGTCGACCGACGCGGTCGGCCCCGACCCGGTCGCCGTCCTCGGCTTCTTCACCGCGACACCGCGGGATGCCGACCCGGCGTTCGCCTCCGCCGCCGCAGAGATGGTCGCCGAGACCGGCCGCCTGTTCGCCCGCAAGCGGGCCGTCGACGCGGTCGCCGAGGAGCGCCGCCTGCTCGAAGCCGTGCTCGATGTGACGCCTGCCCCCGTCGTGGTGTACGACGCGACCGGAACCGTGGAGTCGGTCAACGAGGCCGCGACCGCGGCGATTGGACTCGACGCGGCGGGGATGCGCGAGCGCGGCCGATTCGACGACCGGTGGGAGATAGAGACCGCCGACGGCGACCCGCTCACCGACGCGGACCGACCCATCTCGCTGGCGCTCCAGACCGGTGAACCGGCGGAGCGACGACTCCGAGCCACGATGCCGTCGGGCGAGCGCCGGACGTTCGACCTGCGCGCCTCGCCGGTCGTCGGCGACGACGGCACCGTCGAGCACGTCGTCGCGGCGTTCAGTGACGTGACGGAGTCGCTCGCGTACGAGCGGGACCTGGAGGCGCGCAACGCCGCACTCGGCGAGTTCGCGTCCGTCGTCAGCCACGACCTCCGGAACCCGCTGGCGGTCGTCGAGGGGTACATCGACTTGGCCGAAGAGACGGGCGACGTGTCGCACCTCGACGCCGCGCGGACGGCGCTCGGCCGGATGGACGACCTGACCCAGGGACTGCTGGCGCTGGCACGCAGCGGACAGGTTATCGGCGACCGCCGACAGGTCGCGTTGAGCGACGCCGTGGCCGAGTCGTGGGCGAGCGTCGAGACGGCGGCGGCGACGCTGGTCGTCGCGGAGGACCTCCCAGCAGTGGAGGCGGACCCGGTTCGGCTCGGACAACTGATCGAGAACCTCCTCGCGAACGCCGTCGTCCACGCGGGGGAGACGGCGACCGTGCGCGTCGAGGCGCTCCCCGACGGCGGCGGGTTCGCCGTCGCCGACGACGGCCCCGGGATCGCGGTCGAGCGACGCGAGGCCGTGTTCGCGCCCGGTAACAGTTCGGGCGGCGACGGCGCCGGTCTCGGGTTGACGCTCGTCCGGACGGTCGCGGAGGCGCACGGCTGGCACGTCAGCGTCGGGGAGAGCGTCGCCGGCGGCGTGCGCTTCGAGATCTGGACCGACGCCGCGCCGCCGGAGTGAGCGCCCTCGCCCCCGACACCGCCCTCGCCTCCCACACCACTCGACGACGGCGCCCCCGTGCGGTCGGATGCAAGCAGCCTTAAACGGCTCCCGGTCGCATCACGGGTATGAACGTCGTGCCGGACACGAGCGCGGTCATCGACGGCCGCGTGTCGGAACGCGTCGCAGACGGCGACTACCAGGGGGCCACCGTGTACGTCCCCGAGGCGGTCGTCGGCGAGTTGGAGGCGCAGGCCAACGCCGGCCGCGACACCGGCTGGGACGGGATCGCGGAACTCCAGCGGATCGCGGAACTGGCCGACGAGGGCGCGATCACCGCGGAGTTCGTCGGTCGTCGCCCCACTGTCGCCGAACAGGAGGGCGCCGGCGAGGGCGACATCGACGCCCTGATCCGCGAACTCGCCGTCGACCACGACGCCGTCCTCCTCACGTCGGACTTCGTGCAGGCGGAGGCCGGGAAGGCGACCGGGCTGGAGGTGGCGTACGTCGAGCCAGTCCCCCGCGGGGTCACCGAGGACGACGGCCTCGACATCGAGCGGTTCTTCACCGACGACACGATGTCCGTCCACCTCAAGACGGGCACCCACCCGAAGGCGAAGCGGGGCGACATCACCGACCTCCGCTACGTCCGTATCGACGAGGTCGACGGGCCCTCCGACGAGGAGCAGATGGCCGCGTGGGCCGACGAGATCGAGGCGACCGCCCGCGCGTCGAACCAGGGGTTCATCGAGCTGTCCGAGCCCGGGATGACGATCGTCCAGTACCGCAACTACCGGATCGCGGTCGCGCGCCCACCGTTCGCGGACGCCATCGAGATCACGGCGGTGCGCCCGGTCGCGAAGACGACGCTCGACGACTACGAGTTCGCCGACGAGTTGCGCGACCGCTTCACCGAGCGCCAGCGCGGCGTCCTCATCGCGGGGGCGCCCGGCGCCGGGAAGTCGACGTTCGCACAGGCGGTCGCGGAGTTCCTCAACGACAACGACTACGCGGTGAAGACGATGGAGAAGCCGCGCGACCTGCAGGTGAGCGACGAGATCACCCAGTACACCGCCCTCGGCGGCGACATGGCGAACACGGCGGACTCGCTGCTGCTCGTGCGTCCCGACTACACCATCTACGACGAGGTGCGCAAGACCCACGACTTCGAGGTGTTCGCGGACATGCGCCTCGCGGGCGTCGGGATGGTCGGCGTCACCCACGCGACCCGCGCTATCGACGCGCTCCAGCGACTCGTCGGGCGCGTCGAACTCGGGATGATCCCGCAGGTCGTCGACACCGTCGTGTTCATCGAAGCCGGTGGCGTCGACACGGTGTACGACGTGACGACGCAGGTGAAGGTGCCAGAGGGGCTGACCGCGGAGGACCTCTCGCGGCCCGTCATCCAGGTCGTCGACTTCGAGACCGGGACGCCGGAGTTCGAGATCTACACGTTCAACAACCAGGTCGTCACGGTGCCGCTCGACGGCGCTGATGGCGGCAGCGGCGACACCGGCATCGGCCGCATCGCCAAACAGGAGATCGAACGGGAGATCCGTTCGGTCGCCCGCGGCCACGTCGACGTGGAACTGCAGGGCCAGAACGACGCCGTCGTGTACGTCGAAGAGGACGACATCAGCTACGTGATCGGCAAGGGCGGCGGTCGCATCACCGACATCGAGAACCGCCTCGGTATCGACATCGACGTGCGCACCCACGCCGACCGCCCCGGCGGCGCGGGCGGCTCGGGCGGCGCCGGTGCCCCCGCCGGTGGCCGTGGCGCCGCGTCGACGCCGAAGCCGCAGGGTGAGGTCGTCCAACCAGAGATCACGAGCCGCCACGTCGTGATCCGGATGGACGAACACGTCGGCGAGACGGTCGAGGTGCGCGCGAACGACGAGTACCTGTTCACCGCGACCGTCGGTCGCGGCGGCGACATCCAGGTGTCTCGCGGGAGCGCCATCGCCGAGGAGTTGGAGGACGCCATCGACCGCAAGCAGACGATCACCGTCGTCGCGGCGTAGGCGTCGCTGGCGGTGGTGTGTGGGGCTGACACCGAGCCCGGTCGCCGTCGCCACACGCGCCGTCGGACTCGGATTTCGCGGGCCGGCGCGCGTCTGTCCCTACTGCACGGCGACTGTGCCCTCGGCTTCCGGTATCAACGTTCGGCGGCGCCGCTGGGTGCCTGGAGAGAGAAAATCGCGGTCGCGCTACCAGTTCACTCGGCGCAGCAGGCTTCCTGGCCGCCGTCGGCTTCGGCCTTCTGCGGAGCGGTGAGTTGGTAGAGGTTCTGTCGAGCGTCGGCGAAGTACACGTCCTCGTCGACCATCCCGATGTTCTCGAGTCGTTCGAGCGCGTAGCGCACCGTCCGTGCGGAGAGCATCGACTCCTCGACGATGCCCTTCTGGGTCAGCGGCCCGTTGTACTCCAGCACCTTGAACACGAGTTTGGCGCTCGGGGGGAGGTCGTCGAGGGATTCGTCGTCGGTTCCGGCCATCGTTACGATTCGAAACATCCCACCCTGATAAAGATTCACGGAACACTGTTCGGTGTCGGGCGCCGGTACCGTCTCCGCCAAGCGAACCCCTTTTGTCGCCGGCTGGCGGAGCAACGGCTATGGCTACGGAAACAGCTTCGGGGCTCTCCGACCACCTCCGCGGGGTGACCGTCACCACCGTGGCGTGTCTCTCGGGGATCGCCGCGGCGCTCGTCTCCGCGTACCTCCCGTTCCTCGGGACGACGCCCGACGCGGCGATGGACCGGCTCGCCCTGCTGGTGGTCGCAGCGTTCGTCTTCGTGCAGATCCCGCTGTTGAAGCTCCTCGGGGTCGAGATCGAGGAGTTCGGGATCAAGGACAACCTCTACGTGGCGTTCATGACCTTCACGCTGTGGTTCATCTGCTACGGCGTCATCCTCTCGGCGAACCTCGCGTAAGATGGCGGACGACAGCATCGCGGTCGTCGACCTCGATCGGTGTTCGCCCGACCGGTGTAACTACGAGTGTGCGAACTTCTGCCCGCCGAATCGCACCGGGAAGGACTGCATCGTCGAGCGCGGCGACCACTACGAAGAGGACGAACCGTACGACGGCGGCCCGGACCAGGTGTGGATCTCCGAGGAGATCTGCCTCGGCGAGACGTGCGGTATCTGCGTCGAGAAGTGCCCGTTCGACGCCATCGAGATCATCAACCTCCCCTCGGAGTTGGAGAACGCGCCCGTCCACCGCTACGGCGACAACGCGTTCGCGCTGTACGGCCTGCCGGTGCCGGAACCCGGCAACGTGACGGGCATCCTCGGTCCCAACGGGATCGGGAAGTCGACGGCGGTGAAGATGCTCTCGGGGGAGTTGACGCCGAACCTCGGCGCCCACGCCGACGAAGCGAACTGGGACGCCGTGCTGGAGCGTTTCAAGGGGACGGAACTCCAGAACTACGTCGAGCGCGTCATCGACGGCGAGGTCGAGGTTGCGCGCAAGCCGCAGTACGTCGACCAGATCCCCAAGCAGTTCGACGGCAACACCCGCGAGCTGCTGGAGCGCACCGACGAGCGCGGTGTGCTCGACGAACTCGTCGAGCGCCTCTCCATCGCTCCGGTGATGGACCAGGACATCGACTCCATCTCCGGCGGGGAACTCCAGCGTGTCGCGCTGGCGGCGACGCTCGCGCGCGACGCGGACTTCTACTTCCTCGACGAGATCACACCCTATCTGGACATCGGTCAGCGGATGACCGCCGCGCGCCTCATCCGCGAACTCGCCGAGGACGAGGAGCGCTCGATGATGGTCGTCGAGCACGACCTCGCCATCCTCGACCTGCTGGCGGACACGCTCCACGTCACCTACGGTGAGCCGGGGGCGTACGGTGTCGTCACCGACCCCAAGTCCACCCGCAACGGCATCAACGAGTACCTGAAGGGGTACCTCAACAACGAGAACATGCGGATCCGCCCCAACTCGATCACCTTCGACGAGCACGCGCCGCGGGAGGCGACGCGCTCGCAGGTGCTGTTCGAGTACCCCGACCTCACGAAGTCGTACGGCGACGGGGAGTTCTCCCTCCAGGTCGAGGGCGGCGCCGTCCACGAGTCGGAGGTGCTCGGCATCGTCGGTCCCAACGGGATCGGGAAGTCGACGATGGCGAAGCTGTTCGCCGGCCAGTTGGAGCCCGACGAGGGCGAACTGGACGTGAAGCTGGACATCGCGTACAAGCCGCAGTACATCGAAATCGACCAGCCGATGCGCGTCGACGCGTTCCTCTCGTCGATCACCGACGACTTCGGCTCCTCCTACTGGGACACCGAAGTCGCGCGACCGCTCCAGCTCAACCGGATCATGGAGCAGAACCTCACCGACCTCTCCGGCGGTGAGCGCCAGCGCGTCGCCATCGCGGCGTGTCTCTCGAAGGACGCCGACCTCTACCTGCTCGACGAGCCGTCGGCCCACCTCGACGTGGAACAGCGCGTGCAGGCGACGACCGCCATCCGCCGCTACGCCGAGAACCACGACGCGACGGTGATGGTCATCGACCACGACATCTACATGATCGACCTGCTGGCCGACCGCCTGATGGTGTTCGACGGCGAGCCCGCCGTCGAGGGCCGCGCGACCCAGCCCCAGCAGATGCGCGCCGGGATGAACGACTTCCTCGGCGATCTGGACATCACGTTCCGCCGCGACGAGCGGACGGGGCGCCCGCGCATCAACAAGCCCGGCTCGCAGTTGGACCGGCAACAGAAGAGCGACGGCGAGTACTACTACACCGGGTAGCTCGCCCGACCACGCTCGTCTCGCGTCACTTCACCACACCGCACCGCACGACACCGCAGTTCTCCTGCGTACTCGGTGCGCCCGAGTTCGGTTCGACCAGCGTCGCCGACGTCGAACGGGAGTTAGTCGCGCTTGTACTCCTTGCGGTACCCCTTGAACTCTGTGCGGTGGGCCTCCTCGTCGGCGAGGATCGTCACCGCCAGATCCTCCGTCACGGGGTCGTCGGCCTCCTCGGCTGCGTTGATGACCGCGCGGTACGTCGAGATGGCGTCCTCCTCGGCGTCGATGACCCCCTCGATCACCGACAGCACGTCCGTCGAGTCCTCCGGCGGCTGCAGCGAGTGCTGGCTCGCGGTGAACTCTTCGGAGCCCGGCGGTCGCGCGTCGAGCTGTTTCAGGCGGTTCCCGAGCTGCTCGGCGTGGGTCAACTCCTCTTGGATGTCGGTCTGGAGGCTCTCTTTGATCTCTTCGGCGCGGACGCCGTCGAGGACGATGGCGTTCGTCTGGTAGTTCATCACGGTCTCCATCTCGTCGGCGTACGCCTTGCGGAGCAGGTCGATGACTTCCTCGGACATGACGACTCGATGTTGTCTTCCCGGAGTCATATACCTGTTCGCCGGACTGGCGGGACTGGAATGGGTGTGACGAGCGCGCCGAACGAGAACGGGGGAGACGAGAGAAGTGAAGGGTCGCAGCTACAGGTGTTCGCGGGAGCAGGTGCCGCAGAGGTGCTCCTCCTTCACGTCCACCTCGCGGACGGTCGGGGAGAACGACATGACGCACTTGCTGTTGTCGCAGTGTTCGAGGCCGAGGGTGTGTCCGATCTCGTGGACGATTTCCTTGCGGACACGGTCGGCGAACACCTCGGTGGAGGGCTTGGTGGAGACGCCGCCGTCGGAGGACGTCTGGAGGCGGTACGTCGAGACGACCGAGCCGTTGCCGTTGAGGTACGCGAGGCCGAACACGTAGTTGCGCCGCCGGTAGTACAGGTCCTGCGGGGTGATACCGATGTTCTTCTCGCCGCTGCCGACCCGGGAGACCAACTCGATGAACTGCTCGGCCCGGTATTGGTTACGGCTGCGGTCGTACGCGCCCTCGGGGATCGACTGCTCGTCGTGGACCGTCACGTCGCAGTCGTACACCGACCGAAGCCCGGCAGACGCCTCCCGCTTCACCTGCGCGGAGACGTCCCCGATGGGCACGATGTCGACAAGCATGGACGTGTTTATGACGGGTGCAACCATAAGTTGACCGCCCGTGTCTGACGCCCGCCGCGACGCCATCACTCGAAAACTCGTCGGATTCGGACGGCTGTGTGAGGTCGGGATCGGCGGTCGCCACGAGGTCGCCGGACGCCTCGCGGACGACGGTGCGACGGTGACCGCGACGGACGTGGTCGCCCGCGACGTTCCCGCGGCGGTCCAGTTCGTCCGCGACGACGTGGTCGCGGCGGCGGCCCGCGACGACCCCGGCGACGCGTACCGCGTCGACTGCGTGTACGCGTTGAACTCCCCGCCGGAACTCCACCGTCCGCTCGTCGCCGTCGCGCGGCGCGTCGACGCCGCCTGTTGTTTCACGACGCTCGGCGGTGACCCACCCGCCGTCGACGCGACCCCGCTCGCGCTCGACGGCGGCGACACGCTGTACGTCGCCCGCGACCCCCGCGGCGTGCTCGACGAGTGAGGCCGATGCGACCCCGGCGAGCGCGACTCTCGCCGTGACTGTCCCCACTCGGAGTCGCAACGCCCATACGCCGTCCGCGCCCCTCCTCTCCCATGCGAGTCGATACGGTCGTGCTGGACGTGGACGGCGTGCTCGTCGACGTGGCGGACTCCTACCGCCGCGCCGTCGTCGAGTGCGTCGAGCGCCGCCACGGCGCCACGCTCGAGCGCGACGACCTCCAGGCGTTCAAAGACGCCGGGGGGTTCAACAACGACTGGGAGTTGTCGGACGCGGTCGCGCTGTACGTCCTCGCCCGCGAGCGTGGCCTCGACGCCGACGTGGCGACGTTCACCGACGCCATCGCCGCCAACGGGACCGGCCTCGACGGCGCTCGCGCCACCGTCCGCGACGCACTCGGCGACGAGACGGCCGACGAGGTCGAAGCCGTGTGGGACCCCGACGCACTGCGCGAGACGTTCCAGGCGCTGTACCTCGGGAGCGACCTGTTCCGCGACATCGAGGGCGGCGACCCGCCGTTCGAGGCGCCGGGCTTCATCCACGACGAACCGGTGATCCTGACGGAGGCGACGGTCGACGCGCTGACCGACCGCTACCCGGTGTGCGTCCTCACGGGCCGCCCGTCGGCGGAGGCCGACATCGCGCTCGACCGGGTCGGCCTCGACGTGGCCGACGACCGCCGGTTCACGATGGACGACTGGGACCACGGGAAGCCCCACCCGGACGCGCTCGTGACGCTGGCCGAGCGCACCTACGCCGACACGGTCGCGTTCGTCGGCGACACGCTCGACGACGTGCGCACCGCGGTCAACGCCGACGCCGCGGACGAGGAGACGGCGTACTACGGCGTCGGCGTGCTCACCGGCGGCCTCACCGGGGACGAGGGCCGCGCGAAGTACGCCGACGCCGGCGCGAGCGCGGTCGTCGACAGCGTGAACGACCTGCCGGACCTGCTGGAGTGAGCAGATGAGTGACGCGGGAGTGGGCGACGGCGCCGGCAACGACCGCCGGACGAAAGTCGCCCGCGTGGTGCAGTTCCTCACCTTCGTCGCGATGTTGGACCTGTTGGCGCTCGCGTTGGCGACCCAGTTCGTCCCCCCGGACCGCCTGACGCTGCTGATCACGGTCGGCCCGATGCTGCTGACCTCACCGGTGCTGGCGTACTGGTTCGTGTACGTGCGTGGGACGGCGGGGGAGACCGAATCGGTCTGACACCGGGTCCGACGACGGCATAGTCGGCCGGTCACGCAACGCTTACCGCCGGCCCGCCCGGACTCGCCTCCATGCGAATCGCGCTACTCGGCGGCACCGGTGACATCGGCGAAGGACTCGCCGTGCGCTGGGGCCGCGACACGGACCACGAACTGCTCGTCGGATCGCGCGACCCGGAGAAGGCACGGGCGGCCGCCGACGACTACACCGAGACGGTCGCCGCCGCCGGCGGCGACGCGACGATCAAGGGGTTCGACAACGCGATGGCCTCGGACCGCGCCGACGTGGTCGTGCTCGCAGTCCCACCGTACCACGTCGCCGACACAGTCGCGGCGGTCGCGGACACGCTCGACGACGACGATGTGGTCGTCACACCCGCCGCCGGGATGAAGCGCGACGAGGAAGGCTTCCACTACAACCCGCCGGGGGCTGGGAGCGTGACGGCGCTCGTGCGCGACGCGGTGCCCGAGGCGGTGCCCGTCGTCGGCGCGTTCCACAACCTCGCGGCGGGGCGTCTCGCCGACCTCGACCAGGATCTGGGCATCGACACGCTCGTCGTCGCGGACGACGACGCCGCCGCGGCGACCGTCTCGCGACTGGCCGAAGAGATTGCGGGACTGCGTGCGCTGTCGGCGGGGGGCCTCGCGAACGCCGCGGAGGTGGAGTCGCTGACGCCGCTGTTGATCAACGTCGCGACCAACAACGACGACCTCCACGACCTGGGCGTTCGGTTCGACTGAGCGGCGACTCGCCGCCGCGACGGTCGGCGTTCGTCCACCGGAGGATGAATTCGACGGTGGTTCTTCGGGCGTGAGTTTCGGCCAATAGGTTCAAATACAATATTTGTGTTCTCCTTGTCATCGACATGGCCACACGAAACACACTCAACGCGGAACTGTTTGGACGAGACGTGGAGTTCGGCTACTCCGAGACGTGGGTCGGCTACTCGCTGTTCATCCTCCGGATCGTGATGGGGTGGACGCTGTTCCAGGGCGGCGTGACGAAACTCGTGACGTACCTCGACAGCGACCCCTCCAACGACTGGACCGCGGCGGGCTTCCTCGCGAACGCCATCCCGCCGGGCAACCCGTTCACAGACGTGTTCGCGGCGATGGCGGGCAGCCCGCTCATCGACATGCTCAACATGTGGGGACTGACGCTCACCGGCCTCGCGCTGATCCTCGGGGCGTTCGTCCGCTGGAGCGCCTTCTGGGGCGCCGTGATGATGCTGTTCTACTGGGCGGCGTCGCTGACGGGCGGCCTGCTGGCGGGCCTGCCGGTGGCCCACGGCTGGGTCGTCGACGACCACCTCGTGTACGCCGCGCTGCTGTTCGGCCTCGGCGCGTTCGGCGCGGGCCGGATCCTCGGCCTCGACGCGTACCTCGAGAACATGGAGTTCGTCAAGAACAACCCCTGGCTGTCGTACGTGCTCGGCTAGAGGCCACAACCGCGTCCCGTTTCGCACAGTCGTTTCTGACTCACTTGCCGGACCGATCCAGATAGCCGTTGATCGCCAGCGGTAGGAGGACGCCGACGCCGATGAGGACCGCCCCGCCGACCCACACCGGCGGGGTGGCGAACTCTGTGATCGCGAACAGCAGGACGACCGCGACCACGATGCAGACGAGGATGACGCTGTTCTCGCGGGAGACCATCGCCCGCAACTGTCACCCAAGAGGAGAAAATCTCTGCGGGAGCGACGCGCGAGCCGTACGCGACTACTCGCTCGGCTCGGCGACCTGCACGACCTGCTTCCCGATGTTGTCACCCTCGAACAGCCCGAGGAACGCCTCCGGCGCGTGCTCCAGCCCCTCGGTGACCGTCTCGCGGTACTGGAGGTCGCCGCTGGCGACGAGACCCCCGAGGTGCTGGGTCGCTTCGGCGAACCGCGGCGCGAAGTCGCCCACGAGCAGTCCCTGCACGGTGGCGCGCGTCTGGATGAGCGTCCCGAGCTTCCGGGGCCCCATCGGCAGTTCCTCGTCGTTGTACAGCGCGATCTGGCCGCAGACGGCGACGCGGGCGTCGACGTTCAGCCGGCCCCAGACGGCGTCCGTGACGGGGCCGCCGACGTTGTCGAAGTACACGTCGACGCCGTCGGCGACCTCGTCGAGACGGGCACCCACGTCCGCTTCCTTGTAGTTGATCGCCGCGGTGAAGCCCAGATCCTCGGTGAGCCAGTCGCACTTCTCGTCGGAGCCGGCGATGCCGACGACGTTGGCACCCTGCAACTCGCCGAGTTGCCCGACGACGGAGCCGACGGCGCCCGCGGCGCCGGAGACGACCATCCAGTCGTCGGCGCGGGGTTCGGCGACCTCGCGGGTGCCGAAGTACGCCGTGCGACCGGGCATCCCGAGCACGCCGAGTGCGGTGGAGACGGGGAGTCCACCGGTGTCGACGGACGTGAGGTCGCTCCCGTCGGCGGTCGCGTACTCGGCCCACGGGAGTTCCGCGACGACGGTCTGGCCGGGCTCGACCCCGGCACCGTTGGATTCGACGACCTCGGCGACGACGCCGCCCATGAGCGGGTCGCCGACCTCCCACGGCTCGGCGTACGACTCGCCGGCGCGCATTCGGTCGCGCATGTACGGGTCGACCGAGAGGTACAGCGTCCGGACGAGCGCCTCGCCCGGGCCCGGTTCGGGACGGTCGACGTCGCGGAGGTCGAACGTCTCCTCGTCGGGGACGCCCTCGGGTCGCTGTGCCAGGTGGAAGCGGCGGTTGTCGGACATCGGCGGAACCTGGGTCGCCCGCCGCATGACCCTTCGGGAACGGGAGACGACGCGCCGGCGGTTTCCACCGCCGTTCGGTTCCCGACCCGCCTACCGGTCGACCTCGCCCATGATCGTATCGAGACTCCCGAGCGTGGCGATGAGGTCGGGCACGTACTCGCCCTCGGCCATCTCCGGGAGCGCCTGCAGGTTCGAGAACGACGGGCCGCGGATCTTGAACCGCGCCGGCGTGTCGGTGCCGTCCGCGCGGACGTAGATGCCGAGTTCGCCCTTCGCAGCCTCGACGGCGGTGTACACCTCAGTGTCGTCGTCGGGTTTGATCGTCCGCGGGACGTTCGACTGCACCGTACGGTCGTCCGCGGGCCACTCCTCCAACAGGCCGATGCACTGCTCGATGATCCGGGCGGACTGCTCCATCTCCCGGAGGCGGACCTGTAGTCGTGCGAAGTTGTCGCCCTCCGACTCGGTGACGACGCTCCAGTCGAGGTCGTCGTAGTAGCCGTACGGGTCGTCGCGGCGCAGGTCGTAGTCGACACCGGAGCCGCGGGCGACCGGCCCAGTGCACCCGTAGTCTTTCGCGACCTCAGGTGGCAGCACGCCGGTGTCGACCGTCCGCAGTTGGATGATTTCGTTGCCCGTGAGCAGGTCGTGGAACTCCGCGAGCCGACGCGGGAAGTCGTCGAGGAAGTCGCGAGTCTTCTCGAAGAACTCCTCGCGGGGCTCCGGGAGGTCCCACGCGACGCCGCCGAGGCGGAAGTAGTTGAACATCAGCCGCTGGCCCGTGAGGTCCTCCAAGAGGTTCTGGACCGTCTCGCGCTCGGTGATGGCGTACATGAACGTCGCGGTGAAGTCGCCGGCGACGTCGAGCGCGTACGCGCCGACCGCCAGCAGGTGCGAGAGGATTCGCGACAGCTCCGCACTCATCGTCCGGAGGACTTGCGCGTACTCGGGCACGTCGATGTCGGCCAGCGTCTCGGCGACGCGGGCGTACGCCCACTCGTTCAGGATGCCGCCGCCACCCCAGTCCCAGCGGTCGGGATACGGCATGATCTGGTGACGGTAGGTGCCGCTCTGGCACATCTGCTCCTCGCAGCGGTGGATGTAGCCGATGTCGGGGTCGACGTCCGCCACCTGCTCGCCGTCCAGCGTCGCCTCCAGATGCATCACACCGTGCGTCGCCGGGTGGTGGGGGCCAATGTTGAGCATCATCGTGTCCGTGCCCTGCTCGTCACGGGTGTCCGGTTCCAACGGATTGGCGTTCTCACGAAGCGTGACCACCTGCGGACGGTCCTGCTCGTAGTCGAGCGAGAGCGGGTGGCCCTGCCACGTCTCGGGCAAGAGGATGCGGCGCAGGTCCGGGTGGTCGTCGTACTCGATGCCGACCAGGTCGTACGCCTCGCGCTCGTGCCAATTGGCGGTGCTGAACACGGGTGCGCCCGATTCGCTGACCGGGTCGTCCGTGTCGGCGGGGACGACGACGCTCACCTCGTCGGTGGGGTCGTCGTACGTCTTCAGGTGGTAGATGGACTCGTAGCGCCCCTCGTACTCCTGTGCCGTGACGCACGAGAGGTGATCGTAGCCCGCCTCGGTCTTCAGCGTGGAGAGCACGTCCTGCACGGCGTCGGGGCGGACGACGAAGCCTGGCGCGTTCAGGTGCTCCTCGCGGCCAACGGCCCGGTCGCCGAGCAGGCTCGCGAGGTCGGTCGCGTGGTCTGGCTGGTCCTCGGTGTCGTGTCGTTCCGTCGGCGGCTGTGTACTCATGGTGGGGAAACCGACCGGCCACGTCGTCGGAGCGGCTGCCGGGGGGCGCGTCGCGGCGGCGAGCCACGAACGAGCGTCAGCGGGGAGCGAGCGTCGCGACCGTGGACGGCACGACCGGTCGGGCGTGTTCGACGGTGCGGCCAGGTGCTCCGAGGTAGTTTCGCCGCACATCTGGGACGCTTTTTGTTAGGGGGTGAACACGTGCACGTGTGAAGACGCTCGCCCTCCGCCTCGACCCCGACGAGGAGACGACACACCCGATGCACAGGTTCATCGCCGAGCACCCGGCGTTCGGGCCGACGCGGCTGCTCCAGTGGAACCCGCGCGTCGGCGAGACGAACGTGCTGTTGTTCCACGTCGATGGGCCACCCGAGCCGTTCCTGCCGGCGCTCGACGGCGTGGACACTGCGGAGGTGGTCGACTGCGACGCGGACGGCGACGCCGAGGGCGGCTTCTACCTCTACGTCCGCGAGCGCCTGACCGACCGCGACCGCGGACTGGTGGCGGCGTTCGCGGGCGAGAACGTCGTCGTCGTCCCGCCGGTCGTGTACGACACCGACGGGTCGATGCGGTTCTCGCTCGTCGGCACGGCGGACGCGATCCAACGGTCTCTCGACGGCGTCCCCGACGGCGTCGGCGTCTCGGTCCGCCGGATCCGCAGTGGCGCGGGCGGCGCCGTCCGACCGGACACGAGGCTCACCGACCGCCAACGGGAGGTGCTCGCCGCCGCCGTCGACCTCGGCTACTACGAGGAGCCGCGCGAGGCGACGGTCGCGGACGTGGCCGACAGAGTCGGGTGCGCACCTAGCACCGCCGCCGAGCACGTCCGCCGCGCGGAGGCGGCGCTGGTCCACGAAGCACTCGACGGCGCCGGCGAGGCCGCCCCAGGCGGGGACCGGTAGCGAGCGGCGGCAGGGCGCTTATGTCGGCTCGGGAGAGACGGTCGGGTATGACCGGACTCTCGCTCGACGCGACCCAACTCGACCGCTACTCCCGGCACATCATCCTGGAGGAGGTCGGCCCCGCGGGCCAGCAGGCGCTGTTGGAGGGGTCTGCGCTCGTCGTCGGCGCGGGCGGACTCGGGTCGCCCGCGATCCAGTACCTCGCGGCCGCGGGCGTCGGTCGCCTCGGCGTCGCCGACGACGACGCGGTGGAGCGCTCGAACCTCCAGCGGCAGATCATCCACGCCGACGCCGACGTGGGCAAGCCGAAGGCGGTGTCCGCCGCCGAGTACGTCGAGCGACTCAACCCCGACGTGGACGTGGACGTCCACGAGACGCGCGTCGAACCCCACAACGCCGAGGACCTGATCGCCGACTACGACGTGGTCGTCGACGCGTCGGACAACTTCGGGACCCGATACCTCGTCAACGACGTGGCCCGCCTGACGGACACGCCGGTCGCCCACGGCTCCATCTACAAGTTCGAGGGACAGGCGACGACGCTCGTCCCCGACGGGCCGTGCTACCGGTGTCTGTTCCCCGAGGCGCCCGAACCCGGTGAGATCCCCGACTGCGCGACGACGGGCGTGCTCGGCGTCCTCCCCGGGACGGTCGGCTGTATCCAGGCGACCGAGGCCGTGAAGCTCCTGCTCGACGCCGGCGAGGTACTGGAGGGCCGCCTCATGTTCTACGACGCGATGGACATGACGTTCGAGACGGTGCCGTACCGCCAGAACCCGGGCTGCCCGGTGTGCGGCGACGATCCGATCGAGTCCATCGAGGGCATCGACTACACCGCCGGGTGCGGCATCTCCGCCGACTGATCCGCGAACGGCCTCGGGCGCCGCCGGCTTCGGTCCGCTTTTGTCGACGCGTCGTGTCGCTCAGCGTATGCACGCGTTCGTTCGAGTCGCCGGCGAGGGGCAGCGATGACCGTCGCCGACCTGCTCAACGGGATGCCGTTCGCCGACCACATGGGCATGGAGGTGACGGAGGCCGCAGACGGCTACGCCGTCGCCGAACTCCCGATGACCGAGGAGCTGTCGTCGGTACCGGGACGGGCAATCGCCCACGGCGGCGTCACCTACGCGTTGGCCGACACCGCCGCGGGCGCGGCAGTCATCTCCTTGCACCACAAGCCGACGCCGACCGTCGACATGCGGATGGACTACCTCGCGCCCGCGACGACGGACCTCCGGGCGGAGGCAGAAGTCGTCCGCGACGGTGCCAGCGTCGCGAGCGCCGAGGTGCGCATCGAGGACGTCGACGGGACTCACGTCGCCGACGCGCGCGGGACGTTCAAGACCGGCGGGGGCGCCGACGGCGGCGCCTGGGGCGTCACGCCGGGCGACGACTCGTTGGTCGAGTAGCCCGCCGAACCACCACGGTTTCGACGGTCCCGTGGTTCTTCCCGAAAGATAACGCTTTTCGGCGGTCCCTCGGAACCTCGGGGTATGTCCGACGAACTCAAGCGAGGACTGGAGGGCGTCCTCGTCGCCGAGTCCGACCTCAGTTTCATCGACGGTGACGAGGGCAAACTCGTCTATCGTGGGTACGCCATCGAGGACCTCGCCGAACACGCCTCCTACGAGGAGACGCTGTACCTGCTGTGGAACGGCGAACTCCCCACCGAGGCGGAACTGGCCGACTTCGAGGAGGCGATGGCCGCCGAGCGTGCCCTCGACGACGACACGCTGGAGACGATGCGCCGCCTCGCCGAGGCCGACGAGGAGCCGATGGCCGCGATGCGCACGGCGGCGTCGCTGCTGTCGGCGGCCGACCCCGACACGGACGCCGACCCGACCGACCAGGAGGCGAACGTCCGGAAGGCCCGCCGCATCACGGCGAAACTCCCGACCGCGCTGGCGGCGTTCGCGCGCGTCCGCGACGGCGAGGAGCCGGTCGCGCCGCGCGAGGATCTGGACCACGCGGCGAACTTCCTGTACATGCTCAACGGCGAGGTGCCCGACGAGGTCACCGCCGACGTGTTCGACCAGGCGCTCGTGCTCCACGCCGACCACGGCCTCAACGCCTCAACGTTCTCGGCGACGGTCACCGCCTCCACGCTTGCGGACATCCACTCGGCGGTCACCTCCGCGGTGGGCACCCTCTCGGGGAGCCTCCACGGCGGCGCCAACGCCAACGTGATGCGGATGCTCCAGGAGGTCGACGAGGCCGACTCCGACCCCGTCGACTGGGTGAAGGAGGCGCTCGCCGAGGGCCGCCGCGTCGCCGGCTTCGGCCACCGCGTGTACAACGTGAAGGACCCGCGCGCGAAGATCCTCGGCGCACGCTCGGAGGCGCTCGGCGAGGCGTCGGGCGACATGAAGTGGTACGAGATGAGCGTCGCCATCGAGGAGTTCATGGCCGAGGAGAAGGGCCTCGCGCCGAACGTCGACTTCTACTCGGCGTCGACGTACTACCAGATGGGCATCCCGATCGACATCTACACGCCCATCTTCGCCATCTCGCGGGTCGGCGGCTGGACCGCGCACGTGATGGAGCAGTACGAGGACAACCGCCTCATCCGCCCGCGCGCCCGCTACGTCGGCGAGAAAGACGCCGAGTGGGTGCCGATCGAGGAGCGATAGGCGTCGGGTAGCGATCGGCTACGTTCGTACACATACGTACACCTTTTCGGCTGTGTACCCCACAGATACGTGCTGACATACTACCGAGCAACGGTTATCTCCTCCGAGCGTGTATCAGAGGTATGGACCTGAAGATCAAGACCCCCCGAAGCGACGACTACAGCGAGTACGCGGAGAAAGTCCGCTCGGGCACCTCCGAGGCGCGGTCGCGAGCCGGCGAGCGCGGTGAACTGGTCCGCCACGAGGTCGGCGAGCGGATGTTCGACATCATGATGGAGTACTTCCCGCAGGAGTACCAGGAGCGACGCCGCGAGGAACTGGTCCGCGCGTTCGGCGCCGGGATCGCGGTCGGCTTCCTCGGTCGCGAGATCCTGCGCTACACCCGTCGCTGACGTCGACGCCGCTCACCGTTCCCGACTCAACCCGTCACCACCGATTTTCGACGACGCCGCCATCGACCAGCGGCGCCGTCAGGCTCCCTCCACTTCGCCCTCGCCGCTCCCTCGTTCGGCCATCATCGCCGCCGCGCGCGAGGCCCACCCCGTGTAGCGGAAGCCCGCGACGACGACCAACGTCATCCAGACGTACTGGAGGCCGACGCCGAGGTACGCGCCGAGGGGGCCGTACCCCAACACGACCCCGACGAGGTACGTCGTCCCGAGCAGGACGCCGAACGTCCCGGTGATCCGGGCGACGAGCGGGATGCGCGTCTCGCTGGCACCCTGGAGCGCCCCCGACAGTACCGTGTAGCCGACGAGGAACGCGGCGGTCGCGCCGTACACGCGCGCGAACGCGACCGCGTGGGGCACCGTCGCGGGGTCGTCGGTGAACACTGAGACGAACGCCGGCGCGGCGACGACGAGCGCGACGCCGAGGACCCCCACGGTCGCGAGGCCGAGTCCCGTCACCGCCCAGCCGTTGTACCGCGCCCCGTCGGGGTCGGCGTCGCCGAGCGACTGGCCGACGACGACGCTGGCGGCGACGTTGTAGCCGCGCGACAGCGGCCCCGTCACCTGCTGGTACATCCGGCGCCCGATCTGGAAGCCGGCGTTGACGGGCGTGCCGAAGCCGAGCAGGAGCGCGTTGAACGGGAACTCCGCGACCGTCGCCGAGAACCCCTCCAAGACGCGCGGGGTCGAGACGCGCACGAGTTGGCGGGCGATCACGGTGTCGCGCGGGCGGACGAGACTCGCGTCCGACCACGAGGTCGCCATCGCGAGCAGGAGCAGGCCGGCGGTCAACACGTTCGCCGCGGCGGTGGCGACCCCGACGCCGACGATCTCCAGGCGTGGGGCGCCAAACAAGCCGAGGCCGAGCACGAGCGACCCCGAGATGTTGAGCGTGTTCGCCAGCACGTTCACGTACATCGGGGTGCGGGTGTCGCCGGTCCCCTGGAGCGACCGGGCGGCGATGAGCGCGACGTGGCGCGCGGGCGCCGTCGCGAACACGAGGGCGAGGTACTCGCCGCCGAGGCGCGCCGTCCGGTCGTCGGCGCCGAGCACCGCGATGATCGGTTCGCCGAGGAACAGGCCGACCAGAACGAAGGGACGCCCGCGAGCGCGCCCATGACCACTGCTTGCGTCACCGCCTCGTCGCGGTTGGCGTCGGCGCCGGCGCCGGTGTCCTGACTGGAGAGGGCGATGGCACCGCCCCCCAGACCGAGGCCGATGCGCAGCGGGAACCTGGCGTACAGGTCTGCGAGCCCGATGGCGACGACGGCGGCGGGGGAGAACTGCGCGGTGACGACGATGTCGGTCGTCCGCATCGCCGTGCGGAACGTCTGCTCGGCCATCACCGGCCACGCGAGCGCGAGGACGCGTCGCCACACGCCGAGCAGACGCTCGCGGCTCATACGCCGCTTGCGGCGGGGTCGGGTTTGGTGGTTCCGGAAGCGGAACGGCTCGTGGTCGCCGGCGGCCGTCGCCCGAACAACCAAGCCGCTCGGGCGGGTGTGGCGGGCATGGACGTCTTCGTCTACGGCACGCTCACCGAACCCGAGCGGGTGCGCGAACTGCTCGACTCGTTCGCCTTCGTCGGCGCCGCGACGCTCGTCGGCCTTCGGGTCGTCGAGGGTCGCTACCCCACGCTCGCGCTCCCCGCAGCCGACGGCGGAGCCGACGCGACCGCTGTCGGGGACGCTGGCGACACCGCCGACTCCACCGACTCCGGCGACTCCACCGACCGCGTCCCGACGCACCGGACGGCAGAGGTCGACGCGGCGGTCGGCGGTCGACTCCTGCGCACCGACGAGGTCGACGCGCTCGACGCGTACGAGGGCGTCGCCGACGACCTCTACACACGCGTCGCGGTCCCGCTGCTCGCTCCGGACGGCACGCAACGCGGCGAGGCCGCGGTGTACGTCGGCGACCCTGACCGACTCGGCGCGGCCGCCACCTGGCCGGGGACGGCCCCGTTCCCCGAGCGCGTACGGGCCGCGCTCGCCGAGCGTCGTGTTACGGTACGAGAACGACCGGAACGTTGATACGCCAGACGGTGAGCAGACAGGTGTCTGACGAGCGTCTCAGGGCGCCGTAGTCTTGCGATTTCACTTACACTCCGCGTGACTTACTTTTATATACTCGGGGGACCTGAATCCTGTTGCACGTCACACGCGTGCATTCCCCCTCTTTCCCCACGTTCACACCCGCGAGCGACCGGTTCGCGACGAATCGGCTCGCGTCCGCGGGTCCGCCGACGGTCGCGGCGCAGTCGTGACCACAACCGATACACCAGCGACCGGCTAAGCCGGGGTATGCTCAGCTACGACGACGTGCTCGCCGCCCGCGAGCACGTCGAGACGGTCGCGGTTCGGACACCGCTGAACCACTCGTTCAGCTTCTCGGAGATGACTGGTGCGGACGTGCACCTGAAACTGGAGAACACTCAGCGGACGGGGGCGTTCAAGATCCGCGGGGCGATGAACCGGATCGCGGCGCTCACCGACGAGGAGCGCGAGCGCGGCGTCGTCACCGCCAGCGCCGGCAACCACGCGCAGGGCGTCGCGCTCGCAGCCACGCGGGCGGGTGTCGACTCGACCATCGTGATGCCGAAGTACGCGCCCGTCTCGAAGGTGGAGGCGACCCGACGCTACGGCGGCGACGTCGTGCTCCACGGCATCGACTACGACGAGGCGCAGGCGCACGCCCACGAGATCGAACGCGAGGAGGACATGGTGTACCTCCACGCGTTCGAGGACGACCTCGTGATGGCCGGGCAGGGGACGATCGGCTTAGAGATCGCCGAGCAGTGCCCCGAGGTCGACACGGTGGTCGTCCCCATCGGCGGCGGCGGCCTCATCTCCGGCGTCGCGACGGCGCTGAAGGGCGCGCTCGACGACGTGCGCGTCGTCGGCGTGCAGGCCGCCGGCGCCGACTCCGCCGCCCGATCGATGCGAGAGGGCCACCGCGTCGAGTTGGCCGGCGTCGACACGGTCGCCGACGGCATCGCGGTGCGGGAGGTCGGCGAGCACACGTTCCCGTACATCCGCGAGCGCGTCGACGAGGTCGTCACCGTCGACGACGAGGAGATCGCGGAGGCGCTCACCCTCCTGCTCGAACGCTCGAAGACCGTCGTCGAGGGCGCGGGCGCGGTCGCGCTCGCGGCGGTGCTGGAGGAGAAGTTCGACTACGCTGAGGGCGAGACGATCGTCCCGGCGCTGTGCGGCGGGAACATCGACATGAACACGCTGATCACGGTGATCCTCCGTGGCCTCGTCCGCATGGGTCGGTACCTGAAGGTCTCGCTGGAGCTGAAAGACCGTCCCGGCGAACTGGAGCGCGTCGCGGGCATCATCGCCCGCGAGGACGCGAACGTGTACGCCTTGAGCCACGACCGCACCTCCCGCGACATCGCAGTCGACGCGGCGGATCTGGAGATCGAGTTGGAGACGCACGGCGACGAACACGCCGCGCGCGTCGTCGCCGCCTTAGAGGAGGCGGGGTACGAGGTCGAGGTGCTCGCGTAGGCGGCGGGGCCAGAGTCGTCCGCGTCGACACGGCGCACGAACGGCCGATTTATGAGACGGCGCGCCGCAGTCGCGGGTATGAAACGGATCGTCTCCACGGACGAGGCTCCGGCGGCGGTCGGCGCGTACAGTCAGGCGACGACGAACGGCGACCTGCTGTTCACCGCGGGCCAGATCCCCCTGACCCCCGACGGCGACCTGAAAGACGACGCCCCCATCGCCGAGCAGACGGAACTCGCGCTCGACAACCTCCTCGCCATCGTCGAGGAGGCGGGCGCCGAGGCCGCGGACGTGCTCAAGACGACGGTGTTCCTCGCGGACATCGACGACTTCGAGGAGATGAACGAGACGTACGCCACCTACTTCGACGAGGAGCCACCGGCGCGCTCGGCGGTGCAGGCGGGCGCGCTCCCGAAGGGCGTCGGCGTCGAAATCGAGGCGGTCGTCGCGCTGGAGTAGGTCGTGACCCGTCGGAAGTCGGCGCTGCTGTGGGGGGCGATCGGTCTGTTCGTCGTCCTCGTCGGCGGCCAAGGCCTCGTGCTACTCGGCTCGGGGCTGCCGTTCGGCTTCGCCGGCCTGTTCGGCGTCGCCGCCGCGGTGGGCCTCGTGGTGGCCGCCGCGGCCTATCGATTCGAGCATCGACTCGCGCGGAAAGGACAGGCTTAAACTCGACAGGGAGGTACGTGACGATGCGAGCCAGGATGGCCGAGTGGTAAGGCGCACGCCTGGAAAGCGTGTTCCCCTTGGGATCCAGGGTTCAAATCCCTGTCCTGGCGTCGTTTTTACGCGCGAGCAACCCACACGAGCACCGCGTAGCGTGTGCGAGCGACCCAGCGAGCGCGGACGACCTGCGCGACAGGGAGTTGAACACGGAAGTCGCAGCGCCGAGCGGAGCGAGGCGACCGTCTTCAGGAGTTTAAATCCCTGTCCTGGCGTTTTCTGCCGGACCCACATCGCGAGCGACGCGAGCGGACGGCCTGTCTCGCCGTGGGTCGACCCCGCGTCTGGCGTGATGACGCGACGACGTGCGGAGCGAGCGCGGACGAAGCGAGTCCGGTGTCGCCTGCTCAGTCGTCCGCCGGCCTCGGGGCGTCCGCCAACAGCGACTCCGCGTACCCCTCCAGCATGTTCTCGACGTACTTCGCGACCACGTCCACCTCGACGTGGACCGAGTCGCCCGGCTCCTTCTCCGAGAGGTTCGTCAGGTCGTAGGTAGTCGGGATGATGGCGACGTCGAACTCGTCGTCACGTTTCTCCGCGACCGTGAGCGAGATGCCGTCGAGCGCGACCGACCCCTTGTCCACGATGTACTGTCCGAATCCCTCCGGGATGGCGAAGGTGAACCGCCAGTCCTCGCCGACCTGCTCGACGGCGCGAACCTCGGCGGTGGTGTCGACGTGCCCTTGGACGACGTGGCCGTCGAAGCGGCCGTCGGCGGCGAGCGCGCGCTCGATGTTGACGGTGTCGCCCTCGTGCACCTCGTCGAGGTACGTCTTCGCGACCGTCTCGGCGGCGAGGAACACGGAGAACCACGAGCGGTCGGCGTCCGAGGCGTCGTCGACGGCGCCGAACTCTTCGACGGTGAGGCAGACGCCGCTGACGGCGATAGACTGGCCGTGGTGGAGGTCGTCGAGGCCGTCTGCGGCGACGCGCAGGCGCAGGCCCTCGGGCGTCTCCTCGCGCCCCACGACCTCGCCGGCGGTCTCCACGATTCCGGTGAACATGCTCCCACGTCGGGTTCCACAAGTGGAAAGCGTTCCGAAGGCGTGACGATCGATCCGGTGGGTGGACTTATGTCCGGGCGCTCGCGTCCGACGGTATGGATGCCTTCACGCGGCTGCGGTCCAGTTTCGTCGCGGGGCTGTTTCTCGTGCTCCCGCTGGCGGTCACGCTGTTCGTGCTCGACTTCGCGGTGAACCGCCTCACCGTCACGCTCGCGCCCGTCGTCAGCGGCACCGGGCTCGCCGAACTCGTCGGCAACGAGGCGCTGGCGACGGTGCTGGCGGTTGTGATCATCGCCTTCGGCGTCACGCTGCTCGGCTTCGTCGCCTCCAACGAGGCGGGCCGTCGGCTGTTCGGCGGCTTCGAACGCGGCGTTCGACTGCTCCCGATCGTTCGGGCGGTGTACTTCGGCGTCCGGCAGGTGAGCGAGTCGCTGGCGGCGCCCGGGGACGGCTTCGACCGCGTCGTGATCGCGGAGTTCCCCCGCGACGGCACCTGGGCCATCGGGTTCGTCACCAACCCCGCGCCGCGGGGCGTTCGACGGGTGGCCGGCGATGAGTTGATGACCGTCTTCTTCCCCCACAGCCCGAACCCGACGGCGGGGAAGTTGGCGATGATGCACCCCGACGACTACGACGAGATCGACATGAGCGTCGCCCGCGGCATCCGTCTGCTCGTCACGACCGGCCTGTCCGTCGACGACCCCGAGAAGCTCCCGTCGGTCGTCGCGCCGAGCGGTGACGTCGTCGTCACCGACGGAGACGGGGAGTAACTCGGGGAACGAAGGCGACAGCCTTTCGACGCGACACACGGTACCGGCTCCTGTGGCACTCGGCATCCTCGAACAACTCGGCCTCGCGGCGACGCTGATCTTCGCGCTCCCGGTCGCAGTCTACGGGATCCAACAGATCGTCGACGGCCAGACCGCCCTCGGCGTCGGCGTGCTCGTCGTCGCCGCCCTCATGGTCCTGCTCCCGCGGCGCCTCACGACGCCCGACGACGTGCCCGGCACGGTGGCCGAGAAGGCCGTCGGCTCGGTGGTCAAGGCGCCGGGCGAGTCGTCGGACGAGTCTGAAGAGTAGCGACCCTGGGAGCGGACCCCGGGAGCGCCGGTCAGTCCCGCTTCTGCGGCACCAGCGAGAACGGGTACTCGCCGAGGAACTCGAAGCCGTCCCCGGTGACGACGATCAAGTCCTCCAGGCGGACGCCGCCCTCTGAGGGGTCGTACACCCCCGGCTCGATGGTGAGCACGTTCCCCGCTTCCAGGTCCTCGTCCGCCGTGAGCGACGGTCCTTCGTGGAGCGAGACGCCGACGCCGTGCCCCGTCGAGTGGGTGAAGCCCACCTCGCTGGAGTCGACGCGGAACCCGTGGGCCGCCAACTCGGCGGCGGCCTCCTCGTGGACCGTGGCGGCGGGGACGCCGGCGGCGACCTCCTCCAGCGCGGCCTCGCGGGCGGCTTCGACCGCGAGGTACGCCCGGCGGTCCCACCCGCCCTCGGGGTCGACCGCGAACGTCCGCGTCACGTCGCCGTAGTAGCCGTCGGGGCCGCGCGGCGACACGTCGAGCAGGACGGTCTCCCCCGGTCGGATCACGTCCGTGCCAGTGTAGTGGAGGTCGGCGGCGGTCGCGCCTGCACCGATCACGGTGTTGCCCGCGTCGCGGACCCCGTGGGCGGCGAGCACCTCGTTCACCTGTCGGCGGAGGCGCTCGGTCGAGAGGACGCCGCCGTTCCAGCGCACCTCGTCGCGGTCCGGGTCGACGGTCGCCTCCGCGAGCACCGTCTCGGCCCGTCGGATCCCGCGGATCGCCGCGCGCTGGACGCGACGGAGGCGATCAAGTTCGGCGGTTGTCTTCGTCTCGCGAGCACGGGCGACTGCGTCGGTCGAGGCGACCTCGTAGCCGGCGTTCTCCAGGTAGACGGCGGCGTCGTGGGGGATGCCCTGCGGGACGAGCACCGTCCCCGAGTCGTGACCGGCGTCGGCGAGTGCGGCGGCCGCGCGGACGCCCGCGGGGTCGCCTTGCCGGTCGACCCCGACCGTGTCGCCCGGGAATTCTCGACGGGCCTGCTCGTCGAACAGCGCGGGTGCACACAGTGCGGTGTGGGGGGCGCCGTCGCTCCCGAGCGTCAGGACGAACGCGTAGTCGCGGTCGGGCCCCGAAAAGCGGGTGAGGTAGCGGAGGTCGTCGTCGAAGCGGTCGCCGACGGCGACGCACCCGACGGCGTCGCGGGCGGCCAGTTCGTCGGCGAGTGGGCCGTAGTCGGTCCCGGGTGCGTCCGGATCGCCGTCGTCGTCGACGGAGTCCGCGTCGACCATCTACGCTTCTGGCTCGGGCGCCTCGGCCGTCTCGACGATCTCGTCGACGATCTCCTGCGGGTCGCCCTCGCGGACCTCGTTGTGGAGGACGACCGAGATGGGGAGCGTGGGGGCGCCGTTGACGAGGTTCTGCATGAGGACGAGGCGCTCGCGGGCGCGGGACATCCCGACGTAGAACACGCGGCGCTCGTTGTCCGTCAGGACGGGGACCGGATTCGTCGACTTCGTGAACTCCTCGCCGTCGACGCCGGTGACGTCGAGGCCGTTCTGCTCGGCCTGGGCGGCCATCTGCTCGACGACCTTCTCGGTGAGGTCGGTGTTGACGAACACGTGGTCGGCCTCGCGACCCTTCGCGGAGTGGATCGTGCCGAGGCGGACGCGGTCGGAGTCCTCGCCGGTGTAGTCGCCCGCGAAGTACGCCTTCAGCGACTTGCGCTGGAAACTGGTGATCTTGCGGGCCATGTCGGCGGCGGCGGGGCCGTCGGGCATGAACGGCACGCGGTCGGTGACGTCCTCCGGCGACAGCGGGATCTCCGCGAGGTCGTCCTCCTCGGCGGTCTCCTCGACCTCGTCGAGGAAGTCGTACAACTCGTCGCGTTCGTTGGAGCCGAACGCCGAGTCTTGCAGGATGTCGGCGAGACGACGCGCCTGCAGCGCCGTCAGCGCCTCGTCGCGCTCGACGGCTTCGACCGCGCGGACGTAGTCGTTGAGGCGGTCGGTCCACATCCGCTGGTCGGTGAGACACGAGAACGGAATCCCCTCGGAGATGAACTCGTCGATGAAGTCGAACATCTGGTAGCGCGCCCGGAACAGCACCATCACCGTCTCGTCGTCGGTGGACTGGATCGTGTGGCGGACGTTACGCACGAGGTCGAGCATCGACGGCGAGTCGACGGCCTCGACGACGCCGCCCTCCTTGCGCGGCTTGAGGTCCTTCTCCTGTCGCTTCTCGATGTGACGGATCTCCGTGTTGACGACGTTGAGGATGTTGGAGGGGAGGCGGTAGGAGTTGGGGAGCACCTCGTCGTTGTCGACCTCGGTGTCGAGCAGGAGTGCGGGGTCGGCGCCCTGCCACGCGTACACGACCTGGTCGTCGTCACCGGCGATGAGACACGACTTCATGTGGGGCTTCCACTCCTGGTACACGTCGTACTGGAGCGTCGTGATGTCCTGGAACTCGTCGATGACGAGGTGGTCGACGTTCGGGAGCAGCGAGCGCTGCTTCACCCGTTCGAGCATGTCGGCGAAGCCGACCAGCCCGTTGTCGCCCTTGTAGGCGCGCCACGCGCGGATCGCCTCGGGGACGTCGAGGCGGTCGTCGTCACCCGGCCACGTCGGGGTGTACTTGTTCCCCTCCTGGGCGTTGGGGTCGATCTCCGGCGGGAGGCGCACCTCCTCGACGTCCCACTGGAAGGGGACGTCGTACCAGTCGGCCACGTCGCGCTTCGTGCGCTGGAGCCACTGGGAGGTGGCGATGACCTTGTTGCCGAGCGTCGTCGACCGCGCGGTGCGGCGACCGCCGCCGGAGTACTCGTCCTCGTACTCGACGCCGTAGTCGTCACAGAACTCCTCTTTGTCGTCCTCGCCGACGACGTCGCCGCGCGAGAGGTTCAACAGTTCGTACGACTTCGCGTGCATCGTCGCGACGTTCCCCTGGAGGTGCCGGGGGGTCGTGTCGAGGCGTTCGGCGAGGCGTTCGCGGATCTCCGCGGCCGCCGCTCGCGTGTACGAGACGACGAGGATGTCGCGCATCTCCGCGCCCTCGTCGATGAGTCCCTCGACGCGGTCGAGGAGCGCGGTCGTCTTCCCGCTGCCGGGGCCACCGAACAGGCGGGTCACCGTCGGTTCGCTCATTACCGTGTCCTCTCGGTCACGACTCATAAGCGACGTGGCTTCCGCTCGTGACCGACGTGTCCGGGTCGCAGAAGGTCGATGCCACCCCGTCACGGTGTCCGGCGGACACCGGGGGTGGGAACGAACGACGGTGCTACGGGCCGCGTGTGGTCAGCGACCGACCTCCGGTCGCCAGCCGCACACCGAGCACTCCACAGCGTCGCCGTCGTGGAGACCGCCACAGTCGGGACACTGTTTTTTGTTATACGACTCCTCCCATCGGGCTGTCTCTACGTCGTGGCCGCGACTGGTCAGGAACTCGTCGAACAGGTCGCCGTTCGGGCTCGGTGCCGACGCCATACATGGTACGCTATACCATGGTAGAACATATACCTTCTGGCGAGTCTCTCGAATCTGAAACCGGCGGAAGGCGGAGGTAGTCGGCGGGAGAATCGTCGCGGTCGGTGTTCTCGCGGTCCCCAACGGCCATCGCGGTCCCTGGGGGCGTCGCCGCCGCTACAGGTCGTACAGGTCGCCGAACTTCTCCTCGACGTAGTCGAGGAAGTACTCGGCGGTGAGCGGTTCGCCGGTGGCCTCCTCGACCAACTCGTCGGTCGGGTAGCGGCGGCCGTGGCTGTGGACGTTCTCGGTCATCCACTCCCAGAGCGGTTCGAGGTCGCCCTCGCGGATCAGGTCGTCGACGCGGTCGTCGCCCAGTTCCGCGCGCATCGCGTGGTCCAACTGCGCCGCCAGCACGGAGCCGATGGTGTACCCCTGGAACGCGGCGAAGCGACTGCTCCAGTGGATGTCCTGCAGACAGCCGTCGGTGTCGGTCGGCGGGACGACGCCGAGGTAGTCGTCCATCTTCTCGTTCCACACGGCGGGAATCTCGTCGACGCCGATGTCGCCCTCGACGAACGCGCGGTCGATCTCACACCGGAGGATGATGTGGAGGTGGTAGGTCAACTCGTCCGCCTCGACGCGGATGAGGTTGTCCGGGTAGATCTGGTTGACCGCGGCGTACGCCTCGCGGGCCGTGGCGTCGGTGCCGAGGTGGTCGTTCGCCTCCTCGACGAACCCCTCCCAGAACGGTTCGGTGCGGGCGACGTGGTTCTCCCAGAACCGGCTCTGGCTCTCGTGGACGCCCGAGGACAGCGACGCGCCCAGCGGTTCGCCGAAGCGGTCGTCCGGCAGGCCCAACTCGTAGCTGGCGTGGCCGAACTCGTGGACGGTCGCGGTGAACGCGTCCATCGGGTCCTCGGGCTTGAACCGAGTGGTGATCCGAGCGTCGAACTGGTTGCCCGAGGTGAACGGGTGGGCGGACACGTCGAGGCGCCCGCGGTCGTCGGGGTACGCCAGCAGGTCGAGCACGGCGTCCGAGAGGCCGCGCTGGGTGTCGTCGTCGTACGGGCCGGCCGCGACGAACGGCGACGGGAGGTCGACGGCCGAGTCGGCGATGTCCTCGATGAGCGGGACGAGCCCCGCCTTCAGTTCCTCGAAGATCTCCTCCAGGCGCTCCAGCGGCAGGTACGGTTCGCCGTCCTCGTACATCACCTCGTAGGCCGGGCGGTCCGGGTCGATGGCCTCGGCGCGCTCGACGTGGAGGTCACGCAGCGTCTCCAGCGTCGGCGCGAAGTGGGCGAAGTCGTCGTCGGCCTTCGCGTCCTGCCACACCTGTTGGCTGTGGGACTGCTGTTCGGTCAACTCCTCGACCAACTCCTCCGGGAGCGACCGGTTCCGGTCGTGCCGGCGTCGGACCTCGCGGACGTTCGCGGCCTGCTCGTCGTTCAGGTCGGCGTCCTCGGCGGCGTCGAGCGCGTCGGCCATCGCGTCGCTCGTCAGTTTCTCGTGGGTCGTCGCCGACAGCGCCGACAACTGCTTCCCGCGGGCGGGGGTGCCGCCGGTCGGCATCATCACCTGCTGGTCCCAGTAGAGGACGCCGGCGCCGCTCTCCAGGTTCGCCACGCGCGCGTAGCGGTCCATGAGATCGCGGTACGCCTCGGGGGCGTCGTCGGTGACCGTCGACTCGAGGTCGGTCTGTGGAGGTGCCATGCACCGCGGTTGTCAGCGGGTGGCAAGAAGGTGGGGTTGCACCCGCCGGTTCGCCGGATCCTCGGGGTCGCGCCAGGGGTCTCGCGCCTCAGTACTCGCGCAGGTCCTTCACGCGCTGGATGTTCCACGCGAAGCCCTTACCGTCCTCGGTGGGTGTCTCCAACACGAGCGGCACGTCGCGCAGGTCGTCGTGGTTGACGAACGCGCGCATCCCGTCCTCGCCGATGAGTCCCTCGCCGATGAGGGCGTGCTCGTCTTTGTTCGTCCCGCACGCGTGCTTCGAGTCGTTGAGGTGGACACACTCCAGGTGCTCCAGTCCGACGACCTCGTCGAGTTCGGCCACCGTCTCGTCGACGCCCTCGGGCGTCGAGAGGTCGTACCCGGCGGCGAACGCGTGGGCCGTGTCGAGACAGATGTCCAGATCCTGCTCGGAGCGCTCCAGCACCGCCGCGAGGTGCTCGAAGTCGCCGCCGAGTTTCGTGCCCGACCCGGCGTCGGACTCGACGAGCACGGTGACGCCCTCGGGAATGTCCAACTCGTCCAGCGCGCTCGCGGCGTTGTCGAGCCCCTGCTCGACGCCGGCGCCGGTGTGGGCGCCGAGGTGGACGTTCACGTACGGGATGTCGAGTTTGTCGGCAGCGTCGACCTCCTTCTGCATCGAGTCGATCGACTTCTGGCGGAGGCCGTCTTTCGGCGTGCAGAGGTTGACGAGGTACGACGAGTGGATCACCCACGGCCCGACGCCGTGCTCGTCGCTCAGGCTCCGGAAGCGTTCGGCCTCGTCGTCGTCGATGTTCGGGTCCTGCCACACCTGCGGGGAGTGGGTGAAGATCTGGCCGCAGTTGCCGCCGTCCTCGACCAGCGCGTCGACGGCGTTGAACGTGCCGCCGGCGATGGACTCGTGTGCCCCGACGCGGAGGTCGGAGTCGCTGTCTGCGCTCATGGCAGTCGGTGACGGGTCGGGGGGCAAAGCGGCTTCGGAAGCGGTCGCCGCCGCCGGCACGTGACCTCGGCTGACTCCCGCCCCCGCAACTGGCCACCGAGCCTTTCGGTCGCGCTCGTCTACCGCCCCGGCGCACAGGATGCAGGTGAGCGAACTCGTCGCACGACTCGAACGGGCGTTCGAACCGGCTCGGGAGGTACTCGTCCCGGTGTTGTCGGACCCGGTCGTGATGGGCGCGTGGGCGGTGGTCGTCGCCGTCTCCGTCGGCGTCCTGCTGTGGGACCTCCGAGCCCGCAACGAGGCGCTCCCGTCGCTGATGAAGGCCGTGTGGGCCCTGACGGTCGTCTACTCCGGACCGTTCGGCCTCGCGGTGTACTGGTACGCCGGGCGCACGCAGATCCCCGAGGACTCGCTGGTGCGGCGGGGGTTCCGATCGACGGCCCACTGCTACTCCGGCTGTGGCGCCGGCGAGGTCACCGGGATTCTGCTCGCGCAGGGGTCCTCGGCCTCGCGGTCGGGTGGGTCGCGGCGGCGACGTTCGGGTTCGCGTACCTGTTCGGCTTCGGGCTGACCGTCGGGCCGTTGATGCAGGAGGGCGTGGGGCTCCGTGAGGCGGTCGTCGACGCGTTCTACAGTGAGACGCCGTCGATCACCGTGATGGAAGTGACCGCCATCGGCACCGACCTCCTGCTCGCGGCCGACGCCCACGTCGGCGACCTGCTGTTCTGGGGGGCGCTGGCGTTCTCGCTGTCGGTCGGCTACCTCGCGGCGTTCCCGGTGAACGCCGCGCTCGTCCGCGTCGGCGTCAAGGAGGGGATGGCCAACCCCGCAAACCTGTGAACGGCGCGACGAGGACGGCGCTTCTCAACCGCGACACTCGGGGCCGTACGCTTATCCGAGCCCCGGGCGTGAGTCGCACAGATGCCACCCTCGGACACACCGCCGCCGGCAGAGCCGCTGGACGTGGGCGACCGAGCACCGGCGTTCGAGGCGACACTCGTCACCCCCGAGGGAGAGACGCGTGAGACCAACTTCGCCGAGTTGCTCGACAAGCCAGTCCTCCTGAGCTTCTACACCGTCGACTTCAGCCCGGACTGCATCGAGGAGTGGTGCACCTTCCGCGACTTCGACTGGTTCGCCTCCGGCGAGGAGGTGAACGTCGTCGGCGTCTCGAAGTCCGGTCCCCGACTCCACCGGCGGTTCATCGACCGGTTGGACCTCGGCTTCCCGCTGTACGCCGACACCGACCTCGCGGTCTCGGAGGCGTTCGGCGTCGCCTACCGGACGTTCGGCGTGTTCCGCCGGTCGCGGCGCTCGTGTTTCCTCGTCGACGAGGACGGCGAGATTCGGTACCGGTGGCTCGGCGAGCACTGGCTCGACCCGACGCGGGACACGCCGCCGGTCGGCGAACTGCACGAAGCGGTGCAGGCGGAACTCGCCGACGACCCAGAGACGTTCGGCTTCTGACGGGCGCTATCGGCCGCCCGGTCGCTCGCGCACCCACTCGTCGCTGCGGTACTTCTCGGCCGCTATCTCCTCGGCGCGCGCCAGCTCCGCGTCGGTCCACGCGCCCTCCTCGGCGTCGGCCCACGTCGCCAGCGCGTCCTCGAAGGCGGCGACCGCCTCCTCGCGGGTCGCAGTCGCGTAGTCTGTGATCCCGCCGACGCGCTCGGCGAACTCGTCTTCGTTGACGCCGTGGTCGCGGAACACCGCGAGGTGCTCGGCGGGCTTGGCGTCGAACGTCACCGAACCGTGCTGGATGACGCTCGCCTCGCGGCGGTACTGGGCGTTGCCCGACAGCTTCCGCCCGGCGCCGCCGTCGGCGCACACGTCGTGGGCCGGGTGGAGCGCCCGGAGGTAACAGGCGGGGTGGTAGATGGCGGGCCGCTCCGACTCGGCGTAGTCGGCGTCGACGCCGAGCGTGCGGAACGCCGCCAGCACCGGCTCACACAGCAGGTGGTAGGCGTCGAGGAGGTCTCCCGGGAGTTCGTCTGCGGGCGCGGTGATGGAGTAGGAGATGTCGCCGTCGTGGTCGTGGTAGATGCCGCCGCCGCCGGTCTGGCGACGCGTCACGTCGACGCCGGCGTCGGCGCAGTGGTCCCAGTCGACCGTCTCCGGATCTTGTGTGTACCCCATCGACAGACACGAGGGATCCCAACGGTACACGCGGACCGTGCGCGGGCCGCCGTCGGCGGCGGTCTCGGCGGCCACCTCGTCGAGCGCCATGTTCAGGGGGCCGGGGCGGGCCTCCTCGCGGATCAGTCGCCACTCGCGGTCGGCGAGGGGCCCGGCGGCGACGGCGGCGCCTGCGGACTCGGGGACCTGCTCGACGTCCGAATCGCTCATACCGACGGTGTGTCGCCGCGGGGGAAAGAGCCGCCGGTCGGCACCCGCCCGCCGGACCCGGCTGGTTTCGTGGACCGGCGTCTCCGGGCCGTTCGCCCTCGCCAGTGACAATCGCGCGAACGAGCGATTCTGACTGGTATTATTTGGACAACTGCGTTTCTAACTATGTTATATAAAACTACGTCTGTTATTTTGGGCTAAATTGGGCAACAGTACAATTATGTGGTAGCAACGTCAGTCTGATATCATGTGGGTGCCCCTCGCGGACAGACGCACCAGCCTCGTGGTGGTGGGCGTTCTCGCAGTCGTCTCGGTCGCCGTGGCCGCGCCGGTCGTCTCCAGTCACGTCGCGGCGAACCACCTCGACCGGGTGACCGTGACCAGCCAGTCCGTCTCGGCGACCGACGACGGGTCGGAGCTTCGGGCGACACTCCGGCTGACGAACCCGACGCCCGCGGCGATCACGGTCCCCGATCGGGGTGGCATCGCGAGCGTCCGTGCGTCGAACGACGACACCACCCTGACGAGGCTCCGAGGCGTCTCCGTCGACGGCGCGACCGTCCCCGCGGGCGGGTCGGCGAGTATCACGCTCGGCTTCGACGTTCGCGAGGACCACCGCGAGCGAGTGGCCACCGACCTCGGCAGCGTGACGCTCACCGGGACGGTCCCCGCCGACGTCGGCGGTCGGTCGACCGCGTTGTCGGTCGACAGCACCGCGGGGGTGCGATAGTGGCGGAGATTCGCGACGCAGCGTCGATTCCAACGGTGGTCGGCCTCGGGGCGGGGTTCGCAGTCCTCGGCGGCCTGTTGACGTTCGCGTACGTCCAAGGTGGGTACTACCCCGACGCGCTCGCCGTGCCGCGGGGGGTGGTCATGGCGGCTGTCGTCGTGGGCGGCGTCTGCCTCTCCGGGCTCCGGATTCGGCTCAGACACTCGATCGAAGCGCTGCTCGTCGCCATCCCGCTCTCGCTCGTGGTGTACGTGACGTTCCTCCTGTTGCCCCAACTGCTCGCGGGCTGGTCGTTCGACCTGCTCTCGCTGTACTTCACCTACGGCACGGGCGGGCGAGGGATCGCCGCGTGGGTCGTCACGTTCCCGCTCCCCTTCGTGTTCGGCTTTGCCACTCACCTCGTCGGCGACGAACTCCTCAACTGACGGGCGTCGACCCACCGCGCGCCTCGCGGTCGGTCGCGTCGCCGCCACGAACGCCTTTTCACCTCCGAGCGACCAACACTCGGTAATGGTCGGGAACGTCGCCGAGACGATGGCGGAGCTCGAGCCCGAGGACTTCTATCTCCTCTCGGGCGTCGAGCAGGGGATGCGTTTCTCCGAGTGGGTGAACGTCGAGAAGATCCCCGGCTACGCCGGACTCTCGGAGGAGAACGCGGACTACCGGATCGACCGCTGTGCCGACCGCGACCTCATCCGGCGCAAGACGATCCAGTACGAGGGGTACCAGCTCACCTTCGAGGGGTACGACGCGCTCGCGCTCCACACGTTCGCCGAGCGCGAGACGGTCACCGGGATGGGCGCGCCGCTGGGAGTGGGCAAAGAGAGCGACGTGTACGAGGTGGAGACGTACCGCCCGATGGCGCTGAAGTTCCACCGCGAGGGGTACACCAACTTCCGCGAGGTGCACAAAGAGCGCGACTACACCAGCGACAACCACCACGTCTCCTGGCAGTACACCGCCCGCAAGGCCGCCGAGCGCGAGTACGGCGCCTTGGAGGACCTGTACCCGAACGTGTCGGTGCCGCGTCCCATCGACCACAATCGGCACGCCATCGTGATGGAGAAGCTCCCCGGGCCGGAACTGGCGAAGGCGAAACTGCAGTCCGAGCAGGTCGTTGGCGTCCTCGATCTGGTCCTGCGCGAGATGGACCTGGCGTACCGCGCGGGCTACGTCCACGCGGACATCTCCGAGTACAACGTCGCCGTCAGCGACGACGGCGTCGTCATCTTCGACTGGCCACAGTCGGTCGAGACGGACCACGAGAACGCCGACGAACTCCTCTTGCGCGACGTGGACAACATCCTGAGCTACTTCGCCCGGAAGTACCCGAGCGAGATGCCCGAGGTCGACCCGCAGACGGTGACGGACGCGATTCTGGACGGCACGTTCGAGTCGGTGCGGGCGTTCGCCGAGTCGGAGGCGTGAGTCGGCGACGCGTCGGCGACGCGACTCGTCGCTCGCGAGCAGGCTGTGACCAACTCACAGAGCGACGACGCGAAACGTAGCCCTTAACAGCCGCAACGCGGAACTACCACCAACTCGCTGGCAGGTGGGCCGCCAGTGGGCACCCGGTACGCCGGGACGAAATGTGACCGCTCGGGGGTCCCTCGACGCGGTTGAATCGCAAGCGCCCGCGGAGCACACCACAATGGCACGAAGCTTCTACTCCCACATCAAGGAAGCCTGGCGGAACCAGGACGAGGGCAAGCTCGCGGAACTGCAGTGGCAGCGCAAGCAGCAGTGGCGCGAGGAGGGCGCCATCGTTCGGATCGACCGACCGACCCGCCTCGACAAGGCGCGCGAACTCGGCTACAAGGCCAAGCAGGGCGTCGTGATGGCGCGCGTCTCCGTCCGCAAGGGCGGCGCGCGCAAGCAGCGCTTCAAGGCGGGCCGCCGCTCGAAGCGCCAGGGCGTCAACCGCATCGGTCGCCGGAAGTCCATCCAGCGCATCGGTGAGGAGCGCGTCTCGCGCAAGTTCCCGAACCTCCGCGTGCTCGCCTCCTACCCGGTGGGCCAGGATGGCTCCCAGAAGTGGTTCGAGGCGATTCTCGTCGATCCCGAGCACCCCGCAATCGAGAACGACGACGAACTCAACTGGATCTGCGACGACTCCCAGAAGGGTCGCGCGTTCCGCGGCCTCACGAACGCCGGCGCCTCCAACCGCGGTCTCAACCAGCGCGGCAAGGGCACCGAGAAGACCCGCCCGTCCGTGTCGAGCGGCAACCGTCACGGCAAGTAGACGCGTCGCGCTCGCGACCGCCGTTTCTCGTATTTCTTCCACTCACCAGCGACGCGGTCGTCCGGGCCGTCCGGGCCGGCCGGGCATCCGGGAGGTGAGTCCCCAACCGAACTGCGTCGTTCGACGCTCCCGCCACGATCCGAGGAAGTGCTAAGGAGGCAAGGCCCCGAGTCGGGGTCGATGCAGTCGGACCGCGCCGTCGACGCACCCGACGACCTCCCCGCGTTTCTCGGGCGCCTCCGCGACCAGTACCGGGCGGCGCACACCGGGACGACGCTGACGCTGGTGGCGCTCACCTCGGCGGTGTTCCTCCTCCAACTAGTCGGGACGGCGCTCACCGGCGCCGACTCGGTCCGTCAACTGACCGCGTACCTGTTCCTCGAGGGCGGCGACGCGGTGTACCTACTGTCGCTGTTCCTCCACCGTGGGCCGCTCCACTTCCTCTCGAACGTTCTCGTCCTCCTCGTCCTCGCCCCACAGGAGCGCCACTTCTCGCCCGGGGGGTACTGGACGTTCGTGGCGACGGCGGCGGTCGCGTCGCTGGCCACCGGGTACGCGGTGCTGCTCGCGTACAGCCCCCAACCGAACGTCGCGTTCTACGGGATCAGCGGCCTCGGCTACGCGCTCGCGGGCTTCGCCCTCGCGAGGGGCGTGCGCTTCCGGGACGGCCTCTCCGAACTCGACCTCGTCGCGGCCGCCGTCGGCGTCACCTCGACCGTCGCGGTCGCGGCGAACCTCCTCGTGAGCCTCCCCGACGCCCCGGTGGCCGTCAACGGCGGGCACCTCGCGGGGGTGGTCGTCGGCCTCGCGACCGGTGCCGTGTGGCGGCGCCGCTCGGGAGTCGACGCGGCGGCGGAGTCGAGCGCCGACGACGCTCAGTAGTCGCCGAGGCTGGCCTGCCCGCCGTCGCCGTCGGCGAGCCCCGACAACTCGGCTGCGCGGGCGATGGTCTCCGCGAAGGCGTCGGCCTGACTCCGGTCGTACAGCGTCGCCGCGGGGTGGAGACACACCAGCAGGCGCACCGCGGTGTCGCCGACGCGCGCGTCGAACACCTCGCCGTTCTCGCTCGTCACCGCGACCGAGCGGTCCAGCAGGTGTTGGGACGGCACCTTCCCGAGCGTGACGACGAGTTCGGGGTCGACCCGCGCCAACTCCTCGGCGAGGTAGCCGCGACAGTTCGCCAGTTCGTCGGTCTTCGGGTCGCGGTTGTCCGGCGGGCGACAGCGCACGCAGTTGGTGATGCGCACGTCGGCGCGCGCGAGACCGGCGTCGCGCAGGGCGTCGTCGAGCACCGTCCCCGAGCGACCGACGAACGGTTCGCCCTCGCTGTCCTCGTTGGCGCCGGGCGCCTCGCCGACGAACACGAGGTCGGCGTCCGTCGGGCCGACGCCGTTGACGATCCGAGAGCGCGACTCGACGAGCGCGGGGCACCGCTCGCAGTCGGTCACGCACAGATCCGCGTCCAGCGACTGCTCGCTCATACCCGAACGCCGGCCGGCGCGATGGTAAACTTACCCGTCTCCCGCGTCGCCAGCGGGGTCACTCGCCGGCGGGCCGGGGTCGTGGAGGTACGACCGACCGGCCCGCGCGGCGAGTTTCGCCACGCGAAGCGGTTCGGGGCGTCGTCGCCCCTCGGGGGTGTGCGCCCGGACGACTCGCCGGGCCTCGGCGTCGTCGACGCCGACCGCGCGGACACACAGATCGGGTTCGGCTCCGCCGTCGTCGCCGGCCTCACCCTCTCCGTCGTCAGGATTGAGCACGACCGGGTGCCGGTCGGGGAGCGACCGGTAAGTGGCGAGGCGGGCGTCGAGCGCCGCGCCGTCGAAGTGCGCGCGGAGGTGCGGTTCGAGTCCGTCGCTGGCCTCGAAGGCGACGGCCACCACTGGCCGGTCGGTGGCCTCGTGGACCGCCGCGAGGTCGACGACGTTGAACCACGCGGGTGCGACGCCGGCCACGAGGAGGTGGCGCACGTCCTCGCGAGCGAGTCGCTCCCAACAGTCGATCATGGCGGCGGTCGCGTCGGTGCCGCCGACGCTGCACGTCGAGAAGGAGAGGCCGTCGACCACCCGGTCGGCGCGGACGACGGCGCCCGCGACGGTCGCGTGCGCCGGCCCGTCGTCGCCGTCGCTCGCGGAGACGGCGACGCCGAGCGCGCGCGAACCGGGAGTCACGGTCGGGTCGGCTGCCGGAGTCGACGCCCGCCGGTCACTCCTTCATCTGCTCGAGTTTGTCGAGGAGTTCGTCGTTGTCGGCTTCGAACTCGAACTCCACGTCGCCGTCGTGGTCGGCCTCGCCGCCGCCGACGGTGGCGCTGTCCAGGTCGGAGTCGACCTGCTGGTTCTCCTGTTCGGACTCGTCGTAGCTCCCGAAGCCCATACTCGTGTGGAAGTAGCCGATTCCGACTGAAATATCTGGGGGTCGTCTCGGGATGGTGACACGTGTCTGCCGGGGCAGGTCGGCTTTTACGGCTCCGCACCGACGCCCGGGACATGAACGCCGTCTGCGTCACCAGCGACGCCGAGGACTTCACGTGTAACGCCTACTTCGTCGACGGCGCGGTGCCGACGCTCGTCGACGCCGGGAGCATGCCGGACGTCGCGTCGGTGATCGCCGAGCACACCGACGAACTCGACCGGGTGGTGCTCACGCACCAACACCACGACCACGTGGGCGAACTCGACGCGGTGTTGGACGCGTTCGACGCCGAGTTGTACGCCTACGGCGAGCACCCGCGCCGCGACCACGCCCTCGAAGACGGCGACGAGGTCGCCATCGGCGACGAGACTGCGGAGGTCGTGTACACGCCGGGCCACGCCGCCGACCACGTCTCGCTGGTCGCGGAGACGGCGGTGTTCTCGGGTGACGTGGTCGTGTACAACGACGGCGCCTTCGACGACGGGTCGTTCGGGCGGACGGACATGCCGGGGCAGTCGCGCGAGCGCCTCATCGAGAGCCTCAACGACCTGCTCGACCGACTCCCCGACTCCGTCGAATCGCTGTACGCCGGTCACGGCGACGCGTTCCACGCCGACTCCGAGGAAGACGGCGACGACGTGCGCGACGTGATCGAGCGGGCGCGCTCGCGGGCCGAGCGGCGCGAACCGAAGTACCCCGAGGAGTGAGGCGCCGACAGGAGGATAGTGGGGCGCCGCCGAGAGAATCGTGAGGCGCCGGGCCCGCGCGACCGACCGCGTGTGGCCGTCGCTGGACGCGGAGTCTCCGAAGAACTGTGTCGCCGGGCGGCGCCCGGCGCGCGGCGTTATGCGGTCCGGGGCTCCTTCGCCTTGGGGCGCAGGCGGCTGTAGCCGCACTTGCGGCAGTGCTTCGCGCGCTTCGGGTTCCGCGCGTTACACCGCATGCAGATGAGTTTGTCGAGGATGCGGGCCTCGGCCGCGTCGAATTTCGCCATACGTGTTGTCAGCGGTTCCGTCCGTGTTAACGGTTGCGAGTCGGATCCGGTGTTCGGCGGTCGGCGGTCTCGTTACGCGCCGGCGCTCGCGAGTGCCTCCTCCAGGTCCTCGCGCTGGGTGACGCCGACGAAGCGGTCGACGACGCCGTCGTCGTTCTCGATGATGAGGGTGGGGAGCGAGCGCACCTGGTACTGGTTCGCAATCTCCTGTTCCTCCTCGACGTCGACCTTCTCGAAGTCCACGTCGGGGTAGTCCTCGGCCAGGTCGTCGAGGATCGGGTCCTGAGTCTTACAGGGGCCACACCAGTCCGCGTAGAAGTCCTTGAGTCGGACGCTCATACCGTCGGTCCGTAACGACGGCCCGCGCATAAGGATTACTCACCGGTGGCGCCGTCGCTCGGTCGGTGCCGGTCGGCGGGGGTCGAAAGGCTTAGGCGGCCCACTCGCCAGGGTGCGTGTATGAGCAGCGGCCAGAACAGCGGCGGCCTGATGTCCAGCGCGGGGCTCGTTCGCTACTTCGACGCGGAGGACCGCAACGCGATCCGGATCGACCCGAGAACCGTCGTCGCCTTCGGCGTCCTGTTCGGACTCCTCGTGTTGATCCTCGGGTTCGCCGTCTGAGGCACCCGTCGACCGACGAACGAACGACAGCTTTTCACCCGCCCCGCGTCGACTGCGACGCATGAAAGCGGGCGTTATCGCCGTTCAAGGCGACGTCTCCGAGCACGCCGACGCGGTCCGCCGCGCGGCTGCGAGCCACGGCGTCGACGCCGAGGTCGTCGAGGTCCGCGACGCCGGCGTCGTCCCCGACTGCGACGTGTTACTCATGCCGGGCGGGGAGTCGACGACCATCTCGCGACTACTCCGCGACGAGGGGATTGACGAAGAGATCGTCGCCCACGTCGCCGCCGACAAGCCCCTCCTCGCCACCTGTGCGGGGCTCATCGTCGCCTCGCGCGACGCCAAAGACGACCGCGTGGCGACGCTCGACGTGCTCGACGTGAGCGTCGACCGCAACGCGTTCGGGCGGCAGGCGGACTCCTTCGAGGCGCCGCTGGACGTGGCGGGCCTCGAGGAGCCGTTCCCCGCCGTGTTCATCCGCGCACCCGTCATCGACGAGGTCGGCGAGGGCGTCGACGTGCTCGCGTCGTGGGACGGCGACCCGGTCGCCGTGCAACAGGGCTCGGTGATCGCCACCTCGTTCCACCCGGAGTTGACGCCCGACTCGCGGATCCACGACCTCGCGTTCTTCGGGCAGGCACACGCGCCGGAACCGACGGACGCGGAGGCGGACGCGTGAGCGACGACGACGGCGGCAGCGGTGAGCCGACCGAGTCGGACGCGGTCGCCGACGAGGAGGTGCTCGACGCGCTGTTCGCGACGATCGAGGACCGCAAGGAGCGACTCCCCGAGGGGTCGTACACTGCGTCGCTGTTCACCCACGAGAAGGGGGAGAACGCGGTGCTGGAGAAGATCGGTGAGGAGGCGACCGAGACGATCCTCGCGGCGAAAGACGACGACGACGAGGAACTGCGCGCGGAGGCCGCGGACCTCGTGTACCACCTGCTCGTGCTGTTCGCACGGAAGGACCTTGACCTGGCGGACCTACGCGGCGAGTTGCGCGAGCGCTTCTGAGAACGAGTCGGTCGCGGCCGATCCACGCCCGGGTGAGACGGCAGTTGACGACGCTGTCTACTTCTTCGTGCCGCCGGTGCCCATCCACTTGCCGCCGTCGAGCAGGTCCTGCACGGTCTGGACGAGCGACTTGCCGTCGTGCTCACCGGGGCGGAGGCGCGCGCGAAGGCGCGAGGAGACGAGTTCGACCGAGAGGACGATCACGATGACCATCAGCAGGCCGGCGGCGGCCTGGTCGAACGCGAGCAGCGAGAGGCGGCCCTTCACGTACTGACCGAGGCCGCCCGCGCCGACGACACCCAGCGAGACGGCGATGCGGACGTTGATCTCCAGGATGTACAGCGTCCACGCGACGAACGAGGAGGACACCTGCGAGAGCATCCCGAACACGACCGTCTGCGGGGAGGAGGCGCCCGTCGAGGAGATGGCCTCGATCGGTCCCTCTTCGATCTCCTCCAGTTCGTCGGTGAACAGGCGACCGAGGTTCCCGACGGTGTCGGTGCCGATGGCGAGCATCGCGCCGACGGGGTTGATCCCGACGAGCGGGACGTAGATGAGCACCCACACGAGCGCGGGGATCGAACGGATGGTGCTCATCGTCCCGCGGAAGATGAAGTTGAACGGGTACGGCACGACGCGCTCGGAGCCGAGCACGCCGAACAGGAGCGCGAGCGGGAAGCCCAGCACCGTGCCGGTGATGCCGATGACGATGGTCGTCACGGCGCCGCCGACGATGGTGAGCCCCTGGTCGCGGTTGAGCACCGACTCCAGCAGCGAGCCGGGGTTGGCGAACGAGCCGAACAGCGCCGACCAGCCGTGAAGCCCTTGCTCGACGGCGTACAGCGTCACGAAGTGGAAGTCGGGCGAGAGGAAGTCAGTGATGTTCTCGAAGAAGCGGGGGAGTTGGCTGACGACCTCCGCGAGCGTGAACCCGAGGAACGTCATCCCGACGGTCTGTGCGACGAGCAGGCCGACGATGCCGAGCACGAGCAGTGCGCGACCGATCAGCTGTGCGCGCTCGATGCTCGCGAGCGACTCCTCCAGTCGGCTCACGTCGCCCGTCAGCCCACTGGTGTCGGTCGCGTCGGCGGTGCCGCCGTCTGGGGCGACTTCGTCGTCGGTACCGGCGTCCGGGGCCGTCATTTCGCCACCTCTCGTGCTAGGTCGGCCTCCGGGGAGTCGTCGTCGTAGTAGATCTCGTCGACGACGTCCATCGTGAGGTCGTCTTTCCCGCCGTCGAACACGAGGCCGCCGTCGCGCAGGCCGATGTAGCGGTCGCCGAACTCGCGAGCGATCTCCACCTGGTGGAGGCTCGCGATCGTGGTGAGGTTGCGCTCGCGGGCGGCGCGCTTCATGTAGCTCATGACCTCCTCGGCGGCTTTCGGGTCGAGACTGGCGACCGGTTCGTCGGCGAGAAGGAGGTTCGGCTGCTGGACGAGCGCGCGGGCGATACCGACGCGCTGCTTCTGGCCGCCGGACATCGACCCGGCGCGCTGCTGGGCCTCGTCGAGCAGGCCGACGGTCTCCAGCGCGTCGAGCGCGGCGAGTTTGTCCTCGCGCTCGTACCACGTGAGCACCGAGTCGAGCAGGCCCGTCCGCGAGAGGGCCCCGGTGAGCGCGTTGCGGTACGCGCTCATCGTCTCGATGATGTAGTGCATCTGAAACACCATTCCGATGTCGTCGCGGCGGCCGGTGATCTCCTCGTCGCCGATGGACACCGACCCCTCAGTGGGGGTGGTGAGTCCGTTGAGGAGGCGCAACAGCGTCGACTTCCCGGCGCCCGACGGGCCGAGGAGCACGACGAACTCTCCGTCCGGGATCTGGAACGAGACGTCGTCCAGAGCGACGGTGTCGCCGTACCGCTTCGTGAGGTTCTCCACCGAGACGGCTGGCATTGTGACAGGATACGTGCACTGTGGTTTGACCGTTACGGAGTCGCGATCGCGTGAAAAAGGGTGTAGCGCGGCTCACCGGGCCGAAACGGGGCGAGCGCTCGGTCGAAGAAACGGAGCGCGAACGGGTCCGGTTACTCGTTGCCCTGGTTCAGCAGGTCCGTCGACAGGCCGAGTTCGTTGGCCACGTCGACGACCGGCTGGTACGTCTCGCGGTCGGCGGCGCGCACGCCGTCGAACCAGAGGTCGTCGTCGGTGTCGGCCTCGCCGTCGGCGCCCATGTACGCCGAGTCGGGGGCGTCCTCGAGTCGGGTGACGATGGCGTTCTTCTCCTCCTCGGAGAGTTCGGGGCTGACGATCATCGGCGCGCGCGGGATGCCGCTCTCGCGGGAGACCTCGCGGACGCCCTCGACGTAGTCGCCCTTCCCGTAGTCCCACGCGATGAACCGACCGACGCCTGCGGCGTCGATCTGTTCGTTCTGGAGCGCCTCGAACGCCTGCGCGTGGCTGGACCACGTCGCCTCGAAGTCGGCACCGCTCGTCGAGGTGGGTGCGTCGCCGATCGAGAGGCCGGCCTCCTTGAGCTGGTACAGGGGGTACAGCGACCCGGACGCGGACGTCATGTCCGCGAAGCCGATCTTGCCGCCCTCGAGGTCCGTCAGGCTCTCGATGTCGCTGTCCTCGCGGGTGATGATGACCGAGTGGTAGTCCCACGAGCCGTACGCGTGCCGCTGCAGCGCGATGTCACACTGGCCGGCGTCGACGCCGAGCGCCGCCGCGAACGGGCCGGTCTCAGCGATGTCCGCCGTGCCCGAGCCGAGACCCTGCAGGACCGCCGTGTAGTCGGCGGCGTAGTTGAACTCGACGGCGGTGTCGCCCTCGATCCCGCCCTCGAGGTAGTTGAGGTACGGGTTGTATTGGCTCCGCATGTAGTCTTGCGGCTCAGACGGCGAGACCATGAACTCGACCGTGCCGTTGCCGTACGCTTGGCTGCCGAAGTTGCCGATACATCCGGAGAGGCTCATGCCGGCGCCGACCGTCGCCGCTGCACCCGTCCGCTTGAGGAAGTCGCGTCGCTCCATTACGTCATTTGCTCTAAAATTGTATTTCATAAACCTTCCCGTTCGAAGTCGTATTGCTGTTGTATCGCATACTAGTGGCTCCAGAGCGCTCCGGACGCCGTCCACCCGTCGGTACGGTCACGCCGGCGACAATACTGACACACCCGGTGTCCTTATCGGGGACGGCGGCGGACGGCGGGGTATGCAGGCAGTCACGCTCGGTCCAGCGGGCACGTACTCTCACCGCGCCGCGCGGGCCGTCGCCGACGACGTTGCGTTCCGCGAGTCCGTCACCGCTATCGTCGAGGCGGTCGCCGACGGCTCGTACGCTCGCGGGGTCGTCCCGGTGGAGAACAGCATCGAGGGGAGCGTCACCGAGAGCCTCGACGCGCTCACGGAAGCGGACGTAGCGGTCGTCCGCGAAATCGTCACGCCGATCCGGCACGCGCTGCTCGCGCAGGCGGAGACGTTCGACGTGGTCGCCTCCCACTCGCAGGCGCTCGCGCAGTGTCGCGACTACCTGGAGCGAGAGTACCCAGACGTGCGGCGCGAGGCCGTCGCCTCCACCGCCCGCGGCGTCGAGCGCGCCCGCGAGGACCCGACGGTCGCCGGGATCGGTCACCCAGCCAACGCCGCGGCGGACGACGGCGGTGTCGACCTGCGCGTGCTCGCGGAGGACATCCAGGATAAGTCCTCCAACGCCACCCGTTTCCTCGTCGTCGCACCCGAGGAGGAGCGGACCGAGGCCGGCGGGAAGAGCTCCGTCGTCGTCTACCCCGGCGCCAACTACCCGGGGCTGCTGCTGGAGCTGTTGGAGGCGTTCGCCGACCGCGACGTGAACCTCTCGCGCATCGAGTCGCGCCCGAGCGGCGAGCGCCTCGGTGACTACCTGTTCCACATCGACTTCGAGGCGGGGCTGTACGAGCAGCGTGCCCGCGAGGCGTTGGCCGACGTCGAGGACCTCGTCGGCGACGGGTGGGTGCGGGTGCTCGGGTCGTACGACACCGAGCACGTGGTGTACTGACCCGAGGCGGTATTGGTGGGGAAGACCGCCGAGGTGTACCGACCCGCGGCACCGTCGGTGCAGACGCTCCGCGGTGACGCGTCGGGCGACCGTGTGGCTGACAGGCGACGCCGACCGTCCGCACACCCCGACGACGGCGCCGCACACCCGCGGTTCGTCGGGGGCCGTTCTCACCGCACGGTGACCGTGCCCGCGTCATCTGGGATGAACCCTCGCGTATCTCGACCTCGGATCGCCGACAGCTACAAGCCGGGGAACCGGCTACCGACCGGTGTGACCCGACGAACGCCGTTCGACGACGTGAACGACCTGTTCGACCAACTGGGCGAGGAACTCGACGAAGTCGGCGCGACGCTCGGCGGGGCCGCCAGCGCCGCGGGCACCGTCCGAGTCGACGTGCTGGAGCGCGACGACGAGGTCGTCGTGCGCGCGGACCTCCCGGGAGTCGACACCGACGACCTCGAGTTGACCGTGTCCGACCGGCAGTTGACCATCCGGGCGCCAGCAGCGGCGCAGACAGACGAGGAGGGTGCTGCCGAGGAACATCGCTACCACCTGCGCGAGCGACGCACCGGTGGGCTGGACCGCCGACTCCACCTCCCGGCCGCCGTCGTCGAGGAGGAGGCGACCGCGTCGTACGACGACGGCGTGTTGACGGTGGTGCTCCCGAAGCGAACGGCAGCGGAAGAAGGAACCCGGATCGACGTGGAGTGAGCGACTGAGACGCCGTGGGCGGTGTGACAGGGCGTCGGTCGGCGAGCGGGATCTATCAGTCGGCGAGCGCGATCTCGCCGTCGTGGAACGCCTCGGCGTAGTCGACGAAGTTGCTCAGAATCTGTAGTCCCGTCTCGCCGCTCTTCTCGGGGTGGAACTGCGTCCCCATCACGTTCCCCGCCTCGTTGGCGGCGATGGCCGCGAAGCGGCGACCGTACTCGCAGGAGGCGATGGTGCGGTCGGTCACGTCGGCGCAGTAGGAGTGGACGAAGTACGCGTAGTCGCCCTCTTCGATCCCGTCGACGAGCGGGTGGTCGCGTTCGGGCGTCAACTCGTTCCACCCCATGTGCGGCACCTTCACCGAGTCGGGCAGGCGCTCGACGCGCCCCTCGATGAGGCCGAGGCCCTCGACGGTGTCGCCCTCGGGTGCGCCTTCCGTGCTCTCTTCGTACATGAGCTGGAGTCCCACGCAGACGCCGAGGACGGGGGTGTCCTCGGCCTTCTCGACGAGCACGTCGTGGAACGGCTCGGAGTTGGCGACGCACTCTTGGAACGCGCCGACGCCCGGGAGCACGAGCGCCTCCGCGTCACGGATCGCGTCGGGGTCGTCCGAGACGGCCACCTCCGCCCCGGCGCGTTCGAGCCCCCGGCGCAGGCTCCGGAGGTTCCCCACGCCGTAGTCGATGACGGTGACGTTCATACCGGACCTGCGGGGTCGCCGGTGAAAACGGTTACCCGTCGACACCCGGACCGCCGCGTCGCTCTCACGTCGAACTCGACGGTTCTCGCCGGAGTGGAACGCCCGAATTCCGGCGCGTGACGCTGGCTACCACGCTTCCAACTGTGTTTAATATCTGAGCACGCCTGTATACGTCTCGGTAACAATCCATGAGCAACATGACCCCCTTCGACGAGATGAACCGCGCCTTCGACCGCATGTCCCGCAACTTCGGCCGGATGGACCTGAGCGACTTCGGACGCGTAAACTGGGGCGACCTCGACGGGATGCGACGCTCCGGCATCGACATCGACGTCGCCGAGTACGACGACGAGATCGCGGTCGTCGCCGACCTGCCCGGATTCAGCAACGAGCAGATCGACCTGACCGTCCGCGACGGCGTCCTCTCCATCGCCGCCGAGCGCACGATGGAGTCCGACGAGGGCGACGAGTCCGGCGCGTACCTGCGCCGCGAGCGCCGCGCCGAGTCGCTGCGCCGCTCGATCACCCTCCCCGCCGAGGTGATGGAGGACGACGCGAGCGCGACGTACTCTAACGGCGTGCTCACCGTGACCCTCCCCAAGGTCACCGTCGAGGAGGGCTCGGACAGCCACCACATCGACGTCAACTGATCGAGGCGCACCTGACCGAGACTGTCGCCTCGGTCATGTCACTGCAATCGGCCACTCGCCGTGGGTCACGGTCCCCCCGGTCCCCGACACCCTCCACGCTCCAGACACCCTCCGTTTCTTTCCGACTCCGTCTCTCGTCCGATCTCCGTTCTTCGTCCGCTCGCTCGACGCGCAACTACACACCGCGCGCGACGACTGCCCGACCGCGCACAACGACTGCCTGACGAACCACTCCTTCCAGACAGGGGGATCTGCCTCCGTCACCGACTTGGTCACGCTCCTCCTCTGATCGTCTGTGTCTGACGACCGACGCCCCGGAACCGCCCGCGACCGCGCCGTCGCCGCTGCCGCCGCGGCGCTCGTCGTCGCCCACCTCGGCGTCGCCGCCGCGGGCGTCGCGGCGTACGGCGACGTGCCCGGCTGGACCGGTGGGATCGCGGGCCCCGCCGACGGCGGCGTCCTCGTCGCTGCGGTCGCGCTCGCGGCCTCGGTCGGCGCGTGGCTCGGGGGGCGTCCCGCCACCTCGACCGAGCGCGCCCGCCGAGTCGAACTCGCCGGCGGCCTCGTCGTGTTCCCGGGCGCGTGGGTCGCGCTGCTCGTCGCGTTCGTCCCGCGGTCGCTCCTCGTGACGGTGCCGTTCGAACTTCTTCCGCTCGCGGCCAACGCACTGCCGGCGCTGGCGGTGCTCGTCGTCGTGTACGGCTTCGGTCCGTTCGCCGCCGGCGACGACGCTCGGCGCGACGTGGACCTCCGCTGGAACGAACGGAACTGACGTAGAGAATCGGGCGTTGCCGACGGTGGTGCTTACTCCGCGATGTCGATAGCGGGGCGGCCCGGCTCGGCCTTCTTCACCACGTGGTCGTCGGCCTCGTCGGCGGTGAGCACGCGGACCGGCGCCTCGAACTCGCGTTCGATCAGCCACGCCGCGGCCTCCAGCGCCTCGTGTTCGCGCTCGGGCGCCAGTGCGGGCCGGAGCGCCTCGCGCTCGGCCTGCAGGTCCTTCGCGTAGTCGGCGGCGGCGGAGCCGTGGCGCTGGATGTCGGGGTTCTGCATCAACTCGCCCACCAGATTCGGGGCGTCGCTGTCGATGGCGATGGCCAGCGCCTCGTGCTTCCACTCGGGCGCGACGACCACGTCGACCCGTTCGGGATCGTCGATACCCGCCACGTCGACGATGTTACGCACGTCCTCGCGAGTGTTCTCGACCAGTTGCCGGCGCTGCTCTGCCTCGTCGGTGTCGGCGTCGGCGGTCGGCCAGTCGGCGTCGACCAGCAGTCCCTCGTCCTCGCCCGTCAGCTCCGCGTACAGCTCCTCGGTCAGGTGCGGCGCGACCGGCGCCAGCAGCTTCAGCGCGACCGTCACGCCGCGCTCGAACGTGGGTGCGTGCACCTCGTCGACGTAGCCCCGGTAGCTCCGCAGGGTGCCGACCAACTGCTGGGCCTCGCGCGTCGCCAGGTCGAAGCCCAGGTCGTCGAAGTTCTCGGTCGCGACGGCGACGGCGGCGTCGACCTCAGAACGGACGTAGCCGGCCGTGGCGTCGTCCGCGCCGTCGGGGTCGCTCCCGGCGAACGAGCGTACTGTGTCGGCCAGTCGCGCCAGGAACCGGTGGGTGGACTTGACGCCCTCCTCGGACCAGTCGAAGGCGGTGTCCGGGCGCGCCGCCTGCATCATGAACAGACGAGCGGTGTCGGCGCCGTACTCGTCGACGATGCGCTGGGGGGAGACGGTGTTGCCCTTCGACTTGGACATCTTCTCGCCCTCCAACTGGACCATCCCCTGCCCCAGCAGGTTCGTGAACGGTTCGCGGTGCTCCAGCATGTCCATGTCCGCGATGGCTTTCGTCGCGAACCGCGCGTACAGCAGGTGCATCACGGCGTGCTCCAGGCCGCCGACGTACTGGTCGACCGGCATCCACTCGTTGGCGCGGTCGACGTCGAACGGCGCGTCGTCCACGTCCGGCGAGACGTATCGCAGGAAGTACCACGAGGAGTCGACGAACGTGTCCATCGTGTCCGTCTCGCGCACCGCGTCGCCGCCGCAGTCGGGGCAGGTCGTGTGCTTCCACTCGGTGGCCGCGTCCAGCGGGTTCCCGGTCGTGTTGACGAACTCCGGCAGTTCCACCGGCAGGTCCTCCTCGGGCACCATGACGGGCCCACAGTCGTCGCAGTGGATGACGGGAATCGGCGTCCCCCAGTAGCGCTGGCGGGAGATCAGCCAGTCGCGCAGGCGATACTGCGTGTGGAACGCCGCCGAGTCGATGTCGGCGGTCAGTTCCTCGCGGGCCTCGGCGCTCGACAGGCCGTCGTACGCGCCGCTGTTGACGAGGACGCCGTCCTCGGTGTACGCGCCCTCGTTCACGTCCAGCGCTTCGGCCTCGCCGTCACCCTCCGGCTCAGGCGCGACGACGGGGACGATGTCGACGCCCATGCGCTCGGCGAACGCGTGGTCGCGCTCGTCGTGGCCGGGGACGCCCATCAGCGCGCCCGTCCCCACGTCCGAGAGCACGAAGTCGGCGACGAAGACGGGCACCTCCTCGCCCGTCGCGGGGTTCGTCGCCGTCAGGTCTGTCTCAACGCCGTTCGGCTCGTCGCCGTCGGGGTCGGCCACCTCCTCGACGAAGTGCGCCACGTCGTCGTCTTCGGCGGCCAGTTCCTCCGAGATTGGGTGGTCCGGCGCCAGCGCGAAGAACGTCGCGCCGTAGATGGTGTCGAGCCGGGTGGTGAACGCCTCCACCGGACCGTGGCCTTCCACGTCGAACTCGACGCGCGAGCCCTCCTGCTTGCCGATCCAGTTGCGCTGCATCTCGCGGACGCTGTCGGGCCACCCCTCCAGGTCGTCGATGGCCGCCAGCAGTTCGTCGGCGTACTCGGTGATGCCCAGCGTCCACTGGTCCAACTCGCGCTGTTCGACCAAGGTGTCACAGCGCCAGCAGTGCTCGTCCTCGCCCTCGACCTGCTCGTCGGCCAGCACCGTCTCGCAGGAGGGACACCAGTTCACCTCGGCGGCGCGGCGCTCGACCAGCCCCTCGTCGTGGAACTGCTGGAACAGCCACTGGTTCCACCGGTAGTACTCCGGTTCGCAGGTGGTGACCTCGCGGTCCCAGTCGTAGCCGAAGCCCATCGACTCCATCTGCCCGCGCATGGTGTCGATGCAGTCCATCGTCCACTCGCGGGGGTTCGTGTCGCGCTCTTTGGCCGCGTTCTCGGCGGGCAGGCCGAACGAGTCCCACCCCATCGGGTGGAGCACGTCGTCCCCGCGCATCCGCCGGTAGCGGGCGTACGCGTCCGTGATCGTGTAGTTGCGGACGTGACCCATGTGGAGCTTCCCCGACGGGTACGGGAACATCCCCAGCACGTACGTCGGGTCGTCGGCGTCGTCCGGCGTCCGGTAGGCGTCGGCCTCGGCCCACGCCTCTTGCCAGCGTCGTTCGACCGCCGTGTGGTCGTAACCCTCCTCGGACATTTCTTACTTCTCCGTTCGGCCGCTTCGACCCCTATACCTTTCCATCGAACACGGCGGTAGTTGCCAACACGGAGCACGGCGCCTCGGCGGCGACTCGGGCATCCCGAGTCGCTCGATTCGTCACAAGGAGTATGGTGTCAGCGCGCCTATACAGAGACGATGAGCACAGAGGTCGACACGCGCGAGGAAGACGACGACGGCGGGATCCTGACGACGGCGTACCGGACGGTCACGCCGGGGTACCGCTCGCACTCGGACGACGAGATGAACGCCATCGGGTGGGCGATGTTCCTCGGCCTGCTCGTCATCCTGCTCCCGCTGCTCCCGTTCGTCGCCATCGTCTGGGGAGTCAGCAAGGTGATCGAGGCGATCACCGGCGAGAACGACGGCGAGGAGTAGTCGCCGCGGCGAGGATCGGTGCGGCCTCCGGCTTTAGTCGGCGAGACCGAGCAGGTCGAACTCGTAGCCGTTGTCGCGCTCGTTGGCGTGCTCGTACACGACGTGCGCGGCGGCGACGTCCTGAATCGCGAGGCCGGTCGAGTCGAAGACGGTGATCCCGTCGTCGTCGGTGCGCCCCGCGATGTCGCCGACGACGATCTCGCCGATCTGGCCGTAGATGTCGTCGTCCGAGAGGACGCCCGCGTTGTACGGCACGTTGATCTCGCCGGAGTGGGTCGTCTGGTCGTAGTCGTCGATGACGAGTTTCGCGTCGAGCAACACCTCGTCGGCGAGTTCGTGCTTGCCCTCGGCGTCGGCGCCCATCGCGTTGACGTGGGTGTGCTCGCCGAGCGCCTCCCGCGAGACGATGGGGTCTTCGACGGGCGTCACCGTCGAGAGCACGTCACAACTGGCGGCCTCCTCGATGGAGCCGGCGCGCACGTCGAAGCGGTCCTCGAAGGCGTCGATGAAGCGCGCGACGCGCTCCTCCGAGAGGTCCGAGACGATGACCTCCTCGATGTCGCGGACGGTGGAGATGGCCTCCAACTGCGTGTACGCCTGGACGCCCGCGCCGACGATGCCCAGCGACGAGGCGTCCGCGACGGCGAGGTGGTCCGTGGCGACGGCGGCGGCGGCGCCCGTGCGCTTCATCGTCAGTTCCGTCCCGTCGAGGATGGCGAGCGGGAAGGCGTTCTTCGGGTCGGAGTAGATCATCGTCCCCATCACCGTCGGGAGGTCGTAGTCGGCCTCGTTGTCGGTGTGGACGTTCACCCACTTCACGCCCGCGGCGTCCCAGTCGCCGGCGTCGAGGTAGGCGGGCATCGAGCGGAAGTCGCCGTTGTACTCCGGCAGGTCGATGTAGCTCTTGGGTGGCATCTGTGCGTCGCCGCGCTGGTAGGCCGCGAACGCGTCCTCGATGGCCGGGACGAGTTCGCCCATCTCGGCGTTCTCGTGGACGTCGTCGCTGTTGAGCAGCAGCGTCTTCATGCCCGCAATTCTTGCGTCACCCGATTAGAAGGCTCCGATACTGCCGCCTCCGTCTCGACTGGGAGGCCGAGCCGGGAGCCGGTACGTACCGGGGCGGTGTCTCGACAGTCGCGACGGTCGCGCCGATTAACTCGACTTAATCGAGCTTATCGGGCCCCGAAGCGCCCGAATTCGGGTTCTGGGTCTTCACCCCTCTTTACCGCGGCGCCCACAGGGTCGAGTGCAGCATGACACGCACGAAGCTGTTCGCGATCGGACTCGCGGCACTGCTCGCGGTGACCGGCGTCGCGGCCGCGGCCCCGGGGAACGCCCCCGCGGACGCGGGCGCCGACAACAACGGCCAGGCGGGCCCGCCGACGACCCTGCCCGAACAGGTCCCCGACTTCGTGGGCGACATCCACGACGAGATCCGCTCGTTCATCGACGGCAACGTCGAGAACCTCGGGGAGGCCGTCTCCGGCATCGCCAGCGGTGAGGACGCCGAGAGCGGTAACGACGAGTCCAGCGACGAGTCCGACGACGCATCGACGACGACTACCGCGTCCGCGGCGTGACGCGGCACGACGCACCCGCTGACGCAGGCCCTCACGCGGACTGACGCCTGTTTCTGTTCGGCTCGGTCGACCGCCGAGCGAGTCGACCGTTCCGACAGAAGACACTTGTTGCGACGTCGAGCGATCAGTCTCGTGTTGCCCCCCCGCTCAACCGCGGCCTCCGTGCTCGTCGTCGCCCTCGTCCTCACCAGTGGCTGCCTCGGGAACCCGGGACAGCCAACCACAGAGTCGGTGTCGACGGCTCCTCCGCCGACCACGACCGCAACAGCGACCACGACGACGCCCGCGACGCCGACCGAGACGCCCTCCGGAACCGCCTACGCCTCCCAGCGACCGGACCCGAGCCAGTCGGTCACGCTGGAGAACCGCTGGAACCAGACCGTCTCGATCCGTGTGACGGTCGTCCGCGTTGCCACGGGCGAGACGGTGCTGAACGAGACCTTCGCGGTCGACCCCGGCGAGGAGGTCGCGGCGTACAACACCGTCGAGGCGGACCCGCAGGGCATCGAGCGGTTCGCGGTCACGGCGACGGCGCTGAACGCGACCGAGTCCGTCTCGATCGAGACCTCGCGGTGTTACGGCGGTGCCTACGTCTCCATCACCGAGGACGGGGCGTTGTTCGCGACGTACGCGATCTGTTGAGCGGCGGCGCCGCCGCTCGTCGTCGCGGCGTCGAAAGAAGTGGTGTAGTCGGTCGAACGCGGTGCGGCGGTCGGCTTGGGGGTGTGAGTTAGGCTGTGGCCTGCTTCACATCGCGCCGCCCATACCGCCCATGCCGCCCATGCCGCCCATGCCGCCGGGCGCGCCGCCCTCTTCGTCGTCGTTGCCGCCGGTGGACAGGTCGCCCGCGGCGATGATGTCGTCGATCTTGAGGACGAGGTTCGCGGCCTCGGTGGCAGACGAGAGCGCCTGCTCCTTCGCGTGGGCCGTCTCGACGACGCCCGCCTCGAACGTGTCCTCGATGTCGCCGGAGAACACGTTCAGGCCGGCGTGGGCCTCGCCGCCCTCGTGGGCGGCGCGGAGGTCGACCAGCGTGTCGATGGAGTCGAGGCCGGCGTTCTCGGCGAGGACGCGCGGCACGAGTTCGAGCGCGTCGGCGAACGCCTCGACGGCGAGCTGCTCGCGGCCCTCGACGGAGTCGGCGTAGTCACGGAGGCGCGAGGCCAGTTCGACCTCGATGGCGCCGCCACCGGCGACGAGGCGACCGTCGGAGACAGCCGTGGACACGACGTCGAGCGCGTCCTGGACGCCGCGCTCCAGTTCGTCGACCACGTGGTCGGTGGAGCCGCGCAGCAGGAGCGTGACGCCGTGGGCGTCCGCGCCGCCCTCGACGTAGAACAGCTCGTCGGCGTCGTCACGCGACACCGAGCCGTGGCCGAGGTCGTCGGCGGTGGCCGCCTCGACGTCGGAGACGATGTTCGCGCCGAGGATGTTCTTGAGGAAGCTCAGGTCGGACTTCTTCACGCGGCGGGCCGCGAGGATGCCCTCCTTCGCGAGGTAGTGCTGGGCGAGGTCGTCGACGCCCTTCTGGCAGAAGACGACGTTCGCGCCCGTCTGCTTGATCGCCTCGACCTTCGCCTTGAGCTGCTCCTCCTCCTGATCGAGGAACTGCTGGAGCTGGTCGGGCGAGTCGATGGACACCTGCGTGTCCACGTCGGCCTCCTCGACCTCGATGGGGTCGTTCAGCAGGAGCACCTTCGCGTCCTCGACCTCGCTGGGCATGTCGTCGTGGAGCGGGTCCTTGTCGACGACGGCGCCCTGCAGGAGCTCGGACTCGCCGGCCGAGCGGCCGGTCTGGGTCTCCATCGCGATGTTCTCCAGGTCGACGACGTGGGAGCCGTCGTCGGCCTCCACGGTGACCTGCTTGACCGCGCGGTAGATGAGGTCGGCGAGGACCTCCTTCTCCAGTTCGGCGCCCTTGCCGGTCATGGAGGTCTCGGCGACCTTCCGGATGAGCTCCTCGTCGTCGGGGTCGACGGGGGTCGCGATGTCGTCGACCTCGGCGCGAGCCTGCTCGCTGGCGAGGTGGAAGCCCTTGATGATCGCCGTCGGGTGAATCTCCTGTTCGAGGAGGTCCTCGGCGTTCTTGAGGAGTTCACCCGCGATGGCGACGGCGGTCGTCGTCCCGTCGCCGGCCTCGTCCTCCTGCGTCTCGGCAACCTCGACGATCATCTCGGCCGTCGGGTTGTCGATGTCCATCGTCTGGAGGATGGTGACGCCGTCGTTCGTGATGGTTACGTCGCCCATCGAGTCGACGAGCATCTTGTCCATTCCTTTGGGGCCGAGCGTCGAACGAACGGCCTCGGCGACGGCACGCGCCGCGGAGATGTTGTATTCCTGCGCGTCCTTGTCCTTCACCCGCTGAGAGTCCTCTCCCATGATGATCATGGGCTGACCCTGCATTCGTCGCTGGCTCATGTACGGGAGTGAGTGAGGTTGTGATTCTACATAAAACCTGGGGTTCGGTGTGGTTGCGGTTCCACTCCCTTCACCGAACGAGTGATCGCAAGATCGCAGTACGTGGGCCTTGTCTGGAGTGTTATTCGCTGACACACACCACAGATTTACTGACCTCGAAGATCCGACCCGATCTCGTGTTTATATACTACTTCTCGACGGGATCCTTCGGCTGGAATCCCCCCGCCGGCTCCTTCCAGTGGACGCGGACGGTGCCCACCGCGAAGGCGTCGTCGGTGTCGGCGTCGCGTGCGAACGCGAGCGTGTTGGTCCCCGCTCGGAGGTCGGTCCCGGATACGGTGTCCGTCCACAGCTGCCAGCCGTCGTTCGGCGGGATGTCGAAGCCGGTGAGCGGTTCGTCGTTGACGAGCACCTCGTGGCCGTACTCGGCGACGTCGAACGCCTGAATCTCCAGGTACGCCTCTCTGGGGTCGTCGGTCGACACCTCGAACTCGTGGTCGGCGGTCCGATCCCCCGCGTCGTCGGCCCAGTCGAGGTCCAACTGTGCGCCGTCGGGCGACAGCTGAGCGCCGACGTAGACGGTCGCGTACGTCGCACGTTCGGTCATCGTGGCGGAGTTGACCGCCGCACGGCAAAAAGACGGCTCTTCGCGCCAGTTCGGGCTACTCCGCTTCCTGCGGCGGCGCGGACAGCAGGTCTGACTCGATATCTTCGGGCGGGTACTCCGGAAGCGTGTCGTCGTCCAGTGTCTCGATCTCTCGTTCGGCGAGTTGCTCTTCCAGTTGCTCGCGCTTCTTCAGACCCTGACGTTCACGTCCGCGCTTCGTGTCTGGCATTGACAACCGTGTCAACATCCCCCATGGTTATGAATCTTTCCGAGGGTGGTAAACTGAGGACTTATCACACGTCGCTTCCGTCGTCGCGTGTGACCGAACGTTCAGGCGATCTCACGCGGCGAGCGCTGCTCGCCGCGGTCGGCGGCGGGGCGGTGGCGGGCGGCTTCCTCGGCCCCGTGCGGGGCTACCTCTCGGCGTTCGCGCCGCTCTCGGGCGGCACCTGGGACGCCGCGGCCGACGACCCGCCGGTTCGGGTCGACAGCGCCCACGGCGACGCGACCCTCCGCTACGACGACGCCGGGGTGCCCCGGATCGAGGCGGAGACGGAGGCCGCGCTGTCGTTCGCCGCTGGCTACGCGCAGGGCGCCGACCGACTGTTCCAGATGGACCTCCAGCGCCGCCAACTGCGGGGCAACCTCTCCGCCGTCGTCGGCGAGGCGACGCTCGACTCCGACCGCTTCCACGTCGGGATGGACTTCGCGGCGGCCGCCGACGCGACGTGGGCTGAGGTCCGCGACACCGACGCGGGACCGCTCGTCGAGGCGTACTGCGACGGCGTCAACCGCGCCCGCGCGGACCTGCCGCTCCCGGTCGAGTTCACACTCCTCGACTACGAACCCGCACCCTGGACGCCCGCCGATGTGATGCTCGCGGAGAAGCTGATAGCGTGGGGGCTGACGGGGAGCTTCCGGACGCTCCGGAAGGAGACGCTCCGCGCGGAACTGGGCGCCGACGCGGCGACCACCTTGATACCAGACCGTTTGGACCACGACGCAGCGATCCTCGGGCACGACGGCGCGACGAACGACTGGCCGGTGCCGTTGGGCAGCGCCGTCCGCCCGCCTGCGGAGGATGACGACAGGAGCACCCGCGCCGCGCTGGGCACCGATCCGGGACTGGACCGGTGGCTCTCGGGCGTCGAGCCGCCCGCGTGGGCGGGGTCGAACTCGTGGGCGGTGTCTGGCGAGCACACCGCCAGCGGCGACCCGATCATGGCGAACGACCCGCACTTGACGCTCATGGCGCCGCCGGTGTGGTACGAGCAGGTGCTCCGCCACCCAGAGTACGAGGTTCGGGGCGTCACCTTCCCGGGCGTCCCGTTCGTCGTCATCGGCGAGAACGACCGCGGCGCGTGGGGGTTCACCAACGCCGGGTGCGACGTGATCGACTTCTACGAGTACGAGACGCGCGCCGACGGGACGGAGTACCGCTACGGCGACCGCTGGCGCTCGTTCGACATCGAGACACGCACCATCGAGGTCGCCGGCGCGCCGGACGTGGACGTCGACGTGAAGAAGTCCGCCCACGGTGCGGTGCTCGGGGCGACCGCGGGCGGCGACGAGTTCCGCAGCGAACTCGGTGTCGCGTGGACCGGGCTCTCGGCGACCCGGACGACGAGCGCGATTCTGGATCTCAACCGGTCGCGCGGCGCCGCCGACGTCGACGAGGCGCTCCGGCGCTTCGACGAGCCGACCCAGTGCTTCGTGTACGCCGGGCACGACGGCTCGGTTCGCTACCGCGTCACGGGGCAGGTGCCGATCCGACGAACCGACGGCGACGCGGTCGCCGGAAATCGCGTGTTCGACGGCACCGCCCGCGAGGGAGAGTGGGCGGGCTACACGCCGTACGGCGAGTCGTCGTGGGACGGGTTCATCCCGTACGAGGAGATGCCCCACGTCGACGACCCGCCGTACGTCGGCACCGCGAACCAGCGCGTCGTCGACGACGCGGAGTACCCGTACTACCTCGCGGAGGACTACAGCGAGCCGTTCCGCGGCATCCGCCTGTGGGAGCGCCTCGACGCGCTCGTTGACGGCGGCGACGTGACTGCCGCGGACCTCCGCGACCTCCAGCGCGACGTGCACGACGGTCGACTGGCGCACTTCCGGCCGGTGCTGGAGGACGCCCGCGACGAACTCTCCGGCGCCGCCCGCGACGACCTCGGCACCGTTCTCGAGTGGGACGGCGAGGCGGTCGGATCCGAGCGAGCCCCGCTGCTGTTCGTCCACTTCCTCGACGCCTACGAGGGGCGGTTCGTCGCCGACGCGCTCGGCGACCTCGACGGGCGCCGCGACGCCGCCGCGTACGCACCGACGCAGTGGGTGTTGGCGACGCTCGGCGACGAGTGGTTCGACGGCGGGCGCGCCGTCGCCGCCGCAGACGCCTTCGAGAAGGCCCGCGAACGGGTCGGCGCCGAGGGGTGGGAACTGTACCGCGACTACAACCGCACGCGGATCGACCACCCGTTCGACCAGTCGTTCCTCAACTACCCGCGCTACCCGACCGACGGTTCGGCGGCGACGCTGTTCAACTTCCGCGTCGAGGCTGGCGCGGGCAGCAGTTGGCGACAGGTGTGCCCGCAGAACGACACGCCCTCTCGGTGCATCCTCCCCGGCGGCAACGACGGCAATCCGTACGCGGAGTCGTACGACGACCAGTTGGCCGCGTGGGCGAACGGCGAGTTCAAGCCGATGGACCGGGCGATGAGCGGCGACCTCGCGGTGCGGTTCGTCGGAGGTGACGAGGCGTGACCCGGAGTGACCGCGTGACGCGGTACAGCGCGACCGTGCTGGCGGTGGTCGCGGGCCTCGGCATCGCGTCGGTCCACTGGCTCGGCATCGTCGCGGGCGCGGCGCTCGTCGCACTTCCACAGCGGACGACCGTACGGGGACTCGTCGCAGGCGTCGCCTTCGGCGCCCTCACGCTGTGCGTCGCGGCGGTCGGCCTCTTGCTGGTGGGGCCGGACGCACTCCCGGTCGCGCTGGAGATGACGCAGCCGCTCGGCGTCGCCGTCGGCGCCGCCCTCGTCGGCGGCGCGGTGGGCGGCCTCGCTCGCGGCGTCGTGGGCTGACAGGCGGTCCTGCGTCGCGTCGTCGCCGGAGGTGGACCGCGCACCCGCCTCGTTCCCCGGCGACCTCCGTTCAGCGCACGCGACGACTGCCCCCGTTCCGGTACTTGAACCCTCGCGAGGCAGGGCACTCACCGATGACGCGCCCGTTAAGTGGCTCCGAACCTTGGCACGTCGTAATGACTGGAGGAGCCGTGCGTCACCGAGTAGTCGCCCCCGAACGGGGTGACGCGTAGTGCCCAAGGAGTTCATCGAGGTCCGCGGCGCCGAGGAGAACAACCTCAAGGACCTCGACGTGGAGATTCCGCGCGAGCAGTTCAACGTCGTCACCGGCCTCTCCGGGTCGGGGAAGTCGTCGCTGGCGTTCGACACCGTGTACGCCGAGGGCCAACGCCGCTACATCGAGTCGCTGTCCGCGTACGCCCGCAACTTCCTCGGGCAGATGGACAAGCCGCAGGTCGAGAGCGTCGAGGGACTCTCGCCGGCCATCTCCATCGACCAGAAGAACGCCGCGAACAACCCGCGCTCGACGGTGGGGACCGTCACGGAACTACACGACTACCTGCGTCTGCTGTACGCCCGTGTCGGCCACCCGCACTGCCCGGAGTGTGGCCGCGAGGTCGGCGAGCAGTCGGCCCAGCAGATGGTCCGGCGCGTGTTCGAGTTGCCCGAGGGAACGCGGGCGATGATCGCCGCACCCGTCGTGCGCGACCAGAAGGGCGCGTTCGAGGACCTGTTCGACGAACTCGTCGCGGACGGCTACTCGCGCGTCGAGGTCGACGGCGAGCAGTACGACCTCTCGCTCGACCGCCCCGAACTGGACGAGAACTACGACCACACGGTCGACGTGATCGTCGACAGGGTGAAGGTCCGAGAGGAGGATCGCTCGCGCATCACCGACTCCGTCGAGACGGCGCTGGAGGAGGCCGAGGGCGTCCTGAAGGTGATCCTCCCGGACCCGCCCGAGGACACGGATCTGGGCGGCAACCGCTCGCGGTCGACGGGCGACCTCGCTGGCGAGGGCGACGACCGTCTCGTCGTCGAGTTCTCCGAGGACCTCGCGTGCAACCACTGCGGGATCGACTTCTCGGAGATCGAGACGCGGTCGTTCTCGTTCAACTCCCCTCACGGCGCCTGCCCCGAGTGTGAGGGGATCGGGTCGACGAAGGAGGTCGACGAGGATCTGGTCGTCACGGACCCCTCCCAGCCGATCAAACACGTGTTCGAGCCGTGGAGCTACAATCGCTCGTACTACCGCACTCGCCTCGACAACGTCGCCGAGCACTTCGGCGTCGACGTGGAGACGCCGTTCGAGGAGCTGTCTGACTCCCAGCAGCGCCAGTTCCTGTACGGCACCGACGACGTGGTCAACTTCGAGCAGCAGACGCGCAACGGTGTCCGCCGCAAGACCCAGCGCTTCGAGGGCGTCATCCCGAACCTCGAACGCCGCCACGTCGAGACGGACTCCGACCGCACGCGCGAGCACATCGAGGAGTTCATGGCCGTCACCACCTGCCCCGAGTGCGAGGGGACGCGCCTGAAGCCCCAGTCGCGGTCCGTCTACGTCGACGACACCGCCATCACCGAGGTGAACCAGCTGTCGATCGGCGACGCGCTCGCCCACTTCGAGGGGATGGAGGAGACGCTCACCGAGCGCGAGCGCACCATCGCCACGGAGATCCTCAAGGAGATCCGCGCGCGCCTCGGGTTCATGGAGGAGGTCGGGCTGGAGTACCTCACGCTCGACCGCGAGGCCTCGACGCTCTCGGGCGGCGAGAGCCAGCGCATCCGCCTCGCCACGCAGGTCGGCTCCGGGCTGGTCGGCGTGCTGTACGTGCTCGACGAGCCGTCCATCGGCCTCCACCAGCGCGACAACGACCGCCTGCTCGACACGCTGGAGGGGCTGCGCGACCTCGGCAACACCCTACTCGTCGTCGAGCACGACGAGGCGACGATGCGTCGCGCGGACAACATCGTCGACATCGGTCCCGGGCCGGGCAAGCGCGGCGGCGAGATCGTCGCGCAGGGCGACTTCGACGACATCGTGAACACCGACGACTCGGTGACGGGCGACTTCCTCGCCGGTCGCGAGGTCGTCGAAGTGCCCGAGTCGCGCCGCGACAGCGACGCCGCGCTCACCATCGAGGGCGCCCGCCAGCACAACCTGAAGGACGTCGACGTGGACATCCCGGTCGGGCAGTTCACCGCCATCACGGGCGTCTCCGGGTCGGGAAAGTCGACGCTGATGCACGACGTGCTGTACAAGGGCCTCGCGCGCGAGATGAACGACAACACGGAGGTCGACCCCGGCGACCACGACCGCATCACCGGGATGGACAACATCGAGGGCGTGCGCCTCATCGATCAGTCGCCCATCGGGCGGACGCCGCGCTCGAACCCCGCGACGTACACCGACGTGTTCGACTACGTCCGCGAACTGTTCGCGGAGACCAAACTCGCCAACCAGCGCGGCTACGACAAGGGGCGCTTCTCGTTCAACGTGAAGGGCGGCCGCTGTGAGGAGTGCGGCGGACAGGGGACCGTCAAGATCGAGATGAACTTCCTGTCGGACGTGCACGTCCCCTGCGAGGAGTGTGGCGGCGCCCGCTACAACGACGAGACGCTCGACGTGACGTACAAGGGCGCGACCATCGCCGACGTGCTCGACATGAGCGTCGACGAGGCGTACGACTTCTTCGAGTCCCACTCGGGGCTCGAACGCCGGCTCGGCCTCCTGAAGGACGTGGGGCTCGGCTACATGCAACTGGGCCAGCCGTCGACCACGCTGTCGGGCGGCGAGGCCCAGCGCGTGAAGCTCGCCGAGGAGCTCGGCAAGAAGGACGCCGGCGAGACGCTGTACCTGCTCGACGAGCCGACGACGGGCCTCCACAAGGCCGACGAGCGCAAGCTCATCGACGTGCTCCACCGCCTCACCGACAAGGGGAACACGGTCGTCGTGATCGAGCACGAACTCGACCTCGTGAAGAACGCCGACCACGTCCTCGACCTCGGGCCAGAGGGCGGCGAGGGCGGCGGCGAGGTCGTCGCCGCGGGCACCCCTGAGGAGGTCGCCGCGACCGACGACTCCCACACGGGGCGGTACCTCCGCGACTATCTCCCGAAAGTCGACGTCGAGGGACCACGCTCGGACCGCCGGATGCCCGCACTCGCTGCCGAGGAGAGCGCGGACGACGACGAGGGCGACGGTGAGCGGGTGGAAGCGCCCGCGACGGACGACTGACTGGACGGCTCTCCGCCGTCTCACGCACCCGATTTTTGACAGTTCGACGCGAACCTAGGGCCATGACCACCGTGTACGCCGCGATGGGAGACCGCTTCGTCGTCGTCGACCCCGACGCCGAGACCGCGACCGCGGCGGCGTCGCTCGACGGCCGCTCGCTGGAGTGTGTCGCCGTCCACCCCGAGGCACCCGACCGCGTGTTCGTCGGCACGTTCGAGTCCGGGCTGTGGCGGTCGACCGACGGCGGCGAGTCGTTCGAGCGCGTCGGCGCCGAGGCGATCGAACAGGAGGCCGTGATGGCGGTGGCGGTATCGCCGAACGACCCAGACGTGATCTGGGTCGGCACCGAGCCGTCGCGCGTCTACCGCTCCGTCGACGGCAGTGACACCTGGAGCCACCGCGACGGCCTCACCGACCTCCCGTCCAGCGACGACTGGGCGTTCCCGCCACGTCCGCACACCCACCACGTCCGGTGGATCGAACCTGACCCGGCCGACCCCGACCACCTCTACGTCGCCGTCGAGGCGGGCGCCCTTGTCACGACGCACGACGCGGGGGCGACGTGGGCGGACCGCGTTCCCGACTCGCGCCGGGACACCCACTCGATGGCGACCCACCCCGGTGCGCCCGGTCGGGCGTGGTGTGCCGCCGGCGACGGCTACGCCGAGACGAGCAACGGCGGCGAGACGTGGACGCACCCGCAGTCCGGGCTCGACCGGACGTACTGCTGGAGCGTTGCGGTCGACACCGCCGACCCCGAGACGGTCTTCGTGTCGGCAGCGCGAGGCGCGTTCGAGGCACACACCGCCGAGCGCGCCGAGACGTACGTGTACCGCCGCGCCGACGACGACTGGGAGCGACTCGACGGTCGCGGCCTCCCGCTCGGCGAGGGTGTGACCCGACCGGTGCTCGCGGCGGGCGACACCGGCGGGGAGTTCTTCGCGCTGTCGAATCGCGGGCTGTACCGGACCGCAGACGGCGGAGACTCGTGGGACGAGATTGACGTCGACTGGCCCGAGCGGACTCGCCGGCAGACCGCCCGCGGACTGGCGGTCGTCCCGTAGCTTGACGTGCGATGACGGGGGCACGCCCTCGGTGACCTGACCGTCGGCGCGCGGCGTTCAGCGGGTGTGCGGTCTGCCGCCGCGCGTACGGAAGCGCGCAGACTGCCTGTCAGCCTACCACGACCCACGAGATATATCTCCGTCCGCACGAACCACAAGCCATGTACGACTTCGTCGTGGTCGGCGTCGGTCCGGCGGGCGCGCGCTTCGCCCGCCGGGCCGCCGAGGCCCACTACGACGTGCTCGCCCTGGAGAAGGGGGAGGTGGGTAAGCCACTCGCCTGCTCGGGGCACGTCTCGACGGACATCTGGGAGTACGTCCCCGCGGACGCGAAGGAGCGCCTCCTCCAGAACCGCGTGTACGGTGCGGACTTCCACGTCGGCGGCGCCGACTCGCCGTCACGGCGCTTCTACAAGCGCGAGGAGATCTCCAACGTCATCGACCGGGTCGAGTTGGATCGCACGCTCGCGGACGCGGCGCGCGACGCTGGCGCGGACGTGCGCGAGGGCCACACCGTCACCGCGGTCGAAGAGCGGGCGGGCTACGTTGAGGTGACCGCCAGCGTCGGCGGCGCCGAGGAGACGTTCGAGGCGCGGATGGTCGCGGGCGCCGACGGCCCCGTCTCGCGGGTCCGCCGCCAACTCGACCTCCCCGAGCCAGCCGAGAAACTCCACGGCGTGCTCGCGTTCGACGACGAGCCGGACCACGGCGACTACGTCGACGTTCACCTCACCGCGCCGCGGTTCTTCGCGTGGCGCATCCCCCGCGGCGACGCGGGCGTCGAGTACGGCCTCGCCGCGCCGCCGGGCCACGAGGTGAACGACCTATTCGACCGCCTCACCGACGAGTACGACGTGGAGACCGACCACTTCTGCTCGGGTGCGATCCCCATCGGCCCGCCCGAGCGGACGACCGCGACGCGGGGCTTCCTGCTGGGCGACGCCGCCGCCCAGACGAAGCCGTTCACCGGGGGCGGCATCCTGTACGGGATGCGCGCGGCCGACGTGGCCGCCGACGTGATCGACCCGCAGGACCCGAACACGCTCCCGCGCTACGAGGAGGGGTGGCGCGAGGAACTGAGCCGCGAGATCCGGTTCGGTCACTGGATCCGTCGGGCCTACTCGCTCCCGGAGCCGGTGCAGCGCGCGGGGCTGTGGGCCCTCTCGGGTGAGATCGGCGTCCACATGGACGAGCCGAGTTCGTTCTTCTCGCGCGAGCACCTGAAGAAGCTGTTCTCGTAATCGGCCGTCGACGCGTTCGACCTCGTCGGTTCCGCGTCGATCACTGCTACCGTGACGACGACCGCGGAAGCCCCCGCCGGTGTCGACTCGGTGCGGGCGGCGCGCTCCTCGACTCGTTCGCTTCGCTCACTCGTCTGCGGTGCTCACCGCTCCGCGCCGTCGTCGACACCGGCGGCCCCTTCCAGTCCCACCCAGCGGGAGGTCTGTCGAGCGTCGCGGCCGGACTCCCGCCTGTACCGCCGCGGGGAGTCGAGAATCGCCGCAGGGAAGTCGCCCGGTGTTACGCCTGTTCGGCGGCTTCGGGGTACGTCGGGAGGCGCAGCGAGCGGGCGCTCCCGTCCACGAATGGGAGGTCGACGCGCTCGGCGGCGACTTCGCCGCCGTCGACGCGGACCGTCAGGTCGCTCCCCTCGGTGTCGAAGTCGAGGTACGCGAGCGCGATGGGGCCGCCGACGCTCGGGGAGTCGACGGCGCGGGTCACCTCGCCCACGGACGCGTCGCCGTCGAACACCGCCGCGCCCGCGCCGGGGAGCGCGTCGGGCCGGAGGCCGACGAGTCGCTTGCTCGGGCGACCGCGGTTCTCCACCTTCGAGACGACTTCCTGCCCGACGAAACAGCCCTTCTCGAAGTCGACCGCCGAGCGGACGCCCGCGACGTTCGGGAGTCGGCCGCGGAGTTCCGCGTCGAACTGCGGCGTCCCCGCCTCGGCGGTGAGCGTGTCCCAGGTGGTGTAGCCGAAGGGGGCTGCGTTCAGCCCGCGCGTGAGGAGCGTGTCGAACACGTGCTCGGCCTCGTCGGCGGCGCAGACGACCTCGTACCCCTCCTCGCCGGTGGGGTTGTCACTCGCGATGACGGTGACGCCGACGCTGTCCATCCGCCCGCGGACGAAGCTGAGTTCGGGTTCGGGGGAGCCGGCGCCGTTGAGCACGGACGCAATCTTCTCGGTCGAGGTGGGCCCGTGGACGCCGAACACGCCGAAGTCGGCGCTGGCGTCCCGAAGCTCCACGTCGTCGATGAAGATCTTGTCCTCCCAGTCGTCGAGGAGCGGTTCGGCGCGGTCCGGTGGCGTGAACAAGAGGAGGCGCTCGCCGGCGTTGTACACGAACAGCTCCGTCTCGATCGCGCCCTGCGGATCGAGCAGGAGGGCGTAACAGCCCTCGCCGTCGTCGCTGGGGACGCGGTTGGAGACGGCGTTGTCGACGAACTCGACCCGGTCGTCGCCCTCGACGGCGACGACGCCGTACCCCATCTCGATCACGCCGACGCCGTTGCGGACGGCACGGGCGGCGGCGTCGGGGCGACCGTAGTCGGCGACGACCTCGCGGCCGCCGCGGTCGGTGAACGTCGCGCCGTGGTCGGCGTGGACGTCGGCGACGAGACTCATACCCGAGCAGAGTCGCGCGGGCGCAAAAAGGGGACCGGAAGGGGGTGGCCGTGACGACCCCGTCGATCCGGCGGTCCGGTGGTCGCCTCGGCGCGGCTTACAGGCCGAGACGCCGTCGGATCGCGTCGAGCAACCCGGGGTCGTCGGTGAGGTTCGCACCCGGGTCGGGCACGACGCGGTCGTCGGGGTAGATGCGGACGCGACCGTTCGCCTGTTCGACGTCGATGAGGCCGGCGGCCTTCAGCGACGACAGCGCCGACTCGACGTCGTCGATGGTCGCGTCGACGCCTGAGCGCAACTCCAGCACGGTCATCCCGTCGTCGGCGCGCGCGACGAGTGCGTCGAGAACCGCCACCTCCGTGTCGTCCCGGTCGCGGAACTCCGGCGGCACCCTCATGTGTCGACGATCATCCGGCGATGGCTTACGTGTACCGGCGGTGACGCGTGCCAGGCGTCGGACGCGAGCGAACCCTTTTATGGACTAAGCCGATTCGTAGGCACAATGGGACTCAGATGTCTCCTCGGCCACGACTTCACCGAGCCGAGGACCGAGCGAGACCGGGAGGAACGGGGGGACGAGGTCGTCGTCTCGATCACGGAGGTGAAAGAGTGCAAGCGATGTGGCGAGACGCGCGTCGTCTCCGAGAGCAAGGAAGTCACGTCGCTGACCGACCACGCCGTGACCGACGGACCTGTGGACGCGGGCGCCGCAGGCGCCGAGACTGAGGCGACCGACACCGACGTGGGGAGCGTGCCGACCGGCGTCGCCGAGGCGGACTCGGATGCGGTCGACGACGACTTCGACCACCCGACCGCTGACCTGGACGACGACGCGGTCGACGGCGACGTCGAGGAGGACGCCGAGATCATCGACGCCGAGGAGCCGACCGACGCCGCGTCGACCGACGACGGCGCGGCGGCCCCCGACACCGGACGCGCGCACGGTGAGTGGCCCGACGCGGACGCGAACCGCCGCGACGAGGCGGCACCCGAAGAAGACGAGGCCGCGTGGCCCGACGACGAGCCAGTTGAGACTCCGGACGTCGCGGAGGATGCGGACGGCGCCCACAGTCCGGCGGCGGGCGAGGGCGAGGACGTGGAGATCCTCGGCGACGACGCGCCGGACGCCGAGGACCCCGCGGCCAACGAGGCTCGGACCGACGTCGTTCCGGACGCCGCAGGTGCCGACGAGGCGGGCGCCGCGGCCTCGGGCGACGAGGACGCGGAGTTCATCGACGGCGACGGCCCGAGCGAGTGGCCCGAACAGCGCGGCGAAGACGAGGGGTACGACGCCGAGGTCGGCGCCGACGACGCCGGCGTCTCCGTCGACGGCAACCTCACGCCGCAGGTCGACGCCGACGCCACCGAGGGCACCGACGAGGACGTGGAGTTCATCGAGGCGGACCCCGACGCCGGGCGGTCGTCGCCGCCGAGCGCGCGGAACGGAACGGCGCCCGACGCCGCCGCCGAGCGCGAGTCGAGCCGACCGCAGGTCGAGTTGACGACCACCGCCGATCGGATCGAGACGGTGTACGTCTGCCCCGACTGCGGGAACCGCGAACCCGTCGGCGCCTCCTCGATGCGCGCGGGCGACATCTGCCCCGACTGCAAGCGCGGGTACATCGAGGAGCGCGAACTCCAGTAGCCCCGACCACTCCCGTCGCGCGACGCGGAGCGTTCCCCCCCGTCTGCGCGACGTTCTCACTCGTCACCGTTCGCGAAGCGACGGCGCCGCCGCCCGTCGAGTTCGACGGGCAGACAGGTCACAGCGGTGGCTGACGAAACGTGTTTACCGTCCCCGGGCAAACGGCGGGGTATGAAGGAGTACAAGATGCGCCGCGGCGAGCACTTGGAGGACCGGATGCCAGACCTGAAAGCCGAGATCGAGGAGCGATTCGGCCCCATCTCTGGCACCGAGGAGTTCAACGGCCACGAACTGTACGTCGTCGAGGAGCCGGACAACCCGGTGTTCAAGCGCATCGTCGCCGGCGCCGCCTCCTACTCGGGCAAGAAGGACAAGCTCGCCGTCCACTTCGAAGAGCGAGACCCGACCGAGCTGAGTCCCGACGAACTCGAGGCCGCCGGCGAGGCGGTCGACAAGAAGAACCAGTTCCTGCTCGACGCCACCGGGCGCGACGCGAAGTCCCGCCGCGACTCGCTCAAGCGCGAGGTCGAGGACGACGCCCCCGACTACTGAGCGTCCCCCGTCGCGCTTTCTGCGACAACTCGTTCGTCGTCAGTCGCCCGACACCAGCTCTGGCTATCGACGGATCTCTCACGATCGACCACTCCCCCGTTCCTCGATACCACGCTCCCAGACCCTCGGGATCGCGTGTTGTAGACCGTGATAAACATTTATTCGACTCCGAGTAAATCAGCACTACGCTTTTCACGTTGCGGGAAGTATGAGGGTGTATGAGCATCGAGACGATCCTGCTGACGGTGAAGCGCGACGACGGCGACCGACTGGACTACATGGTCGAGGAAGCGATCGCACTGGCCACACAGACTGGTGCACAGATCGTGGTCGCCCACGCGTTCGAGACGCAGTCCGACGTAGACGACGCGCTGTCGGCGCTGGAGGGCGTCGACGGCACGCCGTCGGACGTGGCCCGCCGCCTCGGCGGCGTCAAGCGCGCCACGAAGGCCATCGAGGCCGCCGGCGTCGAGTACGCCGTCGAGGGCGTCGTCGGCGACGCCGGCGACAGCATCGCCGAGTTGGCCGAGCGCGTCGGCGCCGACCGTGTGTTCGTCGGCGGCCGCAAGCGCTCGCCGACCGGGAAGGCCGTGTTCGGGTCGACCGCCCAGCAGATCCTGCTGTCGGCGCCGTGCCCGGTGACGTTCGTCCGCGAGCAGTAAGGACGCGAGAGTGCGATCGGCGGTTTCCTTCCGTTTTGTTGGCTTTGATCGGCCCCTCCCTGGGAGTCGTCTGTGCCACCCGGGGCTCGACAGCGACAGCCGCGACATCGATTAACTCGCATTGATGTGAGAAAGCGGTATCCGTAAGTGCCGCCGCGGTCACACCGAGAACGATGGCCTACTACGTGGGCGTGGACCTCGGGGCCACGAACCTCCGCGGCGTCGTCGGCGACGACGAGGCCGACATCATCGCACGGGCCGAGACAGACACGCCGCGGACCTCCGGCATCGCGATCACCGAGGCGGTGTTGCGCGTGGTCCGCGAGGCGTGCGCGAAGGCGAACGTCGACCCGAGCGTCGTCGCGGCCGCCGGGATCGGGTCGATCGGTCCTCTGGACTTGGCCGAGGGCGTCATCGACGGGCCGGCGAACATCCCCGACATCGGGCGCGTCCCCCTCGTCGGTCCCCTCGGCGAACTGTTACACACCGACCGCGTGTACCTCCACAACGACACTATCGCTGGCGTCATCGGCGAGCGCTTCCTCAGCGACCGCAACCCCGACGACATGGCGTACGTCACCATCTCCTCGGGGCTGGGCGCGGGCGTCTGCGTCGACGGCCACGTCCTCTCCGGGTGGGACGGTAACGCCGGCGAGGTCGGCCACATGGTCGTCGACGCCACCGGCACGATGACGTGTGGCTGTGGCCGCGACGGCCACTGGGAGGCGTACTGTTCTGGCAACAACATCCCGAAGTACGCGCGCCACCTCGCCGACGCCGAGGACATCCACACCGACCTCCCCGTCGACGACCCCGACTTCTCCGCGGTCGACGTGTTCGAGGCCCACGACGCCGACCCGCTCGCCGACCTGGTGATCGAGCGGGTCGCCGACTGGAACGTCGTCGGCTTCACCAACCTCGCGAACGCCTACGCCCCGCTCGTCGTCCGCGTCGGCGGCGCGGTCGCGCTCAACAACCCCGACCTCGTGCTCGACCCCGTGCGCGAGCGCCTGGAGGAGACGACCTTCGTCAACGTCCCAGACGTACAACTAACCAACATGGGCGACGACGTGGTGGTGAAAGGCGCGCTCGCGTCGGCCATCACCGGCGGCACGGGCGAGCGGACGACGTAGTACCAGCACGTTACCCACACTGCCCACGCCCGCTCCCTTCTCGCACCCGCCTCGTCGACCGTCGCTACCCCTATCAGCGTCCGGCCCGACCGTCCGGTATGCGACGCCGTCGCGTGCTCCGCGCTGCCGGGGCGGCCCTCGGCGCGGGCGTCCTCGGCAGCCCCTCCGTCCGTCGTGCGAGCGCACAGTCCGGCGACTCGTCGGCGGGCTACGAACCGCTCGGCTCCCTCTCGGTCGCCGGTGCCCGCGAGGCCGTCGTCTCCGCCGACGGCGCGACGGCGTACCTCGCGCTCGGCGACGGCTACGCCACGGTCGACGTGTCCGACCCGGCCGAGCCCACGCTCCTCGCAGAGCGTCGCGACCTGCTCCCGGACCACCCCGACGGACCGCTGGGCCTCCTCAACGACGTGAAGGTGTCCGGCGACCGCCTCGCCGTCGTCGGCCCGGCCCACCCCGGTCGAGACCTCCCCCACGGCGTGCTCGTCGTCAACGTGTCCGACCCCACCGACCCCACGGAACTGGACTTCTACCCCACCGAGTTCCCGATCCACAACTGCGACCTCGACGGTCGCTACTGCTACCTGACGGGGAACGGCGAGGAGGGGAACCCCCTCGTCGTCGTCGACCTCGACACGGCGACGGAGGCCGCCCGCTGGTCGCTGTTCGACCACGACGACGGCTGGGTGTCCGTGCGCTCGGGACTCCGGACGGTCCACGACGTGACCGTCGTCGACGGCGTCGCCGCGCTCGCCTACTGGGACGCCGGGACGTACCTGCTGGACGTGTCCGACCCCACCGACCCCTCGTTCCTCGGCGCCGTCGACCCGAGCAACCCCGGGCCTCTCGCCGACGCCGGTCCCCGTGCGGGCGTCGTCCCGCCCGGGAACCACCACTACTCGCTGTTGTCGCCCGGCGGCGACGTGCTCGCGGTCGGTCGCGAGACGTGGGCCGTCGAGCGCGACGGCGACGTGCGCGGTGGTCCAAGCGGCGTCGACCTGTACGACGTGACCGACCCCGCCGCCCCCGCACACCTGTCGCGTATCAACCCGCCGCCGACGCCCGACCCCACGTTCGGGGGGACGTGGACGACCGCGCACAACCTCGACTTCCGAGGGGACACGCTGTACACGGCCTGGTACCAGGGCGGCGTGAAACGCCACGACGTGTCCGACCCGAGCGACCCCGTCGAGGAGACGTGGTGGGCCGACCCGGCGACCACCCGTTTTTGGACCGCCCGTCTCGCGGTGCCCGGTGACGCCTTCGTCGCCACGTCGATGGGCACGCGCGACGGCGCCGACGCCGGTCTGTGGACGTTTCCCGACGCGCCGGGCGCGGGTGGCGACCGGACCCGATTCGAGGCAGCGGTCACGACGACGGTCGCCACACGAACTGCTTCGCCGACGCCGAGTGCCACACCGCACCCGCCGTCGACGCCGACGGACTCGCCCACCCCGTCGGCCGCCGCCGCCCCCGGGTTCGGTGCCCTCGTCGCGCTCGCGGGGATCGCTGGCGGAACTGCGCTGGCGCGGCGACGGTCGCGGGGCCGCGGAGGTGGCGAGGGCGACGACGCGGCGGAGTGACGCCACTGCGTTCCTCCTGGATCCGTCTCGAACGACCGTGAGGGAGTTTCTTCCGGCTATCGGCGGTGTCGCGGAACCGCAAGGTTTCAAGCCTCCCGGGCCGAAGTTCAGTCCATGAGCGACCTCGCGGAGCGCGTCGAGACGTGGATGGTCGGGCAGATGCCGATCATCCAGATGCACGGCGGGACCAGCGTCGTGCGCGAGGCCGACCCCGACGAGGGCGTCGTCGTCGTGGAGTTGGGCGGCACGTGCTCCGGCTGTGGCATCTCGGACATCACCGCACAGAACATCAAGCGCGACCTCATCATGGACTTCGACGAGGTGCAGGAGGTCCACGTGAAGGTGCCCGACACGGGCGACATGGGCTCCAGCACTGTCGAGGGCGGTCGCGGCGGCGACCTCCAGTACTCCTCGGAGTCGGCAGACCACTTCTGAGCGCGGCGGCCCCCGAGGTTCTTTCTCCCCCGACCGCGACGCCCACTCGTGCCGAGCGAACGCGAACGGATGACCGCGGGTGAGTCGTACGACCCCGAGGATCCCGACCTCGTCGCCGACCGACGGCGGGTGCGCCGACTCACGGCCGAGTACGGCGACACTGGCCCCGACGAACCGGCAACCAGACGAGCGATCCTCGACGAGCTGTTCGGGAGTCTCGGCGACAGAGCCTTCGTCGAACCGCCGTTCCGGTGTGACTACGGCTACAATCTCCACGTCGGTGACGAGTTCTACGCCAACTTCGACTGTGTCGTCCTCGACGCCGCGCCCGTGCGCTTCGGCGACTACTGCAAACTCGGTCCGGGGGTCCACGTGTACACCGCGACCCACCCGATGGACGCCGAGGCGCGCCGCGGGAACGAGTCGGCCGAGCCGGTCACCGTCGGCGACGACGTGTGGGTCGGCGGCCGGGCGATACTCAACCCGGGCGTCACGGTCGGCGACCGCGCCGTGGTCGCGTCCGGGTCGGTCGTCACTCGCGACGTGCCGGCGGACACCCTCGTCGGCGGCAACCCCGCGCGTGTCATCCGCGAGTTGGACTGAGCGACGACTCGGGCTGAGCGACGCCCCGAAACTGTGACTTACAGCGCCCGTTCGAGCGCCCCGGCGACGCTGCGCGCCTTCTCCGCGAGTTCCTCGGTGAGCTGCCCGCGCTCGACCGCCTCGTCCAGTTCGTCGTCGTCGACGCGCTCCACGCGACCGTCGGCGTGTTTCACCACGTCGACGTGGAGGTCGACGTAGCGAATCTGATCGGGGAACGCCTCGACGGGCGTGCAGACGTTCACGTACGTTCCCTTCCGCTCGCCGTCTGCCGTCCGGTAGACGGTCGGGTACCACCACCGACCCTCCCGGAACGTCGTCGTCGCCACGTCGCCCGACTCGCGGCGAGCGTCCAGCGCGTCGTACGTACCGCCGGCGCTCATCCGACGCTCCAGCGTGAGCGACCCGTCCGACGGGTCGAGGTCGGTCACCTCGCCGCGTCCGAGCACGATCAACCGCCCGTCGGGCTTCCCGTGGCCGATGGCGAGTTGGTCGCCCTCGCTCGGCCCGAACTGCTCGGTGACGACGCCGAACGGGAAGTCCGTGTCGTCGTCACCCGTGTCGGCGTCGTCGAACTGACACAGCGCCTCCGCGAGGTCGACGCCCGCCGAGGCGTCTCGGGAAGCCGCCTTCGTCCGGTGGTGGCCCGGCATCGTGGTCGTCACCGCCCGCCGCTCGTCGTCGAGCGCGAAGCGGCACTCGCGACCGAACCACACCCACGCGCCCGCCGTCGGCGCGGCGACCCGCCCCAGTTCCGTCGGCGGGTCGTCGAGGGCGTCGTCGAGGGTGCGCGCGCGGTCGCTCGCGCGCTCCAGCGCCGCCGACAGCGCGTCCATGTCGGCGTCCCGGGCGTCGCGCGACCACTCGATCCCCCAGCCGTCGGGGGTGTCGGGCGAGAGGAGGTCGGTCATCCCCGCGAGTTCGCGGGCGTCGGCGTCGTCGGCGCCGCTGACGCGGACGCCCTCCCGACCGGGCACGAGTGTCGCCAACCCGGCCATCGCTCGGACTCGGGTGTCGAGGACGGGACGGTCGTCCTCCCACGGAGCGGCCGGTTCGAGCACCTGCACGCGGACGGTGTCGTCCTCGCCGACGTGGCCGTCTGCGTTGCTGTACGGGAGGTATCCCTCCGCGCCCGCCTCCCCCAGGTCGACGACGGCGCCGCCGCCGAGCGTCTCCGTCACGACGCCGTCGAACACCGCGCCCAACGGCGTCGGGTCGTCCCACGCGAGCGCGTCGACCCCCACGTCGAGCAGGTGCGCGCGGATGGCGGCCACCGCGTCGGGGTCGCCCGCGACGCCCACGCCCTGCCGGTCGTCGGTCGTGTCGACCGCGGCGTCGTGGTCGCTCGCGGGCAACTCCGCGTCGAAGCGCCGCCGGATCGGGGGGCTGGCCTGGACGACCTCGTGCCCGGCGTCGAGGAACGACCGGGTGAGCGCGGTCGAGTAGATGCCGCGCACCCGGACGCTGTGGGTGTCGTCGCTGCCGCTGTCGTCTGTACCGCCGTCCCTGCTGCCGTCCCCGCTTCCGTCCGCACCGTCGTCTGCGCCGCCACTCATAGCGCCTCGGGGTCGGTCGCGAACCGGACGCGGTCGTGGATGGACGGGCCGAGCGTCAACTCGACCGTCTCCTCGTTCAACACGCGCCCGTCTTCGACGGGGACGCCCCAGCGCTCGAACTTCAGGTAGCCACGGAGGTCGGCGGCGTGGGTGTACACGTCGAGGTGGTCGACGTCGTGCTCGCGGACGCCGCCGTCGCCGTGGGCCGTGTCCATGTCGGAGTAGTACGTGCCGCCGCCCTCGAAGAAGGCGGCGAGGTCGTCGGCCACGTCGTCGACGGCCTCGCCGACCAGATCCGAGGCCCGCCGGAGGTCGTCGGTGTCGAGCCCGACCTCGCGGAGCGCGGCCTGTTCGCGCGGGTCGAAGTGCATACCCCGGCTTGGTCGGGGCGCGTGTCAAGCGTACCGGTCGCGGCTCCGACGGTCGATCTGCGACAAGACACAAGTCGCCGGCGCGTCTCCACCCCGACACACGATGGCCAAGAAGGAGCGGACGGACCCCATCGAGGAGGCGGCCGACTCCTCGGTGGACCTGTACGACGTGGCGACCTGGGAGGAACGGACGTCGCTCGACGGACTAGCCGTCGCGATCTACCGACTCCTGTCGGGGTCGGCGCGGATCGCGGTGATCGTGACGGCGTTCGCGCTCCTGCTGGCGATCGGGGGGCTCACCGCCGTGTCGACGCCCGGGATCGGTGTGTTGACCGTCCTCTCTGCGGTCCCCGCGTTCGCGCTCGCCGCGTACGTCTACCGTTCGGACATCACGACGAACGAACCGCTCGGCCTGCTCGTCGCGACGTTCCTGCTCGGCGTGCTCACCGCGAACTTCGCGGCGATCCTCAACTCCGTCGCCCAGCCGTACTTCCAGCCGGTCGGCTTCCTCGGGACGGTGCTGTTCTTCTTCCTCATCGTCGGCCCCGTCGAGGAGACGGTGAAACTGCTGGCGGTCCGGCTGTACGCCTACGGACACGACAGTTTCGACTCCGTGCTCGACGGCGCGGTGTACGGCGCGATGGCCGGTCTCGGCTTCGCCTTCATCGAGAACGCGCTGTACATCTCCCGCGGCATCGAGCAGACGGGGAGTCTCGACCTCGGGCTCGGCCTCATCGGTATCGGCGGGGGGATCACGTTCACCCGCGCGCTGGCGGGCCCGGGTCACGTCATCTACTCGGCGTTCGCGGGCTACTACCTCGGGCTGGCGAAGTTCAACCCCGAGAGCCGCGGGCCCATCGTCGTGAAGGGGCTACTCATCGCGGCGCTCATCCACGCGATGTACAACTCCACGGTCGGCATCGGATCGGCCGTCTTGACCTCCATCGTCGGCCTCCCGTCGCTCGCGTCGTCGTTCGTGTACATCGCGCTGTTCGACGGGCTGTTCGCGCTGGTGTTGCTGCGGAAGATCAACCGCTACCGCGCCGCCTACCGCGCCGCCCACGAGTCCGACACGCCGCCCTCGGAGGCGCGGAAGTCGGAACTCACGGAGTTCGACGCCTGATCGGAGAACGGTCGATCCGCGGGGGAGGCGCTACTCCCCGAGTTTCTCGCGGCTCACCGTCACGCCCGTCGGCGTGATGATGAGCTGGTCGTCGCCCTTCTGGACGATGTCGCCGTCCACCTCGCCGACGACCTGTCGGAGTTCGTCGATGATGCGCTCGACCGTCTGGTCGGTCGTGGAGTGTCGGGTGATGTCCGCGATGACGAAGTCGCCGTCGTACACGGCGTCTTTGATGTCGATCACGTCGCGCTGGTCTGCGATCTCCGCGATGTGCACCTGCATCCCCGCGCCGCCGCGGGCGCTCTCGAAGTCGTCGAGGTCCAACTCGACGTAGTCCTCGGCGCTGTGGGTGCCGCCGCCGCCGAGGATCTTGCTCATGATGCCCATGTACACTCCTGAAGTGGCTCCACCCATAAGTCTGTACGTCATACAGACCGCGCACGTCCGTCGGACGCGCCGCACCGACCACCCGATGTGCGGTTCCGGGACCCCCGAGTTCTTGGTCCGACCGGCCCGAGCGCCCCACGAGCATGACCTTCAGCATCTGCGTCCGCGAGGAGTACACCGACGACGGCGAGCGCCACACGCGCTTCGGCGTCGCGGTGACGACCCGTCTGCCGGGCGTCGGCACGCTGTGCCCGTTCGTCTCCGAGCACGGCGCCGTGGCGACACAGTCGCTCGTGAACGTGGAGTTGGGCCGCAAGGGGATAGCGTACCTCGGCGACGGCCTCGCCGTCGAGGACGCGCTCCAGTCGCTGCTCAACGCCGACGACGGCGCCGAACAGCGCCAACTCCACGGCGTCGACGCCGACGGGACGTTCACCTTCTCGGGTGAGGAGTGCAACGACTGGTACGGCCACACCAGCGGCGAGAACTACACCGTCGCGGGCAACCTCCTCGCGGGCGAGTCCGTGGTCGCGGCGGTCGCCGACACGTACGAGTCCGACGCCTTCGGCGACGCGCCGCTGGCAGAGCGCCTGATCGACGCGCTGGAGGCCGGCCACGCCGAGGGCGGCGACAAGCGCGAGCACCTCCCGGTGCAGTCGGCGGCGCTGCAGGTGGCCAACACCGAGGACGAACCGTTCGGCGCCTACTACGACGACCTCCGCGTCGACGCGACCGAGACGCCCGTCGCGGACCTGCGCGAGACCTTCGAGGAGGCCCGGCGGGGCCAGGAGATTTTGGAGGCCGAGTACGCCGACGAACTCGACGACGACGAGGACGACGGCGGAGCAGACGACGCCGACGCGGGCGACGCCGAAGCGACAGAGGAGTAGTCGCGTCGCGGGCACCTATTTCCGCCTGCCGCCTCACGGTCGAGGAAAATGCGTCGTCGCACGTTCCTCGAGAGCGCCGTTGCCGCCGGAGCGACCGCGCTCGCTGGCTGTTCGTCGCGGCTCGGTAGGAACGGAACCGTGCTGGGTCGCATCGAGGTGATCAACAACTCGTTCGTCTCCAATCGGATCCGGTTGATCGTGACCCGCGACGAGGAGACGGTACTCGACCGCCTGATCGACCTCCCCGCGCTCACCGCCGAGGACGGCGTTCCGGTCACGGTCGTCCCGCCGACGTGGCCGGCGGTCCGGGGGGAGTACACCGTTCGCGCCCTCCACTACGGTGAGGACGGCGACAGAGAGTCGCAGACGTGGGCGCACACGTTCACCCGAGCCGACTACGAGGACTACTACCCGGACGACCGCGAGGATCCCGGCTGTCTCGCCGCCGTGGTCAAGATCGGTAGCCTCGCCGAGACCGCGGACGCGCCCATCGGTATCGGGCCGACGTACGTGGACGCGCCGTGCGACCCGACCCCGGCCGACGGGTCACGGTGACGGCTCACCCGAACGCACTTGTCGGTCGGCAGTCACGTCCGGTTGTGAACTGGCCCCTCGTCCGTCGCGGTCTCCTCCGGTACAGCCTTGTCGTCGCCGGCGGGAGCGTCGCTCTCTTGGTCGCGCTCGCGGGGACGACCGCGGCGGTCCTCACGTTCGTCGCCGGCCTCGTGACGCTCCTGTGGGCCGTCGGCGGTGGCGGCGAGGTCCGGATGTCGACGGCGGCCTCGAACGCCGACGCGACGGGCACCGCCGGGAGCGTGCGCGACCACGAGGAGGCGGCCGCGCAGTCGCTCCCATCAGACGTGCGCGTGTTCTTCCTCGGGGTGGGCCTGCTCGTGTGGAGCCCCGTGGCTGGTGCCGTGCGAGTCGTCGTGTTCGGCTGAGCATCGACCGTCGCGGGTGACTGCCGCCTGCGCCCGCGACGAGAACCGGTTCAGACGGAGAACTCGAAGAGGTCGTCGCCGACGTGGTGGAGCGACTTGACGACCTTGCCCGAGTCGCCGACCATCTCGCTCCCGTCGACGAGCGCGCGCCCGATTCCGAGCACCTTCCCGTGCGTCTCCTCGGCGATAGCGACGAGGTCGCCCTCGGCGATGGAGTCGTCGGCCTCGGTGATCCCGGGGCGCATCACGTCAGCGCCGTCGGAGACGAACGACACCGCGCCGGCGTCGACGGTGACGACGCCTCGCTCTGGCGGGTGGGCGTTCGCACCGCTGACGGTGACGAACGGCTCGCGCTCGGCGTCGTCGCTCTCGTAGTACAGCACGTCCGGGTCGCCGTCGACGAGCACGAGGTCGAACGGGGAGTCGGTCAGCTCGACCAACTCGAAGGAGTCGCCGTCGAGGTCGACCCCGAGGCGGTCGGCGAGCGCCTCGCGAATCTCCGAGACGGCGTCGCTCCGGAGATGGTGGCGTGACTTGACCTGCATACTCCATAATGCGCGCGTGCGCCGGATAAATCGACCGCTCGCCGTCGGACGGCGCTCGCGACCCGTCGGTCGACCGCCCGCGCAACGGCGGGTAGTATCCTGTTACCAAGTGACGCGAGCAACGTTCTCACGACAAACGCTAAGTCCGCTCGCGCCGCAGTAGGCTCCATGTGGGGTTCCCGGCGGGACCGGGACCGGTCCTCCGTCATCTGCATCGCCTGTGGTGAGTCGCTCCCCCGCGACGACGCCCGCGAGTACGACAAAGAGGGCGACCGGTGGAGTCGCCGCGACAAGGAGTTCGAGTACCTGTGTAAGGAGTGCTACCGCGAGTTGTCACACCAGCCGCGCGGCGACCTGGAGGAACTGCTGACCGACGTCGAGGCGTCCGCCGGCGGTGACACGCAGGAAGCGTACGTCGCCGCCTACCAGACGGAGGTACTGAAGCGGTACGGTGGCCCCGAAGCAGACACCGAGGACGCCGACGGTCACCGCGACTGAGAGCCTCGAACGGTCGGGTACGACCGGGGGGTCCGAGTCTCTGCTTCCGTCGCGACCGCTGGTAGTAGCTGACGGCACTCTGCTGGTCGCGTCGGCTCGTCACCGCCGCGGTCGCTCGCGACCCTGCTCTCGCCGCCGTCTCGTCGTCGTCTCGGTCGTTCTCGGCACTGACCAGAGGTGGGACCGATTCGTGGGCGGAGCGGCACAGGACCGCTCCGCCGTCTCGTCGTCGCCTCGGTCGCTCACTCCGTACTGATCGGTACTTGGTCCGTTCGTGGGCGGCTCGGCCCGAGGACCTCACCGCCGGTGTGTCGTCGCCTCGCTCGTTCGCGGTGCGCACTCGCTCGGCGACGCCCTCCCCGAAACCCTCACGTACCGCACTCCCGTACGCCGGCCCATGAGTGACGCCCAGCAGGACGAGGAGCCGGACCCAGGCACCGCCGAGGCGCAGGGGCCGGTGACGATCACCGAAGGGCTCGCGGACGCGCTCGCCGACAAGCGAGAGTCGCTGTTCGCCGAGTTCGAGATTCGCGACGAGTTCCCGCCCGAGGTGATGCGCGAGGCGAAAGACCGCACCGAGGGCGTCCAACAGGAGATCCAAGACGAGGTCGACGAGCGACGCGACCTGCGTGACCTGACGACGTGGACGACCGACCCAGCGGACGCGCAGGACTTCGACGACGCCATCTCCATCGAAGAGCACGACGACGAGTACCAGTTGTGGGTCCACATCGCCGACGTGAGCCACTACGTCCACCCAGACTCCGCGATGTGGGAGGAGGCCGTCGAGCGTGGGAACACGGTGTACCTCCCCGGCTACACCATCCACATGCTCCCGCCCATCCTCGCCGAGACGGTGTGCTCGCTGGTGCCCAACGAGGATCGGCTCGCCCACACCGTCGAGATGCACCTCGACAAGGAGACGCTCAGCTTCGACACGCTCGACATCTACAAGTCGGTGATCAACTCCGACGAGCGCCTCACCTACAAGCAGTGCGAGCGCCGCCTCGACGACCCCGACGCGCCGCTCCACGAGAAGTGCGCGCTCGCGTACGACGTGGCCGACCAACTCCACGAGCAGCGCAAGAAGGACGGCTCGCTGGTGCTCAACCCGAGCCGCGACCGCGCCCACACCATCATCGAGGAGTGCATGCTGAAGGCGAACAAGGCGGTCACACACGAGTTGATGTGGAACCGCGGGGTCGAGGCGATGTACCGCGTCCACCCCCAGCCCACCCCCGAGCAGTGGAACAAGGCGCTCAAAGAGATCCAGGAACTCGACGGCGTCTCCATCCCGGGCGACGCCTGGGGCGACGACCCGCGCATTGCCGTCAACGCCGCGCTCGAGGCGGCACCCGACCGCCAGCTCAACAAGATCCAACGCGCCGTGCTGAAGGTGATGCCCCGCGCGAAGTACATGAACGACCCGTTCGGCGGGCACCACGCGCTCAACTTCGACATCTACGGTCACTTCACCAGCCCGATCCGCCGGCTCTCGGACCTGATCAACCACTGGATCGTCCACGAGAACGACGTGCCCGAGAACCTGATCGAGTTGTGTGACAGCGCCTCGGACAAGCAGAAGGACGCCGAGACCGCCGAGCGCCTCTACAAGCAGTTCATGCAGGAGGTCGGCCTCGACTCGTACGCGGTGAACAACCGCGGCGTCGAGGTGATGGACGACCCCGAGGACGCACAGTACGACCGGCCAGACACCGTCCCCGAGTAGGTCGGCCCTCCGACCGGGACGGCGACCGGCGCAGTTACCGGCGGCCCGCCGTACTCACTCCTCGGCGACGACGACCAGATCCGTCGTGCCGCCGCGGCGCTCGAAGTGCACAGCGCACTCGTGGCGCCGGAGGAACGACTCGACTTCGTGGACGCTCGTCTCCGTCACGTCGATACGCGCGCGTGTCCCAGATTCCACGTCGACGCGCTCCGGGGCGGCGACAGCCGGGGTGATGCTCATACTTCGTTCTGCACGGGAGGGGCCTTGTACGCGAGCCACGCGGAGTGAAAGTGAAACCGAGGTACGGCGCCGACCCGACGATCGACCGGGGTCGACGCCGCGGGCCGACCTCAGGCGGACGGCCCCGCCGGCGCGGTCCGGGTGACCTCGTCGGCGAGGGTCATCTCTGGGCGGCCCTGGACGCCCGCCTCGCGCATCCGCTCGCGCATCCCGGGCGAGTCGAAGAACTCCACCGGGGAGCGCTCGTCGTCCCACTCGAACAGCACCACGACCTCGTCGTGGGCGTCGCGCGGACGGAACACCTGGTAGCCGCGCTGTCCGTGTTCAGTTCGGTAGTCGTCGTTCGCGTCGAACGCCGTTTGCCACGCGTCGACGTCCGCGACGTTCGCTCGTGCGAGGAGATACACCATCTTGTGTCACCGCTAGGTGTACGCGAGATGCGGCAATAACCACCGCTACTGGGTGTTTGCGAGGTTGGTACCACGTTGTCCGTACAGGCGGTGAGAGAAACGCGAGTGGACTCGCTGGGATTTGAACCCAGGGCCTCTTCCTTGCGAAGGAAGCGATCTACCACTGATCTACGAGCCCGCACTTCCTGAGAGTCCGGGGCGACACTTGAGGGTTCCGTTTCACCACGCCATCGTGCGTTCCTCACACACGGAGCAGGCGCGCGCGGCCCGCGACGACGCCCAGCGACAGCCCCGCGAGGTGGGCGATCAGCGCGCTCCCGGCGGGGCTGAACGCGAGGGTCACGGCCACCGCCACCAGCCCCACCGCGACGACGACGACGCGGGGTGGCACGTCGACCCGGCGCGCCACGCGACCGAGCGCGTCGGCGGCGGGGTTGGCGGCGGCGACGTAGCCCACGAGCGCGAACGCGGCGCCGCTGATGCCGACGACACCCGTGGGCGTCAAGAGCCCACCCACCCAGACCTGTGCCAGGCCGGCGAGCGCACCGGTCGCGAGCACGAACGCGTGGAAGCGGAGCCGCGTCGTCGCCGCGGCGACCGGGACGCCGGCGACGACGACGACCACCGCGTTCGACAGCAGGTGGCCGACCCCCGCGTGGGCGTACACGCTCGTCGCGAGCGTCCACGGGTGGCCGAGCGTCGGCGGCGACAGCACGAACAGGAACGCAGCGAGCGGTCGTGTGAGCAGGCCCACCAGCCAGAACGCCGCCGACACCAGCGCCATCAGCGCGAGCGTCTCGGCGACCGGTCGGAGGGAGCCTGCCCGTGTCGAGGACCGGGTGACGGACATACCCCGTCGTGGGCGGCGGATGTGCAAAACCGTGCCGGCGGATCGCGGCGCTGCCGCTGGCGGGTGTGAAAAACGGTGAGAACGGTCGTCGGTGACGAGGGACCCGCGGTGGGTCCGGTGCGCCTCAGGTCAGTCCTCGAGGACGATCTCGATCGAGACGTCGTTCGGGACCTGGATCCGCATGAGCTGACGGAGCGCGCGTTCGTCGGCGTCGATGTCGATCAGCCGCTTGTGGACGCGCATCTCCCAGTGCTCCCACGTCGCCGTCCCCTCACCGTCCGGGGACTTGCGGGCCGGCACTTCCAGCGTCTTCGTGGGGAGCGGGATGGGGCCCGACAGCGCCACGCCGGTCTTGTCCGCGATCTCGCGGACGTCGGCGCAGATGTCGTCCAGGTCGTCGGGGCTCGTGCCCGCGAGTCGGACGCGCGCTTGCTGTCCGGGCATTTACCGCTCGTTGACGGAGAGCACCTTGCCGGCCGCGATGGTCTGACCCATGTCGCGGATGGCGAAGGAGCCCAGCTCCGGGATCTCGCTGGACGGCTCGATGCTGATGGGCTTCTGGGGGCGCACCGTCACGATGGCGGCGTCGCCCGACTTGATGAAGTCCGGGTTCTCCTCGGCGACCTCACCCGAGGACGGGTCCAGCTTCTGGTCGATGGACTCGATCGTACACGCGACCTGCGCCGTGTGGGCGTGGAAGACCGGCGTGTAGCCCGCCGTGATGACGGACGGGTGCTGCATGACGACGACCTGCGCCTGGAACGTCTCGGCGACCGACGGCGGGTCGTCGGCGGGGCCACAGACGTCGCCACGGCGGATGTCGTCCTTGCCGACGCCGCGGACGTTGAAGCCGACGTTGTCGCCGGGACCCGCGTAGTCGACTTCCTCGTGGTGCATCTCGATCGTCTTCACCTCACCGCCCACGTCGGACGGCTGGAAGGAGACGTTGTCACCCGAGCGCATCTCGCCGGTCTCGAGGCGTCCGACGGGGACGGTCCCGATACCCGAGATGGTGTAGACGTCCTGGATGGGCAGACGCAGCGGCGCGTCCGTCGGCGGCTCAGACTCCGGCAGGCTGTTGAGGGCCTCCAGGAGGATCTTGCCATCGTACCACGACGTGTTGTCGGAGCGCTCGGCGATGTTGTCGCCCTCGAACGCCGAGATCGGGATGAACGAGGCGTCCTCGGTGCCGAAGCGGACCTGCTTGAGGAGCTGCTCGACCTCGGAGACGACCTCCTTGTAGGTGTCCTCCGAGTAGTCGACGACGTCCATCTTGTTGACGGCGACGATGAGCTCGTTGATACCCAGCGTGCGGGCCAGGAACACGTGCTCGCGGGTCTGCGGCGCGACACCGTCGTCGGCCGCGACGACGAGCACCGCGTTGTCGGCCTGCGAGGCGCCCGTGATCATGTTCTTCACGAAGTCACGGTGGCCCGGGCAGTCGACGATGGTGAAGTAGTACTCGTCGGTGTCGAACTCCTGGTGGGCGATGTCGATGGTGACACCACGCTCGCGCTCCTCTGCGAGGTTGTCCATGACGTAGGCGAACTCGAATCCGCCCTTGCCCTTCTCTTCGGCTTCCTCTCGGTGCTGCTCGATCACGTGCTCGGGGACGCTCCCTGTCTCGAAGAGGAGCCGCCCGACGAGCGTGGACTTCCCGTGGTCGACGTGGCCGATGATGGCCAGGTTCTGGTGGGGTTTGTCGCTCATATTGGAATCACGCGCTGAGGCGCTCTGTAAGGACGTGTAACGGTCGAACGCCCTAAAACCATTTCGATACGTCAGGCAGACCACCCCGGCGCTTGCTTGCGATTTGCCCGTGTGTAACCGTGCCGTGTGTCGCCGTTACAATGGGTCGCTCGGTCGCTCCGGTCACCCGGATCTGGGTGTTCTCCTCGCGCTCCGCGCGGTGGATCGAACGGTGATCGAACTGCTGAGAACGAGTCGGCTCCGACGCCGCGACGGCGCCCATGAACGAGGGTGGAGCGCTACTCCAGTCGCGCCACGTCGGCCAGCACCGCACTGGCGGTCTCCTCGCCGCCGGCGCCCCGCCCCGAGATGGCGAGGTTGCCGGCGTACTCGTGGTCGATTTCGACGATGTTGCGCGTCCCCGTCACCGCGAGGGTGCCGTGCTCGGGGACGAGGCGCGGGCCGACGCTCACGCGCTCGCGCGTCGCCTCGCCGACGAGGCGGACGGTCCGCCCGTCTTCGGCGGCCAACTCCAGCGCGCTCCCGGGGATGTTCCGGATTCCCTCTACCTCGGCGTCCGCGAGGGTCACCTCGGCCTCCCGGAGGTCGTCGAGCGAGTCGCAGTCGGCCTCCCGGAGCACGTTCGCGACGATGACGCACTTGAGCGCCGCGTCGGTGCCCTCCACGTCGAAGGAGGGGTCAGCCTCCGCGACGCCCAGGTCCTGTGCCTCCGCGAGCACGTGGTCGTAGTCGAGCCCCTCGGCGGCCATCCGCGACAGCACGAAGTTCGCCGTGCCGTTGAGGATGCCCCGCACCGCGGAGACGTGCTTCGCGCCGAGGTCGTCGACGGTCGCACACACCGGGATGGCGCCGCCGACGGTCGCCTCGAAGTACACGTCGCCGTCGGACTCGGCCTCCAGTTCACGCACGTCCGCGTACCGCTCGGCGACCGGCCCCTTGTTCGCGAGCACGACGTGCTTGTCGCGCTCCAGCGCCGTCCGCAGGTGCGAGAACCCTGGCTCGGCGTCGCCCAGCGTCGTCGGCGTCGCCTCCACTAGCGCGTCGTACTCGCCCACGAGTGCGTCCCGCGGCTCGGCGTCGCCCAGCGACTCGCCCGCGTCTTTGCGTTCGAGCGCGGCGGCCACGTCGACCCCGCCGTCGTCGACGACGGCGGACGAGGAGTCCGCCAGCGCCGTCACCTCGTGCCCGTACTCGCCCGCCAACTCGGCGACCGACCGCCCGACCGCGCCCGCACCGAGGACGGCCAGTTTCATGGCTGGCCCTCCAGTGGCGCGATGACGTGGATGTCCTTCTCGGCGGCCACCTCGCGCACGCTCGCGACGACGTCGGCGATCTGTCCGGCGCGCGCCCGCAGGCGGAGTCGCGCGCTGGAGTGCGCCTCCGACCCGGCGCCCGCGGGGGCCGACAGGTCGATGTCGGCGACCGAGGCCCCCGAGCGGTCCTGGATGCTCTTGAGCGTGTCCGACAGGTCGGTGTCGACGAGGTGGCCCACGAGGATCAGCGTCACCTCGTCGCCGTACTCCTCTGCGTCCGCCTGGATCACGTTGACGCCCTGCTCGCGAAGGTCCTCGAGGATCGGTTCGAAGCGCGCGGGCGGACACTCGATGTCCACCTCGACGGGGATGCGTCCCCGCGGCGTGAGGCTCCCGCGCTCGTGGAAGATCGACAGGAGGTTCGCGCCGTTGTCGGCGATTGGCTTCAGCGCCGCGAGCAGTTGGCCCGGTTCGTCGACGAGTTCGAGCCTGATCGTGTGCGCCTGCAGTTCCGTCTCGTGGCCGCCGTCCGTCTCGGGGTCCTCGCCCTCGACTGCCGAGTCCGCGTCGGCGTCCACCGACGGCTCGTCGGGGGCTGGCGTCGACTCGGAGGGCATCTTACCGTGCCCTCCGTTCGAACGGCCCCTGGGTGGTCGCGTCGGCCACTGCGGCGGCGTCGACGCCGTCGCGTCCGGCGACGACCGAGCGTGTCCCGATGGGGGGTGTGGCTCTCGACCCAATAATTGTGATCGGCGTGCGGGGCTGGGGGTGCTGTCTGCAGCCGTCGCGCCGACCGTGGGTCGTGCCACTTGGCATATCACATCGGTGTAGACGGGGAGGTGATAAGCCTTCTACCGTGGCGATGCTTGCCAGTGTGTGAACGATCCTGTGGGATCGCCGACGATCCGTCGGCGTTCGCGCCGCACCGGTGACGGTTCGACGGCGCCCCCGCTGTCGGACGTGACGGTCGGAGAGAAGACCGCGAGAACCGAAGAGTCGCGAGAACCGCGAGAACCGAACGGGGCTGGACCCCGTCGCGACCTCAGATGTAGTCGATCGACTGCGGCAGTTCGAGCTTCATGCCCTTGCGCTCGCGGATCTCCATGATCTTCTCGCGCTGGAGGTTGTCCACGAGCACACGGAAGCCCGCGTTCTCCGTGTTCCAGGAGGCGCGGCCCTCGGTGGCCGAGCGGATGTCGGAGGAGAAGCCGATCATCTCCTCGACGGGCGCGATGCCCTCGATGACCATGAGGTCACCCTCCTGGTACATGTCGTCGACGCGGCCGCGGCGACCCTGGATCTCACCGGAGGCGTCGCCCATGTGCTCGCTGGGCACGTCGATGCGGACGTCCTGGATCGGCTCCAGGAGGCGCACCTCGCCGTCGATGAGCGAGCGGTGGACGGCGTCGCGGACGGCGGGGATGACCTGCGCCGGACCGCGGTGGATGGTGTCCTCGTGCAGACGCGCGTCGTGCAGGCGCAGCAGCGCACCCTGGACGGGCTCGGCAGCGAGGGGACCGTCGTCGAGCGCCTCCTCGAGGCCCTCGATGACGAGTTCCATCGTCTCGTTGAGGTGCTGGATACCCTTCGTGTCGTCGATGAGGATGTTCGTCCCGTGGATGTGCTCCACGTTCTGGGACGTGTCCTTGTCCATGCCGGCGTCCTGCAGCGCCTCGCGGCGCTCCAGTTCGGGCATGCTCATCGAGGCCTCGCCGAGCTGGATCGTCTCGACGATGTCGTCGGCGAGCGGCTCGACGGTGATGTAGAACTTGTTGTGGCGGTTCGGCGAGACGCCCTCGACCTCGCGCGACTCCTGCTGGGGCTGCTCGCGGTAGACGACGATCGGCTCACCGGTCTGGACCGGGATGCCCTGGTTCTTCTGGATGCGCTGGGTGATGACCTCGAGGTGGAGCTCGCCCTGTCCGGAGATGAGGTGCTCGCCCGTGTCCTCGTTAATCTCGACGCGGATCGTCGGGTCCTCCTTCGCGACCTGCTGGAGCGTCTTGATGAGCTTCGGCAGGTCGTCCATCGACTTCGCCTCGACGGACTTCGTGATGACGGGCTCGGAGATGTGTTCGATCGACTCGAACGGCGTCATCTCCTTGTCGGAGACCGTAGAGCCAGCGATGGCGTCCTTCAGGCCGGTGACGGCCGCGATGTTCCCTGCGGGGACACCGCGGTCGAGTTCCTCGCGCTCGCCGCCCATGTAGATCCCGACGGACTGGACGCGGTTCTTGCCCGCGGTGCCGGAGACGTACAGCTCCTGGCCCTTGCGGAGCGTGCCGGAGAAGACGCGACCGGTCGCGATCTCGCCGGCGTGGGGGTCCATCCCGATGTCGGTCGCCATGAACACGATGTCGCCCTCGCGGTTGACCGTCCGCATGTCCTCGGCGATGTCGGACTCGTCGTCGCCGCGCCAGATGCGCGGGATACGGAACGGCTGCGCCTTGAGCGGGTTCGGGAAGTGCTCGGCGACCATGTCGAGCACGACGTTCGACAGCGGCGTGCGCTCGTGGAGCTCCTGCCGCTTGTGGTCCTGCTCCAGCTCGATGATGTCGGCGAACGACATGCCGGTGCGCTGCATCGACGGGAGCGAGACGCCCCACTTGTACAGCGCCGAGCCGAACCCGACGGTACCCTCCTCGACGGAGACCGTCCAGTCCTCGGTGATGTCGTCCATCTCCTCGGTCATCCCGCGGATGAGCTCGTTGACGTCGGCGATGACGTCCTGGAGGCGCTTTTGCATCTCCTCGGGCCCCTCCTGGAGCTCGGAGATGAGGCGGTCGACCTTGTTGATGAACAGCGCCGGCTTGACGCCCTCGCGGAGCGCCTGCCGGACGACCGTCTCCGTCTGGGGCATCGCGCCCTCGACGGCGTCCACGACGACGAGCGCGCCGTCGACGGCGCGCATCGCGCGGGTCACGTCGCCACCGAAGTCGACGTGGCCGGGGGTGTCGATCAGGTTGATCAGGTGGTTCTCGTCCTCGTACTCGTGGGTCATCGAGACGTTCGCCGCGTCGATGGTGATCCCACGCTCCTGCTCGTCCTCCTCGGTGTCCATCACGAGCTGCGTCGCCTCGTCCGCGTCGGCGATCATGCCCGCACCGGCGAGCAGGTTGTCTGTCAGTGTCGTCTTCCCGTGGTCGACGTGAGCAGCGATGGCGATGTTCCGGATCTGCTCCGGCTCGTCCATCAGTTCCTCACATTCCTGTACGATTTTCTTTCGTCGGCCCATTACCGCCCGGTATTCTCCGCCCGGTCAAAAGGGTAGTGCTTTGCCGTCGCCGAAACCGCCGAATCCGGGAGGCAGAATCCGTGGTACGCCGTCTCGTGGATCGGATCGATCGACAGCGAACCGGCACAAGAGTCAAAGCGATCCGCACCGTGTCAACAGTACGCATGGACGTACGAATCCGGGGCGCCGTCCCGCCCGACCCCTTCCTGGGGGCGGCGGCCCTGTTCGAGACCGAACACGACCTCGACCTCCCCGTGGAGGTCCGGGTCCGAGAGAACCCCGAGGAGCGCACGTGGGCCGGCCACTACGACGACCGACACGTGCTCAACATCTCCCGGAAGGCGGCCACGTCGGCGATGGCCCGCGAACTCGCCCTCCACGAACTGTCGCACATGGCTCGCTACGAGGAGCCACACCCCTCTCACCACCAGTCGACCGACGAAGCGCTGTTCCTCGCGCTGTCAGGGGCGTCTGTCGAGCGCCGCAAGGTGCTCCACTGCTACCAGATCGCGAACCACATGAAGGACGTGTACGCCGACGACATCACCCTCGCCGTCGGCCCGGGTGAGAAGTTGGTGACGTTCTTCGAGTCGCAGTTGGCCGCCGCCGTCGCCGACCGCCCCCGCGACCACCCGCACCCAGACTCCCGCCGCATGACGCCCGGTTCGGACCCCGACATCACCGCGGTCAACGCCGCGTTCGCGCTCGCGATGTGCGAGCGCCACGACCTCGTCGACGACGGGCACCGGCTGTACGACCTCGCGCACGCGGCCGCCGACGACGCGCCCGGCGTCGACGTGCCGGCGTTCACACGACTGTTCCGCTCGCTCGCACGCGACCCCTCCGAGTCGGCCTACCGGAAGTCGCTCGTCGACGCCGCGCGCCTGTACGCCGTCGACTCGTCGGCGAGCGGACCGGCGGCCGCCGACTGAGGGCCGCGGTCGACCGGTGGGCGACCGGTCGGACGCGAACACGTTCGGCGCACCATGCGCCAGAGCCCCACGGTAAGTACTTGGCTCGCGACCGAGAACTTCTAGGTATGCGTTCCGACCCCTCCGCGGAGCCGCCGGCCGCCGACCGTCCGGACGCGACCGGTCCGGGCCGCACGCCGTTCGCGCCCCGGACGCTGCTGTTCGACGGCTCGGTCGCCGCGTTCGTCGTCACCGGGCTGTACGCGCTGCTGTACGCCGTGCCGCTCCCGCCGTTCGGCGTTCCCGGCTACCTCCTGATCGTGGCGTTCGACCGGCTGGAGTCGCTGTTCCCGTCGCTCGTCGCCTGGGTTGGGTTCGACCCGGCGTTCGCCGGGTTCCTCGCGGCGCTCGCGGTCGTGGCCGCCATCGGGGCGTCGTGGGCCCGCTCGCGCGGTGCGACCGCTGGCCGGTCGGTCGCCGCTGGCGCTGCCGTCACCGTCGTCGGCGTCGTCGGGGGCGCCCTCTCGCTGGCGGTGTTCCTCCCGTTCGCGGGGGGTGACTACGCACCGCTGCTGCTCGTGAGCGCGACGAGCGTCCTCCTCCTGTTCGGGGGCCGGTACCTCGCTATCGGTCGGTTCGGGCGGCGCCCGGCCTGAGCCGCCGTCGACCGACCTCGGTAGGTGGCTCGCGAGCCTGACGGGCGCGACCCATCGCCCGTGGGCGCTGCTGGTCCCGTCTTCGTACTTGAACGCTCGCACTCGGTCGTCGCGGCGGCGACGCACCGCGGGTGGCTCACCCGACGAGCAGCCACCCGCCCGCCGCCGACGCGGTGAGCGTCGCGAGGAAGCCCGCGAACGTCACCGTCGCCTCGACGCGCGCGTCACCCGGCGGCCGCCACTCGATGCCGACCGAGGGGAGCCACGCCGTCGCCGCGGCGACGCCGAATGCGAACGGGAGGAGGAGCGTGAGGGTGAGTCCGAACGCGCCGGTGCCGACGGCGCTCTCGCCCGCGAGGACGACCAGCGCGCTGTACGCCACCGCCAACCCGAGGTACACGCCTGCGGGGACGAGCAGGTCGCGCCCGTCGGACCCTGCCAGGCCATCGACCGCGCGACGACCCGTCCGAGTCAGCAGGAACGGGACGCCGAGCGCCGCACTCGCCAGCACCGCGGCGACGAGACCGACTAGGGGGCCGAGCGCGTGGTACACGTTCGGAACCGTCCCACTCAGGGTGATAAGCCTCTGGGCCAGCGTATCAAAACTGAGGCTCGGCGGAGAGTCGCGCCGGTGACCCTCCGCCGGAACGCCGGTGGAATCGGCCGCCCGCGCCGGAACCGATTTGTCCCGCCCTCGTGACGGTCGGGGCATGACAGTCGACGCCGTGTTGTTCGATCTGGACGACACGCTCTACCCCTACGACCCGTGCAACGAGGCCGGCAGACGCGCCGCCTTCGAGACGTACCGCGACCGCGGCGGCGACCTCGACGCCGACGCCTTCGAACGGCGGCGCGCCCGCGCTCGCGCCGCGACGAAGCGCGAGGTCCCTGAGACCGCCAGCAGTCACAACCGGCACATCTACTACACCAGCGTCGTCGCGGCCCTCCCCGGCCCGTTCGACGCTGGCCTCGCCCGCGACCTGGGCGACGCATACTGGGACGCGTACCTCGACGAGATGACGCCGTTCCACGACGCGCTCGACACGCTCGCGACGCTCCGAGAGGCGAACGTCGACGTGGCGGTCGTGACGAACCTCACGACCCGGGTCCAACTCCGGAAGCTCGCCCGCCTCGGCGTCGACCGCCACCTCGACGCGCTCGTCACCAGCGAGGAGGTCGGTCGCGAGAAGCCCGCCGCACCCGTGTTCACGACTGCGCTCGCCCGCTTAGACCGCGCGCCGTCGGAGGCGCTCGTCGTCGGCAACTCCCCCCACAAGGACATCGAGGGGGGCAACGCCCTCGGTATGGAGACCGCGCTGTTCAACGGACCCGCGGACGCGACGGCGGGTGAAGACGCGGGCGGCGCAACGAGCACAGACGGTGTCGACCTCCGGCGCCCGGACCACCACCTCGACTCGCTGGCGGCGGTGACGGAGGTGGCGCTGTGAGCGACCGCGAGGGCGAGCGAAGCGAGCCCTCGGATCGAGCGGGGAGCGGAGCGACCCGCGAGCGCGGCGACGACGACCTGCTCCTCCGCGACGCGCGCGAGGCAGTCGTCGAGCACGCTCCGGCGCTCGCACGGCTGACGCCCGGCCGGACGGGCAACCTCAGCGTCCGCGACGGCGACCGCTTCGCCGTCACGCCGACGGGCGTCGCCTACGACGCGTTCACGGTCGAGGACGTGCCGGTGGTGAGCCTCGACGGGGAGCGCCTCGACGGGCGGATGAAGCCCTCCAGCGAGGTGCCGATGCACCGCCACATCTACCGCGGCTACGGGTCGGAGGCCATCGTCCACACCCACTCGCCGTGGGCGACGACGATGGCCGTCCTCCACCAGGAACTCCCGCCGATCCACTACATGATCGTCAGCGTCGGCAAGCGCGTGCCCGTCGCCGAGTACGCCCCGTACGGCACCGAGGAACTCGCGGCGAACGTCGTCGCGGCGATGGAGGAGGCCGAGGCGACCGCGTCGTTCATCGAGAACCACGGCCTCGTCGTCACCGCCGACGACGTGGAGACGGCGCTGGAGCACACGACCCACGTCGAAGACCTCTCGCGGCTGTACCTCCAGTCGTCGGCCGTCGGCGAGCCAACGCACCTCCCGGAGGCCGAACTCGACACGGCCATCGAACAGTTCGAGGGGTACGGCCAAGACGGCGACTGAGCGGGTCACGCCCGCGACGGCGCCGAAACCTCAAAGTAGGAATAGTGTTATTCTGCATTCATGTCCCCCACAGACCCGTCCCCGGAGACGTACGACAGGTGGTTCGAACTGCTCTCCGACGGGATCCGGCGGCGCCTCCTCCTCGAACTGTCGAGCCGGTTCCCGCCGCCTGTGTCCGTCTCGGTGCCCGACGACATCGCCCGCCCAGACGAAGATCCCGACTCCCTCCACCTCCGCCTCAGCCACGTCCACCTCCCGAAACTCGCCGAGGCGCAGGTCGTCGACTGGAACCGCGAGGAGGGTGTCGTCTCGACCGGACCGGCGTTCGAGAGTATCTTCCCGCTGATCCAGGCCATCGAGGCCCACGACGAGTTCGAGATGGAGCGCGGCTGACCAGCCGCCCACCGCACTCGTCTCACGCGGTCGCTCGGGGCGGCCCTCCGGTTCAGTCACCCGTCGGCGGTGCGCTGCGCTCTCGCTGTCGACAGTGAAAACGGAGAGAACGATCCGCAGTCGCCGGTCGGTCCGGCGTCAGCGGGCGGCGGCGGCGACGCGCTCGGTCTCCTCCTTCTGGGAGATCGAGTACGTCTGCACGTCGTAGCGCGCGGCGCCGATGAGCTGGTCGGCGAGTGCCTCGGCGGCGCTGGTCGTCGTCTTGTACGAGGAGCCCTGCACGCCCGCGGCGATGAACTTCAGGGACTGGTCGACGCGGCGCTGGGGCGCGACGTCGACGGCCTTCGGGACGGAGATGCCACCGTACTTCAGGCGGACGGTCTCCTCGCGGGGCGCGGCGTTCTCGACGGCCTCGACGAGCACCTGCACCGGGTTGTCCTCGGTGCGCTCGTGGACGATGTCGAAGGCGTCGCGCACGATGCGCTGGGCCTGCTGCTTCTTGCCCGTGTTCTCCTCGGTCTGCATCAGCCGGTTGATGAGCCGCTCGACGAGCGAGAGCTCCGACTTCTGGAACTGCTTGGAGGCGTGACGACCCATCGTGTGGGCGATGGGGGTCACGTTCATGTACTTCCGGGTGGACGGGTCGGAGTACTCGATCTCAGAGACGTCCCACACGCCGAACAGGAGGGCGTTCTCGACGGCCTCCTCGGAGTCGGCGGGGGCGTCTGGCTCCGGTGCCTCGGTCTCGGGGTCGGGGTCTGACTCGCTCATTATCGGACGGGCTTCTCCGCGTTCCCGCGGACGAGTTCGATCATCGAGACACCGTTCACCTTCTCGACCTTGTAGTTGACACCAGAGAGGTCGCCCATCGCACGACCCTTCGCACCACCGATACCGGCGATGGTGACCTCGTCGTGCTCGTCGATGAACGAGATGGCGCCGTCACCGGGACAGAACGCGGTGACCTGCTTGCCGTTCTTGATCAGCTGAACACGGACGCACTTCCGGATCGCCGAGTTCGGCTGCTTCGCCTCAATACCGACCTTCTCAAGCACGATGCCGCGGCCCTGGGGTGCACCCTCGAGGGGGTCGGACTTCTCCGAGAGACCGCGTTCGCGGCGCGCGTACTCAGAGTCGGACCACCGTCGCTTCTGGCGGTCCTTCTTGAGCTTCCGCGCGGCGTATTTGCCGTTCGCCATAGTGTCCTCCCGTTTTCTGTGGAGCTACGTAAGGGTTCCCTTTCGCTCACGCCGAGACGACGCGAGAGGCGATTAGCGGTACCTCTCGCGGGATCTGAGGCCGTCTTGCGGATCGAACGACGACCGGAGCGCGCGTTACGGCGTCGGTTCGGCCCGCTGCGTCCGTCGCTGTGTCGGCCACCGTGGGCGGCGCGAATCAGTCGTCCTGCGGGCTGGCTCCCCCGCGGTCGTCGACGGTCACGTCGAGGTCTCCCGACAGCTCTCGGCCCGACGGTGGGCCCAGTGTGATCCCGGCGTCCGCGAACGCGTGGAGCACCCGGTCGCGAAAGCGCGAACGCATCCCCACGAGGTTGTCGCCCGCAGGGTCGTTCACGAGGAACTCCGCGCGGAGGGCGACGGTTCCCTCTCCGAGGTCTGCGACGCGGGCGACGGGCGCGGGGTCCGACAGCGTCCGCGGCTCCGCTTCGGCGGCCTCGACCAACAGCTCGCGCGCTCGGTCGACGTCGTCGTCGTACGCGAGGTGGACCGTCTCAGTGACGCGAAAGCGGTCGCGCCCGAACGGCCGGGTGATCGCGTTGCCCGTCAACTCCGTGTTGGGGACGGTGACCGTCTCGAAGTCGACCGTCCGGATCCGGGTGACGCGGAAGTCGACCGCCTCGACGGTACCCTCGCCGCCGGGCCACCGGATCCAGTCGCCGACGTTGAAGTCCGGGTCGGCGACGAGGAACAGGCCGCTGACGAGCGAGCCGAGCACGTCGCGCCCGGCGGTGCCGACGGCGAACGTGAGCGCGGCGATCAGAAGTGCGGAGTCGCTGAACACCGACCCGTAGCCGGCGGCGACGATTCCCGCCACGAGCGCGAGGCCCGCCAGCGTCACCGCGAGGTACGTCTCGGTCGCCGACTGGATGGTCGGGTTGTTGCGGTTGCGGGCTCTGACCGCCCTGACGGCCAGCGGGAACACCGTCGCCCGGGCCAGCAGGTACACGGTGAGCGTGACGCCGACGAACACCGCCACGTCGACGAGCTCGCCGCTGGAGTCCAACAGCGCCTCCGGGACCGGATCCGTCGGGAGCCCCGTCTGCGCGAGCGTGTCGATCACGCTCGCGTCGACTCGGGGGGCGAACAAGAGGATGGCGGCGAGGAGAGCGGGCGGCGAGGCGACCGGGCAGCGGCCCCTACGCCAACTGCACGTCGTCGATGTCGAAGTGGCGCTTCGCCAGCGTCCGCGCCGTCTCGATGTTGCGACCGCCGGCGCCGATGGCGACCCCGCGGTCGGCCTCGACGACCTCGACGTACGCGACGACGTCGTTCTGCCTGCTCACGGTCACGCCGCGCACCGCCGCCGGCGCGAGCGCGTTCGCGACGAACGCCTCGGGCGTGTCGGCGTCCTCGACCAACTCCACGTCCGCACCGAGTTGGTCTTCGACGCGGTCGACGGTCCGGCCACCCGGACCGATCGCGTCGGCCATCTCCCCCGCCGGAATGAGGAAGACGAGTCGGTCGCCGTCCTCGTCGACGAGGCAGTCCGTCGGCGCGACGCCGACGAGGTCGTCGAACGCCCCCATGTAGCGGCGCGCCTCGTCGCTGATCTCGACGCGCACCGTCAGTCGTCCGCCGACTTCGGGTCGGGCGCCGAGCCCATCCGCAGGTCGACGTCGCCGGTGCCGATGGCGACCGGCTTCCCGACGATGACGTTCTCGATGACGCCGTTGAGGTCGTCGGCCTCGCCGTGGATCGCCGCGTCGAGCAGGTGGTTCACCGTCACCTCGAACGCCGCCCGTGCGAGGACGGACTCCTTCGACCCGGAGATACCGTGGCGACCGATCGACTCGACGGTGCCGCGGTTCGTCATGATGTCCGAGACGAGCATCAGGTGGCGGATGTTCACGTCGTCGAGCCCCTGCTCTTCCAGCGTCTCCATCGTCTCGTTGATGATGGTCTCGCGGGCGGCCTCGATGCCGAGCGTGCGGTGGATCTCGTGGATGTTGTTACACGTCGTGCGCGAGGCGTCGACGCCCTCGATCTCTAGGGCGTCGGAGAACGCCGACCCCTCGGTGTAGAGGACGTACTCCTCTTCGCCGGAGTCGACCTCCTCCTTGCGGATGACGACGCGGGTGACCTCCTCGATCCCCTTGAACACGATGTCGCGGAGCTGTTCGACCAACTGGAGCAGCTGGCGGTAGCTCGGCTCGTCGGGGCCGAACTCGATGTTCGTGCCAGCGTGGCGCGTCGACACACCCAGCGAGTCCTCGATGATGTCGGCGACGATGCCGGCGACCTCGGTGGCGTCGTCGTAGGTCGGCCACCGCTCCAGCAGCGTCTCCTCGTTGAGGTCGACGCTCACGAGCATGTCTGCGACGTTCGTGGACACGTCGCCCAGCGCGAGGATCTTCGTCGCCTCCAACTGCCAGACGACCTCGTGGGCCTTCTCGCGGTCGGTGGCGTGCTCCTCGTCCAGGTGGACGATCATGATCGGCGTGTCCGGGGTCTTGCGGGCGTCCACCAGCTCGATGAGCCGGGGGAGGCCCTGCGTCACGTCCATCTCCGCGACGCCCGCGTAGTGGAACGTGTTCATCGTCATCTGCGTCCCCGGCTCCCCGATGGACTGCGCCGACACCGTCCCGACGGGGTCGAGCGGGTCGACACGCGTGTCGAGGTAGCGCGACTCGGCGGCCTGTGCGATCTCGTTGGCCTGCTCGGTCGTCACGCCGCCGCGAGCGTCGACGTTCTCGTAGATCTCGTCTTTGAGCCGCCGCGGGAGCTCCGTGTCCTCGACGACGAGCGCGATGTCCTCGGTGACCTCCTCGTGGCGGTCGACGAACTTGTCGACGCTCTCAGTCATCGCTCACCCCCACGCCGCCGGCCTTGTCCAGGCCGGGCCCGGCGTACTCCGAGAGGTTCGTCGGCGCCTCGCGGCGACCGAGGAACCGCTCTTTCTCCGCGTCGGAGCCGAACTCGGCGTCGACGATGCGGTCGGTGATGCTCTCGATGTCGATGGCGGACTCCTCGTTCGAGGAGACCTTCACCGGCGAGGTGCCGTCCTCGCCGAACTCGAACTGGACGATGGTGCCGGAGGTGTCCCGCACCGTGCCGTCGTACTGCGCCTCCAGTTCGGACAGGGCGTTGATGAGGCGACGCTGCAGGTACCCGGACTTCGAGGTACGGACTGCCGTGTCGACCAGCCCCTCGCGGCCACCCATCGCGTGGAAGAAGAACTCTTCCGGCGTCAGGCCGGAGCGGTAGGAGTTCTCCACGAACCCGTGGGCCTCCGCGGAGAGGTCGTCGGCCTCGTAGTGGGCGAGCGTGCGGTCCTCGTAACCGCGGTTGATGCGCTCGCCGCGCACTGCCTGCTGGCCGACGCAGCCGGTCATCTGGGTCAGGTTCAGCATCGACCCACGCGCGCCGGAGCGCGCCATGATGACGGCGGGGTTGTCGTCGGCGAAGTGGTCTTCGGCGATCTCACCCGCGGAGTCGCGGGCCTTGCCGAGCGTCTGCATGATCTTCATCTCCAGCGTCTCGTCGATGGTCCGCCCGGGCAGGCTCTCCAGGTCGCCTGCCTCGTACGTCTCGATGAGTTCCTGGACGCGCTCGTACGCAGAGTCGATCGCCTCGTCGACCTGCTCGGTCGCCTCCGGCGGGATGGACTCGTCGTCGATACCGAGCGAGAACCCGAAGTGCATGATGGCGCGCATCGCCAGCGACGCCACCTCGTTGATGAACACGCGAGCGCGCGTCTCGGAGTACACCTTCGTGAGCGTGTCGACGACCTCGCCGCCGAACGCGCCGACGGCGTCCTCGTCGATGGTGCCCTCGATCAGTTGGCCGTTCTCGATGACGACGGTGTCACCAGACGACGACGTGAACTCGAGGTTCAGGTCGTCGGGCAGCAGCTCCGAGAACACGGTCTGGCCGGTCCAGATCTCCTGGCCAGCCTCGTTCGTGCCGTCCGCCTCGGGCAGTTCGTCGACCGACGTCGCACGGAGCAGGTCCAGCGCCTGCGTCTCCGTGAACTCGGGGTTCTCGTGAGTCAGCAGGTACGTGCCCGAGATGTGGTCCTGGATGGCGCCGATGATGTTCTCACCGAAGCGCGGGCTCAGGATCTGCTCTTGCACGCGCATGAGGACGCGCGCCTCCGCGCGGGCCTCCTCGTTTTGGAGCGCGTGCATGTTCATCTCGTCGCCGTCGAAGTCTGCGTTGTACGGCGGGCAGACGACGGTGTTGAGCCGGAACGTCTTGTACGGCATGACCACGACCTCGTGGGCCATGATCGACATCCGGTGCAGCGAGGGCTGCCGGTTGAAGATCACGATGTCGCCGTCGACGAGGTGGCGGTTGACCTCCCAGCCGGGTTCGACCTTCTCGGCCAGTTCCTCGCAGTTCTTCTCGGTCACCTTCAGCCGGCGGCCGTCGGGCCGCTTGACGTAGTTGGCGCCGGGGTGGGCCTCGGGCCCGTTGCGGACGTACTGGCGAGCGCGGTCGATGTTGCGCTCGGAGACGTTCATCGTCTGGGTCATCTCCTCGGCGACGCGTTCGGGGACGCCGACCTCGTTCAGCGAGAGGGTCGGGTCCGGCGAGATGACGGTACGCGCGGAGAAGTTGACACGCTTCCCGGACAGGGAGCCGCGGAAGCGACCCTCCTTGCCCTTGAGGCGCTGGCTCAGGGTCTTGAGTGGGCGACCGGAGCGGTGGCGCGCGGGCGGCGTGCCCGAAATCTCGTTGTCGATGAAGGTGGTGACGTGGTACTGGAGCAGCTCCCACAGGTCCTCGATGATGAGCTGCGGCGCACCCGCCTCACGGTTCTCCATGAACCGCTGGTTGATGCGGATGATGTCGACCAGCTTGTGGGTCAGGTCGTCCTCGGAGCGCTGACCGTTGTCCAGCGTGATCGAGGGACGCGTCGTGACCGGCGGCACCGGCAGCACGGTCAGGATCATCCACTCGGGGCGGGACTTCTGCGGGTGGATGCCGAGCGGTTCGAGGTCCTCGTCCGGGATGTCCTCGAACCAGTCGCGGATGTCGCTCGGCATCAGCTTGTTCATGTCCTCGACGGTGAGGTCGATGTCGAGCGCCTTCTCCAGCGCCTTGCGGTCCTCCTTGCGCGGGCGGAACTCGCCCGAGAGGATGTCGTTGATCTTGTCGAGGGCGATGCCCGTCTCGTCGGCCAGGTCCATCGGCGAGACGGCCTCGCTCTCGTCGACCTCCTCCTCGTCGTCCTCGGGCTCGTCGGGCTGCATCGCACGGGCGATGAGCTCCGAGTAGTCGCCCGAGAGCACGTCCTGCACCTCGTAGTAGGTGGTCGGCTTCTCGTGTTTGATGTCCGCCTGCGGCTCGCCGCAGTGCGGGCAGTTGTTGGCCTTGCGGGCCTGCCGGACCGCCGACTTCAGCACGTCCGTCGGGTCGCCGCCCAGATCCTTCGTGCGGACGAGCTTCTCTTTGTACTCCTCCTTCTCCTCGGCGGTGAGCGCGAGTCGACCGCAGTTGCGGCACGTCGAGCGCAGCAGCCGCCGGATGAGCTTCGTGAACCCGACGTGGATGACGGGCGCCGCCAGCTCGATGTGGCCGAAGTGGCCGTTACACGACCCGGAGTGCTTGCCGCAGGTGCGGCACTCCAGCCCGGGGTCGATGACGCCCAGGCGCGGGTCCATCAGCCCCATGTCGATGGGGTAGCCGTCGTCGTCGTAGGTGTCCGCGGTGATCACCTTCGTCGCGGACATGTCCCGATACGTCTCCGGGTCCATGAGCCCGAAGTTGATGCCGCCGATCTCTTTGGGTGTCTGGCCTGCCATAGTTAGACTGCGTCCTCAAGTTCGAGGGTCGGTCGAATGCCGAGCGCCTTCATCTCGTCGAGCAGCAGCTTGAACGCGTAGCTGATCTCGATCTCGTGGATGTCGTCCTCGTCGCCCGTGATCGGGTCGTAGATCCGACGCTGCTCCACGTCCTCAACCGCGACCATCCCCGTCTCCTCGGAGATGTACACCTTCTCCTTGTCCGAGGAGTCGAGCAGGCGCTCCTTCAGCGCCATCGCGGCGCCGTGCCCGATGAGCACCTCGCGCTCCATCTCCCCGACACGGAGGCCACCCTCGCGGGCACGCCCCTCGGTCGGCTGGCGGGTGAGCACCTGCACCGGCCCGCGCGAGCGGGCGTGCAGCTTGTTGCTCACCATGTGGTACAGCTTGTGGTAGAAGATGGTCCCGACGAAGATCTCCGCCTCGATCTTCTCGCCGGTGACGCCCGAGTACATGACCTCCTTCCCGGAGGACTTGTACCCGTGCTCCTCCAGCGACGAGCGGAGTTCGTCCTCGTTCTCGCCCTGGAACGCCGTCCCGTCGACGCGGCGGCCCTCCAGCGAGCCGACCTTGCCGCCGAGCATCTCCAGCACGTGGCCCACCGTCATCCGCGACGGCAGCGCGTGCGGGTTGAGCACCAGGTCGGGCACCAGGCCGTCCTCGGTGAACGGCATGTCCTCCTGCGGGGCCAGGTGGCCCACGACGCCCTTCTGGCCGTGGCGCGACGCGAACTTGTCCCCGAGTTCGGGGATCCGCTGGTCGCGCACGGACACCTTCGACAGCTTGGAGCCGTCCTCGCCCTCCATCAGCGTGACCGTGTCGACGACGCCGGACTCCCCGGACCGCATCGTCACACTGGTCTCACGCCGCTTCTGGGGCGAGAGGCCGCCCATGTCGTCCGGCTCCTCGAGGAACCGGGGCGGGCTGGTCTTCCCGAGCAGGACGGAGTTTTCGTCCACCTTCGTCTCGGGGTTGACGAGGCCGTCCTCGTCGAGGTGGGTGTACGCGTCCTCCCCGCGTGCGCCGCGCACGTCCTGCGACGGAATCTCGAAGCGGTCCTCCTGGCCGCCGGGGTAGCGGCGCTCCTCGCCCTCGTAGGTGCGGAAGAAGTGCGAGCGCGACATCGCGCGGTCGACGCTCCCCTTGTTCATGACGAGCGCGTCCTCGATGTTGAACCCCTCGTAGGACATGACCGCGACGACGAAGTTCTGCGCCGCCGGTCGCTCGTCGAACCCGATCTGCTCGGTGGTCTGCGTCTTCACCATCGACAGCTGCGGGTAGTGCAGGAGGTGCTGACGCGTGTCGGGCCGGATGCGGTAGTTGGCCGACGGCAGCCCGAGCGACTGCTTCATCATCCCCGCGCCCATCGTAATGCGGGGCGAGGCGTTGTGCTCGGGGTACGGGATCATCCCCGCACCGATCCCGAAGATGAGCTGCGGGTCGATCTCCAGGTGGGTGGTGCGGGAGTTGACGTCCTCCTCGTCGGTGGCGACGTAGATGTCCTCCTCCTCCTCGGCGTCGATGAACTCGACGATGCCGTGGTCGACGAGGTCCTCGAACTCGATCTCGTCGTTCTCGAGCGCGTCGATCGTCTCGTCGTCGAGGAGCGGCTCCCCGTTCTCCACGACGATGAGGGGCCGGCGCGCGCGGCCGGCGTCGGCGTTGACGATGACCTCGTTCGTGCGGTCTTTGACCGAGACGTTCACCATGTCGGAGACGTCGCCGCGGCGGCGCGCCTCGCGGATCTGTGCGGCGAGCTGGTTCGGGTCCGGGTGGGTCCCGACCAGGCTCCCGTTGACGTAGACTTTCGCTTCTCGTGTGCTTGCCATGATATCAGTCGTCCGCGGATGCGCGGTCAACGCCCTCGATGCCGGGGATGCCCTCGACACCCATGGACGCGAGTTCTCGCTTCAGTCCCTGTTCGTCCTCGATGTTCTGGGAGAGCTCCATCGCCTGCGCGAAGTTCTTCACCAGTCCACAGTTCGGGCCCTCGGGGGTCTCCGAGGGGCAGATGCGACCCCACTGGGTCGCGTGCAGGTCACGCGCCTCGAAGTGAGGCTGCGACCGGCTCAGCGGCGAGCGCAGGCGGCGCAGGTGCGACAGGACGCCCATGTAGTCCGTCCGGTCGACGAGCTGGGAGACGCCAGAGCGGCCGCCCACCCAGTTCCCCGTCGCGATGGGGTGCTCGAGGCGCTCGGTCAGCACGTCGGAGCGGACCACCGTGTTGACGGTGAGCTGCCGGTTGCGCATGTTCGCGCGCTCGAGCTGGTACTTCACGTCACGCGCCAGCTTGTTGAGCGCCGTCCGGAACAGGTCCGTCATCAGGTCGCCGGAGACCTTGAGGCGCTTGTTGGCGTAGTGGTCCTTGTCGTCGGACTCGCGGCGCTGGAGCGCGAGTTCGAAGCACGCCTCCGCCATCCGGCAGAGGTAGTACGCCTTGTTGATGCGGACGTCCTCCTCGTCGACGCCCTCCTCGTGGAGGTGCGGCAGGAGGTAGCGGTCGATGACGTAGTTCGCCCGCTTCAGCTGGTAGTTCTTCCCCTGGCCGGAGGCGACGCGCTCGCCGAGGGTCTCGATGGCCTCCTCCTCGGTCTGCACGCTGGCCTCCTCCAGGTTCTCCAGCATGAACTTGACAATCTCCGGGTCGTCGGAGACGCGGTGGACGATCTCCTCGTCGGACTCCAGCCCGAGCGCACGCACGAGCGTGACGAAGTCGACGGAGCCGGACACCGAGGGGAAGCTCACTTCGAGCAGTCCCTCGCGGTTGCGCTCACAGAGGACGAGCGCGCGGTAGCCACGGCGCTGGGAGAACGTCTTGGCGACCTGAATCTCGTCGCCGTACTTCGAGTCGTACTCGGCGAGGATCTTGTTCGGTGCGAGGTCCTCGCTCGTCATGAGCACGCGCTCGGAGCCGTTGACGATGAAGTAGCCGCCGGGGTCGACGGGGTCCTCGCCGATCTCGACGAGTTCCTGGTCGGAGAAGCCGGAGATGTTGCACTTGTTGGAGCCGACCATGATCGGCATCCGGCCGACCTTCGTCTCGGTCTGGTCGACGACGGTCTCGGGCTCGTCCTCGCCGCCGCGGATGATCTTCATCTCCATGAAGACCGGCGCGGCGTACGTGATGTTGCGGAGGCGGGCCTCCTGCGGGTACAGCAGTTCCTCGGAGCCGTCGGCCTCGCGGACGCGCGGGGTCGTCATCCGCACGTCGCCGAGTTCGACGTAGACGGGCTCTTGGCCCTCCTTGTCGCCGATGTCCGTCTCGATCGTCTCCTTCTCGTCGACCACGCGCTGCATGCCGCGGTCGAGGAAGTTGTTGAACGAGCGGAAGTGGTGCTCCGCGAGCCGCTCTTGGGAGAAGTACTCCCGCGAGACGGCGCGTCGCGCTTCTCGGTTCATTCTACCACCAGGCGGTAGACGACCGCCGTATCGGTGGTTCGCGAGTCCCGCTCGATGCGGATCACGTCGCCCGGCTCGGCGTCGTCCGGAAGCGCCGGGTCGATCCGCTTGATCTTGGGGAGATCGGTTCGTTTGACGTTGTACTCCTCGAGCACCTCCTCGACGTCGTCGTCGTCGTCGAGGAGAGTGTGATCGGGTACGAGTTCGTGTTCGCTTACGTTTACCATGGCTTGGTGGGGTTCGTGGTCGCGCGCGGCCGTGTTCGGTGGGGAGAAGTCTTCACGAGATACTACGGCGGTCTATTCGACCCGTCCACATAACGCTTGTCAAACGACGTGGGTACCGGCGGCTGGTCACCGCATCGCCTGCACGTTCCCATCGTACGTGGCCATCGTGATGAACGTTGCGGCGCACGGTATCGCGGGACACGGCGCCGTCGGATGAGAAGTCTTAATTATCTACCCGGCTTCGGATGAGATGCGCAGAGGTGAGGTGGAAACCCACCGACGCGATGCACGCCCGGATGGTGTAGTGGCCCATCATACGACCCTGTCACGGTCGTGACGCGGGTTCAAATCCCGCTCCGGGCGCTTTCTCGAATCTCAACGTCCACAGCCGGTTGGCTGTGTAGCCGTCGTGCGACCTACTTCGCCGTCGCGTCGCCGCTACAGACCGCGTGTGCAGTTTCGCCGCCGCCACCGACGACGGCCAACAACCTCTTACGTTACGGTGGTCCTCGCAGAGATAGATGACTGCCCACCGGCTGCTCCACGTCGACGCCGACACCGACCGCCGAGGAGCGGTCGCCGACCGGCTCGACGCGGACGGCCGGTTCGTCGTCGACCCCGAGTTCAGCGGGGGCACGGCGGCCGACACGCTCGGTCACGAGTCGTACGACGCGCTGGTGGTGGGCCACCCGCTCCCCGACGACACCGACGAGTTCGTGCGGCGCGTGCGCGGCGGCTACCCCGACCTACCGATCGTCACCTACGGCGAGGAGACGGCGTTCGACGCCGACACGACCCGACGACTGTTTCGCGCGGGCGTCACCGACCACCTCCCCATCGGTGACGACGAGGCGTACGCGGTCCTCGTCGACCGCCTCGACGGCGCCGTCGAGGCGTTCCACGACCGGCAACGCACGCGGGAGAGCGCGGCGACGCTGCGTCGGTTGAGCGACGCCATCGCCGACGCCCCCGAGAGCCTGGACGGGTCGATCGACGACGTGTTGGGTGCGGTTCGCGACACGTACGAGGTCGACTACGCCGGCCTGGCGCGGATCGTCGACGACGAGTTCCGCTTCGTCGCCGGCCGAGGGGTCCCGGACCTGCGTCGGGAGTTGTCGGAGACGGTCCCGTTGGAGGAGACGTACTGCGCGACCATCGTCGAGGAGGGGCGGACCGTCGCGTCGAACGCCGACGGTGGGATGGCCGACCGCGGTCGCCCGCTCATCGGGCAGCGACTCGGACTGGAGTGTTACCTGGGGACACCGGTGTACGTCGACGACGAACTGTTCGGGACGCTGTGTGTGGTGGATCGGTCCCGCCGGCAGGGGTTCGCTGCGTGGGAGCGCGAGGGGATCGAACTCGTCGCGCGTTGGATCGCCCGCGAACTCGAACACGACCGCGAGAAGGCGCGACTCCGGGCGGCGCTCGACGATCGGTAGGACGCGACCGCCGTCGCCTCTCAGGTGACGACGAGCACGAGTCCGACGAGGAACCCCGTCGCCATCAACAGCAGCAACACGACGAACACGCCGAGCACCGGCTTCTCCACCGCGCCCGCGACCAGTCGCTCGCGGATCGTACGGTCGTCGCCGTTCACGGCCGCCTCACGTCCATGGCCGCGATTGGGTACCCGCGGGGTTAACCCCTTCACTCGTCTCGCGTCCGTCGCCGTCCGCCGTCGCGTCCACTCGACTCGCCCGCGCGCTCGCGCCGCCGTCGGTCGTCCACCGCTCGCGGACGGCGACCGTCGTCGCCGTCTCGGTGGCGTCGTCGACGACCAGCGCCTCGCCCACGCCCGTCGGGAGTCGCGACCGGAGGTCGTCGGCCAGCGGCTTGGGTCGGGCGTCTCGAAGCGCCTCCACGTCCGCCCGCCCACGCAGGCGGTGGGCGAGCAGGAGGTCCGCCTGCGAGACGGCGACCGCCGGGAGCGCGGCGGGGCGCTGGGTCGCACAGACGAGCGACACGCCCGGCGCGCGACCGCGCGTGAGGAGCGTCTCCAGCGCGCCGCCGGCGACGCCGTCGAAGACGGCGTGGGCCTCGTCGACGAACAGCCACGGCAGGCGCGACACGTCCTCCGCGACGCGCGCCTCGTACAGCGACCGGGCGACCGCCGCGGAGACGGCGTCGAGAGCGGTGGGGGACAATCCCGAGCAGTCGAGCACGGTCACGTCCCCGCCCGTCAGGTCCGCCGGCGTCAGCCCCGCCGGATCGAACACGTCCCATCGCTGTGCCAGCGCGAGGTGGGCGTCGGCGGCCCGGCGCGTCGCGCGCTCGGCGTCCGCGTCCGCGACGGCGTCGCGTGCGGCCGCCAGCGTCGCTCCGTCGCGCTCGGCGACCGCCCGCCACACGAGCGAACCGACTGGCCCGGCGGGATCGAGGTCGAGCAGCGCGGGCCACGCGGCCGCCGCGACCGCGTCCGGGCGGACCCGCGGCCGACGGTGGACGCTCCCGCCGCACTCGGCGAGGCCGCCGAGGACGCCCATCGGGTCGATGACGACCGGTGCGACTCCCGGCGTGGCCGCGACTCCCTCGGCAACCACCGCGAGCGTGTGGGTCTTTCCGCTCCCCCGCTTGCCGACGATCAGCGCCGCGTGCGGTCGGTCGAGGTCGACAGCGACCCGCGCACCGGCGCTCCCGTCGCCGGCGCGGAACCGACCGAGTGGCGCGCGGTACGCCTGTCCACACCCCTCGGGAGTGTCGGGACCGTCGCCGTCTCTGCCGATGACGTGCACGGGGCGCATGGTCACCGTCTCGGTGAAGAACCCTCGGACGAGCCTTGAAGGGCGAAGCCGGGACCACCCGCGACCGTGTCCACCGAGACAACCGACACGACTGGCTCGCGACGCACGGACGGCGACGCGGTCGCCGCCCGTCTCCGAACGGTGCTGGCGACCGAACGCCGGCGGCTGGCCGACCTCCGGCGCGACGAGCGAGCGATCGAGGGTCTCCCAGTCCGACTCGTCATCGCGCTTGTCGTCGGCGTCGCCAGCCTGAGCGTGATGCTCAACATGGTCAGCGGGGTCCAGGGCCTCGCGGTCACGGAACTCGACGTCCGCCCCGAACCGGAGGTGACGACGCCGGGCGAACAGGACCTGACGCTGACGGTCGTCGGCCCGGACGGCCAACCGGTCGCCGGCGCGACGGTCGTCGTCTCCGGGGGGAGCGCGCACCTCGACGGCGTCGCGACTGCCAGAAGCGACGCCGACGGGTCGGCGACCGTCTCCGTCGCCCCGTCACTCGGGCCGAACCGCGAACAGGGGACGCTCTCGGTGTCGATCAAGCCGCCGGCGGGCGGACAGTACGCCGACCGACGCGGGAACACGCGGATCCTCGTCGTCGCCGAGTGAGGAACGACACCCTCGCGGGCGGGGGGTGACGGGGCGGTCCGATGACGAGTCGGGCGGTGTCGGTGGGGCTACTCTGCTTCCACCGGCACCACGGTGATGCGTCCCTCGCTCAGGACGCGGATCCGGTGGTCGAGGTAGGTGAACTCGACGAGCGTGTCGTCGCTGTGACTCGAACAGATCTGGTCGAGTGCGTCGGGGTCGACCACCTCGAACAGCGGCGCGTGCCGGTTGGGCGCTTCTCGGCGGATGGCCGCGGTGGTCTCGATGACGGCGATGCTGGCGTCGATTTCCCGCGGGTCGAACGTCGCGGTGTACTCGCCGGTGTCGGGGTCGTGCTCGATGGACACCTCCTCCCACGGGTCGCCGCTCACTGTCTCACCCCGGCGCCCGACGCCCTGTCTCCCCCAGTCGTGGCTCCCGTCGAGTCCGCGAGGCCGCACGTCGCGACCGCCGCACCGGTCACGTCGCGTGTGTCGGCGTGGCTCGTCCACTCGCTCGGCGTCACCGAGTGGTCGAGGTCGTCGCGGTCGATGCCGTCGCGATGCATAGGAGAGTTGTCGGCGGAGCCGTGGTTTACTCTTTCGCAACAATCGCCTGCCGTGAGAGACGAAAATGCAACGACCAAAGACGATGACTCAACGAACGTCGGCTGCTTCGAGAACTGTCCAGCGGGGTCGTCACAAGGGCTGCAGCGGTGACCGACCAGCCGCGTCGTCTCGACGGTGGGCCGCCGCCGCCGGGGACGCTAACACGACCGAGCACCAAGTGCCGGCGTCCGAATGCTCACCGACGTCCCAGGGATCCACCACGTCACGACGATGGTCGGCGACGCGCAGGCGAACATCGACTTCTACGTCGGGACGCTCGGCGTGCGCCTCGTCAAGCGGACCGTCAACCACGAGGACGTGCTCCGATACCACCTGTACTACGGCAACGGCGCGGGCGACCTCGGCACCGTCTACACCTGCTTCCCGTACCCGAACGAGCCACCGGGGCGGCGGGGGAAGCCCCAGATCACCGCCGCCGCCTTCGCCGTGCCGGAGGGCTCGCTCGGCTACTGGCGCGACCGCCTCGCCGCGCACGGCGTCGACACCGAGACGGTCGACCGGTTCGACGAGACCGCGCTCCGCTTCGAGGACCCCGCGGGGACTCGCCTGGAACTCGTCGCCGCCGATCAGCCGGTCGAGCCGTGGCGCGAGGGCCCGGTGCCCGACCACGCCGCGATCCGCGGCCTCCACGGCGTCACGGCGCTCCCGACGAACCCCTTTGCGACCGCGAGCGTCCTCGACACGCTCGGCCTATCGTACGAGGGCGAGGCGGGTGACCGGGTCCGCTACCGCGCCGGCGGCGACCACGCGACCGTCGTCGACCTCCTCGACCGCGACGCCGCCTACGCTCGCGAGGGGGTTGGCAGCGTCCACCACGTCGCCCTCCGGGTGCCCGACGAGGCGCAGTTGCGCGAGTGGCACGACCTGTTCCGCGAGCGCGACATCGACGTGTCGCGCATCCGCGACAGACACTACTACAAGGCAATCTACGTGCGCGAACCGGGTGGGATCCTGATCGAACTGTCGACGGAAGGGCCGGGGTTCGCCATCGACGAGGCCCCCGAGACCGCGGGCGAGTCGCTCGTGCTCCCGCCGTGGGCCGAGGAGGACCGCGAGATGATCGAGGGGCAGTTGCCGCCGCTGACACTCCCGGACACCGCTGGGGACGGGGGCGACGAGAGCGACGGTGGCGACGACGACGGGGGCCACGACACCCCGCACGAGCGCTGATGTTCGGCGACGGAACGCTCCCGGCCGACCTCCCCGGCCCGCATGCGGGTCGCCCCGTCGTGACCGCGGGTGCGCCACGCGGTGCCGCGCGGGCCGCGGTGGTCGCGCTCCACGGTCGCGGCGCGACGGCACAGGGCGTGATCAACCTCCTCGACCCGTTGGCGCGTCACGGCGTGGCGTTCGTCGCCCCCGCCGCCGACCGCGGGCGGTGGTACCCGTACGCCGGCGACGAACCGCGCGAGCGCAACGAGTCCCACCTCGAGTCGGCGCTGGCGGTCGTGGACAGTCTCCTGACGGAGACGCGGACGACGCTCTCGCTGCCACCGGAGGCCGTGGTTCTCGTCGGCTTCTCACAGGGGGCGTCGGTCGCCGCCGAGTACGCGGTCGACCGCGGCGGCGCCCACCCGCTCGCGGTGCTCAGCGGGAGTCTCCTCGGACCGACGGTCGACGCCGAGGGGCTCACGGGCGACCTCGCCGGGACGCCGGCGCTGGTGGCGGGTGGCGCAGCAGACGACCGGGTGCCGCCCGACCGGGTGCGCGCGACGGCGGCGGTGCTGGGCGCGCTGGGTGCCGACGTGACCGAGCGCCTGTACGACGGTGTCGGTCACGAGGTCACTGCCGACGAGTTCGCGTGGCTGAACCGACTACTGGCGGATCTCGTCGACGGGTGAGAACGGGAGGACTGGCGACCGCGGAGGGTTATCGCATCGCTTCGAGCGAGTGGACCGTGTCGGACATGAGGTAGGCCTCCGGACAGTGGTCGTCACAGATCTCGAGGGCGTCGAATGTCTCCCGTCCGTTGTCGAGGGTGATCCGATAGGCGTGGCTGGAGACGGAGGTGGTCCGGTCGACGGGGTCGACGTCTGTACGCGTCACACCAACGATTCCAGTCGAGCGGGTATAACTGGCGCGATCCAAGCGTACAGGCCCGAACGCGCCGCTTTCTGGCGATCGTAGAATCGGCGAATTTCGCCGACTGGCTCTCGTCTGGCGATCCCGCCGTTGCCCGGCGTCCCCCGGGTACTGTCACGATGCGGCCCGGTAGATCACTCCCGGTGGTCGAACACGCGCTTCACCTTCCCCGTCTCGGTGCGCTCGACGCCGCCGGGGTCGACCACCCGAACCTCGTCCGGCGTCAGGCCGACGACGTTGCGGACTCGGTCTGCGATCCGCCCACCCAGCGTCGAGGGGTCGACCGCGGCATCGTCCCGGCGTTCGACGGTGAGTTCGAACGTGTCGAGCGCCCCGTCGCGTCGGAGGTCGATGCGGTAGAAGGGGGCGACGGCGTCGAACTCGAGCACCACGTCCTCGATCTGACTCGGGTACAGGTTCACCCCGCGCACGATGATCAGGTCGTCCGCCCGCCCGGTGACATTGTCCATGCGCACCATCGTCCGCCCGCAGTCACACTGCTCGGTGGTGAGCGTCGTGAGGTCGCCCGTCCGGTAGCGCAGGACGGGCACCGCCTCCTTCGTCAGCGTCGTGAGCACGAGTTCGCCCTCCTCGCCCTCGGGGAGTGGCTCTCCGGTGTCGGGGTCGACGACCTCCGGGTGGAAGTGGTCCTCCCAGATGTGCAGGCCGTCCTGTGCGGTGACGCACTCGTTGGAGACGCCCGGCCCGATGATCTCCGAGAGGCCGTAGATGTCGACCGCGGTGACGCCGAGGCGCTCCTCGATCTCTTCGCGCATCGGATCGGTGCACGGTTCGGCGCCGACGATCACCGTCGACAGCGGGAGCTCGCGCACGTCGACGCCGCGCTCGACGGCGCGCTCGGCCAGGTACAGCGAGTACGACGGCGTGCACGTCAGCGCGTCCGACTCGAGGTCCCGGAGGAGGTCGATCTGCCGGTCCGTCTGGCCGCCGCCGATGGGGATAACCGTCGCCCCGAGTTCCTCGACGCCGCCGTGGACGCCGAGGCCGCCCGTGAACAGCCCGTAGCCGTAGGCGTTCTGCACGGTGTCGCCCGGTTCGACGCCGGCGGCGGTCAGCGACCGGGCCACCACCTCCCGCCACACCGCGAGGTCGCCGTCGGTGTACCCGACCACCTTCGGTTTCCCCGTGGTGCCGGACGAGGCGTGGATCCGACGGACCTCGTCGTCCGGTACCGCGAACAGCCCGCGCGGGTACTCCGCGCGGAAGTCCTCCTTCGTCGTCATCGGGAGCCGGGTCACGTCGTCGATGCGCTCGATGTCGTCGGGGTGGACGCCAGCCTCGTCGAGTCGCTCGCGGTAGAACGGCACGCGGTCGTACGCCCGGCGGACGGTGTCGCGGAGGCGCTCGCCTTTCAGCGCCCGGAGTTCCTCGCGGCTCGCCGTCTCGACCTCGTTCCACGTCATCGTGTCACACGACGCGAACGGGGATCAAAGCAGTACCGCCGGTTCCCGGTCGGTGCTGGCGGCGGGCGGGGGCCACGGCGGCGGAGGTGTCACGAGCGCCAGTAACTCGGCGTCAAGAGGACGAGCACCGGCACGATCTCGATGCGACCGATCCACATCAGGAACGTCATCAGGAGCTTCGTCGACCTGGGGAACGGCTCGTAACTCGCGAACGGGCCGGCGATGCCGAAGGCGGGGCCGACGTTGAAGAACGTCGAGGCGGCGGCGCCCATCGCCTCGAACTCCGTGACGGCGACGCCAGCGCGGGCGGCGTCGACGACGACGACCACCGTGGCGACGATGAAGAACACGAGGCTGACGAGCGTGTACGCGTAGATGTCGCGGATGGTGTCCTCGCTGATGACGTTGCCGCTGAGGCGCACGGGGCGGACCGCGTTCGGACTGGAGGCGACGAACAGGTCCCGCCGGAACGACTTGAGCACGACCAGCCAGCGGAGCGTCTTCACCGAGCAGGTCGTCGACCCCGCCATCCCGCCGATGAACATACAGACGAACAGGAGGTGCTTGGCCGCGGACGACCAGAGGTTGAAGTCGGTGCTGGCGTACCCCGTCGTCGTCACGATGGAGACGACCTGGAACGTCGCGTGGCGCGCGGTCGCCTCACCGCTCGTGAACTGGCCGTCGACGGCGAGCACGGCGGCGACCGCGAGGGCGAACGCGACCAGGATGCCGAGGTAGAAGCGGAACTCGTCGCTCTCGCGCAGGCGCCCGTAGTCGCCCTGCAACACGAGGTAGATGAGCACGAAGTTCGTCGCGCCGGCGGCCATGAACGGGATGGTGACCCACTGCACCGCGGGGGAGAACGCCGCGATGCTGTCGCCACGCGGGGAGAACCCACTCGTCGACACCGCGGTGAACGCGTGCGCGACGGCGTCGTACAGCGTCATCTCGGGCGCGAGGCCGGCGAGGCGGAGGCCGTACAGCACCACCACCATCAGCACGGTCAGGCCGATGTACACCTGCCACAACAGCGCCGCCGTCTCGCGGATGCGCGGGGTGAGCTTGTTCACGTCGCGCGTCTGGCTCTCCGTCTCCATCAACTGCGCACCCCCGACTGACAACTGCGAGAGGAGCGCGATGGCGAGCACGAGGATGCCGAGGCCGCCGAGCCACTGGATGAGCGCGCGCCACATGAACACCGCCCGCGAGTGGGCCGCGAAGTCGACGACGACGGTGGCGCCGGTCGTCGTCACGCCGCTCATCGCCTCGAACAGCGCGTTCACCGGCGTCGCGAGCGTCCCGTTGCCCGCGAGGACGAACGGCACCGCGCCGACGAGCGCGAAGGAGAGCCACGTGAGCGAGACGAGCAGGAATGCCTCCCGAGCGCGGAGTTCGCGGTCGTCGGTCAGTCGCTCCAGCCCCGCGCCGACGAGCGCCGACCCGACCATCGGGACGACGAACGGGACGAGCGGCGTGCCGTCGAGGACGGCGATGCCGAGCGGGAGCGCCATCGGCACCCACAGCCACTTGAGGAACGTGCCGAGCAGGCTGGCGCTGACGCGCCAGTCGATGCGGACGGTCACGCCGCGCTCACCCGCGGCTGGGCGGCCGTCGCGGCGGTCGTGTCGGGGTCGAAGTCGCGCACGCCGTGTCGGTGCCGACGAGGTGTGTCAACGCCGTAATGGCATCGGTCGTGACGGCACGCCCGGCCGGTCACGTGAGCAGGCGGAGTTCGACCCGAACGGCGCCGTCGCCGTCGCCACACCGGACCGTCGGGAACCCGTCGTCCGGTCGGAGGTCGCCGTACGAGGACCGAACCGAACTGCGCTCGCTCCCGGCGAACTCGACGTGTGCGTCGTCGTCGCTCGAACACGCCCGGTCGACGGCGGCGGCGATCCGGTCGTCGTGGACGGCCGAGCGGTCGACGGCGTCGTCGGGCGTCCAGTCCATCGGCGAGGCGACGACGCTCCCGCCCTGGGGCGGGGCGAGACAGCCGCCGAGGGCCGCGACGGCCACGAGCACGAGGAGGGCGGCGGAGACGCTAGGTGAACGAGCGGCGGACACGGACGGACGCGCACTCCCCGCGGGTGAATACCTTGTGTCGGTCACTCACTCTTGTGTCGGTCACTCCCCGAACAGTTCTCCGTACAGCGTCGCCTCCGCGCGCCGCAGGCGTTCCAAGAACGCGCTCTTCGACAGCCCCAACGACGCCGCAACCTCCTCGGAACTCGCCTCCCGTGGCACCGCGAAGTAGCCAGCCGCGACCGCCGCGCGCAACGCCGCCGTCTGTGGCGGCGTCAGCCCGAACTGCTCGGTCACCGGTTCGGCCTCCTCCCGGAGCGGGTACGTCCGCGTCAACTGCACGCCGACCGTCTCGCCGGCGGTCTCCATCACGCCCCGGAGTACGTCGTGGCCGACCACCGCGCCCGTGACGGTCGCGTCGCCGTCGCGGTAGCGGACGTCCTCGACGAGCAGGCCGACCGAGACGAGTTCGTGGACGACGCACGGGTGCTTCGAGAGACAGCGGTAGGTGTCGCGCTCGCCCGCGCGCGACCGGTGGAGGTAGCGGATCCGGTCGTCGGCGTCGAGGTGGGCCGCCAGGTCGTCGTCGCGGGGCGCGCCGAACCGCAGGAGTACGTTGCCGTCGGCGCGCAACTGCGGTGGCTCCGCCCGCACCGGCGTCCGCGTCGCCGCCGTCGCCTCGGCGAGCGGGCAGTCGTCGCCGCTCACGCGCACCTCGACGACGAGGCACTCGTCGATCATGGGAGACGGTACCGCGTGCAGCGTATAAAACCCGCGTATGAACGGGTCAATCGGTAAGGAGCACAACGCGAAGGATCGATCATCATGGACATCGAGACGGTGAAAGCGCGCGCCGGACCGCGCCAGTTCGGGCCGAACGACGACATGCCCGAGGAGTACCGCAAGGCGGCGACGCGGATGATCCAGTTCCACGCGAACTCGGAGGTCATGGGCGGCTACCTCGACAAGGAGTTCACCCGACACGCCCCGTCGCTGGACCGGAAACTGGCGAACACCGCGAAGGTGCAAGACGAGATCGGCCACGCACAGTTGCTGTACCGCGCCGCCGAGACGCTCGGCGTGAAGACGCGCGACGAGATGCTCGACGAACTCCAGAACGGCGAGGGGAAGTTCCTCAACTGCTTCCACTACCCGGTCGACTCGTGGTACGAGGCGCCGATGATCGACTTCTTCGTCGACGGCGGCGCGATGCGCCGACAGGCGACGCTCAAGTCGACGAGTTGGACACCGTACGCGCACGCGATGGACAAGGTCTGCTTCGAGGAGGGGTTCCACGTGAAGCACGGCGAGTCCATCCTGCGGGAACTGATGCGCGGGTCGAAGGCGACCCAGGAGCGCACCCAGGAGACGTTCGAGGAGTGGTGGCCGCGCATCCTCCAGTTCTTCGGCCCCACCAACGACCAGTCCACGCACAACGACTTCGCGATGGACGTGGGCCTGAAGACCGTCACCAACGACGAACTCCGCAACTCGTTCCTCAACCTCTACGTCCCGAAGGCCGAGAAGTACGGGCTGGAAATCCCCGAGTACCCGCGCATCTTCGAGCGCGACGACGGCACGATGGCCGTCCGGGAGTCGGACCTCGACTGGGACGAGTTCTGGACCATCGCGAAGAACGACTCCGACGGGAGCCACGAACAGATCGGCTCGCGCGCTCGCCGGCAGGAGGCCGTCGAGTGGGTCCGTGAGAGCCTCGACTCGTGGGAGGGAGCAAACGCGGGCACGCCGCAGGCGGCTGACTGACCATGATCTGGGAAGTGTTCAGACAGGAGAAGCCCGGTGACTACCACCGGCACGTCGGCAACGTCCACGCGCCCGACCGCGACATGGCGAAACTGTTCGCGCAGGTCCAGCACGCGCGCCGGATGCAGACCAACTCGCTGTGGGTCGTCCCGCAGTCGGAGATCGGCGAGGTCGACACCGAGGACGCCGCCTTCGGCGGTCGCACGGACAAGGCGTACCGCTGGGCGATGACGTACAACGACATCGACTCGTCGTTCGCGCAGGAGGTCGAGGACAGCGAGGCCGAGCAACGAGAGGCCGCGCGCAAGCGCCGCGAGCAACTGGAGTCGGAGGGCCAGCGATGAGCGACGACTCCACCGACGAGTTCGCCGACGCGCCCGCCGCCGCCTCGCTCGACCGGGGCGACCTCACCCCCGAACAGCAGATCGCGCTGGAGGAACTCCTCTTTCGCCTCGCGGACGACGAGTTCGTCCAGGCCGAGCGCCTCACCGAGTGGCAGATCTACGCGCCCACGCTCGAGTCCGACCTCGCGCTCGCCAACATCGCACAAGACGAGTTCGGCCACGCACGCCTCTGGTACGACCTCCTGCAGGAACTCGGCTACACCGAGGAGGAGTGCATCTGGCGACGTGACGCGGACGACTGGACGCACGCGACGCTCGTCGAACTCGCGTTCGCCGACGACGGTTGGGGCGACGTGGTCGTGCGGACGTACCTGTACGACACCGCCGAGCGCATCCGCACGGAGGCGCTCGTCGACACGAGCTACGCCCCCCTCGCCGACCGCGTCGGGAAGGTGCTCGCCGAGGAGGACTACCACGGCGACCACGCCGTGAGCTGGCTCGAACGCCTCGCGAGCGACGACGAGGCGCGCGAGCGCCTCCAAGCGGCGGTCGACGACCTGTTCCCGCACGCGCTGTCGCTGTTCGCCCCCGGCGCCCACGAGGACGACATCCGCGCACACGGCTTCCGGCGGGCGTCGCTGGCCAACATGCGCGAGGAGTGGCTCGACACCGTCGTGCCGACGCTGGAGGGGTACGGCCTCGTCGTGCCCGAACCGGACGAGGTTGAGCGCCCGACCGCCCGCGGGCGCGACGGGAGCCACACCGACGACTGGGTCAACCTCCAGGAGGCGTTCACCGCGACCCACCGCGAGGTCGACTTCGACCGTCCCGCCCGCCTGCGCGGGGAGGAGGGCGCGTAGATGCCGACCAGCATGCCGACGGACACGCCCGACGGTCCGCCCGCCGACTCGGAGGCGTGCGCGTACACCTCCTACGAGACGGGCGAGGCCCCCGAGGAGTACCCGAAGACCGGCGAGGGCGCGACGGGCGCAGAAGCCGACGTGTGGACGGCGCTGTACGAGGTCGAGGACCCCGAGATGCCCGTCAGCGTCGTCGACCTGGGCCTCATCTACGACGTGTCCGTCGACGAGGCGTCCGGCCTGTGCGAAGTCGAGATGACGCTCACGTACACGGGCTGTCCCGCGCGGGACATGATCCTCAACGACGTGCGCTGTGCCGCCGAGACGGCGCCGGGCGTCGACCGCGCGGACGTGCGCCTGCGCTACTCGCCGGGGTGGACGGTGTCGATGGTGACCGACGCGGGCCGCGAGGCCCTGCGCGAGTTCGGGTTGAGCGTCTGATGCGCCGACACGTCCCCGACCCGAGCGTCGCCGCCGGCGCCGCCGGGAGCGACGACGACGACCCCGCCGAGTGCCCCTACTGCGGGTCGACGGACACCGAGCGCGAGCACCCGAAGGGGCCGGGGCTGTGCCGCTCAATGCACTTCTGCAACGACTGCTCGGAGCCGTTCCAGCGGTTCGGCTGATCCACGGGGCGCCCCCGGCCCGCGCGGGTCACTCGTGGTGGTGGATCCAAGCGGCCAGTTCGACGAACGTCTCGCCCTCGCACGCGCCGCACGACGTCGGTGGTTCGAAGGTGTGACTCCCTCCCTCGTGGTGAATCGGCGTGCCGGCGTGCATCGTCTGGCAGTCGGCACAGACGTACTGCTTGACGGCCTCTGGAACGTGTGACATCCTCGACACTACGTGACCGCGTCGAATAGTGATTGCGACCGTCGCAGCCACCTCGGAACGTCGACCACGTCGTGAACTGCGCAGCGACAACCGACCGCAGGAACACCGACGAGGTGCCGGCGAACGGGAGGCCCCGAGGTAGCAGACTGGGTCCGTCGGCCGCGACGGCCCCGAGGGATCCCACTGTGCCACAAACGTTGGGTAGATGGGGCCACAACGACCACTCGATGGAAGCGGAGGTCTCCCTCCGAATCGACCCGCACGTCCACTCCGAGGAGTCGTACGACGGGCACGACTCCGTCGAACTCCTCCTCGAACAAGCGAGCGACATCGGACTCGACGGCATCGTCGTCACCGACCACGACGCAATCGACGAGTCACTTCGCGCGGCCGACCTCGCGCCGGAGTACGGCCTCGTCGGAATCCCGGGCGTCGAGGTGTCGACGGGTGCCGGCCACCTGCTCGCCATCGGCGTCGAGGAACAGCCAGAACCGCGCCGGCCGTTCGGCGAGACGGTCGAAGAGATTCGCGACATGGGCGGCGTCGCGGTCGTCCCACACCCGTTCCAGCGCACGCGACATGGTGTCAGACGCCGACAGCTCTCCGACTGTGACGGTGTCGAGGTGTACAACTCCTGGCTGTTCACGGGCTACCGGAATCGACGCGCCCGGCGGTTCGCCGAGGCGAACGGCTACCCCGGCGTCGCCGCCAGCGACGCCCACCACGCCCGCTACCTCGGTCGTGCGTTCACCGAGGTCACCGTCCCGGGCGTCGAGCGCCAGAGCGCGGTCGACGGCGAGGACGTGGTCGCGGCGCTGGCCGAGGGGAACGGCTCCGTCCAAGGGTGTCGCCAGCCGGTGCCCCGAAGCGCACACCACTACCTCGTCGGCGCGGGACGCAAGAGCGCGTGGACGGCCGCGCGGGTGGGCCGTCGCGCGCCGGAGGTCGTGCAGGCGCTGTTCGGAAACGGCTGACCGTGTCGGCGCGTGCGCTCAGGCGTGCGGGTCGTCCGCCTCGGCGCGCGTCTTGATGAGGAACTTCATGTCGCCCTGGAGGACCACGGTGCCGTCCTGCTTCGTCACCTCGCAGTCGAGGATTACGAGGCCGGCGTCGCCGCGGCTGGAGAGGTCCTTCGTCTCCGTCACCTCCATCTCCATGGAGATGGTGTCGCCGATGAACACGGGGTTCGGGAGGTCCATGTAGTTCATCCCGAGGAACGCCAGCGCGGTGCGCTCGACGATGCCCGTGCGGTAGACGAACCCCGTCGCCTGTACGAACGTCATCGGGCCGTGGGCGATGCGCTCGCCGAAGGCGTTGTCCTCGGCGTACTCCTTGTTGGTGTGGAGTTCCGTCCAGTCGCCCGTCAGCGCCGAGTGCATCATGAAGTCCGACTCGGTGACGGTGCGCCCGACGGTGACGAACTCCTGGCCGACCTCGAAGTCCTCGAAGTAGTGCGGCTCGTAGCTGTATGCCATATCAGAGCCACACCGGATCGCGTGAAAGTCGTTTCGCGTGTCGCGACCGGCGGCCACCTCGCACCGACGGTCGGCGACTCACGACGCCGTCGTGGGACGGGAACCGCACGCCCGCTATTTCCACGTCCGCCCCGTCAGGTGCCCCAGACCGACCGATGCGTGGACGCGACCTCTGGGGCTACCTGCTGTTCTCCCACGGTTGGACGTGGCTCTGGTGGGGCGTCAACGTCGTGGCGGGCCTCGACGCCTTCGGCGCCGGCCTCCCGTTCACGCTCCTGGGCGGCGCGGGTCCGCTCTTGGGCGGCGTCGTGATGAGCCGTGACACCTACGGGCGGGCCGGCCTCGTGGACCTCGGGACCCGACTGGTCGACCCACGGCGGCTCTCGCCGCGCTGGGTGGCGGTCACGGTGCTCCTGTTCCCGACGCTCGCGGTCGTCGCTGGCGCCGCCACCGCGGTCGGCACTGGGGCGGTCACCGTCCTCGACGTGTCGACACTCGCCGGACTCCTCACCTCGCCGGCGGCACTCGCGTCGACCGTCGCCGTGACGCTCGTCGTCGGGCCGCTGCCCGAGGAGGTCGGCTGGCGGGGGTACCTCCTCGACCGGTGTCAGCGTCGGTGGTCGGCGCTCGCGGCCGCCCTCGTGGTTGGGGTCGCGTGGGCGACGTGGCACGCGCCACTGTTCGTGATGCCGGGCTACTACGAGGCCTTCGACTTCGCACCCGACCCGCTCCCGTTCGGGGCGAGTCTGCTGTGCTCGTCGGTGCTGTACGCGTGGGTGTACGACAACACCGACCGGAGTGTGCTCGCGGTCGTCCTGCTCCACTTCACGGAGAACTTCGTTGGACAGGTCACTACGTTGCCGCCGGCGGGCGAGCGAGTCCTCCTCGCCGCGAAGGTGCTCCTCGCGGTCACGGTCGTCGCAATCTTCGGCCACCGGACGCTCCGACGCGACGGCTCGGTCCCGTCGCCACCGCCGGACCGCAGGCGCGGATGAAGGGGAGAGGTCGCGAGGCCGCACACCGTTCTATCGAAGTTGGTTCACCAGTCCGAGGAACTCCTTGTGCCCCTCGACGTGACTCCGCCGCGCTTGCTCGCCGTAGGACGCGTCGTCGAGGCTCTCCAGTGCGTTGATGGCGCGGTCGAGCCCGATCACCTCGGCTGCGAGCGCCTCCCCCTCCTCGGCGGTGATGTCGGCCTCTTCGATCCGTCGCCGCCGGGCGATCCGTTCACGCCGGAGGTGTCCGAGCAGGTCGTCCACCCGCTCGCGTTCGCGCTCGGGCACCGCATCGAGGTCGCGCAACTCGAAGACGAGCGCCGTCAGGTCCACGGTGGTCCCGTCGACTTCGACGGTGTCGGCCATCTCGGCGCCGAGCGTGCTCCCGCCGCGCAGTCGGTCGAGGAATCGGTGGCGTTCGTGTTTCTCCATGGCCCCGTTCGTGCACACTCGTTGACACGGGGGCTAAGCGTGGCGGTCACTCGCGCCGGAATACGAACCCACAAACCCCCGGCGACGAACCGTCGGCCATGTACGACGTGGGGATCGTCGGCTGTGGCGTCATCGGCAATCGACTCGCGGAGTCGTTCGCGGAGCACCCGGAGACGACCGTCGCGGCAGCCTGCGACGTCGACGCCGAGCGCGCAGAGACGTTCGCCGCCGAGCGCGACGCGGCGGCCTACACCGACCACGAGACGATGCTGGCCGACGAGGACCTCGACGTGTTGTACGTCGGCGTCCCGCCGGTCCACCACCGCGAGATCGCCACCGCCGGCCTCGACGCCGGCGTCAACGTGATCTGCGAGAAACCGATCGCCGAAGACGCCGAGGAGGGCGCCGAACTCGCGGCGCTGGAGGCGGAGACGGACCTCGTGACGGCGGTCAACCTCCCGTTCCGCTACACGCCGGGGTTCGTCGAGTTGTGCGAGCGGGTCGCCGACGGCGAGGTGGGTACGCCCAAGCGCGTCTCGCTCGACTTCCGGTTCCCCCGCTGGCCCCGCGAGTGGCAGGACGTCGACTGGCTCCGGTCGCGCGAGCAGGGCGGGCCGCTCCGCGAGGTGGGGACGCACTTCCTGTTCGGCATTCAGGAACTGTTCGGCGGCGTCGACCGCGTGAGTGCCGCGGTGCAGTACGCCGCGCCCGACGAGTGTGAGGAGTCCGTCGTCGGGTGGTTCGCGGTCGGCGAGGCCGAGGGCGGCGCAGTCGACATCGACGGGCAGGTGCACGGCACCGTCGACGTGCTCACCGACCACGACCGCCCCGAGCAGAACGCCCTCACCGTGACCGGCACCGAGGGAGCGTTGGGGCTGACCGAGTGGTACCGCCTCGTCGCCGACCCCGGGACCGACGACGAGCGGGAGTTGTGCGGCGACCGCCCGTCGACGACGCTGACGCTCGTCGACGAGTTCGTGACCGCGTTGAAGGGCGGCGACGCCGACCTCGTCAGTTTCGCGGAGGCGACCGCCGTCCAGCGCGTCGTCGACGCGGTGTTCGCCTCCGACGGCGAGCCGGTCGACCTCTCGCAGTAGCGCGGGTCGCAGTCTCGCTCCTGACGAAGGGACGACACGAGTCGTCTCGGTTAAGTAGCTGACGCCCGCTAACAGAGCCATGTTCGGTTCCCGGCGACTCGACCCCGGTGTCCGGGGACTCGACGCCGTCTCCCACAGTCGGCGCACCTCGGACGGCTCCGACACGCCTGTCCACCTCCCTTATCGGTGCCTCGACCGTGCCCGCGTCACACGGCGTCCGCACGACACCTTCGAGCGGCGCTCGATGTCGATCGATGACTGACGAGCAGACGGCGCCGCTGACGGTGCTGATCGTTGTCGAAGACCAGACGGACCACGACCTGTTGTACGACTGGCTCGACGACACCGACGGCTTCGATCCGCTGGTCGGCTCTGCGGACGACCCGTTCGACGCCGACTTCGACGTCTGCGTGCTCGACGTGGCGGGAGTCACCGCCCACCGCGCGGCGCTGGCGGCGTCGCGGGAGGCGAGCACCACGTACCTCCCGTCGTTGCTGTTCGTCCCCGAGCGAGACGGCGAGCCGGCGGCGGTGCTCGACCGCCTCGACGGCGACGAACGACTGATCGACGACACCATCGCCGCACCCGTACAGCGGACCGCCCTCGCGCGCCGCATCCGGTCGCTCGGGCGTGCCCGACGCTACTCGACGCGGTTGGCGGCGAACCGCGACCGCATTCGGCGACTCGTCCGGTACCTCCCAGACGCGCTGTTCGTCTGCCGCGACGGCGTCGTGACGTACGCCAACCCCGTCGCGGCGTCGCTACTCGGCGTCGACGACGCGGTGTTGATCGACCGACCGTTCACCGACCTCGTCGCGGCGGTCGACCGCGAAGCCGTCGAGGCGGCGCTGGCGGCAGCCGACGAGCGGGGTCGTGGCGGCCCCGTGGAGACGGTGTTGACCCGCGCGATGGTCCGCGACGCCGACGGCGGCGTCGAGCACCCGACCGACGCAGACGGCGGGTCGGAAACACGGGAGGACGTCGGCTCGGCGGAGACGACCGACACAGCCGGGGCGGTGGCATCCGCCGAGGTCGACGCCGACGCCGGGATGGTGCCGGTCGAGGTCACCACCATCGCGGTCGGCGACGAGACGCAGGTGCTCGCACACGACATCCGCGAGCGTCGGGCACGGGAAGACAGACTCGCGCTGTACCGCCGCGCGATGGACGAGGCGACCGTCGGGATCACCATCGCCGACCACACCGACGACGACGAGGTGCTCACCTACGTCAACAACGAGTTCAAGCGACTGACCGGCCTGACCGACGAGGAGGCGGTCGGTCGCAATCCGCGATTCCTCCAGACGGACGCGACGGACCCCGACCAGGTCGCAAAACTCCGTCGAGCGATCGACGCGGGCGAGGAGGCGTCGGTCGTGCTGTTGAACCGTCGGGCCGACGGGCGGACGTGGTACAACGCCGTCGACATCTCGCCGATCCGGAACGCCGACGGCGAGGTGACCCACTACCTCGGCTTCCAGCGCGACGTGAGCGACCGCGTCGCGCGCGACCAGCGACTCACGGTGCTCGACCGGGTGCTCAGACACAACATCCGCAACCGCCTGAACGTCGTCCTCGGCTACACCGACCACATCGAGGAACTCCTCGCGGTCGCCGAGGGTGCGGACCGCGCCGAGGGAGCGGACGGCGCCGATGGGGAAGACGGTGCGGACGGCGCCGTGACCGACGGCGTCGACGTGACCGCCGTCCGAGCGGACGCCGACCACGTTCGCGCGGCGGCGATGGACGTGTTGGCGCTGTCGGACAGCGCCCGTCGGTTCCGCGAGGAGGTCGTCGACGCCGACGACGCCGACCCAGTCGACGCTGCGACGGTCGTCGAGGAGGTGGCCGCACGAATCGCCGCGGGGGCGCCCGACGCCGAGGTTCGGCTCTCGTTGCCGGACACGACCGTCTGGGTCGCCGGCGCGGCACCGCTGATGCTCGTGGTCGAGGAACTGCTCACGAACGTCGTCGAGCACGTGGTCGAGCCGACGGTGACGGTAGCGCTCGCCGTCGAGACGGGCGAGGCGGTGGTGACGGTCTCCGACGACGGGCCGGGGATCACACCCGACAGCCGGACGGCGCTCGGCTACGGGTCGGAGACGCCGACCGAGCACGGACAGGGGATCGGACTGTGGCTCGTGCGCTGGACGGTCGACGCTGCCGGCGGCACCGTCGCCTACGAGGACGCCCCCGGCGGCGGCGCACGCGTCGTCGCGCGCCTCCCGACGGTCGGGGAGCGACACGACGGTGAGCGGGACACCGATGGCGACGGTGACGGCGGCACCCACGGTGAGGACGCCGACGACACCGCCGCCAACGGGACCGCGAAGGAGTGAGTCACCCCCTCGTGGCTCACTCGTCGCGGAGCCAGAGGTAGTCGCAGCCGTCGAGAGCCACGGTCACGTCGCCGTCGCCGACGCGGTAGTCTGCCGCGCCGAGCACCCGTTCGAGGTCGGCGGCGGCGTCGACGTCGACCGTCACCTCGCGTGGGTCGTCGGCGAAGTTGTGCACGACCACGAGCGTCGTGCCGTCGTGGTCGAAGCGGTGAGCCCACACCTCCTTGGGGCCCGTGTCGACGACGGCGAACTCGCCGCGGGCGACCTCGGGGCTTTCGGCGCGCGCGTCGGTCGCGTCGGCGACGCGCTCGAACAGCGAGCCGTCGACGCCCCGCTGGCTCGCGGCGTCGGCCTGGAACACGCCCGGCCAGCCGGTGCCGTCGACCGGAAGCACGAGGTCCTCCGGATCGGCCGAGGAGAATCCGGCGTTCGGCTCGTCGTCGTCCCACCGCATCGGCGTGCGGACGGCCTGCCGCTCCGGCAAGTCGAGGTCCGCGTGCATCCCGATCTCGTCGCCCGAGAACAGGATCGGCGTTCCCGGCAGCGACAGCAGGAGACTGTGCGCCATCGCGATGCGGTCGTGGTCGCCGTCGTACAGGTCCGCGAGGCGCAGGCGGTGGCCGCGCCCGAAGATCCACGAGTCGCGACCGTCGCCGTGGCCCTCGCGGAAGAACTCGCGGGCGTGTTCGAGCGCCTCGTGCGGGAGTTTGAGCAGGTTCCACTCGTCGTGGTTGCGCAGGAAGTTCGCCCACCAGACGTGGCCGTCGGGCTGGGCGTCTGGGATCTGCTCGAACATCCGGTGCAGCGGCCACGTGTCCTCGACGCCGACGCCGTAGGTGACGTGGGAGTTCCCGACGAAGTTGAACAGCGCGTCGAACGCCTCGCCGCCGGCGAAGTAGAAGTCGAGTTTGTCGGGTTCGTCGTCCGCCTCCGCGAGCAGCACGGCGTCGTCTTTCACCTCGCGCGCGCGACGTTTCAGCTCTCGGAACAGCCACTGCGGGTCGTCCATCTGGTGGGCGTTGTGCCCCTTCGGGAGCACCATCGGGTGCGCGGCGTCGATTCGGAAGCCGTCGACACCCCGCTCCAGCCAGAACTCGGCGATGGAGAACAACTCCTCTTGCACGTCGGGGTTGGCGACGTTGAGGTCTGGCTGGTGGTTGTAGAACTGGTGGAAGTAGTGCTTGTCAGCCACCTCGTCGTAGCTCCAGACGCCGTCTTCGAACTCGGGGAAGATGTTCGTCGTGTGGTAGGCGTCGTCGAGGTGGCTCGTCCACAGGTAGTAGTCGTGGTACTTCGAGTCGGGGTCCTCGCGAGCGCGCTGGAACCACTCGTGCTCGGTCGAGGTGTGGTTGAGCACGAGGTCGGTGATCAGCCGCATCCCGCGCTCGTCCATCGCGTCGACGAGCGCGTCGAACGCGTCGAGGGAGCCGTACCGCGAGTCCACGTCGCGGTAGTCGGCCACGTCGTACCCGTTGTCGCGGAGCGGACTCGGGTAGAACGGGCGGATCCACAGGCAGTCGACGCCCAACTCCTCCAGGTAGTCGAGGCGGTCGATCAGCCCGCGGAAGTCGCCCCAGCCGTCGCCGTCGCTGTCCTGGAACGTCTTCACGTCGAGGCTGTACACCACCGCGTCGCGGTACCACTCGGGCTGGCCCCCGTCGGCGAGCACCCGGGCCGGATCGGTGGCTCGCCCCTCGTCTCGGTCCCCGTCGGCATCCATGGCTACCGGTCGTCGGTGCGGGCGTCGGTAAAAGCTCTCGAAGCCAGCGACCGGACCGCCGCCTCAGCGGTCCGTCCCGGTCAGCCGGTCGTCCCAGTCGATCCACTCGTGCTCCCACCCGGTCTTCGCGAAGTAGCCCTGGTCGGAGAACTCGGCGTCCTCTCGCCGGGTGCGGTTGCGGACGCCGGCGCCCGCCTGCTCGCCCTCGACGAGCAGCGGCGACAGCGACACCGGTCCCGCCGTGTCGACCTCGTGGAGTCGCCCGGCCTCGTCGGGTTCGAAGGCGACGACCGACTGGTCGGCGCCGCGCCCCCGCGGGAGCACGAGTCGCCCGCCCGGTGCGAGTTGGTCCGCGAGGTCGCGCGGCGGTTCGACCGCCGCCGCCTCGACGAGCACGCGGTCGAAGGGGGCGTACGCGGGGAGGCCCCGGGCCCCGTCGGCGCGGTCGACGAGCACGGCGCCGTAGCCCGCCGCCGAGAGGTTCTGGCGGGCGTCGTACACCATCCGTCGCGAGATGTCGACGGCGTGGACGTGCCTCGCGCCGACGACCTCCGCCAGCACCGCCGCCGTGTAGCCGATGCCCGCGCCGACGACGAGCGTCTCGTCGCCCTCGCTCGCGTCGAGCGCCGACAGCAGTCGTGCGACCGTCGCCGGCGCGAGCACACGCGTCCCCCCCTGTTCGCCCGCGCGGTTCGCGTACGGCGCCTCGGCGACGAACTCCTCGCGCGGGACCGTCGCCATCGCCTCGCGAACCGCAGACGCGATCTGTGTGCCGAGTCCGTGCTCGACCGAGTCGAGCATGTCCTCGCGCAACAGCGCCGGGTCGGGTCCGTCCATGAACCTCGGGAGGCACTCGCCGGTAATGAACCGCACGCTCGCCGGGTCGGATCGCCGGGCACGGAACGGGTGTGCGCAGTGTGCGCACACGATGCAGAGCGTCTTACCGATGCCGGGAGTGAACCCTACCGATGCCAACGGACCTGCGGTCGGCGGTGGCGGATCTCCCTCCGAGCGCGAAGCTCGTGTTCGTCGTGCTCGAACAGCACGAACGACTCACACAGGCGGCGCTCGCAGAGGAGACGCTGCTCCCGCAGCGGACGGTGCGATACGCGCTCGACGAACTGCGCGAGGTCGAGGTACTGAAGGAGGAACTGAACATCATGGACGCCCGCCAGCGCTTCTACTCGCTAGAGGCGGGCGAACGCGACCCCGACGAACCGGAGGTGGGCCTCGCCCACGAGCGGTCGGCGTCGGCCCGCTGACCACGGTCGACTCGGGCCGTCACCCCGCGTCTGTTCGCCCGCGAGCGGCGCGCAGGCACTGCGTCGCGCGACCGAGCGCGACGAGAAGTACGGCTTCGAGGTAGCAACACGCGACGAACAGCGCCCAGAACCCCGCGTCGCCGACGGCGACGCCGAGTTCGTTGAACAGGGCGGTGTCGACCAGGAACGCGACGGCGAACGCCGGCCACGCGACGACGGTGAGTTCCTCCGGGAGCGGGGTCGTCCGAGCGACCGCGACGGTTCCAAGCAGTGCGAGCGTCACGAGAAGCGTCGATCGAGCGGTCGCAGCGAGGCGAAGCCGGGCCGCCGTGGAGGGCGGGCTCATCGGTTCGTGTTGTCGACGGTCCGAAATAATGGGTGGGGTGTGCTGTGCAGTGCGTCTCAGCGATTCACGGGGGACGACGGGGTCACTCGACGACGATGTCGAACGCGACGCCCTCGTCGTTGCCGGGGAAGTCGCCCTGCAGCGTGATCGTCACGTCACCCGAGAGGACGAAGCCGTTCGCGAGGTCGGCCGCGTCGGTGGTGAGCGCGACGTACGCGATTTCGCGCCCGCCGGGGCCGTCGTCGTTGCTGGCGGTCACGCCGTCGGGACCGACGAACGTGACGGTCGTGCCGTCGACCGACAGCGCCACGTTGTCGATGTCGACGGTGGCCTCGTCGGCCTTCGCCTGCAGGCCGATCCGGCCCGCGGGGGCGGCGACGCCCGTGGCGGTCGAGACGAACGACCCGGAGCCGAGGTCGAACGTCGCAGTGCCCGCGGCGTCGTCGTACGTGTAGGTGAACGGGACTGCGACGCCGTTGAGGGGTGTCCAGTCGATGTTCTGCTGGTCTTGGCTCGGGGTGCCGGCGCCCGCGCCGGTCGCCAGTTCCCAGGTGTTGGTGCCACCGTAGCGAGCGCGCCCGGTCATGGCGACGGAGCCGAAGTCCTCGCCGCCGTCACCGTAGCCGCCGTTCTGGTTAACCGTCTGGCTCGCGTCGACGAAGCCGGTGTTCGCGCTGGAGGCGCGGAGCAGGTTGTGACGCGCCTGCACCGCGTTGAAGTCGATGTCGAACGCGATGGAGTCGGTCTGGATCTCGTTACCCACGGAGGTGGGCACCTCGAACTCGAACAGCAGGCACGGCTCGACGAAGCCGTCGTCGGAGCCGGGGACCGGGTCGGCGACGAGCGTGCTCGGGTCGTGGTCGAACAGGTACGGCGCGCCCGCGAAGAACTCGCGGAGGGTGCCGCTGAAGATGTCGCCCTTCGACGTGCCGGGGAGGTACTGGACGACGCCGCCGTCGGAGTAGTTCCCGTTCGAGTAGGACACGTCCACGATCATCGCGTCGAGCAGCTCACCCTCGCCGGCGGCGTCGCCCTCGTCGTTGATGTCGCCCATCGCGGCCGTCGTCGACTCGGGCTCGGTGTAGCCGTTCTCCAGGTTCTCGGTCGCCTCGCCGCCGAAGGTGAGGTAGCCGGGGTTGTCGTCGATCTGGAAGCAGAACTCGCCGATGCCCGTGTCACCGGGCTTGAGGTCGTCCACGACGAAGCCGAAGTCGGCCTCGCCGATGACCTGCCCGTTGGCGGTCGAGTTCACGCCGTCGATCACGCCGCTGGCCGCGCCGAACAGGGGCTGACCGGGCATGTTGTACTGGCCGTCGAAGCGGACGCGCAGGTCGAACTCGCCGGCCTGCAGGGAGTTGCCCGAGAACGACTCGGTGTCGCTGAAGTACGCCGTCGTGCCCAGGCCCGCGCCCGCGGAGGCGATTCCCACGGCGCCGATGCCGAGGAGGACGTTGCGTCGAGACGTGGTGAACGATCTGTTGCTCATTAGCGACTGGCCCCACGTCTGGAGGGAGCCTATGTACGCACAGCCACGCCGTCGGCGACGCCACCGTTCGCCGCCGCGAACGTGTGGTTCGTTCGACCAGTTCCGACGCGAGTCCACCGACAGGCGAGCCGTTCCGGCTCGCAGGACGTGCCTGCGACGCCGGTCCAGCGCGTCGGAGTCTGTCGGTTTCGGTGGATCGTGGTCGGATCGGGCACGCCACAAGCCGACGGACGACGCAGCCTGCGCCACGCTGGTCGAGCGAGGAGGTCTGCGCGCGAAGGAGTCGTCTCGTGCACGGAGTCACTGTGTGCCACCGAACGACCGCCGTCGGCGGTGGCGTTCGACTGGAGGTGCCCTCAGGCGACCGTCTGTGCCGTGATCGTGACCGACAGGTCGAGTCGGTCGCTCTGCGTCACGTTCACGTCGCCGGGGACGGGCAGTCCGCGCGCGGCGAACGCGGCGGCGTCACCCAGGAACGTCCACTCCAGTCGGACCTCACAGCTCGCACCGGGCGACCACGCCCCGTCGGGTCGCCCCCCGGCGACAGCGAGTCCGTCGCCGTCGGCGGCGGTCGCCGCGAGCAGCCCCGCGAGAGTCCCCTCGAACACGGTGTCGCTCCCCCCGTCCTCGGGCACGACAACGAGGCGGACGCCGAGGAAGGCGGCCAACTCGCCGGCGTCCGGGGTGGTGTCGCCCGCGGCGGCCTCGCTCTCGCCGACGCCGTTCTCGTCGTCAGTTGCGTCGGTTCGGAGGGAGAGCCACACGGGGGTGTCGCCGACGCTGACGCCGAGTGCGAGCGTGCCGCCGCTGCCGGGCGTGACCGCTTCGAGAGGGACCGTCGGCGTCGTCGCACGGGTGACGAGACGGGTGCGCCCGTCGTCGTCGCGGTCGACCGTCGTCGTCGACTCGGTGGGCGACCCCCGTCGCCACCCAGTCAGCGCTGGGTCGGCCGACGGCGTCGGCGTGGCACTCTCGGGCGGCGTCGGGGTGGCGGACGGCTGACCGCCGTCCGGCGAGGAGTCGTTCGCACCCGCTCCGCTCGCCGTGCCGTCGGGAGTGGTGGTGGGCGTCTCCCACGGGAGGATCCGATAGCCGACGGTGATCGCGGGGTCTGGGACGGCGCCGGTCGCGGCGGGGTCGTCGTCGTCGAGCAGGCGTCCAAGCGGGGTCGACGCCGGGAGGGCGACCCCCGCACCGGCGACGGCGGCGAGTGTGACGAGCGCGGCCCGTCGAGAAAGCTGAGTCATTGGCTGGTGAGAAGCGCGGAACGGAGTTCAACAACCGCCCCGTACCGCCGCCGAACGAGTCGTTCGGCGGGGGAGGACGGTGGCGGGGACCGTCTCAGGCTGGTGGCGTGTCGGCCGCGTCGGGGTCACCGACCACACCGGTGACGTTCCCGTCGGTTTGCCCCGTACTGGTGGTGTTCCCACCGTCGCCGCTCGGGTCATTCGGCGGCGTGTCGTCGCCGCCCGTCGCGCCGTCAGTCGCCGTCCCGTCCGGTGCACTATCGTCGTCACCCTCGGGAGCGGTGCTGTTGTCGGCACCGTGTGTCGATTCGTCGTCACCGCCGGAAGCGGTGCTGTTGTCGACTGCGGGTGTCGATTCGTCGTCACCGTCGGGCGCCGTGTTGTTGTCGGCGCCGGGAGTCGTCTCGTCGTCACCGACGGGAGCCGTGCTGTTGTCGGTGCTGGGAGTCGTCTCGTTGCCCATCGCACCGGCGGTGGCGTTCGAGTCCTCCGGGACCGGGGTCGTCTCGTTGGCGGTGCCGTTTTCGTCGTCGAGAGTCACGCCGGCGCGTGCGGCCGCGGGGCCGTCGTCGGACGTGTCGCTCGTGACGAGGGCCGGCTGGCCGCTCGCGGACACGGTGATCGCGACCGCCTCGCCGTCGGTCAACAGCGCGACGGTCGCACCGCCGGCCGCGGCGGCGACCACGACGAACGCGGCCACGAGGACCGCGAACAGCGCGTCAGTCCGCACGGTACACCTCCTCGTCGTCGACGACGGGAGTCGCGGCCGCGGGGGACGCGACCGCCGCGGGGACGAACTCGGTCGCCGCGGGGGTCGGGCCGGACGCGACCGACTCGGTCGGCTCGGTGCCGGCGCCCGTCCCACCGCTGTACCGGAGGTACACGAGGAACGCGAGGCCGACGAGCGCGCCCGACAGCACGGACATCGTCTCGGGGCGCGGCGCGTCGAGCGCCGTGAACTGCCAGTAGGCGTTCCACGCGGCGTACGCGACCAGGAGCGCGGCGACCGCGATGGACGCCGTCATGTCGCGACCGGTGAGGGTTCCCCCGTCGCCGGCCGTGTCGTCGGTCGACGCCGCCGCGTAGTACGCCTGTGCGGCCGCGACCGGGTCGTACACGGTCGGGAGCGCGCGGTCGGCGGCGCCAGCGGTCGTCGCCGCGCCGTCGACCGGCGCGGACGCCGCGTCGCCGCCAAGTCGTCCCCGGACGAGGCCGTAGCCCACGTCGAGGACCAGCAGCGCGAACGGGAGTACGACGAGCGCGACGAAGCCGTACTGCGAGTCGATCGCGGTGATCGCGGTGCCGAGGAACGGGATCGTGAGCGTCACGACGCCCACCACGTTCGGCGCCGTGACGATGCCGGCGTCTGGGTCCTCGTTGGCGTCACCCTGCGTGCGGAACAGCAGGGTGCCGTCCTCCTCGATCACCTCGATCACGCGGTGGGTCGTCGGCACGTCCGTGCCGCGGTCGAACGTGATCACGTCACCGACGCCGATCGCCGACGCCGGCGTCGCCGTGACGAACACCACGTCGCCGGGGGCGATCGCGGGGCGCATGCTCCCGGTGAGCACGACGTAGCTCTCGTCGGCGCCGACGAGCGCCGGCGCGGCGTACGCCGCGAACGGGAACACGACGCCGAGCACGACGACGGCGACGAGCACCTGCCGGAGGTCGATCCGCGAACGGAGGCTCATCGCTTCCCCCCGTTGCCGCCGGCGTTGTTCGGCTTGTCGTCGCTGGGGCCACCGCCGTTGCGGAGGCTGGGGTCGCGCACGAGGTCCTCGGGGCAGGTCGGCTCCCCGTCCTCGCCCTCGATCTGCGGGGTGCAGATCGACACGGTGACGTGGCTGATCGCGTTGCGACCGACGCCGATGACGCCGTCGAGGTCGTCGCCCTCGTACACGTACGGGTCGTCGTTCCCGGCCTTCAGGACCGTCTTGCAGCCGGCGACCACCGTCGTCGGGTCGTCGGCGAGGACGACCGCGAACCGGGCGGCCATCGCCTCCCCGTCGCCGTTCTCGTCCACGTCGTCGACGCGGAGGAGGTACGCGGACGACCCTTCGGTGAACGCGTAGGTTCCAGCGTCGAGGCTGTTCGACTCGTCGAGTTCGTACTTGCCGATTCGGACACAGCAGTCGCACTCGTCGACCGAGTCGGACAGACAGTCGGCGTTCGACAGCGACGCGGTGCCGGCGAACGGATTCTCCGTCGCACCGACGCGGCGACACTGGACGGCGACGCCCTCCAGGAGGATCGTCGCGTCGTCGTCGCCGACGTAGCCGCTCGACAGTTCGAACTCGACCGTCAGCGGGACCGCGGTTCCGGGGTCGAGACACGACTGCTCGCCCGGCGCGACGGCGACGCCGCTCGGGTCGAGCGGGACGCCGCCGCCCAGCTCCGCGAGGAACTCGGCGTACGTGCCCTCGAAGATCGTCTCGCCAGCACCGCTCGCGTACGAGACGGTGAGCAGCAGGTCGTCGCCCAGCCCGCTGGGACCGGCGCAGTCGCACCGGAGCCACAGGTAGGCGGGGTTGACGCCCGACTCCGCAGGGACGAGGAACGTCAGGTCCACGCTCTCAACGTCGCCGGGCGAGAGCGTCGGGACCGGCACGGCGATCGGACCGGCGGTCGCGTCGGCGAAGCCGTCGCCGACGTCGACGCGGAGTTCGACGCGACCGCTGGCGACGCTCGCGGCGAGCGTCTCGCGGTCGGCGAGCATCGCGGCGGTGCCGACGCCCGATATCGCGCCGGCGGCGCCCGCGGCGGTGATCCCGGCGAGCACCTCGCGGCGGGTGACGTGTCTCACGCTGCCACCTCGAACGGGTTGGCGTCGTCGCCACAGGAGACGGCGGCGAACTCCAGCGTGAACTCGAGGGAGTCGCTCTGGATCGTGTTGCCTATCTCCTCGGGAACCGCCCAGCGGAACCCGACACAGCGGTTGCCGTCCTGCGGGAGCGCCTCGGGGCAGCCGTCTCCCCCGTCGAACGGGAGTCGGACGCCCGTCTCGAACGCTTCGACCACGTCGACGAAGGCGCCGGCTGCGCCGGAGCCGTCGGCGGTCGGGACCTGCGGCTCGAACAGGTCGGCCTGCCCGTCGCAGGCGCCGAAGACGACGCTGTTGTCGAGCCAGAAGAGGCTGTTCGTCACCCCACCGAGTTCGCCGACGCCGTCGGTGTCGACGCCCTCGGCCAGCTCTTCGGGTTCGTTCTGCCCGTTCTCGGCGTTCGCCGTGAGCACGGGGCGGAACCAGACGTTGAGGTCGGCGTCCAGCGCTTGGAGGCCGATCACGAGGTTCCCGGAGTCGCCGGGGAGGACGTTGCCGAGCGAGACGACCGCGCCGGGCGCGTCGTCTACGTACGTCGGGCCAGTCGTCGGGTCGAGGGTGTCCTCGGCGCCGGCGACGGGGTCGCCTTCGGGGGAGTCGATCGGTGTGCCGTTGTACGTCTCGTACCACGAGACGCGGAGCGCGCCCGGGCCGTCCGTCGCTTGCGCCACCGTATAGCGGGCGAACGGCGGCCGGCTGCCCCCGGCGAGCCGAGCCCCCGCTACCGTGGAGAAGCCGGCGACGCCGAGGGCGGTCAGCACGCCCCGTCGAGTGAAGTGAGTCATGTGTGTGAACTCCCGCGTCCGCCGACGCGGGCGCGATACCTGCTCCACGCGCTTCGGGGGCGTTAGTACGGACAACGCGTCAGCAGAGCATGGTGTCCGTGCGACCCGGCAGGCGTGGCGTGCGCGAGCGGCAGGGTCACCCTGCCAGCCCGCAGTCGCTCGGTTTCTCCACCGAGAACGCGCCCACTGTCAGCGGGCTCCGAAGGGGTCGAGACACGGGGGCACCGACACTGGTCGGTGCGTCTACGAGGGGGTGCCCCGGTGTGTGTCGCTCGGTGCGGATCGATCCCCGCGGGAGCACGTCGGGTGTCGCTCGATCGGCTGTGACGACTGGGGAACACGGAACGTGGTAGGAGCGCAGGTCAGTCGACGCCGTCCTCCGGTGTCGGCGATAACGCCTCGGGGGTCAGCGGCGCCGATTCGGGGTCGGAGACGGTGTCCGTGCACGGGTTGTACAGGCCGTCGTTGTGGCGCGCCTGCAGCGCGCGGAAGTCGAGCGCCACCTTCCGCGAATCGGTCTGGATCTCGTTGCCGACAGGGATGGGGATACCGACGGCCCCCGTCGCCGTCGAGCGGAACGCCGTCCGCGAGGGATACTGTGTACCTGCTGGGCCGTGACGGGGACGAACACGACCGTACGGTGGGCGGTCTCGGTGAGACCGTGCTGGGGTCGAGAAAAACGTGGCGTGGTCAGCGTGCGAGGCGGTTAGATCTGGGTGGAGTTGTCCGACTGCCCCCCGTCGAGGAGGTCGTCGGCCTGCTCGTCGACGCACGGGTTGTACGTGCCGTCGTTGTGGCGCGCCTGCAGCGCGTGGAAGTCGAGCATCATCTCCAGCGAGTCGGTCTGGATCTCGTTGCCGACCGAGGTGGGGATCTCCCACTCCAGGCACAGGCACGGGCCGGTGACCGCGACGACCGCCTCGCTCTCGTCGAGGACGGGCTCGTCGTACATCGCTTGCTCGCCGGGGACGAGCCCAGCGACGCCGTCGCCGTCGAGCGCGACACCGCCCGCCAGGATCGCGAACAGGTCCGCGAGGCTGCCGGAGGCGATCTCCTCGCCGACGATCGTCTCGCCGTCGACCTCCTCGCAGTAGCTGAGCGTCGCGCTGATCGCAGCGCCGAGTTCGCCAGCGTCGGCCGTCTCGTCGACGTCCATCTCGGGCTCGGTCATGCCGTTCTCGGCCTCGGTCAGGTCACCGCAGGCCCACATGTACGAGGGGTTGTCGTCGATCTCGAAGCAGAACTTCACGCTGCCGGAGTCGCCGGGCTTCACGTCGTCGAGCATGTAGAACATGCCCGCTGGCTCGCCGTCGACCGTGCCGGCGGACTGCTCGGCGAGGTTCTCGACGGCGCCGTCGCTGTCGTAGGTCGCCTCGTAGTCGACCAGCAGGTCGAGCGAGCCAGCCTGCAGGGAGTTACCCGAGAACGACTCGGTGTCGCTGAAGTACGCGGTCGTGCCGAGGCCGGCACCGGCGGACGCGAGGCCCACGGTACCGAGGCCGAGGAGCATCGTGCGGCGAGACAGATCGAACGTCTGGGGGGTGTCTTGTGACATTGGTTGGTTCCGGCTCGCGACGGTCGCGAGCGAGGACCCGACGGCGGTCACGAACCGCCGTGTCGGCCGTCGACCGGAGTCGACGCCGAACGGGTCGGGTGGCTCGACGGGGTGCGTCGAGCCGAGTCAGCGGGTGTCGGTAGGAGTGAACCAGCGTCCGATCAGGCGGACTGGCCGAACGGGTTCACGGGCTCGTCGTTGTGGCGGCACTGGACCGCCGCGAAGTCGAAGTCGAACTTGACGGAGTCGGTCTGGATCTCGTTGCCGACCATCGGGTCGACCGACCACTCGAACGCGACGCAGTGGGTTCCGGGTCGGAAACAGACGTCGCTGGAGACGTCGTCGCCCAGGAGCGGCACTGGGTCGAGTTTCACGCCGTTCTCCGCGAAGGCGCCGAACTCCGCGAGGGTGCCCTCGAAGAGGACGCCCTCGGCCTCGAGGATCGTCGCGAGGATCGAGTCGAGGATGTCGATCGCGGCGGTCGCGAAGTCCCCGTCGGCCGACTGGTAGTAGTCGGTGCCGTCGCCGTCGCCGGGTGCGGTGACCGTGCTGCCGGCCATGTCCTTGAGGAGCTGCGGCTCGCCGTCGCCGGGGTCGTTGATGTCGACCATGACGATCTCGGTGCCCTCGGACTTGGCCTCGTTGGCCTCGGCCAGTTCGTCGACGACGGAGTCGAACTGCTCCCCGTCCGTGAGGACGATCATGACGGGCTGGGCGCCCGCACGCAGGTTCGCCTGCAGGAAGTCGTTCGCCTCGCGAACGGCGACACCGAGCGCCGTGCCGCCGACACCGAGCGCCGCGGGCTCGATGGCCGCGACGTTCGACTCGAACAGCGTCTCGTCGTCGGTCGGCGCCAGCGCGATGCCGACGTCGTCGCCGGGGGGCGTGTCGTCGCCGATGTAGTTCTCGTTGCCGAAGGTGAACAGCCCGACCTCGATGTCCTGTGCGGGGTTGCCGAACACCTCGTCGCCGAACGCCTCGATCGCCGTCTTGGCGACCGCGAGCTTCGTCGTGGTGCCGCCCTGGCCGTCCGAGATGACGCCACCGTTCTGGCTGTACTCCATCGAGCCGGAGATGTCCTGCACGATGAGCACGTCGGCGCTGCCGGTGTTCTCGTCGTACGTGTTCGAGCAGTTCTCGTCGTACCACATGCGGACGTCGATGTTCTCGGCCAGCTCGCCGGCGTCGAGGCCGTTCTGGTCGACGAGCGCCTCGGGCTCGCTCAGGTCGTTGTCGAGGTCGTCGTAGACGAGCCCCCGGAAGTACACGTGCGCGGGGTTGTCACAGATGTGGAAGCTCATCGTGACCTCGCCGTAGTCGCCGGGCTTCACGTCGTCGAGGCCGAAGACGGGCATCGCCTCGCCGTTGATGAGCCCCTCCGTGTTGCAGGAGAAGTCCAGGTCGGCGCGCTGCTCCCAGGTGAGGGGGCCGTCCATCTCGTCGCCGTACTGCTCGAGCATCTGTTCGGCGGTCGGGGCCTGTCCGATCAGTTCGACGCCGTTGGGGCCGTCGTACGTGGCCTTGTAGTCGAGCATGAGGTCGAGGCGACCCGCCTGCAGGGAGTTGCCCGAGAAGGACTCGGTGTCGCTGAAGTACGCAGTCGTGCCGAGGCCTGCGCCCGCGGAGGCGAGGCCGACGGCGCCGAGGCCCGCCAGCACCTGCCGGCGGGACGTGTTGAAGAGTTTGGGTTGTTCGTCCATTTGTTTGGGTTGTGGGTTTGGTGTGTTCGCGTTCGGTCGTCCCGCCTCGATGGCGGGAGAGTCCCCGACGGCGGCGTCGCACCGCCGCACCGGCTCCGTCGCGAGTGCGACGGCCCGGCGGGGCACATCCATGAGTCCTCGCGCTGGCCGCCGAGGGCCAGCTGCGGGCTCGTGTCGCCGCCACCCTCCGATCCCGGCAGTCCAGTCGGGGTCGGGGGGTGGCTTCAGTGAGCGCGGTGCCCACGGGGGGCTCGGCGACAACCTACCCGAATGCACGTACCCACTTACTCATGGAGAGCCACGACACCGGAGAACCGAACGTTCGGCCCCAGAACGCCCGAAAAACCCAGATGAGCACTGTCGGTGTTGGTGTCCGTGTCGGTCAGTGCGGCCTCCGCAGGGACACCGTACCGTTGCTGAGGGGGTTCCGCTCAGGTTCGCAGGCACCGCGTGTCAGGCAGAACGGTGGCCGTGTCGCGGGCACAGGCGGGGCCACCCGTACGGGACGCACACCCTCACTTGACCGAAGGGTGACCGTCGCTTAGTCACCCCCGCGCGTGTCGTGGGTATCGAGTCGAGGTCGACGAACCGACCCGACTCCCCTCACATCCATGACCCAGACACTCACCGACGCCGACCTCTGTCAGATCCTGAGCTGCTCGCGCCGCCGGCTGGCGCTTGAGTACCTCTGGGACGCCGCCCAACCCACCTCGCTTGCGACCCTCGCCGACGCCGTCGCCGCCGTCGAGACCGGCGAGGAACCGGCGCCGCGACCCGCCCGCGAGAGCGTCTACACGTCGCTGCGCCAGACGCACGTCCCGACGCTCGAACGCCACGGGCTGGTGCGGGTCGACGACGCCGGCGACCCGGTGGCGACGCCGGCGGCCAAGGCGGTCGTCCGTCGGATCCGCGACACCGGCCCGTTCGGTCTCTCGTGGAGCGAGGTGTACCGGACCGTCGGCGTCTCTGGCCTGTTCGCCACCGTCGCGACCCTCGCCGGGGCGCCGGGGCTGGCGACGGTCGACCCGCTGATCCCGGCGGTGGTGGGCCTCGCGGCGTACGCCGGCACGTCCGCGTACCACGTGTGGACCCTCCGCCCCCGGCGCTCGCGGGCCGGACCAAGCGGTACTGCCGCCGAGGGCTGGCACCCGTCGCGCGCCTGAGTCCGACGACTATCCTCCCCTCGACCTTCTCCACGCCGCGCGCACCGTAGTCTCTGTTCTCACCGCATACACCTACTCAACCGTGTGTCGCGCCCTCCGTTTCTCCCGGCTGTTCCAGTCAGTCCCCGCCTCGCCGGTGGCCGCTCATGGCGCTCCGAGACCGTGCCGACCGCCACGAGACCAGGGACTTGCCCACCGCGTCAGGCGGTCGCGTCGAGCGTCGAGCGCCGACACGACACGGTTCGACACGTCTCGACCCGTCGTGTCGCGACACCGACTGCACGGCACGGTAGGACGCGAGCGAGTGCGGACCGCTCGTCGGAGTTGGGTCAGCGTCGGAGTGGGGTCAGAAGGAGCAGAACTGCGGCGAGACAGCGGGGACACGGGGGCGACTCAGGCGCGAACAGGCTGGGAGGCGTCGTCTTCGGTCACGCCGACGAGCGATGCGTCGACTTCGAACAGGCGAGCGTCGCACCCGGCGCAGGTGGCGACGAGCACCTCGTACGAGCGGCAGCACGACTCGGCGACGTCGGTGCCGAGCGAGACGGCGCCGTCGCAGGCGGGGCAACTGTCCATGCAGAGGCGGAACGCGCCCAGGAGACTCGCGCGTGTGTCTGCGGGCAGACCGCGCCAGCCGCCGACCTGGCGGGTGAACACCTCGTGGGCCGCCAGGTCCGTGGCGAGTGCGACGCGCGACTCCCACCGCCCGGCGGGTTGGTTGCCGATCCGGGCGCCGTAGCCGGCCCCCTCGACGCGGACGGTCACCTCGGCGGGGTCGAACCCGAGGGCGTCGGCCAGCGCGAACGCGAGCGCGTCGTCGCTGTCGAGGTCCGCCACCTCGGAGACGATGGCGGCCCGCATCGCGGGAGCGACCGTCAGGTCGCCGTCCGGGCCGTCGATCACCGCGCCAGCGGCACGGAGATACTGCTCCGGGTCGATGCCGCCGAGCGCGTCGCCCGTCGGCGCCTTGTCGAACCAGCGGAGCACGCGCTCCGGCAGATAGCGTTTCGTGAGTTCGGGCGTCCCGGGTACGAGATAGCCTCGGAAGTAGACGGCAGCGGCACCGCCAGCGGCCACGGCCACACCTGCCGGCACGGAGACTGTACCGGCGGCCAGCGCCAGCGCCCCGGTCGCCGCGAGGTTGACGCCGGTGCAGGGGTAACAGCGGTTCGCCCCGGTGTACGCGGGGTTGCGGAGGCGTCTGAGTGACGATGCGACACGGCCGGTCAGTGAAGAGTCGTGTATGGACATGGTGCGTGGTCGCCCGCCGTGGGCGGGTGTACCGGCTGGTACGCCGACTGTCGACGTAAGAACGCACCGCGATGCCTGCGCGCACGGGCACCCTGCGCCCGGACAGGAGGGCCCTGCCGAGCCGTTCACGCCAGGTTTGAGCCAGATATGTGCGGGCCCGTGTCTCATATTGACACGATAACATTAAATACCCAAAAACGATTAATTTGTCGTCGGTCGCGTGCCCGGTCGCATCCGATCGCCAGGGGTTCGCAGTGTCACAGATATCCATCCTTCCTCAGCGGGAATCCGCTACTACCGGCCCCGTCGTCGAATCGAGCGGCAAGATCGACCGCGACGCGATGTACTCGCTGTTGAGCAGTCGTCGCCGTCGGAACGTCTTACACGCCCTCGTCGCCAACGACGGCACCTCGACCGTCTCCGACCTCGCACGCCGGCTCGCGGCGTGGGAGACCGGCAAGCCCCCCGAGGCGGTCACCTCGAAGGAGCGCAAGCGGACGTACACCGCGCTTCGACAGACGCATCTCCCGAAACTCGCTGAGTACGACGTCGTCGAGTACGACGTGAACCGGGGCACGGTCGCGCTGACCGAGGTCGGGGAGGAGCTCCAGCCGTATCTGTGGCCGCGTCGCGACATCGGCGAGAAGTACACGCGCATGGCCCTCGTCGCCGTCCTGTCGGGGGCCGTCGTCACCGCGCTGTCGTGGCTCGGAGTGCCGCCGTTCGCCCTCCTCGACGGCTACCTCCTGACCGCGACCGTCACCGCCGCCTTCGGACTGGTGACGATCGGGATGTATCTCCGGACGCGTCCCGCAGTCCTCAGCGGCTCGGCACACCAGAGCGACACGCAGTACGCCGCCCGCAACGACGACGGCGACGGGACCGGCGGCGATGTGAATCGACTGCAGGACACCGACTGAGACCCCCCGACGCGCCGGCGCGCCGGCGCGCTTCTCGGACCAACCCGACAGTGTTCTTCTCACACTGACCTGACAGGGACACCGTTCCCCGGGGAACGCGGTGCGTGTTCATGGCCCGTCCCGACTATCGGACGGTGATGACCCTACTGTTCGGCATGATACCCGGCGGCCCCGAGATGCTCGTGATCCTCCTCATCGTCGTCCTGCTGTTCGGCGCGAACAAGCTGCCGCAACTCGCCCGCTCCAGCGGGCAGGCGATGGGCGAGTTCAAGAAGGGGCGCGAGGAGATCGAACGCGACATCCGCGAGTCGGCCCACACCGAGTCCGAGGCCGCCGTCGAGGAGTCGACCGCCTGAGCGTCGGGCCAAGACGTAGCGCGGACGTGTAAAACGCCACTTTTCCGGAGCATCGACCCGCCGACGGTTCGACGCTACGCGTCGACGAACGCGCGGTAGCCGCGCCTGAACCCCGGGTACGTCCGGTACGAGCGCCCGTCGACGCGGATCGTGTTCGCGCCGCGCTCGCCGCCGAAGACGGCCCAGTCGGTCTCTTTGTCGGTACCGAAGTACCCAGCGAGGCGGACGTCCCGGTCCACGAACGTGGCGAACGCGTCGGCGAGCCACGCGCTCTTTGCGTCCGGATCTGGACCGGTCGCTCGCTCGGAGCCACAGCCGAACTCGGGGACACACAGCGGGCGTGCCGAGCACCCGGCGACGCGGTCGAGCATCTCGCCGAACACCGCCGCCGGGTCGCGCCACGCGCTCCACTCGCGACTCGTCCCCCAGTTGAAGCCGTCGACGCCGACCCAGTCGACGGCGTCGTCGCCGGGGAACAGTGCCTCCGCGTGCACGTCGCCCACGTCGACGTGGTTGACGGCCCAGATCCACGACACGGCGGCGTCGGCCGGGAGGCGCTTGGTGACCTCGCGGTGGATCCGTCGCCACGCGCGAACGTACGTCGAAGCGGGCGTCTCCGCGACCGACGGCGCCCACGGGTACCAGTCGCCGTTCGCTTCGTGCATCGGGCGGATCAGGATCCGGCGGTCGTCCGGGGTGCCGTGTTCGCCGTCCGGTCCGGCGAGCCACTGCGAGAGGGCGCGCCCCCACTCGCCGAGGTACTCGTCGTAGCGACCGCGCACGATCCGCACGAGGAGGTCGTCCGGCGTCTCCTCGGGAGTACGGGTGAACGGTTCCCACGTCAGCAGGGGCGTCCGGCCCGCCTCCCAGACGGCGGCCAACCGATCGAACAGGTCGGCGATCGCAACGGGTGCGGTCGCCCACGGCTCGAACACGGTCTGGACGTCCAGGCCGGTCGAGAGCCACGCCTCCACGTCGCTGGCGCGCTGCAGCGACTCGGGGACGTCGCCGAGGAACGCCCCGCCGAGCCTCCGTCCCGACCCGTCGAGCGGCGGGCGGGCCGCCGTCGAGCGTGACCGTCTGCCACCTCGACCGCTGTCGGGTGGGGTCACGGGCGCTCCTCTTCGCCGCCGTCACTCTCGAGGAGGTGCTCCGGCGCGTCGTCGTCGGTCGGGACGTCCAGTACCTCCCCGAGCGCGTCGTCGACCCCGTCGGGCGCCGCCTCGACGACCTTCCGGGTGACGGCGAACGTCTTCGCGGGGCGGAGCAGCCCGTACAGCGCGCCCGCCGAGTGGACCGTGACGACGAGCGGGGTGAACACGAGCAGGTACACCCACACCGCTGCCGGCGGTCGGTAGGTGACGAGACCCAGGAGCGACCACCCGTACACGTGACACAGGAGGACGAGCGAGAGCGCCGTGTACGCCTCCGGGAAGAACACCGGGAGCAGCGAGAGGTCGGTGTACCCGAGGTAGCTCACGACGGAGCCGAGCCACAGCAACGGGCTGACCGTCGACAGCGCCCACCCGAGGTCGCGCATCTGGTAGAGGACGCGGTAGTCCTTCGGGAGCAGGTCCGTGCGCGTGCGGGTCCCCGTCAACCACCGGCGTCGCTGTGCGATCATCGCCGACACCGAGGGTGGCGCCTGGTTACGGAGGGGCACGTCGGCGACGTCCAGCGTCGCGCCGTACTCGCGGACCGCGCGCCAGAGGAACACCGAGTCCTCGACGATGCTCGGCGTGTCCCAGGTCACCTCCTCCTCCAGACTCCGCCGGATCGCGATCCCACCGCCCCACGCGTAGAACGGGATGCCCAAGAACGGGAACGCCCGCTGTTCGACGTTGAAGCCGATGCGGTGGATCTCCGCCAAGTACGGGACCAACCCGCCGCTCCGGGACGGACGTTCGCGGAACTGGACGACGTCCGCGTTCGACGGAATCTCCGTCAGCGCCGACGCGTCGGTGTCCTCGTCGAGGTACAGCACGTACTCGCGGTCGGTCGGGTGGTTGCGCCGCGCCCACTCCACGGCGCGTCCCTTGTGGGTCGCGGTGCAGACGAAGTCGTCCGGCACGACCAACACCTCAGCGCCCGGCACGTCGATCGGTTCCTCCGCGACGACGACCACGTCGTCGAGTCCATCGGGCAGGGACGCGACGGTCTCGCGCACGACAGCCTCGTTGCCGATGGTGAGGATCCGCACTTGCACGGCGTCGAGGTCCCAACTGAGGGTCGGATCGCTCGACCGCGCGATGCGGCGTCGGCTGACGGTCGACCGGAGCAGTTCGTAGTCCCAGAACGCGACCGGGACGGTGTACAGCAGCAGCAACTGCCAGAGGACGAACGCGACGAACACGTCCGGCGAGGACAGGACGAACGACCACGCATCGCTGAGGACGCGCAGCGTCTCCGGCGAGACGACCTCGACGATGGCGCCGGTCACGACCCTCGACCGTGAACCGAACCTGACTGCAGGAGACCGACACCGTGTCGGGACTCGTCACACATTCGACTGCCAGTTGGATCGTATCTACTTAACAGAAACTCTCAGCCCAGCGGTTTCGCCCCGATCGCGGAGCGAGTGGTGACCTCTGCGCGAACGCGAACGTCATCGTGGGGACCGGCGGTCAGCCGTCGACGACGCCGACGGCGGCGTGCCGGCCGATCCCGGGGATCGGCTCGACGCGCACGTCCGCGAGGCCGGCCTCGGAGAACCAGTCGCGGACGGTCTCGGGCGCGTAGGCGCCCCCGTGCCCCGCGGCGAGCGCGCGTGCCTCCACGGCGACGGCGTCGCCCGAGTCGTCGTCGAGCACGTCGGTCGCGACGAGGGCGCCGTCGCCGTCGAGCAGGTCGACCGCGACCGACAGCGTCGGCACGATTTCGCCGGGGTCCATCCCGGAGAGGCCGTCGCCGAGGAACGCGAGGTCGAAGCTCCGGTCGAGCGTCGCGGGGATGCCCGCGTGCAAGGACACGCGGTCGCCGTGGACGCGCCCGAGCAGGTCGACCGCAGACGGCGACTCGACCAGCGTCGCGTCGACGCCGCGGGCGGCGAACTCGCGGGCGTACACGCCGGAGCCACCGCACAGGTCCACCACCGAGTCGGCGTCGGGGTTCGCCCGGACCGCGGCGGTGACGCACGCCCGGACGACGGCGGGGTCGGTGGCGTAGTGCGCGCCCAGCGCGTTCGCCTCCCAGTCGCTGCGACGCTCGGGCGGGACGCCCGTCTCCAGCGTCTCGGGGAGCCCGACCAACTCGTCGAGCACGTCGAGGTCGTGAGGGACCGACCCGATGGAGCGCACGTCGCGCTTCGCGAGCATCCCGAGCGCGCGGTTCGTCGGCTCGTACTCGTCGTCGACGGCCTCGAAGAACCCCAACTCCGCCAGCGCCTCGACGAGCCGTCGAGCCAGCGGCTCCGCGACGTCGGTCGCGGCGGCCACCTCCGCCGGCGTCCCCGCCGTCGTCAACAGCGCGTCCAACACGCCCGTCCGCCGCGCTGCCCACACGAGGAGCAGTTCCTCGGTGTCGAGCCCGGTCCGCTCGTCGGTCGGCATCGTTCGTTCGCGGGAGTTTGACTGGGTGGATAAAAGAGCATCCCTCCACGGGGGGCGCGCCACGGAATCGGGGCGGTGCTCGGGAACGCAGTCGTCGGACCGGGCGTATCGGCGGGCTACGGCGGTGTCAGTCCGGCGACGACCTCGCGGAACGCCGCCCCGTCGAGGCCGTGCGAGGCGCCCGCCCAGACGGCGTACCGGACCCCGTCGTCCGCCCACTGTGCCTCCCACGCGCCGTGCTCCTCGGTGAGTGCGGCGTAGTACACGTTGGTTCCGCGGCAGTCGATCCGTTCGCGCGTCTCGGCTGGCTGGTCGGCCTCCGCCGGAGGCAACGCCGGCGCGAGCGGACTCCCCGCCGCCGCGGCGGTGATCCAGAGGTGGTCGCTTCCGGTCGTGCGGTCGCGGAACAGGAGTTCGACCGCGTCGGCCTCGGGGAACGCCAGCGCCGAGTCGAACACGAAGGCGTCGCCTGCCCCGCGGTCGCCCGGGACGAGCGGCTGTGGGGTGTAGCGCTCCGACGCCGCCGCCAGCGCAGACAGCGACACGGGTCGGCTCTCGTCGTACGGCCGCGGACCCGAGTGGTCCCACAGACCGTGCGGGACGCCCGGTGGCCGACAACCGAACCGGACCCAGTAGTTCAGCGCGTGAAACGGCGCCTCGCGGACCCCTCGGCTCGCCTCGGGGTCGGCGGGCGCGAACCCGCGCAGCAGCGCCGCGAGTTCGTCGTCCGCGAACGAGCCCGCGGTGACCGACACCTCGATCTGTGCGCGCTCGCGCTGGAGACACGCGCCGCGCCGGTCCTCGTAGTCGGTGCCGAGCCAGCCCACCGCGTCATCGCAGGCGACGGGCGTCGGCGCCGGCGTGCGCCACAGCGGCGCGACGCTCGCCGCGGGGGGCGCCCAGTCGTACAGGAACTGCTTGACCCGGAGCGCACGGTCGTCGCCGCGGACCACGGCGCGCACGCTGGAGGGGTTCCCCTCGCTCCACGGTGTCTGCCCGAGGTCGGCCGCCTCGACGCCCTCAGGTCTGCCCGGCGGCTGTTCCGGCCGGTAGGTCACTGTCTCGACGGCACAGTCGTCGGGGAGGGTCGTCGGTTCGTGGACGACGAAGTTCGCGTGCGCGGCCGCGTCGGCGAACGTCGTCTCGCGTGGCGGCTGTGCGGCGTCGGGGTCGGTCGTGCGGGCGGTCGGGTCGGCGACGCGCCACTCGCTCATCGGTGACCTCCGTCGCGGGGGTCGGTTGGGTGTGATCGGGGACTCGGTCGCACGGTCTCGGGATGTGCAAGGAGGAAGAAAAGCGCTCGCTGAAGCGCACTTCAGCCGTCGAGAGAATCGGTGTTCGGTCGGGGCTATCGCCTTCTCACCAGGCGGACCAGGCGGCCGTCTTGGTGTCGCGGGCGTACACCCGCTTCACGTCCTTCGCGTACACCATGTCGCCGTCGTGGTCGAATTTCTCGTGGCGGTAGGTGTCGGCGGTCTCGTCGCGCACCTGCACGCCCTCGATTTCGATCTCGTCGTCGCCGAAGGAGACGGTCTGCCCGACGACGAACTCGTAGTCGCCGGGGACGTACACCTTCAGCGAGCGCGTCTCGTCGCGGCGCCCGTCCTTCGGGTGGACGGTGATGTTGACGGAGACGTTGTCGACGACGCGCGTCCAGACGGTCGCGGCGTGGTCGATGTCGGACTGCTCGACGCGACGGTCGCCCTCCAACTCGATGGAGGTGACGCGCACCTGTTGGATCGCCTGTTCGGTCTCGACGATGAACTCGTCGCCGACCTCGACGAGCTGGTCGGGCTCGCCCTCCAGCGTCGCGGTGTACGACTCGCCGTCCTGCGAGACGACCACGTCGACGTCGACGGTCGTCGGTTCGGGCACCTCGACTTTGTGCGTGTGACCGCAGACCGTACACTGCACCGTCGCGTGACCGCCGGGCTTCAGCACCTCGTGGGGCGTCTCCTCGGCACAGCCCGGGCACTCCACGGGCACCTGCGAGGGAACGTCGGAATCGCTCATGTGGGCGACTACCTGCTCGGGCCGTAAGAAGCCTCGTTTCTCCGGATGCGCGTGTGGCGCCGTGTCGCGGGGGCGGCGCCGGCGGGTGATCCGGGGCGCTACAGGCGGGGCGATACCAGCGCGACGAAAACCGCCGGCACCGTTGATGCTCCACGACAGACTACCGCAGATCGGGTGGTTCGAGTGAGCACGATGTCCAACGATGCGGCAGCGGAACTGATAGCCGACTTCACGCAGGAGATCTGGAACGGTGGAGACCTCGCGACCCTCGGCGACTACGTCGCCGCGGACGCCGTGATCCACGATATCCCCGAGAACGAGGAACTCCACGGTGTCGACGAGTTCGCCGAGTGGATCGACGACGTCAGGACGATCTTCCCCGACTTCCACGTCGAGACCGACGAGGTGATCGTCGGCGAGGGTCGGATCGTCTCCCGGTGGACGGCGTCCGGCACCGACGAGGGCGGGCTCACGGATTTCGGGCTGGAACCCAGTAACGAACGCGCCGAGTGGTCCGGAACCACGGTGTACGCCGTCGAGGACGGCGCGGTCACCGAGGCGTGGTGGTACTACGACATGCTCGGGATTCTCGCGCAACTCGGCGCACTCCCGCCCGAGATGACCGAGTAGTCGCCGTCGATGGGTGGGGGCCAGCGCCCCCAACACCGCGAGCCGAACCGTTACCTCCGGGGGGCCCGACGGTCGGATACGACCATGCCGTCGCCCCCCACCGACCCCGACCTCCGCCTCGCCGTGACGACGCGGGCGGAGACGTTCGAGCGCCTCCGCGAGCGACTCGCCCCGCACGGCATCGCCGTCGAGCACGTCCAACCCGACGAGCGCGTGCTCCGCGTCGACACCGCGGACGCGACCGGTGCGGGCGACGCGACCGACGAGTTCGACGGCTTCGACGCCGGGTGGGTGTACCCCTCGCGACTGATGGAGGGGGCGGTGCTCGACACGCACCTCGGCGTGCCGTGGGTGAACGGGCGCGATGCGACCCTCGCCTCGCGCAACAAGGCCGGCACGCTCGCGGCGCTGTCGGCCGCCGGCCTGCCGGTGCCGGAGACGCGACTAGTGTCGAACCCCGTCGACGACGAGGCGGTGCTCGCCGCCGCCGACGAGGTCGGTTACCCCGTCGTCGTCAAACCCAACTCCGCGACCCGCGGGGTGGGCGTCGCGAAGGCGACCGACCCAGACTCACTGCTCGGCGTCACCGACTACCTCGATTTGGTCCACGACTACCGCGCGACGGGCGACAAGTCGTTCCTCCTCCAGGAGTTCCTCCCGGGCGCGACCGACTACCGGGCGATGGTGGTCGACGGCGACTACGCGGGCGCCGTCGAGCGCCGACTCCCGGCGGGGGCGCTCGCCGAGGGCAGGTGGAAGCACAACGTCCACCGCGGCGCCGTCGCGGAGGGCGTCGCCCTCGACGACCCGGCGCGGGAACTGGCGGAACGGGCAGCCGAGGCGCTCGACATCCCCCTGCTCGGGGTCGACCTCCTCGAGACGGACGGTCGCCTCGTCATCTCGGAGACGAACGCCCGCCCGACGGTCGACGAGGCCCACAAGTACCGCGACGGCTTCGACGCCGACGTGGCGGCGCTGGTGCGGCGGACGGCCCGGCGGTAGCTGGTGGGGAGGATGGCACAGCGGTAGCTGGTGTGGCAGAAACTGGTGCGGCAGAAACTGGTTCCGCGGGCGCCGGCGTGGCGGTCGCTGTCGAACCAACGCGTTCGAGAACGGACGCCGACCCGGCGTGGGTGGCGGAGTTACTCGACGTCGATGTCGGCGGACGGTTCGAGGGCGTCGAGGCGAACTTCGAGGACGCCGTTGTTGAACGTCGCCGTCGCGGAGTGCTCGTCGACGCGGGTCGGGAGCCGAACACGCTCGTCGAAGCGGCGGTGCTCACCCTCCGCGGTGATCGTCAGGGTCGACCCGTCACACTGGAGGTCGATCCCTCCCTTGTCGATCCCCGGGAGGTCGGCGACGACTCGCACCGTCTCACCCTCCTCGTACACCGACACGTGGGTCTCGTCGCCGAAGCCGGCGTCGCCGGGCGCGGCCGCACCCGTCGCAGCGCCGGTCATTTCGCTCATCATCCGTTCGATCTCCTCGAAGATATCGCCGAACGGATCGTCGCGGTTGTCACGCATTCTCACCGCTTGTTGTTCGTTGGTCCGAATAAGCCTTCTCCCCCCCGGCGAGCGCCACGTCCTGCCGTCTCGCCCGACACGTCTCCCCCGAGGCGACGGGGCGCCACATCGGGGCGCCGAGTCGCGCTCCCACTCGACCGTCGCGCAGCGCCCCGCTCGGCCGTACCCACAAGCGATAAGTCGTCGGCCATCAGTTATTCGGATATGAGTAAATCGTACCTCGCGGCGGGCGACGACGTCGACAATCCCGTCCGTGTGGGGCTCAACGGGTTCGGTCGGATCGGTCGCAACGTCTTCCGTGCGGTGTTGGAGGACCCCCGCATCGAACTCGTCGGCATCAACGACGTGATGGAGGGCGAGGAGATGCGCTACCTCGCGTCCTACGACTCGGTGATGGGTCGCCTCGACGGGATCAGCTACGACGCCGACGCGCGCGAGTTGTCCATCGGCGACACGGCGGTGCCGGTGCTCGACGAGCAGGACCCCGCCGACCTGCCGTGGGACAACCTCGACGTCGACGTGGCGTTGGAGTGTACCGGCGTGTTCCGCACGAAGGGCGACGCCGAGAAGCACGTGGAGGCAGGCGCCGACGTGGCCGTCATCTCCGCGCCGCCGAAGGGCGAGGAGCCGGTGAAACAGCTCGTGTACGGCGTCAACCACGAGGAGGAGTACGAGGGCGAGTCGGTCGTCTCGAACGCCTCCTGTACGACCAACTCCGTCACGCCGGTCGCGAAGGTGCTCGACGAGGAGTTCGGCATCGCCTCGGGCACCCTGACGACCGTCCACGCGTACACGGGGAGCCAGAACCTCGTCGACGGCCCGAAGGCGAAGACGCGCCGCGGGCGCGCCGCCGCCGAGAACATCGTCCCCACCTCGACGGGCGCCGCGCAGGCGGCCACCGAGATTCTCCCGCAACTGCAGGGGAAACTCGACGGGATGGCGATGCGCGTCCCGGTCCCGAACGGCTCGCTCACCGAACTCGTCGTGGACCTCGAGGACTCCCCGTCGGCAGACGAGATCAACGCGGCGTTCCGTGACGCGGCGGACTCGGGGCCGCTGGCGGGCGTGCTCGGCTACACCGACGACGAGGTCGTCAGCCGCGACATCATCGGCCTGCCGTTCTCCTCGTACGTCGACCTGCGCTCGACGAACGTCGTCGGCGACGACGACGAGGGCGTCGCGAAGATCCTGACGTGGTACGACAACGAGTACGGCTTCTCGAACCGCCTGCTCGACGTCGCCGCCTACGTCGACGCCTACTGAGGCGCCGACCGGCGACCCGCCGCGACACCGCCGATTCTCTGCTGCCCGTTCACGCTCACTCGACAGACGCGGTCGCTTGGCCGTGCTCACCGAGCGTCGCGCCCGGCGACCGCTCCTCGATGTCGGTGCAGGCGCCGCTGACGACGACCTTGACGCCCCCGGCGTAGTCGGGGTCGACCGTCGCCTGCCAGCCGTGGACCTCCGCGAGCGTGCGGACGTTGGGGAGCGCGATTCCGGCCTCTGCGTCCGGAACGGCGCCGCCGTACTCGAAGAACGCCTCGGGGTCCAGTTCGGGGTACTCCTCGCCGTCGTCGGCGACGACGAGGCCGTCCTCGCGGAGGGTGACGCTCACCTGCGAGGCGTCGTTGTGCGCGGCGAAGCGGAACGCGCTGGCGAGCAACGACTCGAGGCGCTCGGGGTCGGCGTCGATCTGGCCGTCGCCTTCGCGCACCAGTCGGAGCCCGTCGGGGCCGAGGGACCGCCACGCGTCCTCGACGGTCGACCCGAACGCGACCGACTCGGTGTCCTCGACGGTCTGCCCCTTGCGCGCGAGTTCGGCGAAGTCCTCGACGAGTCGCCGCATCCGGTCGGCGGTCCGCGAGGCCGTGCGGAGCGACTCACGCGCCGCGTCCACGTCGCCCCCCTCCAGTTCGGCGCCGGCGAGGTCGACGCGCCCGGCGACGATCTGGAGGGTGTTGAACAGTTCGTGGCGCATGGCGGCGGCGAACGACTCCAGTTGGTCGTTCTGCCGGGCCAACTCTCGGCGCCGGCGTTCGGAGTCGGTCACGTCGCTGCACATCACTAAGCGCCCGACGGTCCCACGGGCGCGGACGAACTCGGTCGTCGTCACGAGGAAAAAGCGCGAGCCACCCGCGCCCGACCGTTCGAGCAGTCCCTCGCCGCCGTCGAGTTCGGCGGCCACGTCGGGCAGCGCAGTCGAGATCGGGTCGCCGCGGGCGCCCCGCAGTTCGGGGAACGTCTCGCGAGCGAGGTCGTTCGTCTCGCGCACTCGGTCGTCCTCGTCCAGGTAGATCAACGAGTCGTCGATCCCGTCGGACAACTGGACCGAGAGGAACCGGTCTTCGAACACGTACAGGGTGCCGACGGCGAACACCGCGACGCCCACGGGTTCCATGCTGAGATCGAGCAGCGACGGCGTCGCGACCTCGACCACGTCGAACGCGACCGGCAGCGCGGTCGCGCCGACCAGCGCCGCCAGCGGTCGCGTGTCGAAGTCGGCCTCGAGGAACTGGTCGAACAGCATGAAGAAGCCGACCGCGACGAGCGAGTACGACACCCCAGTGACCACCCAGTGGGCGAGGCCCTGCTGGACGGCGAGGTGGGTGAACGGCGTGGTCGCCACCTCGGCGGTGAAGTAGAAGCCGTGGAGGGGGTTCGTCACCTTGATCGCGACGACGGCGAGGTACGCGCCGACCGCCGCGCGGCGGTACGTCTGGTTCCGGTGGAACGCGCGCCCGGTGTACGCCGAACAGAAGTACAGCCACCCTCCGATCGTGGTCAGGCCGACGATCAGACCGGTGAGGTACAACGCGTACTGGAGCGTCGGCGTCGGGGCGAGCAGGTACGCCAACTGGGCGACCGCCCACCCGCCGCTGGAGACCACCAACGCGACGAGTCCCCGTCGCGTCTCGTCGTCGTCGATGGCGACCGCCCGACGGAGCGCGAGCAGACAGCCACCGATCGCGACGGCGTAGGCCACCACGTAAAGCGAGAGGAGTGTCGGGACGCCGGTTCCGAGCATCAGTCGTCGCACCCGCCGCACCTATTTAAGACTGGGCGCTCCGGCTATCGGCGGTGAAACCCACGCCGAGGGAGCCGTCGGCGCCGCGACTGGCACCGTGACCAACGGCGGGATCATTCGGCTGGAATACCAAACGCTTACTCGCGGGCGGGCGACGCTGTGGGTATGACGCTCCGGAAGCCGCCCCTCCGCGAGGTACACGCCGAGCGCGGCGCCAAGTTCACCGAGTTCGGCGGGTGGGACATGCCGGTCGAGTTCGACTCCATCCGCACCGAACACACGGCGGTGCGCGAGGCGGCTGGGATATTCGACGTCTCCCACATGGGCGAAATCGAGGTCGCGGGTCCCGACGCGACGACGCTCATGCAGCGCCTGACGAGCAACGACGTGACCGAGTTGGCCGTCGGTGACGCCCAGTACGCCGCCATCACCCGCGAGGACGGCGTCATGATCGACGACACGGTCGTCTACCGCCTCCCCGACGAGTCGACCGCAGACGGCGACGGCGACGACGCGGACGATGCCAACACGGTGCCGGCGTACCTGTTCATCCCGAACGCCGGCCACGACACCGAGACGCACGACCGGTGGGTCGACCACCGCGACGAGTGGGACCTCGACTGCGAGGTGCGCAACGTCACCGAGGACTGGGCGATGTTCGCCGTGCAGGGTCCCGAGGCGCCGGACCTCGTCGCCGACGCGGTCGACGCCGACGGACCGGACGTGCGCGACCTGTCGCGGTTCTCCGCGACGTTCGCACCGTTCGCCGGCGCCGAGTGTTGGGTCGCCCGGACCGGCTACACGGGCGAGGACGGGTTCGAGATTCTCTGTCCGTGGGAGGCCGCCGAGGACGTGTGGGCGCTGTTCGCCGACGACGCGGCGCCGTGCGGCCTCGGCGCTCGCGACACCCTGCGCATGGAGAAGGGCTTCCTCCTGTCGGGGCAGGACTTCCACCCCGAGGACGAGCCACGCACGCCGTACGAGGCGGACATCGGCTTCGTCGTCGACCTCGACACGGAGTTCGTCGGCCGCGACGCGCTCGCCGAGCAGGCCGAGACGGGCGTCGAGGAGACGTTCGTCGGGATCGAACTGCTCGACCGCGGCGTCCCGCGCCACGGTTACGACGTGACCGACGAGAACGGCCACGTCGTCGGCGTCGTCACGTCGGGGACGATGAGCCCCACCCTCGACAAGCCCATCGCGCTGGGCTACCTCCCGGTCGGCTTCACCGACCCGGGTACCGAGGTGAACGTCGTCGTCCGCGCGCGCGAGAAGCGCGCGAAGGTCGTGACGGTCCCGTTCGAGTAGGTCGCTGGCTGGCGCTCACCCGACCGTCTGTGGTGAACCGGCGGGTCGGACGGATTCGAATACACCCAAGTACCCTCGCCGCACGGGTACCGATAGACGATGAGCTTCGACGTACCCGAGGGCCTGCACTACCGCGAGTCGCACGAGTGGATCGACCCCGAAACGGGGCGGGTCGGCATCACCGACTTCGCGCAGGACGAACTCGGCGACGTGGTGTTCGTGGAACTCCCCAACGAGGGCGACGCGCTCGACGCCGACGCCGAGTTCGGCGTCATCGAGTCGATCAAGGCCGTCTCGGACCTGTACGCCCCCGTCTCCGGTGAGGTGACCGCCGTGAACGAGGCGCTGTTCGACGCGCCCGAACTCGTCAACGACGACCCGTTCGGCGAGGGCTGGATGCTCGAACTCGACCTGGACGAGGGCGACCTCGAGGACCTCCTCACCGCCGAGGAGTACGCCGACCAGATCGCGTAGGCGTCGGGCCGACACCGAGACACACACACGCGCGTTTTCGCCACCGGGAACCTCTTGGCACCCTGTCGTGTAGCCGCGGGTATGCCACTCGACCGCCGCTCGTTCCTCGCGACGACGGCGACGCTGGCCGTGACAGCCACCGGCGGCTGTGTCGGCTGTGCGCCCTCCCCGACCGCCTCCCTCCGCATGGTCTCCGAAGACGACGCCGGTATCGCCGAGCAGGCGCTGTGGACGTTCGGCGACGGCGACGTGTCCGACCCCGGCCCGGAGAACCGGGACGCGCTCGCCCGCGAGGTCGTCGACACTGGTTCGGCGACCGTCGAGGACCGACACGAACCACTCCCGACGGACCGACCAGTCGTCGTCGCGGGCGAGGGCGTCTACCGCTTCGGGGCCGACGTGACCGACTCCCGCGAGATGCGCGCGTTCGGCGTGACGATGAATCCGATCCGGGTCGAGGACGGCGACGAGACGCCCGACCCGGCCGACCGGATCGGCTACGAGGAGTTGCCCGCGGTCGACCGCGAAGCACTCGCGGACCGAGGCTACGACGACCACCGACCGCCGGGCGTGCTCACGTCGCTGCACTATCGACCCGAGGCTGTCGAGGAATCCGTGCTCGTCCCCGACCCGGAGTACGCGGCGGTCGTCTGGCCCGACGGTCCCGCGACGATCGAGGTGGACGACCGCGGCTCCTACACCGTCTACACGTACGAGGTGACCGCCGACCGGGTCTCGTCGACGGCCGACTTCGGCGCCGACGTGCGCGAGCGGTTCGGTTGGACGCTCGACGGCCTCACCGATGCCGAGCGCGACATCGTGGAGACGGCGGTCGGCCAGACGCCGACGGGCGACGTTCCCCACGAGCGCGCCGGGGAGGGCTACCACGTCGCCCACGACGAGGAGCCGAGCGACGCGCTCCGGTCGCTCGTCGACCGCTTTCGCGCACACGATCCAGTACGCTTCGAGTGGGAGTCACCACCCGAGACGTGGCGCGTGAGCGGTGACTACGTCGTCACCTACGAGGGAACCGTCTACTGGACCCGCCTCTCGGTCGACGAGTCCGCGTTCACCGAGACGCCGACCGAGGGCTGATCAGCGACCGGCCCACCGCGCGAGGAGGAATCGCTCGGCGGCTTCACGGCCCTGCTCGTCTACCCACGCCTCGGCGTCGGGCTTCGAACACCCCCGCGCCTCCATCACGCCGTGGACCAGATCCGCGTACGGGCGGGGCATCACGTCGGCGTCGTCGTCGACGTCGAGCGGGTCGGACTTCGGCGGGTCGACGGGGTCGGGCACGAGCGACGGTGGGGGCGCGACGGACAAAACCGATCCGCGCCAGGACTCACTCGCGACCGAGTGATCGTCCGGGTGAGGCGGCTGCACCGCCCGGGAACGAACGACTCTTGGTGGGGGGACCGTAGGCACGTATATGGACAGACGTGGACACGGAACGCCGGTGCACCCCCACGGACGTGCCGAGGTGGTCCCCCGATGAGCGGACGGACGAGCGGGCCGACCGGCTCTCCCTTCGCCCCCCACACCGCCGACGAGACGGCGGCGATGCTCGACGCGCTCGGCGTCGACGAGGAGGCAGACCTGTTCGACATCCCAGCGGAGGTCGCCTTCGACGGCGAGTTCGGCATCCCCCAGCGCGACGAGCGGACGGTCCGCGCGGATCTGGCCGAGACGTTCGCGCGCAACGACGACCTCACCGAGTTCCTCGGTCGGGGCCACTACTCGCACTACGTCCCCGCCGTGGTCGACGACCTCTCCTCGCGATCGGAGTTCCTCACCAGCTACACCCAGTACCAGCCCGAGATCACACAGGGGTTCCTCCAGGCGCTGTTCGAGTACCAGTCGATGCTGGTGGAGCTGACGGGCCTCCCCATCGCCAACTGCTCGATGTACGACGCCGCGACCGGCCTCGCCGAGGCCGCCCTCCTCGCCGAGCGCGTCCGGAGCACGTCCGGGGCGACGGTGCTCGTGCCCGAGGCCCTCCGCGACGGCAAGCGCGGCACGCTCGACAACTACGTCGACGGCTCGGACCTGACGGTCGAGACGTACCCGTACGCGGACAACACGGTCGACCTCGACGCGCTCGCGGACCTCGTCGACGACGACACCGTGTTCGTGTACGCGGAGACGCCGACGGTGACGGGCGCCATCGAACCCGCGCTGGCCGCGGTCGGCGACCTCGCACACGAGAACGACGCGCTCTTTTGCGTCGGATCGGACCCGGTCGCCCTCTCGCTGCTGCAGGAGCCAGCCTCGGTCGGCGCCGACGTGGTCGTCGGCGAGGCCGGCGCGCTCGGCCTGCCCGCGAGCTACGGGATGGGCCTGGGCCTGTTCGCCTGTAAGGAGGAGTTCCTCCGACAGGTGCCGGGTCGCCTCGTCGGCAAGAGCGAGGACGCCGACGACCGCCGGGCGTTCACGCTCACGCTCCAGACGCGCGAACAGCACATCCGCAAGGAGCGCGCCACCTCCAACATCTGCACCAACCAGGCGTGGGTCGCGCTCCGGGCGGCGATGCACGCCGCCTCGCTCGGCCCGGAGGGCCTCGTCGCGCTGGCGGAAGACTGCGTCCGAAACGCCGAGTCGCTGGCGGCGGACCTGGACACCGTCGACGGCGTGACGGCGCCGCTCGACTCCCACCACCACTTCCGGGAGTTCACCGTCGGCGTCGCCGACGCCCCCCGCGTCGCCGTCGACCTGCGTGACCACGGCTTCGCGGTCCACGTCCTCGACGACGAGACGCTGCAGGTGTGCGTGACTGATCTGAACGCCGACGAAGCAGACGACTTGGTCGCGGCGTTCGCCGAGGTGATTCAATGAACTTCGATCAGGCCCGCTTCGGCGACGATACCCGCAACGAGCCACTCCTGTCGGAGAAGGACTCGACCGCGGTCGACCCCGGCGAGAACTCAGCCCTCCCGGACGACCTGACGCGCGACTCGCTGGAGTTGCCCCAGATCTCCGAGCCGGAACTGGCGCGCCACTACACCCGGCTGTCGCAGATGAACTGGAGCGTCGAGTTGGGGCCGTACCCGCTCGGCTCCTGTACGATGAAGTACAACCCCTCGTTCGCGGACGCGGTCGCGGCCGACCCGAACGCGGCGGTCCACCCCGACCGCGACCCCGAGACGGTCCAGGGGAACCTCGAACTCCTCTACGGCCTGCAAGAGTACCTCGCGACCATCGGCGGGATGGACGCCGTCACGCTCCAGCCGCCCGCGGGCGCCGCCGGCGAGTTCACCGGCATCGCCGTCGCGAAGGCGTACCACCAGCACCACGGCAACGACAAGTCGGAGGTTATCATCCCCGCGTCCGCCCACGGCACCAACTTCGCCACCGCGGCGATGGCCGGCTACGACGTGGTCGAACTCCCATCCGGCGAGGACGGGCGCGTCGACGTGGAGGCGCTGGAGGCCGCCGTCAGCGAGGACACCGCCGCGCTGATGCTCACCAACCCCAACACGGTGGGGCTGTTCGAGCGCGACATTGCCCACATCGCGGACGTGGTCCACGACGCGGGCGGCCTGCTGTACTACGACGGCGCGAACCTCAACGCCCTGCTGGGCCGCGCTCGCCCGGGCGACATGGGGTTCGACATCATGCACTACAACGTCCACAAGACGTTCGCGACGCCCCACGGCGGTGGTGGCCCCGGCGCCGGGCCGGTGGGCGTCGTCGAGGAACTCGCGGAGTTCCTCCCCAGACCGCAGGTTCGGCAGGTAGGTTCGGATGGCGGCGCGCTCGCGGACGCCGACGACGCCGACGACGCCGGCGACGAGGCCGACACGCCCGAGTACGAACTGTTCGACCCCGCCCACTCCATCGGGAAGGTCCACGGATTCGGCGGCAACTGGCTCGTCCTCATCCGTGCGTACGCGTACATCCACCGCCTCGGCGACGAGGGCCTGCTCGACGCGAGCGCGAAGGCGACGCTGAACGCGAACTACCTCGCGAGCCTGCTCGACCTGGAGGTGCCGTACGGCCCGTTCCACCACGAGTTCGCGGCAACCGCGGGCGACCGCGACGCCGCCGACGTGGCGAAGGGGATGCTCGACTACGGCGTCCACCCCCCGACGACGAAGTGGCCCGAGATGGTGCCCGAGGCGATGCTGACGGAGCCGACGGAGGTGGAGAACAAGCGCTCGCTGGAGGACCTGGCGCATGCGTTCAACGAGGCGTTCGCGGACACCGACGAGGAGCTCCACGCGGCCCCGAACAAGACGACCTCGCGACGCGTCGACCAAACCTCCGCGGCACGCAACCCGCGGCTGTCGTGGCACGCGCTGGGCGACGAGGAGTAAGCCGGCGACCCCTCCGGTCCGGCCCCTACGCCGACCTCGCCTTCAGTTCCGGGAAGTAGCGCCCGTGGAAGTCGAACGGCACCACGTGCGGGAGTCGCACCCGCGCCCGTTCTGCGAACGACTCACCGTCCAGTACCACCAGCGACGACGCTTCGGCTCCCTCCTCCAGCGTCACCACGAGCACGACGCCGTCGTCCTCCGCGTCGCCGTCGGGATTCGGCACGAAGATGGGCTCGCCGAAGTAGCCACCGCCGTCGAACTCGACCACTTCCCCCGTCTCCGTGTCCAGTTTCAACACCGCCCGCGCCCACTCGTTCACCGGCTTGTCCGTGCTCATCGCGTACACGTAGCGGTGCTCGGCGCACCAGCGCGCGGGCGACACGGTCGGCAACGCGGTGCCGCCGTCGTACAGCGTCTCCCGTGTCACCGTGGCGTCGCCGACGCCGTAACGGCCCCGTCCGTTCGCGTCGCCCAGGTCGACGACGAACCGCTCGACGCGGGCGCCGAGCGCGCCGAAACTGCCCGCGCGGAGTTCCTCGAGGTACAGCGAGTCGATGCTACTCGCGTCGGGCACCGTCTCCAGGTCGAACACGACCTCGCGCCCCCCGCGCCGCTCGAAGGCGTTCACGTGGTGGAAGCCGAACACCGGGTCCGTCACGGGGTCGGCGACCACCTCGCCGGTCGTCCGATCGAGGACGACCACCCGAGTCCCCCGCTCGGGTTCCCACTCGAACTGCTCGATGAACGGGCGCTGGTGCCCCGGTTTGAACAACCGGAGCGGGTCGAGTCGGAGCGGGAACTCGGCGATCACGACGAACCGTGGCGTGAGTGCGAACGAGTGCAGGTACGCCGGCTTGTCGGTGCGTGCGGTGGCGACGTGGCGGCGCTCACCGTCGGGAGTGACCGCGTGGACGTGGTACCTGCTCGTCCGTCCGAACCCCGTCTCGACGTTCACCAGCGCGCCGGTCGCGGGGTCGCGCTTCAGGTGCGCGCACGCGAGGTGGCCCGAGGGGACGCCGTCGTCGTACTCGTGGTGGCCGACGGCGTCGAGCGTGTTCGGGTCGACGCGAACCCGTCGCGGCGACTCGGTGAAGGCGAGGTAGTCGTCTCCGACTCGCTCGGCGATGATGTTGGTGTTGTCGTACGGTTCTCGGAGGAACGTCGTCAGCCGCGAGCGGAGCGTCGTCTCGCCGGTCGCGAACCCGCCGTCGAACGCACCCGTCCGGGCCGCCTCGTACGCGTCGGTGCGGAGGAAGCGATTGCGGTAGTGGACCGCGTCGCCGCGGCGGTGGCGGAGACGACTCCCGAGTCCGCCCGAGTCGCCCGTGTCGCCGTTCGCGCGGTTCCCGGGGTCGAAGGTGAAGCGGTACAGCATCGCGAGGCCGTCGAACCAGTGGTCGACGGAACTGCCGTCGGGGAACGAGAAGGCGCCGGGACCGTTGCGGACGAGACTGCCGCGGAGCCAGTCGGGGAGGGAGCCGTCGACCGGGAGGGTCTCGGCCGTCTCCTCGTGGAGGGAGTGGAAGCCGGGATGTCGATCCATTGTCACCCCCACGCGGGCGACGGGCTAATCGCTACCGCCCGGGCTGTTCGAGGGTGACCTCACCGGACGTGCTCACCGGACGACCGTGACCGGAACGGGCGAGCGCCGCGTCACCGTCTCGGCGACGCTGCCCATCAGCATCCGCCCGAGCCCCGTCCGCCCGTGGCTCCCCATGACGACCTGGTCGATGTCCGCGTCCTCCTCGTCGAGGTACGCGAGAATCTCGCGCGCTGGGCCGCCCACGAGTTGGTGCGTCTCCACCTCGGTGCCGGCGTCGCGGACGCGCTCGGCGGTGCTGGCGAGGAGGTCCTCGCTCGCCGAGCGGGCCGACTCCTCTAACTCCTTCGAGTAGAATGCCTCCATCCCCTCGTCGTCGCCGCCGGAGATCCAGCGACTCGGGTCGACGACGTTCACGAGGACGAGCGTCGCGTCGCCGTGGACGGCGAGCGCGTGGTCGAGGGCCTTCGTCGAGTGATCCGACGTGTCGATGGGGACGAGTACGCGTCGTGACATGGCGACGACGACGCAGTGGGGGTACTCGGGCGTTTCGGTGGCCCGGTGGTGGCGAGGTGGCGGCAGTTTCGCGGCGCGTTCAGGCGGTACTGCGGCCCGTCCGGCTCAACTCGCGCCCGCGAGTACGGCGGCGAGGGCGACGGCACCGCCGGCGAGGAGCGTGTTGGCGGCGACGAACGCAACCGCGCGGCCGCGCTCGCCGCCGTCCCACAACTGGACGGTCGCCACCGAGAACGACGAGAACGTGGTGAACGCCCCGCAGGCGCCGGTGCCGACGAAGAGCGACACGTCGCCCCCGACGGGGAGGAACGTGAGGAGGCCGAGGAGGAAGCTCCCGACGACGTTCACGGTGAGGGTCCCGAGCGGGAACGACCCCCCGCGGTCGACCGCAGATCCGACGAGGTAGCGTCCGACCGCTCCGCCGGCCCCGCCGGCGGCGACGAGTGCGGGGTCGGGGACCGCTCCGAGCGCGGTGAGGGGACTCACACCTCCACCTCCCGGTCCGGACGCGGGTCGACCCGCGCGGCGACGTCGCGACCGACCAGCGCGGCACCGATCCCGAGCCCGTAGCTCCCGAGGAGGTACGCCGCCCCGACGACCGGCGCCGCCAGCGCCGTCTCGACCGCGAAGGTGCTGTAGGTGGTGTACGACGAGAGCACGCCAGTCGCCAGTAGCGTGCGTGTCCGGTCGCCGAGCCGGTCGGTCCGCAGCGCCTCGTACAGCAGGAACCCCAACAGCAGGCTCCCGCTCACGTTGGCCGCGAGCGTCCCCCACAGCCCCGGGAGCGCCGCGCCGACGGCGTAGCGTGCGCTCGCGCCGACCGCGCCGCCGGCGGCGACGAGTCCGAGCACGACCGCCGAGTCGACCCCACGAGCCGCCATCGTCCGCACCTCCGAGGGCTCGCGTATCGGCGTGTCGGTTGCCACTCGCCGCAGGTGTGGTACACAGTGACAATTAAGGAGCCTTCAGGCCCCAAAACGCATTATAGAATATTATCATTATCTATCATTACATTTATTTGGTGTCATCGGCTCGAATCGGGTGAGGCGACACAGCATGGGCGTACCCCACCACACATCCGCCGCAGCACCACACGGAACGACCGACACCGACCACGGCCGGCTGACACCACCCATACCACCCACACGACCCACATGACGTTCGACCCGAACCCAGACACCGACATCGACGACATCGACCCGCGCGAACTGAGCCTGTTCGACACGGAGGCCGACGACCGATGAGCCGTCGCGCCACGCCGCGTCCCGACACGACGCCGACCCGGACGCCGTTCACCCGCCCGGGCCAGGAGACGGACGCGCCGCTCGTCCCCGACCTCGGGACGCGACCGGGCCGCACCGACACGACGACTGACCCCACGACCGACACCACCAGCGACCGCGCCGAGCGCCGCCGTCGCCGCGACCCGTTCGAACTCGCGCTCATGGAGGACTCAGAATAATGCACCCCTCAGAACTCGACCAGGACGTCTTCACGAAGGACATCGACAACCCGCAGGGCGCGAAGCTCCGACAGATGCTCGACGAGCAGGACTACGTGTTCGCGCCGGGGCTGTACCACGCCCTCGACGCCCGCCTCGCGGAGATGGCGGGGCTCGACGCCGCGTACATGTCCGGCTACTCGACGGTCCTCGGCCAGTTCGGCTTCCCGGACCTGGAGATGGTCACGATGACCGAGATGGTCGAGAACGCAAAGCGCATCGTCGAGTCGACGAACCTCCCGGTCATCGCCGACTGCGACACCGGCTACGGCGGCACCCACAACGTCCGCCGCGCCGTCCGCGAGTACGAGAAGGCGGGCGTCGCCGCGGTCCACATCGAAGACCAGACGACGCCCAAGCGCTGCGGCCACATCGCGGGCAAGCAGATCATCTCCCGCGAGAAGGCCCGCTCGCGCTTCGAGGCGGCGGTCGACGCCAAGCAGAGCGAGGACACCGTCGTCATCGCCCGGACGGACGCCTACGGCTCTGCGAACGGCGACTGGGAGGAGCACCTCGAACGCGGGCGCATCTACGCCGACGCCGGCGTCGACCTCGTCTGGCCGGAGATGCCCGACCCGAGCCGCGAGGACGCCGTCGAGTACGCCGAGACCATCCACGAGACGCACCCCGACCTCGACCTCGCGTTCAACTACTCGTCGTCGTTCGAGTGGGGCGCCGAGGAGGACCCGCTCACGTTCCAGGAACTGGGCGACCTCGGCTACAAGTACCAGTTCATCACGCTGTACGCGCTCCACTCGGGCGCCCACAGCGTCTACGAGGATATGCAGAACATCGCGGAGAACGCCGAACAGGCGCAGTTCGACCTGGAGGAGCGCTACATCGGCCACGAGACCGAGAGCCACCACGCGCTGTCGTTCGTCGACCGCTACCAGGACATCGAGACGCGCTTCGACCCCGAGGCGAAGGAGCGCATCGAGGACTCCGCCGGCTTCGCGGAGGACCGCTCGGAGCCGATCACCTCCTCGTCCAACGACGACGACTGATCGCCGAGGCCGAGTCGGTCGGCGACGACTGCATCGCGCGCGAATCCCGACTCCTCGTTCTTTCGCGGCCGCCGTCACCGTCGGAACTACGTAGCGACGGCGACAGAACCGACCGATGAGCGAGCGCGACGCCGACGGCGGTCACCCACCCGACCCGACGAGCGAGTCGGCCGGAGTCGGCTCCGACCCCGCCGACCAGTCGCCGACGGTCGAGGACCTGATCCAGTCGCTGGAGACCTTAGAGGAGGTCGTCGACGACTCCGAAGAGCGCCGGAAGGTGCGCGAGGCGATGCGGACCGCCCGCGACCTGGCGGCACGGGAGCAGCCGTCGGTGTTCGGGCGGGTCGTCCGCGGCTTCGACCGGAGCGACCTCGCGGAGGCGCTGCTCGGGAGCGTGCTGTTCGGCATCCCGATGCTCGTGGAGGGTGGTACCACCGAGGTCGGCGCGGTGCTCGCGTCGCGGCCGCTGTCGCTCGTCGGGACGGCGGTCGTGACGGTCCTGCTGGTGATCGGAATCTTGTACGTCGCGGACTTCCAGGACGTGCGGGTGCACAACCCCATCCTCGGGGTGGTGCCACGGCGACTCGTCGGCGTGCTCGGCGTCGCGTTCGTGACCGCGGTGGTCGGGTTGACCGTGTGGGGACGAGTCGACTGGGCGGCCCCCGCGGTCGCGCTCGGGAGCACGCTCGTCGCGACGCTCCCGATGGCGGTGGGGGCGGCGCTCGGCGACTTGCTGCCGGGATGAGGAAGGACGGTCGGACTACGCCTCGATGGCGGTGCTGATGTCGCCGTTGATCCGCGTCAGGCCGTAGTCACAGTCGTTGCAGCGCCACTTGGTCTTCTCGCCGAGGTGGAGCGTCATCGCGGCGACGCGCCAGAAGTCGCGGTCCTCGCCGCACGCCGGACAGTAGAACTCCTGTTCCAGGCTCATGATCGTGCGTGTGAGGGCCGAGAATTTCAAGACACCGGTCCCGCTCCGTCGCTCCTCCAGCCCCGTCGGCTCCGCTGTCTCGCCTCCCTCGTCGCGAACCGCCGACTTCATTCCCTGCGCCCAGCCACCACCGAGCGTGCGACGGGGATCCGATGGTGTCGTCGAGGCGCTCCACGCGGCGGCGTTGCTGGCGGTCGCCGGCGCGCTCGCGTGGGCCACCGGTCGACCGCTCGTGTTCCCGAGCCTCGGGCCGTCGGCGTACCTGATCGCGGCGGGCGACGCTCGCCCGACCGGTCGGCAACTGCTCGGCGGCCACGCGGTCGGCATCCTCGCGGGGCTGCTCGCGTACCACGGGCTCGCGGGCGAGGCCGTCATCACAGGGTCGGTCGCCGCGACGACGCCGGCAGGGGCGCGTCTCGCCGCCAGCGCGGTCGCCTCGGTCGGGGCGACCACGCTCGGGATGGCGCTGACGGACACCCGCCACGCGCCAGCGTGTGCGACCACGCTCATCGTCGCGCTCGGCCTCCTGCCATCGGCGACGGACGCCGCCGTGCTGGCCGCGGGGGTCGCGGCGCTGTTCCTCGCCTCGCGGGCGACCGTCCCGGCGGTCGCGGCGCTGTCGGAGTCGACCGGGGGTGCCGCGGTTGACGCAGAACGATAGCCCGAAACCCTCCCCGAGCGACGGACGTGTATGACCTTCGAGACGACGGTTCCCGTCCGCTACCGCGACCTCGACCCGATGGGCCACGTGAACAACGCCGTGTACGCGACCTACTTCGAGGAGGTCCGCACGGCGTTCTTCCGCGAGGAGGTCGGCGTCGACCTCGCCGACTCACAGGCGGCGCTGGCCACGCTGGAGGTCGAGTTCCGTGCACCGATCGAAGGAACCGGTGCGGTCGACGCCGCCATCGACGTCGTCGACGTGGGCACCACGAGCCTCACGCTCGCGTACGAACTCCAGTTCGAGGGGCGCGTCGTCGCGACGGGCGAGACCGTGCAGGTCGCGCTCGCCGACGGAGAGCCGACCCCGCTCCCCGACGACGTGCGCGCCGCCGCCGAGCGTCACCGCGTCGAATGAGCGGGGACGACGTGGCGACAGTCGCCGAGGCGGGTGGGGGCGCAAGTCCACGGCGTCGCCGACTCGCGCTCGCGGCCATCGGCGGCGGCAACTTCAGCCAACTGGGCGCGCGCATCCTCCTCGGTGCCGTCGTGCCGTTCGTCCTCCTCGACCTGGAGACGACGGAGGCGACGCTCGGCCTCGCACTCACCGGGATGTGGGCGACGTACGCGCTGTTTCAGTTCCCCAGCGGCGTGCTCGCCGACCGCGTCGGCGAGCGACCGGTCGTGCTCGCAGGGATCACCGGCGCCGCCGTCGGCACCGTCCTCGTCGCGCTCTCGCCGACCGTGCTCGCGTTCGGCGCCGCGACGCTCGTCCTCGGCGCGGGTGCGGGCCTGTTCTTCGCGCCGGCGACGGCGCTGCTCTCGCGACTGTACGACGAACGCGGCGGCGCGCTCAGTGTCCTCACTGGTGCGGGCGCCGTCGCGGGCGCGGCGTTCCCCGCCGCCGGTGGTGTGCTCGCCGACCGGTTCGGGTGGGAGGTCGCCGTCGGCGCCGGCGCCGCGGTCGCCCTGCCGGCGGCGGCCGCGACGCTGCTGTTCGTCCCCTCGCTCCCGCCCGCGAACCCCGACCGCGACCTGCGGGCGCTGGTCGACCCGGCCCGGATCCGCGGGATCCTCACCCGGCCGCCGCTGGCGTACACGACGGCGCTGGCGGTCCTGTGCGGCTTCACGTTCCAGGCGGTGTCGTCGTTCCTCGCGGCGTTCCTCGTCACCCACCGGGGGCTCCCCCCGTCGAGGGCGGCGGTCGCGTTCGGCGCCGTGTTCGCCATCAGCGCCGTCGCGCAACCGGTGAACGGACGCGTGTCGGACGCCCTGTCTCGCGACGCGGCGGTCGCGATCAGCGTCACGCTCGCGGGGACGGGCATCGCGACGCTCGTGCTCGCCCCCGGCGTCGTCGGGACCGTCGCCGGCGTGGCGCTGCTGGGCGCGGGCATCTCGTGGCCCGGGCCGATCCAGGCGCGGTTCATGGACCGCCTGCGCGACGCCGAGCGGGGCTACGCCTTCGGCCTGTTGCGGACGGTGTACATGTTCCTCGCCGCCTCTGGGTCGGTCGTCACCGGCGCGGTCGCGAGCACGGCGGGGTGGCCCGCGGCGTACGGCCTGGTGGTCGCGCTGTTGGTAGCGTGTCTCGGCCTGTTGGGGGCGAACCGGGCGTTCGGACTGGGCTTGTAGCGTCGCCACGCCGACCGCCCGGGTGGACGAGTCGCCCCGTGTGACTGTCCGCCACGACGCACCGTAGCGCACGCGACCGCGGGACGGAAGGGTTATCAGTCCCCTTCGACACTCACGGGTATGGCGAAAGGGAAGGTCGACTTCTTCAACGACACTGGCGGCTACGGTTTCATCGCGACTGACGACTCCGACGACGACGTCTTCGTCCACATGGACGACATCGAGGGCGGCGACCTGGAGGAGGGCGAGGAGCTCGAGTTCGACATCGAGACGGCCGAGAAGGGCCCGCGCGCGACGAACGTCACCCGCCTGTAAGGCACCGAATCACCGCGCCCTCGGGCGCGACCTGCGGTTTTCCGTTCTTTCACACTCCGAAGCGACGGCGCCGTCCTCGGCGGAGGGCACCGTCGCCGTGAGCGACGGCGTTCAGCGTTCCACAGTCGGGCGAGGAGTGATGTAACTGGTTCTGGCCACATCACACTTATCACGTAGTTGTTCGAACTCACGTTCGGGATGCAGACGACCCGACGGGCGGTTGTATCGACGCTCGCGACCGGTGCGGGGGTCGGCGGCGTCGTGGGGTCGACGGGCTGTCTCGGGGCTCCCACACGTACGTCGGTCTCCGTGCTCGCGGCGGGGAGCCTCGCGCGCGCCGTTGAGGAGCGCCTTCGCCCGGCAGTCGACGCACCCCTCGACACGGAGTTCCGCGGGTCGGCGGTGTGCGCCCGCCTCGTCCGCGACGGGTTGCGTGACCCGGATGTGCTCGTCCTGGCGGACCCGGTGTTGTTCGGGGGGCTCGCAGAGCGGTACACCGCGTTCGCGACGAACGAGGTGGTCGTCGCGTACCACCCGGACACCGCCGGCGGGCGGGCCGTGCGGGACGCCGAGTGTCCGTTCGACCCGCTGCTCGACCGCGACTTCCGCTGGGGGCGCACCGACCCCGACGCCGACCCGCTGGGCTACCGCACCCTGTTCGCCCTCCGACTGGCCGAACAGCGGTGGGGGCGTCCGTACCCCGACGCGCTCGCACCGGGCCAACTGTTCCCGGAGGCGGAGCTGCTGGCGGTGTTCGAGACGGGCGAACTCGACGCCGCGGTCGTCTACCGAAACATGGCCGTCGACCACGGCGTCCCGTTCCGCTCCCTCCCGCCGGCGGTCAACCTCGGTTCGCCCGCCCACGCCGACGCGTACGCCGGCGAATCGTACGAACTGCCCGACGGGACCGTCGTCCGCGGGGCGCCCATCCGCTACGGGGCGGTCGCACGCCGGTCGGACCCGGCGGTCGCCTCGGTGTTCGAGACCGTCGTCGACGCCGAGTGGGCCGGCGACGCGCTGGCCGTGCCCGCGTCGTACCCGTCGGAGGAGCGCCTCGGGTGACCGCTGACGGGGCCACGACGCGCCGGTGCCGCGCTCAGACGACGCTCGTCGCGAGCAGGTAGGCGGCGCCACTCACCGCGAGGAAGGCGACGCCGACGACCGCCAGCGGACGAGCGCCAGCGTCGCGCATCCGGTCGACCCTGATGTCGAACCCGAGGCCGGCGAACGCCAGCAAAAACAGCGCGTCGGACGCGACGAGGAGCGTCTCGCGTGCGGCCCCCGAGATCACACCGGCGTTCGCGAGGACCGCGACGGCGACGAACCCGACGAGGAACTTCGGCAGCCCGTCCCACAGCGCCGCGACCGCCCGACGGACGCCTGTCGCCGACGCCTCGCGTTCCGGGCGGTCGCGAGCGTCGCCGGCGGGCGTGGTCTCGGCGGCGGCGCGAACCGAGTACGCGACGGCGACTACGCCGACGAGCGCGTTCCGCGCGAGTTTCGTGACGGTGGCCCACTCACCGGCGACCGGGTGGTACGCGAACCCGGCGGCGGTGACCGGTCCGGTCGAGAACATCGACAGCCCCGCCCACACGCCGAACACCCGCGGGTCGAGCGCCAGCGTCGACGCGACCGCCGGGTAGACGGCGAGCGTCACGGCGTCGAACGTCAACACGGTGCCGGCGGCGAGCGCGACCTCGGACTCGTCGGCGTCGAGTGCGCCCGCCGCCGCCGCGACCGCCGAGACGCCGCAGACCGCCGACCCCGCGGCGAGTAACGACCCGACGCGTCCGTCCAACCCCGCGAGCCGTGCCAGCGCCTCGACGAGCGCGAGTCCCCCGGCGACGACGACGAGGACGGCGACGACCAACGCTGGCCCGGCGGCCGCCAGCGCCGCGAGCGAGACGCCCGCGCCGAGCAACACGATGCCCGTCTCCAACAGCAGCGAGTGGACCGCCACCCCCGGCGCGAGGGCGTCGGGGACGCCCACGGTGTTCGCGACGACGGCGCCGGCGGCGACCGCGAGCAACAGCGGCGTGAGGGGGGCGTGTGGCGCTACGAGTCGGGCCCCCGCGGCGACGGCGACGAGCGTAGCGACTCCCGGCAACAGTCGCCGGATCGTCGACCACGGCGAGAAGGACGACGCGGCGGCCGGCTCGCCCGTGCTCATACCGTGTGGACGGCGACGTCGACGGCGACGATCGCCGCCGCCAGCGCCGTCGCCTTCCAGCCGCGGTCAAGCTCGGCACAGCGTCGCGCGAGCGACGTCGGATCCTGCACGCCCACAACTCGCGACGGAATGCACTTCAGCGACTCGCTCCGCGTCACAGGATCCGGTACGATTTGCTGCTTCTGTGGGGTCGTGCCGGGCCGCCGCCGTGACAAGCTACTTCGGTGTCGCGGTCGACCGATCGGGTATGTCCGTAACGCTGTACGCGCTGGACGGCTGCCCGTGGTGTGAGAAGGTCCACGACGCCCTGCAGGAAAACGACATCGAGTACGAGACCGTGTGGACCGAGGCGCTCCACTCCGAGCGCGACGAGGTCGCCCGCGTCAGCGGCCAGCGCGGCGTGCCCGTCCTCGTCGACGAGGCCCACGGCGTCACGATGAACGAGTCGGCGAACATCCTCGAGTACGTCGAGCGCACGCTCACGGCCTGACCGACCGATGCCCATCTACACCGGCCGCGGCGACGAGGGGAAGACGGACCTCCGGGACATGTCGCGCGTCTCGAAGACCTCCCCGCGCATCGAGGCGTACGGCACCGTCGACGAGGCGAACGCGCTCATCGGCACGATCCGGCCGACGGGGTACGACGACGTCGACGAGATGCTCCAGTCGGTGCAAGACCACCTGCACGTCCTGCAGGCGGACTTCGCCAACCCCGACCCCGACGAGGACGACCCGGTGGTGAAACCGCACCACACGCAGCAACTGGAGACCTGGATCGACGAGTTGGACGAAGAACTTGAGCCACTGACCCACTTCGTGCTCCCCTCCGGGAGCGAGGCGGGGGCGAAACTCCACCACGCGCGGACGGTCGTCCGCCGCGCCGAGCGCCGAGCGGTAGACCTCGCCGACGACGAACCGGTCAACGGCGAGGCGGTGGCGTACCTCAACCGCCTGTCGGACGCGCTGTTCACCTTCGCCCGCGCGGTCAACGCCCGCGACGGCGTCCCAGAGGACGCACCCGACTACGAGTAGCGACGCGTCGTCGCCTTTTGGAGGCGCTCGCCGCCGTCGCGACTGCCGCCAATCCGCTTACTGCGCCGGGGTCTCCGAACGGGCGATAAACTCCGTCTCCGCGAGACACGTCTCGAAGTCGCGCAGTTCGAAGCCGAGCGTCTGCTCGAGTGCCGGGATGTCGACGTCGTAGCCGGTCTCGTCGAACCAGACGAACATGTCGGCCATCTCGTCGCCGGCGGCCGCCCGCAGCGCCTCGGTGTCGAGGTGAACCGCCTCAACGTCGGTGTCGAGGTACTCGGTGAGGACCGCGGCGAGTTCCTCGACGGTGAGCGAGTCACCCGCGAGGGTGAGTGTCTCGCCGACGTACGTCTCGGGGTCGGCGAACGCGGCGGCGGCGGCGCGACCGATATCGCGGGCGTCGACCATCGCCAACTTGGTCCCTTCGCTCAGCGCGAGCGACACCGTGCCCGACCGGATCTCGTCGGCCTGCATGGCCAAGTTCTGCATGAAGTACACCGGACGCAGGATCGTGGCGTCGATGCCGGCCTCGGCGATCAGCCGTTCGGTGTGGGCCTTGGACTCGAAGTGGTCGAGGCCGGTGTCGGCGTCGGCGGAGCCGACGGAACTGAACACGAGGTGGTCGATGCCGGCGGACTCGCAGGCGGCGACGACGTGTTCGCCCTGCGCGCGCTCTGCGTCGATGCCGCTCTCGAAGAACGTCGTCACCGCGAAGACGGCGTCGACGCCGTCCATCGCGGCGACCAGCGACTCTCGGTCGAGCATGTCGACCGGGACGACGCGCACGCCGCGTTCGCGGAGCGCCTCCGCCGCGTCGCTGGCGGGGTTCCGGGTGCCGGCGACCGTGTCGAAAGTGCCGAACTCGCCGGACTCGAGGGCGTCGACGACGGCGCCGCCTTGCTGACCCGTCGCGCCGAGGACGAGGATGGTGGATGTGGTTGCCATACTGAGATATCGCGCGCTCAGAGCATAACCTCCGCTGTGCGACACGTGTTCACGGCGATGGGTGCGGCCTCGGGTGGCCCACGGCGAGAGCGGCGGGACGCTCCTCGGGAGCGATCCCCGGCCCCACAAACGGTTTACCCGTCCTGGCGCAAGCGACAGGTATGTCGAAACACTTCGAAGACGCGCGGTACTACCTGGGGCGCGCCGCCGACCACGCGAAGGAGGGCGTCAAAGAGGAGTTGGAGCCGGTCGAGACGCGAGTTCGCGAACTCGTCGGTCGCGAGAAGGAGCCGGAGCCGTCGCGGCTCGACCGACTGGAGGCCGACCTGAAGGAGCTCTCGAAGAAGGCGGAGGGCGACGCGAAGGAAGCCGTCCAGGACGCCCGCGAGCGTCTGCGCGACTACCGGTCGAAGAGCGCCGAGGAGTAGGCACCACACGGCGGCGACGCTCGTCGGTCGGCGGACAACTCCGAAAATGGGGCCGGGTCAGAAGGTGGGCTCGTCGCCGGGGTCGTCGAGCGCGGCGGGGTCCTGCTGTTCGTCGATGGCGTCGGTGAAGAGGTCGCCGTCGGCCTCCCCCTCGCGCGACTCCTGTTCGACGTCGTACGCCTGCAAGCCACGGGTGAGGAACTCCTCGATGGCCTCCTTGCGGTTCAGGAACTCCCCCTGCTCGGCGAGACGCGCGATCTCGCTGTCGATTCGGTCGGGCAGGTCGACTTCGATCTTCGTCACGCGCGGTCCTCCGTGGTGGGGCGGGATTAATCCTCGGGTCGGGACCAGCCACCCACGAACAGACGGGCTGGATCGGTAAGCCTTAAGCGTCCCACCGGGGTACATCGAGGTACGGGTCGGTGGTCTAGTCCGGTTATGACGGCTCCTTCACACGGAGCAGGTCGGCGGTTCGAATCCGCCCCGACCCACTTCTTCACGACGCCACACAAGTAGCGTCGCGTCGACTCGGATCGTCCGTGCGCTCGCCGCAGTCCCATCCGACTGCACAGTTATGCTGTCTCCACGAGAACACGACACCGAGATGGCAGACAGCGCCTACGTGATCGCGGCGGTCGAAGTCGACGACTGGGACGCCTACCGGAACGACTACCTGCCGACGACGTTGGAGCGAATCGAGGCCAACGGCGGGGAGATGTTGGTCGGCACCGACGAGGTGGAGCGACTGGAGGGCGAGTGGCCCGCCAACTGGACGGTCGTGATCGAGTTCCCCTCCGCGGAGCACGCCCACGACTTCTTCGACGACGAGGAGTACGCCGAGGTCGTCGGCGTCCGCCACGAGGCCGCCGACAGTACGATCGTGCTCGCGCCGGGGTTCGACGCCGAGTGAGCGACGCGCCCGGTCGTCGCGGTGGCGGGTGGGTTTATGTGGGCGTTCGCGTCAGGTAGTCCGATGGCCGAGTCGCGACCGCGGACGGTGGACCTCGCGGGGGAGACGATCGAGTACGAGGTGCGACACAGTTCCCGAGCGACGCGGTCGCGCCTCAGCGTCGACACGAGCGGTGTCACGGTCGTCGTTCCCGAGGGCGCGTCAGTTCGGCCGGCGGCCTTGTTGCGCGACCACGCGGAGTGGGTGGTCGAACACGCCCGGAAGGCGGCGGCCCGTCGCGAGCGCCTCCCAGAGCGGCGCTTCGAACCCGGGGCGACGTTCCCGTTCCTCGGCGAGCCACACGAGGTGGTCGTCGAGCGTCGCTCGTACTCCGTCGTCGGCGACGAGACGCTCCGACTGGCGTCCCACCACGTCGCGGACACGTCGGTGAAGCGGGCGCTGGAGACGCTGTACCGACGTCGCGCGCGCGACCGGTTCGAGCGACTCGCCGACGAGTACGCCGCGGCGATGGGGGTCGACTACGACCGGATCGAGGTGCGCAACCAGCGGACGAAGTGGGGGAGTTGTTCGACGAGCGGGACGATCAGCCTGAACTGGCGCCTCCAGTTGGCGCCGCCCGAAATCGGCGAGTACGTCGTCGTCCACGAGGTGGCCCACCGGCGCGAACTGAACCACTCGCCGGCGTTCTGGGACCTCGTGGGCGAGCACGACCCGGCGTACGAGCGACACCGAGCGTGGCTCGCCGACAACGGACTGCAGTTGATCTTCTCGGAAGAGGACCTGTGAACGGCGCCGCGGTTGTGGGGTGCCAGTCCCGTTCAGGCCAACGCGCTCTCGACTTCGCTGCGGAGGGTGTCCTCCTCGACGGGCTTGGTGACGTAGCCGTCGGCGCCGGCTTTCACCGCCTGTTTCATCTGGTCGCGCTGCTCGACACTCGTACACATCACGATTCGCGTCTCGGGGTCGCGCTGTTTGATGTCGCTGGTCGCCTCGATGCCGTTGACCTCCGGCATCATGATGTCCATGGTGACGAGGTCGGGGCGGGTCTCCTCGAACAGCGTGACCGCCTCCGAGCCGTTCTCTGCCTCGCCGACCACCTCGAAGTCGTCCTCGAGGATCCCCCGGATCAGCGTCCGCTGGAACCCGGAGTCGTCCACGATGAGGATCCGTCTAGTCATACCTCGGCTCCGGGCGGCACCAGACATAAGGGTTGACTCGCGAAAATCGGAGTTGAAATTCGGGGCGTGGTCCTTATAGCCGAGTCTGTTTGACCCACGGCAATGACTGGGAGGCGGCCGCGCGACGGACCCGAGATGCAGGAAGACGGAACAGACGAGCGACGAACCGACGGCGGCGTCGCGAAGGCGGACGCCGGCGCCGGCGCGGGGACGGGCGCGCCGCCGGGGGACGGCGACTACGCGGTGACCGACGCCATGCGACAGTCCGTCGACGGCGGCGACCTGGCTGATCGGCTCGGCATCGACGCCGAAGAGATTCGGGCGCGAAAACGCTTCACGCGCCTGGCGCCCGAGGACGAGGAGACGTTGGCGTCGCTCGAACCGCTGTTCGAGGAGGTCGCCCCCGACCTGGTCGACGAGTTCTACGATCACCTCACCAGCAACGAGGAGATGCACGCGTTCATCGGCGCCTCGACGAAGGGGGTCGACGCGCTGAAGCAGACGCAGACGTCGTACCTGACCGACCTCGCGAACGGTGAGTACGGCCGATCGTACTTCGAGTGTCGCGCGCGGGTCGGCAAACTCCACGAGATGCTGGACCTGGGCCCGCGGATCTACTTCGCCGGCTACAGCATCTACTACGAGGGCCTGATGGACGCGCTGGCGGACGAGGCGCGCGAGTCCGCAGGCGTCGAACCCGGGTCGGCCGGTGACGAGGCGCTCTCGCGGTTCGCCGACCGACTCCTCCCCGTCCTGAAACTGATCTTGATGGACCAGCAGGTCGTGATGGACACGTACATCGACTCGTACGCCCAGCAGATGGAAGCAGAGATCGACCGTCGCCGCGAACTGACTGCCGAGGTGTCCGAGGAAGTGGCGTCGCCGCTGGACGAGGTGGGAGAGACTGCCGGCGGCGTCGCCGACAACGCCGACGAACTCGCTGACCTCGCCGAAACGCAGGCGGAGCGCATGGCGGACGTCGAGGCCGAGGTCGGGACGCTGTCGGCGAGCGTCGAGGAGGTCGCCGCCAGTGCCGAGCAGGTGGCGGCTGTCTCGGCCGACGCGGAGACGCTGGCCGAGGAGGGCGTCGACGCCGCCGGCGAGGCGCGCGACACGATGGAGGACATCGAGACGGCGACCGACGAGGTGACCGACGACCTCGACGACCTCCGCGACCGCGTCGGCGAGATCGACGAGGTGGTGTCGGTGATCGACGGGATCGCAGACCAGACGAACCTGTTGGCGCTCAACGCGAACATCGAGGCCGCACGGGCCGGCGAGGCGGGCGACGGCTTCGCGGTCGTCGCCAACGAGGTGAAGAGTCTCGCCGAGGAGTCCCAGCGCCGCGCCGGCGAGATCGAGACGCTCGTCGACAACATCCAGGGGGGTGCCGAGGACACCGTCGAGAGCCTCGAACGGACCGAACAGCGGATCGAAGACGGCGTCGCGCGCGTCGACGAGGCGATGGAGCGCCTCGACCGGATCGCCGACGCGATTCGCGAGGCCGCCTCCGGCGTCGAGGAGGTCGCCAACGCGACCGACTCACAGGCGACGACCACGGAGGAGGTCGCCGCGCTCGTCGAGGAGGCCAGCACCGAGGCGATGGCCGTCCGGCGCAACGTCGAGGAGATCGCCGAGGCGGCGGACGACCAGCGCGCCCGCCTCGACCGCGTCCGCGGCTCGGTCGATCGACTCACCGAGTGATCGTCGGTCGATACGGAAGGTTTAGTAATCGATCGCCCTTCGATTAATACATGGGCGTGATCAGCGTCTCGATGCCAGACAGCCTCGTCGAGCGGATCGACGAGTTCACCGAGGAACACGGCTACACCGGTCGCAGCGAGTTCCTTCGGGAGGCCGCCCGCGACCTCCTCGGTGAGTTCGAGGACCGGAAACTGGAGGATCGTGAGCTGATGGGGGTCGTCACGGTGGTGTTCGACTACGAGGGCACCACCGTCGAGGAGCGCATGATGCAGTTGCGCCACGAGCACGAGGACATCGTCGCCTCGAACTTCCACAGCCACGTCGGCGACCACAACTGCATGGAGTTGTTCATCCTCGAAGGCAACCTCGAACAGATCTCGACGTTCGTCGGGAAGGTGCGCGCGACCACCGACACCAAGACGGTCGACTACTCCGTCACCCCGATCGGCGAGGGCGACGGGATCGTCTGAAGGCGCGGGTGACAGGGCACACGACCTCCCGTCCTCCGGCGCCACCGACTCGGCGCGCGCGAGCGCCACGACGGGGTGGCAGATCGACGACGACACACATCAACTGTTTGACTGTTATTGGCGTTGACTTCGACGAGAAGGCGCCGCAGTCTGTCGATTTCACGCAGTGATATGCTGTATCATGACACGGTCTACACTACTGGGATCCGAACCAACCTTCAATACCCGGGGGATCGTACTGCCGTATTGGAGTTATGGATATTTCAGACATCGCCGTGCCGGAGTTCGTCGAGGTCGACGCGGATCAGCGACTGGGTAAGATCCGCGCCATCTTCGACCGCGAGAACCCGAAGGGAATCATCGTGATGGAGGACGGCGAGTACGCGGGCGTCATCGGCGAGCGCGAGCTCATCAACTCGCGCGTCGACGACGACACCCGGGCGGCTGCGCTGATGAAGCACGCCCCCGAGGTCACCCGCACCGAAGACGTGCGCGAGGTGGCACGCGTCCTCGTCGAGGGGAACGTGAAGGTCGCGCCCGTCTACGAGGGTGAGCGGCTGTACGGCATCGTGGCCGTCGACGACATCCTCTCGGCGGTACTCGACAATCTCGACGCGCTCACCGTCGACGACATCTACACCGGCGACGTGGTGACGGTGCCGGAGGACGCCCACGTCGGCAAGGCGATCAACCGCCTGCGCGAGAACGGCATCTCGCGGCTCCCGGTGGTCAACGAGAACGGTCGGCTGGAGGGGATCCTCACCACCCACGACATCGTCGACTTCGTCATCCGTGACGACGAGCGGCAGGGGCGCGGCGACCGCAGCGGCGACATCGACCGGATGCTCGACCTGCCGGTGTACGACATGATGTCGTCGCCGGTGCTCACGATCACCGCGAGCGAGTCGGTGCGCGACGCCGTCGAGCTGATGATGGACAACGACGTGAGCGGCCTCGTCGTCACCCCCGAGGAGCGCGACGACCTCGTCGCCGGCGTGCTGACGAAGACGGACGTGCTGCGCGCGCTCACGTTCACCGAGGAGGACGCGATGGACGTGCAGGTGACGAACGTCGGCCTGCTCGACACGCTCACCCGCGAGGACGTGCGCAACTCGATCGGGCAGGTGGCGAACAAGTACCAGGAGATGCGCGTCCTCCACGCGCACGTGCGCTTCCACGAGCACAAAGAGAAGCTCCGTGGCACGCCGCTCATCCAGTGTCAGATCCGCCTGCGCACCACCCACGGGCAGGTCGCCGGCTCGGGCGAGGGGTACGGCGCCGAACACGCGTTCCACGTCGCGCTCGACAAGTTGGAGCGCAACGTGCTCGAAGTGAAGGGCGTCACCGCCGACGAGCGCTACCGCGGCCAGCTGCTCCGCAAGCTCGGCGAACTGTAAGCGCGTAAGAGCCAGCCACACCGACCGACCGCACGGCGACGGCGGCGCCACACCGGCGCCGCGCTATCGCCGGAACAACTGTTTCAATCGACCGCCTGACGCACGCTCTAGTTCTGCCTTTGCGCGGAAGCGCTCGACGGCGTCGCCGTCGGCGTCGCCCGCGTCGACGCGGAGCGTGTCGGCCTCTCCCTCGGTCTTGACGACGACCTCGCGCCCGCGGGTGTAGGCGTACACGCCCAGCAGCGCGGCGCCGACGAGCAGCGTGAGCGCGCCCCCCACGCGCAGGAGGTCGTCGACGAGCGCCAGCACCGACAGGACGCCGCCGATCATCGACAGCAGGCCGCCGACGCCCGTCGCGCCGGCACCCTCGGGCATCGTCGTCGACATCGCGTCGAACGAGACCATCGACCCGCCGAGCACCATCGCGAGCCCGCCCAGCACGCAGTAGGCGATGGGGCGGACCAGCCAGTCGGTGCCGGTCGACGACAGCCGTACTTCGCGGACGTTCACGCGGTGGACGTCTCGCAGCGTTGCCCGCTCGTCGTCGTCGGGGGCGTACGCGAGGACGCGGTGGCTCGTCGCGACGAGGCGCCCGTCAGCGACCGACAGGTCCGCCTGCGGCTCCTCACCGGCGTACAGGAGGGTGTCGTCGACGGGGCCACCCGGGCCGTCGCCGGCGCTGGCGGGTGAGGAACGAGTCGCGTCAGGATCGAGGTCGTCGGGGAGCGGCACCGGCTCGGCGGGCGAGACGACCGTGTCGGCGTCGGCGGCGAACGACACGCCGCTGTCGGCCGTGGTGTCCGTCTCGGTCGGTCCCGGCTCGGGGTCGTCCCGAGCGTCCGGGTCGTCGCGCTCGAAGTCGAAGCCGCTCATCGCGCCTTACTGCTCGGCGAGCTTCTCGGCGATGCGTCGGGCGCCCTCCGCCGCGGCGAGGTCCGGCTCGTCGGGGACGACGACGTTCACGTCGCGGTCGAGTTCGGCGCTGAGGCGGCGCTCGAACTCCTCGGGGAGCCCCGGGATGCACGCCATGCCGCCGGTGAGCGCGATGTCGTTGCCCAGCGAGAGCTGGTACACCTTCATGTAGTCGTTGGCGAGTTCGGGGAGGAACTCGTTGGCGACCTCGTCGACGGCGGCGTCGAGGTACCAGTCGAGCGCGTCGACGACGCTGTCCTCGATGGTGAACTCGTGGGAGCCGCCGCCGGGCTGCTGGATCACGTCCGAGAACGGCTCGAAGTTGCCGACGTTGCCGTGCTCCTCTTTGTACTCGCGGGCGGTCGTCAGGTCGACGTGGACACGCCCCTGCGTCTCCTCCTCGACGTTGGCGACGATGCGGCGGTCGACGTCGTTGCCCGTCACCGAGCCGGTGGAGAAGGGCACGAGCTGGTCGCCGCGGCGGTACGCACACGCCTCGAGGTTCGTCGAGCCCATGTTCACGGAGATGAACACGTCCGAGACCGCCTCGACGCCGTCGCCCATCGCGGGGATGGCGCCACACAGCGACTCGGGGTACGCGCGCATCGTGTGCGCGCCGATGTTGGAGGACTCGATGACGTCGGTGAGGTTCTCCAGGCCGTCGTCGTTCTCCATCGTCGGGATGGCGTACACGACGGCGGAGTCTTGCGGGACGCCGTTGGCCGAGAGGAGTTCACGGAAGAACCGCCCGGCGAGTTCCGCGCGGTCGTCGTCTTCCGGGAGGCCCGAGCGAAGCATGTACTGGACGCGGTCGGGGTACTCGGCGGCGGCCTGTTCCCCGAACAGGGCCTTCTCGTCGCCGGTGATCGCGTCTTCGTAGAGGGCGAGACACGTGAGTGTCCGCACGGTGGTCATGTCGTCGTCGTCGGCGTCCCGGTATCGGAGGACGGTCCGGGTGGAGCCGAGTTTGACGCCGATCGGCGTCGGGTTGCTGGATTCGAAGCTGTCGTCGGCTGAGTCGGATTCTGCTGACATAGTTATCGGAGCGCGGCGAGGCGGGCGACGAACAGCAGGCTCGTCCGATGGTGGCCGAACTCGAGTCGCATGCCTTCAGTCTCGTCGAAGGCTTCGAGGTACCGTTCGAGGTCGTCCTCGACGGACTCGGTGAGCCACTCTACGTCCCGATAGAGGGCGAGCGCCTCGCGGGCGCGTTCGCGCCCGCCGACGCCGACGAGGTAGCGTAACCAGTCGAGCACGAGTTGGGTCCCAACCACCGAGTCCGGGAGACTCGGGAGGTAGGGCCTGCTCGCGCCGCCGGACGCCGCCTGAAGGAGGAAGGCGTCTTCCACCTGCGCCGCCCGCACGCGCGCATCCGCTCGGCCGAGGAAGTCGTCCGGTTCCGTCCACCGGGCAGGCTCCTCGTCGGCGTGCGTCGGCGCCGCCGCTCCCGTCAACGCTCGCAACTCCTTTGGGTCGTAATCGCTCGGTCTGAGCATGTTCTGGATCGTCCGCACTCCCTGTGCCGCTACCTGCCCCTATCCGGAATCGTCGTATATACCTACTGACCCGAATATCAGGCGTGAAATCGGTTCGGGCGCCGCCTCACCCGCGGACTCGCTCAGGAGTCCGCGAGCGTAAACTCGACGCGCTCCTTCTCGCCGCCCTGCGTCGTCCGCCCGGTGATCGTCACCGCGCCGACCGCCCCGGTGTTCGCGACGTGCGTGCCGGCGCAGGCGGTCCGGTCGAACGGGTCGTCCGGGTCACCGATCTCGACGATCCGCAACTCGGTGATCGAATCCGGTAGCAGGTCGATCCGCGTGCGCTCGGTGTCCAACTCCGCCTCGGCGTCGGCGCGGTCCATCGTGTAGGTGCGCACCGGGAGGGCGTCGTCGACGAGCGCGTTCATGCGCGCCTCGACGGTCGCGAGGTCGTCGTCGGAGAACTTCGGGTACTCGGCGTCGAGGCGGGCGCGGTCCGTGTACAGTTGGTTGCCGACGGTGCGCGCGCCGAACTCGTCGAGCAGCACCGCCGACAGGAGGTGTTGGGCGGTGTGGTAGCGCATGTGGGCTTCGCGGCGGTCCCAGTCGACCGTCCCCCGGACGCGGGTCCCCTCTGGGGGTGCGGCGCCGTCGAGGTGGTGGTAGACGGTGTCGGTCTTCTCCACGTCGACCACCTCGAACGTCCAGCCGTCGTCGTCCGCGTCGCCGTCGACGGACAGGCTGTCGCCGATCACGTGCAGGGTGCCCGTGTCGTGCGGTTGGCCCCCGCCGGTGGGGTAGAAGTACGTGCGGTCGAGGACGACCCGGTCGTCGAGTGCCCGCTCGACGGTCGCCTCAAACTCGCCGACCGTGCTGTCGGCGAGGTAGCGCTGTTCGGTCATACCCGGTGGTGGACCCCCAGCGCACTTATCCGTTAGCTCACGCGGTCGGTCAGCGGGGTCCGCGGGCCGAGGAACGCCCACGGCGGTGGCCGACGCGCGGGCGCGCGGCCCGACCTGTCGTAACGACTAAGGACGAATCACGCCGTATCGTTCCGTAATGAGAACATCGTTCGTCTCTTTGCGAATGGAACCAAGCCGGGGGTGGGAGCCGTGGGCGTCGAGATAAAAGGCTCCCGCGTCACCGACGAGGAGTTCGCCGACATGGAGCACTTCGTCCGGGAGTACCTCGCCGCCTCCGTCGAGAGCGAGGAGGACGGCGGGCGGATGCGGTGGTACCCGTGGCACTCGGCGGAGTACCGCTTCAACCACATCCTCAACGTCGTCGACATCGCGGGGCGCATCGCCGCCAAGGAGGGCGCCGACACAGACGTGGTGCGCGTGGCCGCCCTCTTCCACGACGTGTCGAAACTGGAGGCCGACCAGGACGTCCACGCCGACGAGGGCGCCCGCGTCGCGCGCCAGTACCTGGAGACGCACGGCGACTACCCGGAGTCGTTCGTCGCCGAGGTGTGCTCGTCCGTCGAGGACCACTCCTACCAGGGGCCGCTGTCGGACCTGTCGCTGGAGACGCGCTGTCTGATCGAGGCTGACCTGCTCGACAAGGTCGGTGCCAACGGCACCGCGCTCATGATCCTCCGCATGGGGTACGAGGCACGCACGCACATGGACGCCGCCGAGATGGTCCAGCGGGTGCTCGAACGTGGGCGCGAACACGCCTCGCGCGTCGAGAGCGACACCGCCGAGTCCATCGCGCACGAGCGCATCAAGCGCGTGAAGTGGTTCCGCGAGTGGTTGGAAGACGAAGTGGCGCAGATGGAGCGCCACCGCGAGACCTTCGACGGGCGGTAGCGACGCCGCCACCCCCCGCTGGATCTGCTGCCTCAGAGCGTGTCGAGCACGCCGAGCACGCGCTCTTCTGCGTCGCGACCGGGGTCGTGCTCGCTGCCGTCGCGGTCGCTGTCACGGTGGTCGGCGACGCTGCGCTCCATCGCCTCCGTCAGCGGCGTCGACTCCCAGCCGAGCGCCGCGAGCTTGTTCGTGTCGAGGACGTGCGGGTAGTCGCGGTAGAGGATGAAGTCGTCCGGCGAGAGGTCGGCGGCCGCCAACTCGTGCTCGCCCGCGTGGACGACCTCACAGTCGGTGTCGGCAGCTTCGGCGATCAGATCGACCATCTCCTCCATCGTCACCAGCGTGCGGTCGCCGACGTTGTACGACTCGCCAGGCTCACCCTCCTCGGCGACGACGCGGAGGGCGCTCGCCACGTCTTCGACGTACGCGCGGTGCCAGAGGTTCTGGCCGTCGCCGGGGACGACGACGCGGTCGTAGTTGAGCACGCGGTCGATCCAGTAGTCGAGGCGCTCGGTGTAGTCGTGGGGACCGTACACGATGCACGGGCGGAGGCTCATCGCGTTCACGCCGTCTTCGGCGGCCTCGAACACGATGCGGTCGCCCTCGGCTTTGCGCGGGCCGTAGGAGGCGTGAGAGTCGTCGGTCGCCTGCTCCTCGGTGCAGTCACACAGTTCCGTCTCGTCCTCGCGCTTGGGAATCTCCTCGACGCCGTACGCCGACCCCGAGGAGATGTACACGTAGCCGTCCACGTCGGCGAACACGTCGACCGCGACGCGCACGTCCTCCGGGTAGTAGGCGACGCAGTCGATGACGATGTCCGGTTGGACCGACAGCGCCGCTGCCTTCAGGTCGGTGTCGTCGCGGCGGTCACCCTCGACGTGGCTCACGTCGTCGTGGTCCGCGAACGGGTTGTCGTGGTTGCCGCGGTTGAAGATCGTCACCTCGTAGTCGTTGTCGAGCAGGTCCTCGACGACGTGTCGCCCGATGAAGCGCGTGCCGCCGATGACGAGCGCGGTGTCTGCCATACGAGGTGCGTGGCGGGCGGGCATCGAAAAGGGCGCGGTCCTCGACGGCTTCGCCGGTACGTCCCGCTACTCCCCGTGCAGCGCGTCGATCACGGCTTCCTCCGTCTCCCGGTCTAACGACTCCTCGGGACCCGTGACGCCGGCGTCAACGTGCGCCCGCGCGGTCTCGGCGACGGCCTCTGCCGGCGGCGTCGACTCCCACCCAAGCGCGGCGAGTTTGTCGGTCGAGACGAGCATCGGGTCGGGCGTGTACAGCGGGAACGCCGTCGGCTCCACGTCGTGGGCGGCCAACTCTCGCTCGCTGGCGGTGACGACATCGACCTCGGTGTCGAGCGCGTCGGCGATCAGCTGTAGCGACCGACCCAGTGAGTACGCCGAGCGGTCGGCGGCGTTGTACGCCTCCCCCGGCTCACCATCTTCGGCGACGCGCAAGAGCGCGTCCGCGAGGTCCCGCACGTACACGCGGTGGAGCAGTGACCCGCCGTCGCCGGGCACCAGCACGCGGTCGTGTTCGGCCACGCGGTGCACCCAGTAGCCGAAGCGCTCGGTGTAGTCGTGTGGCCCCTGCACGAGCATCGGGCGGACGGCCATCGCCTCGACGCCTTCCTCGGCGGCCGCGAACACCGCGCGGTCGCACTCGGCCTTGCGCGGGCCGTACGTCTCGACTGAGTCCTCGTCCTCCTGCTCCGGGTCACAGGGGTGCAGGTCCGTCTCGTCCTCGCGCATCGGCACGTCGCCGGGGACGTACGCCGACCCCGAGGAAACGTACACGTAGCGGCTGTCGGCGAACACGTCGGTCGCCGCGCGCACCTCGCCGGGGTGGAGGCCGACGAAGTCGACGACCACGTCCGGGTCGACGGCGTCGCGGGCGGCTTCGAGGTCCGCGCGGACGGTCCGGTCGCCGGTGCGGTTGTCCACGCCGTCGCGGTCGGCGAACGGGTCGTCGTGCTCGCCGCGCGTGACGGTCGTCACCTCGTAGCCGGCCTCCAGGAACGCCTCGACGGTGTGGCGACCGATGAAGCGCGTGCCGCCGACGAACAGCGCGGTGTCGTAGCTAGCCATACGCGTCGGTGCGCGAGTGCGCGGAAAGGGGTTCGCCTCCCGGCGGTTCGGGAGTGCGGTGGTGGTCCGAGTGAGAACGCGTCGCGGTGTGGGTCGCCTCAGACGATGGCGTTCCACACCGGCGCGACGATGAAGAACAGCGACTGGTAGCCGGCGTAGGCGACGACGAGCGCGGAGGCGGCGAGTGCGCTGTTGGGGCGGTCCATCTCCATGTCGTTGCGCGCTTCGACGCGGCGCGCCTCGTACTCGAAGAAGTCGGCGACCACCATCCCGAGCACGAGGACGGACAGCACCATCCCGCCGTGCGGTTCGACGATCATGAAGGTGAACGACAGGACGATCAGGAGGAAGCTGACGAGTTCGTGGGGCAGGTACCGGCTCATCGCCTCGTCGTCGTCGCCGTCCTCGGCAGCGCGCACGTAGCTGCGCTGGGCGAGCAGGCGCGTGACGAGGTTGACGAGCACGACCGCCAGGATGACGAACGGCAGCACCTCCGCCACGGACTCCAGCGCCCCGAGCGGGACGAGGAACTCCAGCGGTGACGGTAACATAGCTGTGATTCCGTCCACGACTCATTAGAAGCTTTCCAATCCCGGGCGCCCGCGACGGGTGGGCCGCCCCCGTCGTCTGGGGCCTACCGGGGCGGTCCGATCAGCGGGACCCGCAAGAGTGGGACGCGGTCGTCGACGGCGACGCGGATGTCCGTCTCGGGCGGCACGACCCCCGAAATCTCGCCGTCGATGATGAGGCGCACGTCGCAGTCGTCGCGCTCGACGCGGAGGACCGCCTCGTCGTCGACGACCCACGTGTCTGCCATCGTCGCGAACGGCGACACTGGCACGACCGAGAGCCCGGTTCCGGGTGCGAGAATCGACCCGCCGGCGGCGCGCGCGTAGCCGGTCGACCCCGTGGGCGTCGCGACGACGACGCCGTCCGACCGGAAGCGGTCGATCGCTTCGCCGCCCGCGTGCACGGCGTACTCGGAGATGCGCGCCGGTTCGGCGGTCATCAGCGTCGCGTCCAACAGCGCGCGGTCGGTCGGGCCGTCGCCGACCTCGACGCCGAGCGTCGCGTGGTCGACGGTCCACCCCTCGCCGGCGGCCACCTCGGCGAACACCTCGGCGGCGTCGACCTTCGGCACCGAGTGGTGGCCCTCCCCCGCCGCGACCGGCAGGATCGGGGCCGTGGGGTCGGCGAGTGCGGTGTCGACGAGCGCTCGCTCGCCGAAGGTGGCGACGAGGTCCGGGTCGGCGTCGGTTGCGACGACCGCCCCGCCGGCGGCCTCGACGGCGGTACGGAGGGTGCCGTCGTCGCCCGCCAGCGCCGCGCGGAAGTCGGTCATGGTGTCGGGGTAGTTCTGGGGGTGACTTAACCGGCGGGGTCTGCTACGTGCGTGGAGTCGCCGCGGCCGTCGCGTCACCGCGGCTGGCACGCGCTCCGTGGCCGTCGCGGCCGCTCGCCTTACTCGATCACGTTGCCCGCGTCGTCGTACGGCCAGTCACCGATCACCTTCATGCCGGTGGCCTTGTCCTCGTCCTCCAGCGCGGCGGCGATCTCGCTTGGCTCGCGACGGGCCACCTCCGTCTCCGAGTCGGCGACGTCCGCGACGAGCGCGATCAACAGGATCGCCTGCTCGCGGAGGTTCCGCGCCTCCAACTTCTCCAGGGTGTCGGCCTCGGTGTGGCCCCAGCCGCGACCGCGGCCCTCAGTCTCGCCGGCGACCATGAACCCGGGGACGCCGTGGACCACGAACGGCCAGTGGTCGCTGTGGGGCACCTGCGCCTCGCTGGTCGACACCGGGTGGTCGAAGCGGTCGGCCAGTCGCTCCGCCGCCGCGGTCAGGCCGTCGAACCCGTGCGTCGACAGCGACAGCGTCCGCCCGAACACGTTGGAGTCGACGTTCACGATGGCTTTGATCGCGTCCAGGTCCGCGCGCTCGGCCTCGACGCCGGAGCCGACGAGACCGACCTCCTCCGAGCCGTAGGCGACGAAGCGGACGCGCGTGTCCAACTCGTCTTCCATCCCCGCCAGCGCGTTCGCCACCTCGACGATGGAGGCGGTGCCGGCGCCGTTGTCCATCGCGCCCTCGGCGATGTCGTGGGCGTCGACGTGCGAGGAGACGAGCACCTCCTCGTCGGTGTCCGGGCCCAGTTCCGCTATCGCGTTCCCGCTCGTCGTCTGGGGCGTCTCGCAGTCGACGGTTACGCTCACGTCGTCGCCGACGGAGCGCCGGGCGAGGCGCGCGCCCACCTCGGCGCTGACGCCGACGGCGGGGATGTCGCCGATGGGGTCCTCCTCGGTGCCGACGGAGCCGGTCGGGGGGAGTTGGCCCTCGACGTGGTTCGCGAACACGAACGCGGCGGCGCCGTGCTCGACGGCGTAGTAGTACTTCTCCGTGCGGTGGACGAATCGGTCCACGTCGTCGGGCGTGTCCGAGGACACCATCACCACGTTGCCCTCCACGTCGCCGTCCTCGAAGTCGTCGGGCATCCCGTAGCCGAGGTCGACGAACTCGCCGCTCACCTCACCGGCGGGCGACCGGGGGAGCGCGATACAGTGCTCGGTGCGCTCGCCAGCGTGGAGGGCGGCGTCGCCGCGCACCCACCCCTGGATGTCGAACTCGTCGATGTGGGCGTCGCGACAGCCAGCCGCCGCGAGCGCGTCGCGCACGAGTTCCAGTCCCTCGCGTTCGCCGGGTTGGCCCGCCATCCGGTTGCCCACGTCTACGAGGTCTTCGAGGAGGTCCCAGCCGACGCTGCTGGTGAACACGTCGCCGATCCAGTCGGTCCGCTCGGAGAGGTCAGTCACGCCCGACCGGTGCGCGTGTCCGGACAAAGAGGTTCGGAACGCGGTCGGGTGGGCCGGGAAGTCGGGGGCGGGAGGCGCGGGCGTCGCTACCGCGCGACGCGGACGAACTCGTAGGCGTACACCCAGTTGAGCAGGACGTACGTCACGACGCCGAGCGTGAGCGAGACGATCCACGTCCCCGCGGCCCACCGACCGACGCGCTTGTGGGGCGTCTCCGTCCGCAGTTCCTCGGGCGTGTGGGTCCCCCCGAGCACGATGGCGTAGAGCACGACCGGCACCGTCACCACCGAGAGCACGATGTGGATCGCCAGCATCGCGAGGTACACCAGTTCCACGGTGCCGGCGTACGCGCCGAGGAACGCCGTCTCGCGGATGACGATGTGCTTCTCGCCGGGCCCGCCGCCCACCTTCGCGAGGTACATGACGAGGAACACCATGATCAGCCCGAACGACGCGCTCATCGCGGCGGCGTGTTTCCGCACCTCGCCGGCGCGGATCCAGCGCCACCCGAGCACCAGGAGAATCGTCGTCACGGTGTTGACCGCGGCGATGGCGTGACTCAGGAGGTTCACCTCGCCCTGCGTGAGCGAGGGGAACACCGACTGCGGGACGACGCCCGCGAACGTGCCGATGACCAGTGCGTACCCCACGACCGAGACGACTGCGACGGTCGCGCGCGGGTACTGTTTCACCGTGCCGAGCGGGCCGCTCGCGTCCGCTGTAGCCATTGTCGAAGCGTGGGGCCGGGCGCTATTGCCTCTTCGGGTTCGGCTGTCGTACGGCCTCCGACGACCGCGACCTTCATGCACTGTTCGTCCACACGGTCGGACATGGAAACGGGGGAGTCGCGCGGCGTCGTCGACGAGGCGCTCGCGAAACTACAGCGCGGGTGGGGCGACTGCCCCGTCGCGCCCGATCGCTGGGACGTGTCGACCGCCGAGTGGGACCGCACCCGCGAGCGGTTCGACGCCGGCACCGTCGGCGGCGCGGGTGCGTGGGTCCGCCGGGGCGACGGACGGGCGCTCGTCGTGCGTCACGTCGACGAGGCGGGGTGGTCCGAGCCAGCCGGGAAGCAGGAACCGGGGGAGGCGCTGTCGACGACAGCGGTCCGCGAGGTGCGCGAAGAAACCGGGGTCGACATCACGCTTACAGGGCTGGTGATGGCCCACCGGATCGCGGTCCACGCCCCCGAGCGCGACCCGCTGTACCGGCTCGTCGTCGTGTTCGACGCCACCTACGACGGGGGAGCGCCGCGGGCGCGCGACGGTGAAATCGCTGCGGTGCGGTGGGTCGACGACCACCCGGAGGAACTCATGTACCCGCAGGTCGCCGAGTACCCGCTGTAGCCGACTGGACAGTTCGGGGACGTATCCGGTCGATTCGCGGGGAAAAGCCTACACGCTCGCACGCGTACTCGACCGTGTGACCCTCCACTCGCGGCTCTCCGCCGTCCTCTCGTGGGCGACCGACTGGTGGGAGCTGTGGGCGCTCATCGCCGTCGGTCTCCTCGGCGTGCGCCTGGCTCCCCACGTCGTCGCCCGTTCCGAACGCCCCGAACCCCTCCCCGACGACGTCGCTCGCGCGGTCGAACGCGTCGGCGTCCCCGCAGGCCGCGTCGGCGTCCTCCGGCGCGACGGGCGCGTGCTCGCGTACGCCGCCGGCCTCACCGCCGGCCACGGGCGCGTGTTCGTCTCCACCGGACTGCTCCGGGAACTGGACCCCGCGGGCGTCGCGGCGGTGGTGCGCCACGAGCACGCCCACCTCGCCCGGGCGCACGTTCCGATCCGCGTCGGCATCCCGTGCGCCTACGCTGTCGCGTGGGCGGTCGACGCGAGCCTGTTCGGTCGCGAGGGCCTGATCGTCGGCGCCGCGCTGGCGGTGCCGCTGACGTACCTCTCGATGCGCGTCGCGCGGTGGACGGAGTACGACGCCGACGCCGACGCCGCCCGCCGCTCGGGGACGGCGTTTCGCGACGCGCTCGCCCGTCTCGCGGCCGGCGGCCACCTCGGCCCCGCGACGCCCGTCGGCGGCCGCCTCCGGCGACTCCTTGGGTCGCTGTCGATGCACCCGCCGCTCGGCGAGCGACTCCGACGACTGGAAGAACGGGCCGACCTCCGGGGAGCCTCGGAGGGGTCGCGTGGGCGCCCCACGCACGGCGACGACTGACCGCGCGAGTCAGATGACGCCGGTGAACGTCGCGACCTCGATGGCCGCCTCCTCGTTGACGCCGTCGCCGAGGATGGTGTAGCGGTCGCGGATGGTGTGGGCGGTGGTGAGCGCCTCGATGACGGTCTCGTCGTCGATGCCGAGTTCGGCGGCGGTCGTCGGTGCACCGATCGCCGTCAGCGCGTCGCGGATGGCGCGCCACTGCCCGTTCTCGCCGCTGTGGAGGAACTCCGTCAGGATCGACCCCACGCCGACCTGGTGGCCGTGGAGCGCGGGGTTCTCGGCGATACGGTCGAGTTGGTGGGAGAACAGGTGTTCTGCGCCCGAAGCGGGGCGCGACGACCCCGCGATGGACATCGCCACCCCCGAGGAGACGAGCGCCTTCGAGACGACCCACGCCGACTCCTCCAACCCCTTCTTGATCGAGTCGGCGTTGTCGACGAGCATCTCGGCGGTCATCTCCGACAGGGCGGCGGCGTACTCGCTGTACTCGACGTTCTTCAGCCGGCGGGCGAGGCGCCAGTCTTTCACCGCGGTGTAGTTGGAGATGATGTCCGCACAGCCGGCGGTCGTGAGCGCCCACGGCGCGTTCGCCATGATCTCGGTGTCGGCGATCACCGCCAGCGGCGGGTCCGCCGCGACCGAGTGGCGCGTGTCGCCCTCCGGGATGGAGGAGCGCCCCGAGACGATGCCGTCGTGGCTCGCGGCCGTCGGGACGGAGACGAACCCGACGCCCAACTCGTCGGCGGCCATCTTCGCCAGGTCGATCGGCTTCCCGCCGCCGAGCGCGACGAGGAACGTCGCGCCGGCGGCCTCTGCGGCCTCGACGATCTCGCCGACGGCCTCGAAGCTCGCGGTGTCGACGGTCACGGTCTCGGCGCCGTCGAACTGCGCACGGAGTCGGTCACCAGCGAGGTCGTCGGGCGTCGGCGAGGTGACGAGCAGCGGCGTCCCGGCCAGCGACAGCTCCGCCACGGCTGTCCCGACGTCGTCGAGCACGCCGTGTCCGAGCAGGACGTTCCGGGGGAGCTTGATCCACGTCGACTTCGCGAACATGGCCCTCGGTTTCGCAGGGGGCGTTATATCGGTTGTCGTGTCAGGCCACCCGTCGGAGCCACCTCGCGGCCACCCGGCCACGCGCGGCGCTCGGCAGGTGAACGTTCATCAGGGAGACCGCGACCACTGCCGACGATGCGACTCGCCTGACGAGCGGCCCGGCGCGTCCGCGGGTGTGCGACCACGCGCGCCGGGTCCGGAGCAGACTCGGTCGCCTGTCAGCCCACCAGCCCAGACAGCGCCGCCTCGACGACCGGGACGAGCGTCCCGGCGGCGTCGACGAGGAACAGGACGCCGAACGCCGCGAGGAGTAGCGCCGACAGCGCGGCGACGGCGGGGGCGAGCGCCTCGACGCGCCTGCGGGCGGCCACCAGTGCGCCGGGGAACCCCGTCACCCACAGGCCGATGCCGCCGAAGAAGCCGACGACGAGCGCGGGGCTCCCCGTCTCGACGACGAGCGCGCCCGCCAACTCCGCCACCTCGGCGGCGGCGAACACGTCGACTCGACCAGGCTCCAGCAGGCCGACGCCGACGGTGAGCCAGAACAGCACCTGGTAGGGGTTCGCCAGCGCCAGCGCCAGCGCCTTGCGGAAGCCCGCGGACTCGTCGTCGACGATGTCGGTGTCGACGCCGAGGAACGAGCCGCGAACCTCGCGCGCGGCGCCGTAGGCGTAGTACAGCATGAGGAGGCCGCCGACGCCGACCATCACACCCTTGATAAGCGGTGCGCGGTTCAGGAAGCCGACCGCGCCCACCAGCGCGAGGACGAAGAAGATGGCGTCGGCGGTCGCGGCGCCCAACCCGGCGCGGACGCCGGCGGTCCATCCACGGAGCACGCTCTCCTCGGCGATGACGGCGTTCATCGGACCGGGCGGCGCCGCGAGCGCGAGGCCGAATACGACGCCCGCGAGGAGGGAAGCGAGGACGGTCACTACCCACAGAAGGGGCCGCTGCCGTGAATAACGCCCCGGTTCTCGCGCGCCACCGGCTACACCGCCGCGAGCACCGCCGTCGAGACGGTTCCGACGACGGTCTCCCACACGGAGAAGCCGGTCGTCAGTGCCAGCACCGTGTCGAGGCCGAAGAACGCGAACAGCGCCGCGCCGGCGAGGTGCGCTTTCCGCAGGTCGAAGCGGTGGCTGAAGCGGTGGAACAGGTACGCGTTCGCCAGGCTCACGGGGATGATGGCCGCCATCTCGCCGACCCAGATCGCCGAGGTGGCGCCGTACTGGGCGGCGAGGCCGATGGTGATCAACTGCGTCTTGTCGCCGAACTCGCCGGCCGCCATCATCGAGAAGATGGAGAGGAAGCTCCCGACACTGCCGGACAGTTCGTGTCCGAGCAGCGTCACGCTGCCGTCGACGCCCGGGAGCACCTCGGTGCCCTGTACCTCGCCCCCGTCTGTCTCTGTCGGCTGCGGGCCAGCGTCCGCGCCGGGGGCCGACCGCACGAGCAGGACGGCGAACGCGAGGAACATGACCGCGGTGAACGCGTCGAGGACCGCCGCCGACAGCATCGACTGGAGCGCGGCGCCGAAGGCAATCTCCAGTGCCGTCCAGCCGGCGAAGGCGGTGCCAGCCGCCGCGACGACGAGCGCCGGGCGGTAGCGCGTCGACAGCCCGGCGATGATGAACTGGACCTTCTCACCGGGGAGGACCGCAAGCTGTGAGACGGCGGCGACGACGACGATCTCCCAGTACGTCACGCACCGCCCACCCCCGCGTCGGTCGCGGCGGCGTCGTCGGCGTCCGTCTGACGGACCCTGACGGCAGCGGCGACGCTCTCGGGGAGACTCTGTTCGTGCTCGGCGTCGCCGTCGGGACCGTCGGGGACGCCGACGGTCACCATCCCGAAGGGGGCCACGTCGCGAATCTCGACGGTCGTCCCCGGCGTGATCCCCGCGCGGTCGAGGTACTCGAGCTCCTCGTCGTCGCGGTCGCTGACGCGAGCGATCACCACCCGGTCCCCGACCGCGAAGTCGGTGAGCGGGCGCGACCCGTCGTCGGCCGGCGGCTGGAGGTCCTCGCCGGGAATCGGGTCGCCGTGGGGGTCGACCGCCGGGTCGCCGAGCGCCGCGGCGACGCGCCGCTCGAACTCCTCGCTGATGTGGTGTTCCAGCGCGTCGGCCTCGTCGTGCACCTCGCTCCAGGAGTAGTCGAGGTGCTCGGCGAGGTACGCCTCCAGCAGCCGGTGGTGCCGCAGGACCTCCAGCGCGACCGTCCGCCCCTCGTCGGTGAGCTCTGCGCCCTTGTACTTCTCGCGCTCGACGAGGCCGCGCTCTTCGAGGGTGTCGAGCATGCTCGTCACCGTCGGCGGGGTCTTCCCCACGCGCTCGGCGATGGCCGAGGTCGACACGGGCGGCCCCTCCTCCGTCTGGAGAACGTAGATGGCCTTCAGATAGTCCTCCATCACGTCGCTCAACATCTGATCGTCGTGATTTAGACCTGTCTAACGGAAATAGTCACCGGCTCGAACGAGTTCGCGTCCGGTGGTCGCCGGTCAGATCCCCTTGCCCATCAGGTGACTCCGGAGCACGTCGGGCGTCTTCACGCCCGCGTCGGGGTTGACGACGACGACTTCGTCGTCGGCGCCGAGCGTCCCGTCCTCGGCGAGGTGCCACGCGCCGGCGAGCGCGACGCCGCCGGCGCCCCCGACCTCGACGACCTCCGTCTGCGCGACCGTCACCGCGCTCTCCAGCGCGTCGTCGTCTTCGACGGTGAGCGCGTCGCCGTCGACCTCCTGCAGCGCAGAGAGCGCGAGGTCGCCGCCGGCGGGCGCTTCGATTTCGACTTCGCCGACGATGGTGTCTGGCGTGGCCCACGGTTCGACGGCGTTCGCCCCCGACTCCACCGCGGTCGCGATGGGCGCACAACCGGCGGCTTGCACCGCGTACACGTCCGGCACCTCGTCGGCGAGGCCCAGTCTGACGAGGTCTCGGAGCCCTTGGACGACGCCGACGACGAGTTCGCCCGTGCTCGCCGGGAGGACGACCGCGTCCGGGAGCGTCGAGTCGCCCGCGTCGAGCAGTTCGTACGCGAGCGTCTTCGCACCGTCGTGGCGGTACGGCGTCGTGAACTCCTGGAGCGAGTGGTACTCCGCCGCGAGTTGGTCGTCGACTGCGGCGGCGGCGTCGCCGTAGCGCCCGCCGACGACGCGCATCTCGCCCCCGTGGACGTTCACCATCGCCTTGTTCGAGAACGCCGTGCGCGAGGGGACGAACGAGTACGACCGGAGGTCGGCGCGCCCGGCGTAGGCCGCCGCGGACTGGCCGGCGTTGCCGGCGGCCGCCAGCGCGAGCGGTTCGAGGCCACGCTCGGCGGCAGCGGTCACCGCGAGGCTCATCCCGCGGTCGTGGTACGTCCCGGTCGGGTTGCGCCCCTCGTCCTTCAGGAACGCCGCACCGACGCCCAGTTCCTCGGCGAGGCGGTCGGTCCGGACCAGCGGGGTGTCGCCCTCGCCCGCCGTGACCGTCGCGTCGGCGGTGACCGGCAGGAGGTCGCCGAAGCGGAACTGCCCCGGCGCGTCCGCGTCGCCGAAGCCGTCGGCGTCGACGGCGTCGAGGTCGTACGTCGGCGACAGCGGCGCGCCGCAGTCGGGACAGCGCCCGTGTTCGTCGACGCCGAACGACTCCCCGCAGTCGGTACACGCCAGCCCGTCGAACGCGTCCGTCGTCTGCATTCGCCGACAGTTGGGACCGGCGGCGCAAGGATGTGCTGGTTCCGGCGCGTGGCCGGCGCCGTCGGCCCCCGACCGACCGCGACCGGGTACGCCTTTGTGTCGCCCGCACCAAGCCGGTGTATGTCGGAATCGAACGCCGTCGTCGTCGCGGGCGCGGGGCTCGCGGGGCTGGTCGCCGCCCGCCACCTCGCGGAGGGGGGTGCCGAGGTCACCGTCTACGAGCGCCGCCGCGAGGTTGGTGGTCGCGTCCGCACGCGCCGCGAGGACGGCTTCACGCTCGACCGCGGCTTCCAAGTGCTGTTCACGGGCTACCCCGCCGTCCAGCGGGAGTTGGACGTGGACGCGCTGGATCTGCGGGGATTCCTCCCGGGTGCGGTCATCTGCTCGGCGAACGAGGGGACCCGGAGCGTCCTCTCGGACCCGCTGCGCGACCCACGCGCGCTCGTCGAGTCGGTGTTCAACCGCGAGGTGACGACGACGGACAAACTCCGAACGCTCGCGCTCCGACAGGACCTCGCGGGTCGCGACGAGTCGTGGTTCTTCGCCGGGCACGACACGAGCATCCGCGAGTACCTCCGCGAGTGGGGCTTCTCGGAGAAGTACGTCGAGAACTTCGTCGCCCCGTTCTACGGCGGGATCACGCTCGACCGGTCGCTGGCGACCTCCAAGCACGTGTTCGCGTACACCTTCCGCGCACTCTCGGACGGCCGCATCGGCGTCCCGAGCGAGGGGATGGGTGCGATCCCAGAGCAACTGCGGGCGTCCGCGGAGGCCGCCGGGGCGACGGTGGTCACCAGTGAGGGCGTCGAGGGGGTCGACCCCGCCGACGGCGCGACCGCCGGCGTCACCGTCGAGACGACCGACCGCGCGGTCGAGGCCGACGCCGCGGTCGTCGCGACCGACCCGAAGACGGCTCGCGATCTGACCGACGTGGCGGCGATTCCGACGGAGGGTCTCCCGTCGACGACGCAGTACTACCGCCTGCCGGCGACGACGCCCGTCGAGACGGGCAAGAAGATCCTGCTGAACAGCGACGACGGCTCACCGAACGTCGTCGTCCCGCTCACCGACGTGGCGCCGGCGTACGCCCCCGACGGCGAGCAGTTGCTGTGTGCGACGTTCCTCGGCTACGACGCCCGCTTCCGCGACACCGACGACCTCGCGGCGGACACCCGCGAGGCGCTCGACGCGTGGTACCCCGAGCGCAGTTTCGGCCGGCTGGAGCCGATCCACACCGACCGAATCGAGTTCGCGCAGTTCGCCCAACCACCGGGCGTCCACGAGTCGCTCCCCGGCGCTCGCGACCCGGAGGGATCGGTGTATCTCGCGGGCGACTACACGGAGTGGTCGTCGATCCAAGGGGCGATGGAGAGCGGGCGGACCGCCGCGCGGGCGGTGCTGTCTGACCTGTAGGGCGCTCGGCTGTCGGTCGAGTGGTACTGTGTGGTCGGGGCCTACTCCTCGCGCAGGAACGCGTCCCGCCCGTGCCGTTCGATCGCGGCGAGCAGTCCCTCCTTCTGTCGCTGGAGTTCCGCCGGCGTCTCGGCGTACACGTCCGCGAACATGTCGGCGGGGTCGGCCTCGAACCGCTCGGCCTCGTCGATGACGGCGGCGACGCGCTCGTCGGCCTCCTCGCGGACCGACTCGACCAGGTCGTCGTCGGCGATACCCTCGTTCCGGAGGAACCCCTCCATCCGGGGGATCGGGTCCCACGCGCGCCACGCGTCGCCCGCGTCGTCGTCGCGGTACTGGCTCGGGTCGTCGGCGGTGGTGTGGGCGCCGAAGCGGTACTCGACCGTCTCGATCAGCGTCGGGCGGTGGTCGCTGTCCGTCTCGCCGCGGGCCTTCCGGGCGGCTTCGTCGACGACGCGGTACACCGCCAGCGGGTCCATCCCGTCGACGCGGACGCCCTCGAACCCGTACGCGTCGGCCTTCTGTGCGAGCGTGGGGCTGGCGGTCTGGTCCTCGCGCGGGATGGAGATGGCCCACCCGTTGTTGTGGCAGACGAACACGCTCGGCGCGTCGAACACGCCGGCGAAGTTGAGCGCCTCGTGGAAGTCCCCCTCCGAGGTCGCGCCGTCGCCGAAGTGGGCGCACGCGACGCGGTCGTCGTCACGGTAGTCGAACGCCATCGCCGCGCCGACGGCGTGGGGCATGTGCGCCGCGATGCCGATGTTGAGCGGGAACACGTCGATGTCGGCGAGGCCGGCGGTCCCAGACTCGTGGCCCATCCAGTAGGCGAGGTACTCGGCGGGGAAGCCGCGCGCGATGACGGCGCCGTGTTCGCGGTACTGGTAGAACACGGGGTCGTCGTCTCGGAGGGCGTGCGTCGCGGCGACGGAACTGGCCTCCTGCCCCTCGATGGCGGCGTAGGTGCCGATGCGACCCTGTCGCTGGAGGCTGACCGCGCGCTCGTCGAACCGCCGCGCGGTCACCATGTCGCGGTAGATGTCTACGAGGGCGTCCTCGGAGAGGTCGGGCACCTCGCCGCGAATCTCGCCGTCCGGCCCCAGCACGCGGTACACGTCCCCCATCGGGTCGGTGACGGGGTCGTCGCTCGCATCCGGGACGACCTCCTCGTCGGCGTCGGCGTCGCTCATACTCGCTCATCAGGCCCCACCGAGGAATCGGTTGCGGCGGCGGCGACCGCCGAGTGACCGAGAGTCACAGGGCGGTCAGAGCCGCCCGGTTACGGCGTGATAACCGCGCGTCCCTCGATCTCGCCGTGTTCGAGCCGTTCTGCGACGGTGTTCACGTCGTCGAGGTCGTAGCGGCTGGTGCGGAGTTCGACCATCCCGCGGTCGACGAGCGCGACGAGTTCCTGCAACTCGGTGTAGCGTCCGACGAGCGTCCCCTTGTAGCTGAACTCGCCGTTCACGAGCGACTGCGCGGGCTCGTGGATGTGGCCGCCGTAGCCGACGATGTGGTGGTCGCCGCCGGCGGCGACGATGTCGGGCGCCAGCGCCGTCGTCTGGTCGCGCCCCACGAAGTCGACCACCTGCTGGGCTCCCACCTCGTCGGTGAGGTCGGCGATGACGCTCGCCACGTCCTCCGTCGAGGGGTCGATGGTGTGGCGCGCGCCGAGTTCGGCGGCGAGGTCGCGGGCGGACTCCTTCACGTCGAGCGCGACGATGTCGGCGGCGCTCATGGCGTCGAGACACTGGAGGCCGATGTGGCCAAGGCCGCCGACGCCGATGACGACCGCGGTGTCGCCCGGGTTCAGTTCCCGTACCGCCTTCTTCGTCGCGTGGTACGCCGTGATCCCCGCGTCGGCGTGGGGCGCGATGTCGGTGGTGTCGACGCCGCCGGGCAGCGGGATGACGGCGCGTTCGTTCGTGTGGAGGAACTCCGCGAACCCGCCGTCGTGTGTGAGGCCGGGGAAGCGCACGTCTTCACAGTACATGTCCTCCCCCTGTCGGCACGGGCGGCAGGTCCCGCAGGTCATCACCGGGTGGCAGATGACGCTGTCGCCGACCGAGACGGTCGACACCTCCGAGCCGACCTCGACGACGGTGCCGGCGTTCTCGTGGCCCAGCGTGAGCGGGAGTTCCTGGGGGACGTACTCCTGCCACATCCCCTCGATGATGTGGTTGTCCGTCTGGCACCACCCCGCCCCCTCGACTTCGACGATCACGTCGTCAGAGGCCTCGACGGCGGGGCGCTCGACGTCCTCGATAGTCAGCGCGCTCGCCATGTCGTCCGTGTACGCGTGGAGTCTCGCGGCTCGCATGTGGATAAGTGCTAACACACCACAGTGATAAGATTTCCTGACGTTCCAGCCAGGGAAAAAGTACCAAATAATCGACTATGGTGTTTATGAAGATACAGTTGTGCTAGCACACCACAGATGTACGTGACAGACGAGGGGGAGGAACTGTTCGTGATCGACTCGCACCTGCACCTGTGGGACGCGAGCGAGGAGAACGTCACTCACGAGGGGGGTGAGCAGTTCATCCAGTGCTTCTACGACTACCACACCGGGTTCACGCCCGAGGACAAGCAGTGGTCGCTGGAGGAGTACCGGAAGTACGGCGCCGACCGGATGGCCCAGGACCTGTTCGGCAACGCCGCGGTCGACATGGGCATCTTCCAGCCGACGTACCTCCGCGACTTCTACGCGGACGGGTTCAACACCATCGAGGACAACGCCGAACTCGCCGAGCGCTACCCCGAGCGGTTCGTGCTCAACGGGCGGTTCGACCCGCGCGACGGCGAGGAGGGGATGCGCGAGTTGGAGCGGCAGAAGGAGGAGTACGACATCCAGGGGGTGAAGCTGTACACCGCCGAGTGGAACGGCGACTCGAAGGGGTGGCGTCTCGACAGCGAGGAGGCGTTCGAGTTCCTCGACAAGTGCGCCGAACTCGGCATCGAGAACATCCACCCGCACAAGGGGCCGACCATCCGCCCGCTCAACCGCGACGCCTTCGACGTGGCCGACGTCGACGACGCGGCCACCTCGTTCCCGGAACTGAACTTCGTCGTCGAGCACGTCGGCCTGCCGCGACTCGACGACTTCTGTTGGATCGCCGCCCAGGAGCCGAACGTGTACGGCGGCCTCGCGGTCGCGGCGCCGCTGGCGGTCCACCGCCCGCGCAAGTTCGGTGAGATCATGGGCGAACTGCTGTTCTGGCTCGGCGAGGACCGCCTCCTGTTCGGGTCGGACTACGCGCTGTGGAACCCCGACTGGCTCGTGGAGACGTTCATGGACGCCGAGTTGACCGACGAGCAGAAAGACGAGTACGGCGTCGAGTTCGGCGTCGACACGAAGCGAAAGATCCTCGGCGAGAACGCCGCGGAACTGTACGACATCGACATCGAGGCCAAGAAGGAGGAGTTCCGCAGCGACACGCTCACACAGGAGTTCGGCCTCGCCGACCACTACGCCGGGGGCACGAGCGCGACCCCCGCCGACGACTGATGTCGTCGGACCGGTCCCGCGCCGAGGGGCCCGCCGACGGCGACGACGCGTCCGCCGAGGCACCCGGGGAGACGACGCCCGCGGCGGTCCGCGAGCGACTGGACCGCGTCACCGACCCGGAACTCGACACGTCCATCGTCGAGTTGGACTACGTCGAGGAGATCCGGATCACCGCCGCCGCCGACGGCGACGGCGACGCGGTGTTCGTCGCGTTCACGCTCCCGACGGCGTGGTGTTCGCCCGCGTTCGCGTGGATGATGGCCGGCGACGCCCGCGACGAGGTCGCGTCGCTGCCGACAGTCGCGGACGTGGACGTCGAACTCCGCGAGCACATGCACGAACGGGAGATCAACCGCGGAATCAACGAGGGACTCCCGTTCGGCGAGGCGTTCCCCGACGCCGACGGCGACGTGGCGCCCGTCCGCGCGGAACTGGACCGCAAGGCCCGCATCGCCCGCCAGCACGACGCCACTGGGGCGCTGCTCGACGCTGGACTCACCGGCGACCAGATCGCCGCTCTCACACCCGAGGACGTGCGTTTCGACGAGACGACCGACGGAACGGTCCCAGTGTGGGTCCGCGACGGCGCCGTCGCCGTGGCGGTCGCGGTCGACCCACTCGTCCGCTACCGCGAGAAGGCGGCGGCGACGGGACTGCTCGACGACGACCACGATGAACTGTTCCGCACCCCGGAGGGCGATCCGATCGACCCGGACGACTTCGAGGTGGTCCGCCAGCGGACCAGACTCGCGGGCGTGAACATGGGCGGCCAGGGGACGGTGTGCGACGCGCTCAACGACGCGCGTCACGCGGAGGACCGACCGCCGCTGTCGACGTTCTCGGACTGAGACGCGGGGTCAGAAGCCGATCAGGCCGTCCGGCCCCGGCGGCGGCCCGCGCGCGGACCCCCGTCCGCCACGGTCGCCGTCGCCGTCGCCGTCGTCCTCCGGTTCGCCGTGGCCGTCCTTCGCCAACCCGTACCGACCGCGCCCGGCGAACTCGCGGGCGCTCCACCCGCACTCGGGGCAGTCGCCGTCGCTGTGGTCGAAGTCGACGCCACAGCCGAGACACTCGTTGATCGCGGCCATTGTCACAGTGTGTCACGCCTACCGGCAAAAGCCTTCCCCGCCCTACAGGAGCCGGCGAAACTCGCCGAGCGGCGGGAACTCCAGCGGACTGTCGTCCCGGGAGTCGTCGCCGTCCGCGTCGCCGGGGGCGCCGTCGCCGCGCGCGAGGATCGGTCGGAGGGCGTTCGCGTCGGTGACGAACGGCGACTGGAAGTCGCGGGCGGTCATCCCGTTCACCTCGACGCCGGCGGCGAGGCGGCTGAACGCGGGGAGCATCAGCACGTCGGCGCCGCGGTAGGCGTCCTGGGCGTACAGGTGACAGGGGTGGCGCTGTCCCTCGATGGCGATGGTCGGGTGGTCGTGGCCGACCAGGTACAGCCCCGCCGTTTCCGCCGCCGGCGGTGCGGCGTGGCCGTGGCGGACGACCGCGGGTGCGTCTCCGTCCTCGCCCCCACCCCATCGGTCGAGTTCGTAGGCGTCGTGGATCGGCCCGTCCCACGCGTCGGCCAGCGCCGTGTCGTGGTTGCCGCGGACGAGGATGGGCCGTGCGCCGGCGTCGCGGCAGGCGTCGACGAGCGCGGCCAGCGAGTCCGCCGCCGCCAGCGAGACGCGGTCGAACCGGTGGAGCACGTCGCCGGCGAACACGACCTCTGCCGGGTCGAAGTGGGCGAGGAGCGCCGAGAGTCGCTCGGCGAGGTCTCCGGCCTCGCCGAGCGGGTACGCCACGTCGGAGGCCTCCGCGCGCCCGACGTGGAGGTCCGCGACCACCAGCGCGTCGGCGTCGCGGAGGTAGATGGCCCGATCACGGAAGCCGGCGTTCAACACGGACACCCGTTCCCGCCGCGCGGGGTTAGCCCTGTTGTCGCGCCCCTCGCGCGCCGAAGAATACGCTGCGCGCGTTCGAGACGCACCCGGAGGGCACCCGAGGTGCCGACTGTACGTGTTTGGCCGGACGCGGACGCCATCCGCTCTCACCGGGACGAACCGGGAACGGACCGACCACCGATCCTGTCGGCGAAGCCATCCTTTCAGCGAGCGATAGGTACGTCGATATGGCCCAAACCGGTGTGAACGACGGCGAAGCGACGCTCGAACGACTCGACGACGGCGCGGTCGAGTCGTTCGTAGCAGGGATCCACGGCGAGGTGCTCCGTCCCTCGGACGCCGGCTACGAGGAGGCGCGCAGCCTCTGGAACGGCACCGTCGACAAGCACCCCGCGCTGATCGTCCGGTGTGCCGGCACCGCCGACGTGGTCGACGCGGTGTCGTTCGCCCGGGAGCAGGACCTGCCGCTGGCGGTGCGGGGCGGCGGCCACAACGTCGCCGGCACCGCGACGTGTGACGGCGGCGTCGTGGTCGACCTCTCGGCGATGACCGGCGTGTTCGTCGACCGCGATACCCGCCGGGTACGCGTCCAGGGTGGCGCGACCATCGGCGACGTGGACCGCGAGACGCAACTGCACGGACTCGCCGTGCCCCTCGGCGTCGTGAGCGAGACGGGCGTCGCGGGACTGACGCTCGGCGGCGGGGTCGGACACCTCCGGCGTGAGCACGGCCTCTCGCTGGACAACCTCACGGGCGTCGAGGTCGTCACCGCCGACGGCGAGGTGCGCACCGCGAACGCCGACGCGAACCCGGACCTGTTCTGGGCGGTGCGCGGCGGTGGCGGCAACTTCGGCGTGGTCACCTCGTTCGAGTACCGCCTCCACGAGGTCGGCCCCGAGGTGCCGGTGCTGTTCGTCTGGCACCCGATGGCCGACGCTGCGCGCGCGCTGCGGGCCTTCCGCGACTACGCGGCGCACGCGCCCCCGGAGTCCAGCGTGGTCGCGTTCGCCGCGACGGTACCGGAACTGGACGAGTTCCCCGAGGCGTCGTGGGGGTCGCTCGCGCTCGCGTTCCTCGGCTGCTACGACGGCCCAGCCGACGTCGCGGACGCCGAGTTCCGACCCATCCGGGAGGCGGCCGACCCCGTCGCCGACCTGAGCGAGTCGATGGCGTACACCGACCTCCAGACGCTGCTCGACGAGGACTACCCCGACGGGCGCAACTACTACTGGAAGTCGACGTACGTCGACGAGTTGACCGACGAGGTGCTCGAACTCGTGGCGCGGTCGGCCGAGCGGATGCCGTCGCCGCTGTCGACGGTGGACCTGTGGCACCTCGGCGGCGCCATCGACGACGTGCCGCCCGACGCGACCGCCTACCCCCACCGCGGTCGGCCGTTCATGCTCACCTTCGAGGCCAACTGGGAGGACGACGCCGACACCGAGGCGAACGTCGAGTGGGCGCGCAGCGGAGTCGAGCGCGTCCGGTCGACCGGCGTCGCCTCGGGTGCCTACGGCAACTTCCCGGGCGACGGAACGGAGACCGGACGCCTGCTGTACGGCGACAACTACGACCGGTTGGTCGCGGTGAAGCGCCGCTACGACCCTGCGAACCTGTTCCACCGGAACCAGAACGTCGACCCGACCGGGTAATCGCGGGCGGGCCGCGAGCGGGTCGCGGGCGGGTCGCAGGCGAACCGCACCTGAGTTGCGTGGCCGGCGGTCGCGTCGTCGCCGCAGAGCGACACGCGCTTACCGGACGGGCCGCTTCAGGGGGTATGGACGGGAGCGACGGCCCGGCGGACGACGACTCCTCGACGGGGAACGTCGACCCGTGGGCCGACGACGCCGACGACGACTGGGTCGAAGACGCGACCGACACCGACCGGACCGACACCGCAGACACCGCAGCCACCGCAGACGCCGCTGGCACAGAATCCGCCGCGGACGCCTCCGCCCGGGACACGCCGGCGACCGAGGCGCCTGTAGACGGCACTACCGACGGCGACGCTACCGGACTCGGACCGCGGCGCTACCGCGTGCTCGACCGCGACGACGACGCGCTGGTGTTCGTCGACCTCGACACGCCCGACCCCGGCCCGGGGCCGGCGCCCGATGTGGGGTTCGAGCCGGTGCGAGTCGCCGCGACTCCGGACGATGCGACCGACAGCGACGACGGAGACCGCGACGGCAACAGCGACCTCGAGAGCACCCTCGACAGCCTCTCACCGGGGTACGTCGTGACGGCGAGTCTCCGGTGGCCCGACCCCGAGAGCGGCCACCCCCGCGACACCGACGACGCCGCCGCGGCGCCCCCGCTCGCGCGAGTCGAGTCGGTGACAATCGAGCGCGAGAGCCGCTACTGGTTCGCCGACGGGGTGGAGCCGATGTTCGAGGCGGCCCGCGAGACGTGGGAGGAGGCGCGTGCCGCCGGCGAGGGGATGGGGTCGCGCGTCACGCGCGACACCGACGGCGAGCCGAACGGCGCGCTGTACGTGTTCGCGGAGGCGGGCGCTCGCGACCTGCTGGGGGAGTTCCGGTCGGGGACGACACCGCTGGAACCGCTGGTCGACCGCGTCAACGACGACCTCGCGGACGACGACCCGCGCGAGGTGTTCGTCCTGCGGCCTGCCGAGGGCGGCTACGTCGTCGTGTACATCGCCTTCCGCGCGGACGGCGTCCTCGCGCGGACGGTTCGCGACACCTACTGCTGACCCGTCGGCGTCGCGCGGGCTACAGCCAGTCCGCCTCGGGGTCGACGAGTCCGAGCGGCTCCTCCCCGCGGAAGACGCGACCGATGTCGCGCGCGATGGACTCGTTCAGGTCGCGGTCGGCCGCGCCGGAGTACCACCCGACGTGGGGCGTGACGACCACGTCCTCGCGACCGAACAGCGGGTGGTCCGCCGCGGGCGGCTCCTCGGCCAACACGTCGAGGCCGGCGGCGGCGATATCGCCCGCCTCCAGCGCCGCGAGGAGGTCGTCCTCGTCGACGACACCCCCGCGACCGGTGTTGACGACGACCGCGTGCGAGGGGAGACTCGTGAACGCGTCGTCGTCGACCATGCCCTCCGTCTCGTCGGTCAGCGGGGCGTGGACGGAGACGTGGTCGGCGCGCCGCCACAACTCGTCGACCTCGACGCGCTCGACGTCGCGCTCGTAGAACGCCTCGTCGTCGACGTACGGGTCGGTGGCGACCACGTCGTCGACGAGCGGCGCGATCCGGTCGGCGAATCGACGAGCGATGGGACCGAACGAGACGAGGCCGACGGTACAGTCCGCGAGCCGTGCGATCGGGTACGGCGGCTCCCAGTCCCACGACCCCGCCTCGGCGCGAGCGGCGTAGGCGGGGACGCCACGCGCGAGCGCGGTGAGGAGTGCGACCGCGTGGTCAGCGACCTCGTCGAGGCAGTAGTCGGGCGCGTGGACGACCTGGACGCCGTGGTCGGCGGCGGCGGCCACGTCGACGCCGTCGACGCCGACGGCGCCGCGAGCGACGACCGACAGATCCAGGTCCGCGAGCACGTCGCCCGGCACCGACGAGTCGACGTTCACGACGACCGCGTCCGCGTCGGCGGCGTGCTCGCGCAGGAGCGCGGGCGTCGAGAGGTCAGCCGTCTCGACGCGACAGCCGAGCATCTCGCCGATGCGGTCGGCGTCGTACTTCGGGTCGTCGCTGACGACGACCAGACGGTCACGGTCGGTCATCGGGGTCCCTCCGGCATAGTCGGAGCGTCGGACGGGGCCTAAAAAAGCGGATGGGGCCGGGACAGCCGCGGGACGGGGTGCTTATCGCTCGATACCGAGTTGTCTCGCCACGTCGGCGTTGTCGCCGTACACCCACATCTCGGCCATCTTGTCGCCCTCCATCCGCATCATGGTGAGACTCCGCGTCTCCAGTTCCGCGCCGGTCGCGGGGGCGCCCATGAACTCGCCGTCGTTGGTGCCGCCCCACCGGTAGTAGCCCGCGGCTCGGTCGCCGTCGACGATGAGTTGTTCCTCCGCCATGGAGAAGTCGGAGAACGCCGACCGCAGGTCGTCGATCCGGGTCTTGTACTCGTCGGCGCCGTGGAGTTCCTCGCCCGCCGCGGTGTGGTGACAGACGAAGTCGTCCGTGACGACGTCGTCGATGAGCCCCGTCGCGCCGGTGTTGTAGGCGTCGACGAAGGCGCCGCTGATCGTGGTGGCGATCTCGCGCTGTCGCTCTTCTGTGGTTGACATAACCGCGTTAGTATTGCGTCAGCGACAGTAAAGTGGTTGTTTCAGGTTCGCGTCAGCGTAGCTCACGAGCGTCGATGGACGGTGTGAACTGGGCCCGGAGGGATTCGAACCCTCGACCGCCCGGTGACCCATCCGCCGGTCGGAGCCGCACGGAGTATGAGCCGGGTGCTATACCAGACTAAGCTACGGGCCCTCGCCTGCGGCGTTGTCGGGCCGCCGGCAAGTAGTTTCCTCTCTCTCCCCGACGGTCGACAGCACTGTATCGAGGAGCAGATCCTCGAACCAGTTCACACCAACTCGTTGCCCGTTCGAAGTCGGCTCTCGCCGGATCTCCATTTTCCCACGGGGCGCGTCGTCGACGTCGACGAGGTACGCGTCGTCGTGGATCGGGTCGTACACTGCGAAGAACTCGACTTCGCCGGCATACCCTTCTCTGTCGTATCCCTCGCTCCGAGTTCTCGTTCGAACCGTCTCGAACTGAACCGTCTCAGGTTTTCCGCGATACGCCGTCTTCGCTTGGATCCGGTGGAAGGTGCCGGAGAGGTCGATCACGAAGTCGTAGGGTTCGTTGTCGTACTCTGGCGTCAACACGGGAATCCCCCGCGTGAGGAACGCAGCTTTCAGAATCGCCTCGCTCGCTTGTCCTCGTTTCTCCGTCGTTTCGAGCTGCTCGAACCGATCCTGTCGCTCGTCCACGACGACGAGTGGATCGGATGTTCGGTAAGGATACCGATAGAATACCTCTGCGAGTGAGGTCGGAAAGAAGCGCCGAAGCCAGGACTCGAACCTGGGACCACCTCGTATCTGCGGGAGACAGGGGACCTGAATCCCGTAACAGCGAGGCGCTCTACCAGCTGAGCTACTTCGGCTCGCATCCCTACGTAGCGGGGTGAATTTGAAAGTGCTTTCGTTTCGCCCCCGCCCGAGCGAGGTGTTGGCACACCCCGCCACCGAGGCGCCGTCACCGACCGACACGCTCGTTAGCCGCCCGCCGGAAGGAGGTGTATGACCGACCCGGACGCCGACGCCGACGCAGCCGACGCGGCGGCCGGCGGCGACGACCTCGACGCGGTGCTGTCCACGGTCCACGAGCGGGTGACGCCCGACGCCGCCGAACGCGACCGCCTCGACGAGGCCGCCGCCGACCTCGCCGCCCGCGCTCGTGCGGCGGTCGCCGACCTCCCGGCCCCCGCCGACGAGGCCGACGTGCTCACCGTGGGGTCGACCGCCCGCGGCACGTGGCTCGCCGGCGACCGCGACATCGACCTGTTCGTCCGCTTCCCGACGGCACTCTCACGCGAGGACTTGGAGCGGTACGGCCTCCAGGTGGGCCACGCGGTGCTCCCGGAGGGAGAAGAGGAGTACGCCGAGCACCCGTACGTCGTCGGGACGACCGACGGATTCGACGTGGACCTGGTCCCCTGCTACGGCGTCGACGCCGCAACCGAGATCCGATCCGCCGTCGACCGCACCCCGTTCCACAACGAGTTCCTCGTCGAGCGCCTCGACGACGACCTCGCGGGCGACGTGCGCGTGCTCAAGGCGTTTCTCAAGGGAATCGGCGTGTACGGGAGCAACCTCCGCACGCGGGGGTTCTCGGGGTACCTCACCGAGTTGCTCGTGCTCGAACACGGCGGCGTCCGCGAGACGCTCGAAGCGGTCGCCGACTGGCACCCGCCGGTGCGGTTCGACCCCGTAGACCACGGCACCGCCACGTTCGACGACCCGCTCGTCGTCATCGACCCCACCGACCCCGAGCGCAACGTCGCGGCCGTCCTCTCTGGCGACAACCTCGCGCGCCTCCAGCACCACGCCCGCGACCTGCTCGCCGACCCGCGGACGGAGCCGTTCTTCCCGGACGACCCCGCACCGGTGGACGCCGAGGCGGTGCGCGCCCACGTCGAGCGACGGGGCACCGCGCCGGTCGCGGTCGTCTTCGACGCCCCCGACCTCGTGGACGACCAACTGTACCCACAACTCCGCCGCTCGCTGTCTGGGATCGAGCGAGAACTGTCCGGGATGGGGTTCGACCCGCTCCGGTCGGCGACGTTCGCGACTGAACGCGACGACGGCGGCGACGCCGACGCCGACACCGACGCCCGACGCGCCGTCCTCCTCGTCGAACTGGCCGCGCGAGAACTGCCGGCGATCGAACGTCACGAGGGACCGCCGGTCCACGTCCGCGAGCACGCCGCCGGCTTCTACGGGAAGTACGCCACTGACCCCGAGGCGTACGGCCCGTTCGTCGCCGACGGTCGCTACGTCGTCGAGCGCGAGCGACCGCCCGCCGAGCGCGACGCCGTCGCCGTCCTCTCGTCCGACCGCCTGTTCGACGCCGCCCTCGGCGCCCGTGTGGAGTCGGCACTCGAACGTGGCTACGACGTGCTCGCGGGTACGGAGGTCGGCGAGTTGGCGACCACCTTCGGCGTCGACCTCCGCGAGTACTTCGAGCCCTCGGTGTGAGCGGCGCGGCGGCGCCGGCGTGACCTACTCCAGATCGAACTGCTCGCGGATGTCGTCGACCAGCGGCACCGTCGCGTCTTCCGGCTGTTTGTCCGGTTCGATCGGCGGCCGACCGTCGAACGTCTCGTGCACCATCGCCACTCCCTCGGAGAGGGTGTCGAGTCCGTAGCCGCCCTCGAGCACGAAGGCGAGTCCCGCGCCCGCCTCCTCGGCGAGCGTGCGCACCCGGTCGGTCATCAGCGCGTACCCCTCGGTGGAGACGCGCATCCGGGAGATGGGGTCGTGACGGTGGGCGTCGAACCCCGCCGAGATGATCAGGAGGTCGGCGCCGAAGCGCTCGGTGACGGGCGCGATCAACTCGTCGATTGCGCGCAGGTAGTCCGCGTCGCCGGCGCCCGCCGGGAGCGGCACGTTCAGTGTGGCTCCCTCGCCGTCGCCCTCGCCGGTCTCCTCGGCAGCACCCGTCCCCGGGTACAGTCCCTCCTCGTGGATCGAACTGTACAAGACGTCGCCGCGGTCGTAGAAGATGTCCTGTGTCCCGTTGCCGTGGTGGACGTCCCAGTCGAAGATGGAGACGCGCTGCACGTCGGTGTCGGGGTCGTCGATGACCGCCTGCGCGGCGACGGCAGCGTTGTTGACGAAACAGAAGCCCATGGCGTCGTCCTCGACGGCGTGGTGCCCCGGCGGACGCCCGAGCGCGAACGGCGTGTCGCGCCCCGGCGCTCCCTGTAATCCCTCCTCGGCGGCCCACTGCGCCTGCCCCGCCGCCGCGAGCGCGGCGTCCCACGTGTTCGCAGAGGCGACGGTGTCGGGGTCCCAGTTGCCGCCGCCGGACTCGCAGAAGTCGACGACCTCGTCGACGTAGTCGGTGTCGTGGACCGCGTCGATAGCCGCGCGGGAGGCGGGGGCGGCTTCGACGTACTCGACGCCGTGTTTGCGCTTGAGCCCCTCTTTGATCGCCCGCAGGCGGTCGGGGTTCTCGGGGTGGCGGTCGCCGGTGTCGTGGTCGAGACAGGACTCGCTGTAGCCGAACCGCATGGCTACCCCTCGAACAGCGCGAAGTACGTCTCGATGTCGTCGGCCTGGACCGTGCGTCGGTCGGCGTGGCGCGCGAGCAGCGCGGCGGCGCGAGCGACGTTGTCCGCGTAGTCCTCGAGGACGTCCGCCAGCGCCACGCGGGCGTCCATCGAGACGCGGTAGGAGTCGTCGATGTCGAGCCGAGCGATGCGGTCGACGGGCGCGATGGGGAGCGTCAGCGACGACCGGTCGACGACCTGTTCGACGCCGAAGTCCGCCGGCATCAGCGTCTTTCGTCCGTCGGCGGCCGCCCGCTCGGCGGCGTCGGCCGCCAGCGACGCGCCGTGGCGCTGGACGCGTCCGGCCAACTCCTCGGCCGCGCCGGCGCTGACCCGGAGGTCACCCGCGTTGCGACGGATGACGTCGTCGACGGGCGCGAACGGCAACTCGACAGTCATACACATACGCCGGAGTGTTGCGTGTATAACGGTTTCCTTTGTCGTGGTTTCTCGCCACACGGGAGCGTCGCCGGGCGAGCGTTGGGTCGCCGCGCCGTGCGTCGCCGCCCCTCAGAACACGTCGTCGGCGTCGATGGTGCCGTCGGATTCGACGCCCCGCACGGTGACCTCTTCGCCGAGGCGGAGTTTCGCAGAGGTCTTCACCGATCGCGTCTGCGTGCCGTCGTCGAGGACGACCGGGTCGCCGGCCTGCACGACCGTCCCGGTGAACTCAACGACACCACCCTCGTCGTCGGTCGCGTCGTCGTCGGTCGTCGCGGTCGCCGTCGCGGCAGTGCCACCAGACCCACCGGAGTCGCCGGAGTCGAACGAGTCGAGACCGCCCTGGCCAGCGTCTCGGTCGGCCGCGCCGTCGGACCCGGACGCCCCGCCGGCACCGCCCCCGGCGTTCTCCAGCACGGAGACGGACGACCGCCAGCCTGCGGAGGCTTCGAGGTCGTCCTGCCAGCCGTCTTGGATCTCCACGTCGGTGAAGACGACCTTGTCCGCGAGGTCGATGTCGCGGTCGGCTTTGTCGCCCCACAGCGCCACCCGGATCTCGCCGGTGTCGTCTTTGATGCGGACGTTGCGCACCTGCCCCTGCGAGCCGTCGTCGCGGTCGAAAGTGCGCTTCTCGCTCGTCTCGATGACGCCGCCGGCGATGTCGACCACGTCGTCGAGTTCGAGGTCGGCGATGTCGGTCGTCTCGGGGACGTACTCCACGTCCTCGTCGACCTCGTCGATGGCGCCCCGCGAGCCGACGTGCAGTTCGAGGCTGCCGTCGCGCTCGCGGACGTAGCCGTCGACGATTTCGACGGACTGCCCAGCGGACAACTCCTCGACGCGGTCGGCCATCTCGTCCCACATGGTGACGCGCACGCGACCCGTCTCGTCGCCGACGGTCATGTTCGACACCTTCCCTTCGGTGCCGTCGTCGCGGTCGAACGTCCGGACGGTGTCGACGTCGAGCACCTTCCCGAGCAGGTCGACGTCGGAGGCGCCCATCGTGAGGTCCTCGACGCGGTACTGCTCGACGGCCTCCACGTCGACCTCGGCGTCCTCGTCGGGTTCGACCTTGTCGGCGGCGACCTCCAGGCCGCTGTACCCCTCCTTGGGGCGCCCCATGATCCGGAGCACGTCGCCCGGCGAGAGGTGTTCTTTCGCGTCGACGGCGACCTTGTCCCACAGCGAGATGGTGACGCGGCCGGACTCGTCGGCCACCTCGACGTTGAGCACGTGGCCGTCCTCGTCCTCGCCGTCGCGCTCGAAGGTGCGAACCTCGCCGACGGTCATCACCTTCGCGAGGAACTTCACCTCGTCCATCCCCGGTTCGATGTCCGCGACCGTGTTCACCTCCTCGTCGCGCAACTCGTGGGCGATGAGCATCGCCGCGGTCTCCTCGTCGGCCAGTCCGCCCATGTCCTCGACCTTCTGCTCGACGGCGGCCTCGAACTCCTCGAAGGGGACGTCGGCGTCCAGGTCGTCGTAGACGTCCTCGATAGCGCCCATAATCGTATCCCCTCCTGAGTCAGTCTCGCGCATAAGGGTTCCCGTTCGTCCGGATCTGCCGCGCGGTCGGTCGGTTTCCTCGCCGTCCGTCCGTCCGGCGTCCGCCGTGCCGTCGCTCATACGACGGGTGTGGCGGGATCGTATTTGAGGCTACGCGCTCACCGCGTCGCCACGGCGACTTCGTACACGCCGTCCATCCACTCGTGTTCGAGCACGACGCGACCCGGGAGGCCACCCTCGAACGTCACGGTCGCCTCGTACTCGCGGTCGACGATCTGTTGGGTGCAGGCGTCCCCACCCTCGTCGACGGTCGTCACGCGGACACGGAGTTCGTCCGCGCTCGCGTCGTACGTCGCGGCGTCCAAGGCCGCCTCCATGCAGCCGTTTCGCCCCTGGATGACCCCCGCGCACGTGACGGTCGCGTCGCTGAACCGGATGCTCCCACGCCCACCAGACTCGTCGGCGTCACCGAGTCGCTCGAACTGCGTGTCGGTGATCGACGGGCCGTCGCTCTCGCCGTCGCCCCCTTCCGACGTGTTCGAACCAGCGCCGCCCGTCTCGGTGTCGTCAGTCGTCTCCTCGCTGTCACCGTCGGAGCCGTCCCCCGCCGCGCCAGTGCAGCCAGCGAGCGCGAACGTCCCGACACTGGCGGCGCCCGCGAGTACCCGTCGTCTGTCCATGGCTCGCCGGTCGCCATCCGCGCCCAAAAGCCCGGCGTAGGCGCAACCGCACGCTTGTGTCACGGTGCCCGCCCACACGGGTCGGTCGAATCGGAACCCCTTTACGTGGCGCTGGCATCGGTTGAGATGAGTCCGGGTAGGGTAGTGGACTATCCTCTTGGCTTGCGGAGCCAGGGACCGGAGTTCAAATCTCCGTCCGGACGTTTCCTTTCCGACGCTACACCCGACAGTCACCGCTGTCGACGACGCAGTCCGATGGCACCAGACACCGATCCCACACCGGCGCCCGACGACCGAATTCCCGACGAGCAGACGCGCCGGGCCGCTCTCCGTGCTGGAATCGCCCTCTACACCGCCGGCGAGTACCACGCCGCTCACGACCCGTGGGAGGGCGTCTGGCTCGAACTGCGGGCCGCCATCGACGAGGCGGCCTGCGGAGCCCCCGACGCCGCAACGTCGCCTGACGGGACACTCGTCCGCGACGAGGCGCTGTTCCACGCACTGATCCAGTTCACGGCAGCACAGCACCACGCCCGCGAGCGCAACTGGTCGGGTGCGACCGGCCTCACCGAGAGCGCCCGCGAGTACCTCGCTGGCCTCCCAAACGACTACCGCGGCGTCGACGTGGCTCGGGTGCGGACGGCACTCTCGCGGCTGGCTGCCGACCCCGAGCGCGTCGAACGGGGTCCCGCGCCACCGCTCGCGCACGAGGGCGAACGCGTCGCCCCCACGTCGCTGTCGCTGGACGCCGCGTCGCTGGCGGCCGAGGCGCTCGCCGAAGAGTACGGCCTCGACGAATCGGTCGTCGCCGACGCCGGGCGGTACGCCCGCGAGGAGGAGACGGTCGGCCGGTCGCGATTCGCCGCGCTGCTGTTCGACCTGCTTCGGGTGGACACGCCACAGGAGCGACGGCTGGTGTACGACCGGCTGTCGGGACTGGTCGATCAGGAGCGCCGGAAAGAGGAGGACGTCGAGGGGTTATTCTGAGCGGCGAGGCGACGACACGCCTACGCGGAGTCCGGTTCGGCCTCTTCCTTCGGTTCGCCTGCGAAGGTGAAGTCCGCCGAATTGTCCTGCGGGTCGTAGCCGAGCACGTCGCGGGCGCGCTCGATGGAGTAGTACTTGCGGTCGTTGTCGGAGATACCGTACACGATCTCGTAGTCGTAGTCGGCGGTGAGACAGCAGTCGAACAGGTGCGCACAGTCGCGGTGGGACAGCCACATCGCCTGCCCGCGCTCGTACTCCTTCGGCGGGTGCCCCTTGGTGAGGTTGCCGATGCGGACGCTCGCGACCGCGATGTCGTGGTGGTCGTGGTAGTAGCGTCCGAGCGTCTCGCCGGCGGCCTTGGAGACGCCGTACAGGTTCGAGGGTCGGGGGAGTTCCGACCCGTTCAGGCGGAACTCGTCGTCCTTGCGGTACATGTCGGGCGTCCGGTCGTCGGTCTCGTAGGCGCCCACCGCGTGGTTCGAGGAGGCGAACACGAACCGGTCGACACCGGCGTCGGCGGCGGCCGCGAGTACGGTCTGGGTGCCGTCGATGTTGTTCGTGAGCACGGAGTCCCACGGGGCGTTCGGTCGGGGGTCGCCGGCGAGGTGGACGACGGCGCCGACCCCCTCGACGGCCGCGCGCATCTCGGCCTCGTCGGTCACGTCCGCCACGACCACGTCCTCGGTGGCGACGCCCGACGGTAGGTTCGCGTCCGCGAGGGGTTCGCGGTCGAGGAGTCGCCAGTCGTACGCCTCGCCGATCCCGGCGAGGATCGCACGCCCGACGCGGCCGCCAGCGCCCGTGAGCAGCACCGGTTCGTCCATTCGGTCGGTGTTCCGACGAGCGCGGGTAAGTAAGGTGCGGTTCGCGGGGTCCCGGGTCGCCGTACTGACACGTCGGCGCCGACGACGGGACCGACAGCCACGCCCGGTACGACTTTCCCCGCCCGTCGCGACCGCCCAGTATGGTCACCGACGCCCAGCAGGCGTGTTTCGAAGCCGGGATCAAGTTCGGCTCGCTGTACCACCAGTTCGCCGGCACGCCGGTGTCGCCCCGGAGCACGCGCTCGCTGGAGACAGCCATCGCCGAGTCGATCGAGAACCAGCCGTTCTGCGAGTCGGTGACGGTCGCCATCGACGACGACGCCGTCGCCGCCGACATCGCCCACGACAACGGCTACACCGAGTTGTCGGGCCACCTGATGCAAGTCCAGATGCGGATCGTGTACGAGGGCGTCACCGTCCGCACCCGCATGGAGATGGAGGACGGCTACCCGCTGATGAAACTCGTGGAGGTCATCGACGACGGTACCGCCGACGCGTGAGCGGCGGCACCGGCAACGCGTGACCGGCGGGAGCGATCGACCGATCGACCGATCGACTCCGACGGCTGGATGCCCGTATCCGAGCGGCTCGGGTGACGAACCGCGGGATTTCACTTTCACTTTCGGGCGACCGTTTAAGAACGTCCGCCGAGACCTTCGAGTATGCCACAAGCGACCTTCGACGACGACGACCTGTTCGGGGAAGCGGCCGACGAGATGCGCGCGGACGTCGAGGCACACCTCGCGAACGCGAAGGCGACGCTCCCGACGGCGGACGCGGTGTGGGACACGGAGGCGGACAACGTGCTCGGCGCGCTCAACGGCCTCCGCTCGGCCCTCGACACGGGCGACGCCGTCGAGGAGCTCCGGCAGGCGAAGAAGCAGTACGTGATGGGCGAGCGCGCCGGCGCGTTCGAAGACGACGAGGAACTCGCCGAAGAGATCGAGTCGCTCCAGGAACTCGTCGAGACGCTGGAGGAGGCCCACGAGCAGGTGGGCGACCTCGCGAGCGTCGTCCCGCAGATCAAAAGCGACCTCGAGGACGCCCACGCCGACGGCGTCGACGCCGAAGCCGACGGTGAGGAGGAGGCGGAGGCGTAACGCGACGCACGACGACGACTCCACCGACTCGGTCCCCCTCGTCAGCGTCGTCTCCCCCTCCCACTTCTGGGTCGACTACCGTTCGCGCTCGCTGACCGCGCCCGCGACGTCGACGAGCGCGTCACTCGCCCGGTCGAGCAGCTCCTCGCCGAGCGCGGCGTCTCCCTCGGTTGGGTCGCCGACGACGCCGTTGTCGCTGAACTCGTCGCTGTCGTGCGCGAGGTTGACGCCGCGGACCCACTCGCCCCAGCGGTCGCTCCCGCCGTCGCGAGCCTCCTCGACTCGGTCCTCGTGGACGAGGTCGGGCGCGACGTGGCGCAGCAACGCCGTCTCAAGTGGACCGCCGTGGCCCATCCGGCTCGAGTGCTCGCCCACCGCCTCGAACCACGTGAACGACACCGCGTACGCGTCGGTCGCCTCGTCGCGCGAGACGCGGCGGGCGACCTCGGCCAGCGCCTCGACGTTGCCGCCGTGCCCGTTGACGAGCACGACGCGGCCGACGCCGTGGAACGCGAGGCTCTCGACCGTCTCGCGGACGTACGCGCGGAAGGTGTCGGGCGACACCCACAGTGTGCCGTCGAACGCGCGGTGCTCCTCGGCGACGCCGACGTGGACCGGCGGTGCGACGAGGAGGTCGCCGTCCCGTCCGTCGTCGTCTGCCCACTTCGCGGCCGCCGCGTCGGCGACCGCCTGTGCCGTCAGTGCGTCGGTGCCGAGCGGGGCGTGCGGGCCGTGTTGTTCGGTGCTCCCTACGGGGAGCAGCGCCGCCGCGAGGTCGGCGTCGCGCACCTCGGTCCACGTCGCCTCCGAGAGCTGCATACCCCCGCGTGCGTCCCGGCCCGACTTGTACCCGGCTATCGCGGCCAGCCACGGTCCGTCGGAACCGACGCCCGCCCCTGGGTTCCGTGGGGGTTATGACCGGCGCGGCCCAACGCGAGGCTAATGGGTATCCTGGAGGACAAGGACAACGCGCGGCTGTTCTACAAGTACTTCTCGCGCGTCTACGACACGATCAACCCGTACATCTGGGACGACCGGATGCGCAACCAGGCGCTGGAGTGGTTCGACGCCGACCGCGACGACCGCGTGCTCGACGTGGGCGCCGGCACCGGCTTCGCGACGGAGGGGCTGCTCAACCACGTCGACGAGGTGTACGCGCTCGACCAGTCGCGGGGGCAGTTCTCGCAGGCGTTCAAGAAGTTCGGCAAAGACGGGAAGGTCCGCTTCCACATGGGCGACGCCGAGCGCCTCCCGTTCAAAGACGACAGCTTCGACAAACTGTGGTCGTCCGGCTCCATCGAGTACTGGCCCAACCCCGTCGAGGCGCTTCGGGAGTTCCGCCGCGTCGTCAAACCCGGCGGCACCGTGCTCGTCGTCGGCCCCGACTACCCCAAGCTGAAACCGTTCCAGAAGCTCGCCGACGCGATCATGCTGTTCTACGACGCCGAGGAGGCCGAGGAGATGTTCCAGGCCGCCGGCTTCGAGGACACCCGCCACTTCATCCAGCAGCGCCACCGCGGCACGCCCCGCGCCATCACGAGCGTCGCGACCGTCCCCGAAGACGGCGACGGCGCCAGCGACGACGCCGATGTCGCTGACGAGGCGACCGAGCCGGCCGAGGAACCGACGACCGCCGACGACTGATCCGGCCGCGGTCGGCGCGGCGTTCGTCCAGTCGACACCGCGATTGTCCCGCCGATTCCTCACCACTCCGCGACTCCTCGCGGGGGGAGTCACGCTCCACCGGACACGGTCGCCGTCACCAGTCGTCGACCGTCCCGGTAGACGGTCACCTCCACGCTCGTACCCGGTTCGATCTGCGGTCGGTTCGTCCCAGCGAGCGCGAACGAGGCGGTCTCCCCGGCCGTCCAGCGCGGGTCGGCGGCGCTGTTGAACGGTCCCGTCGGGCCGCTGCGGAACCCCCGCTGTGCGAAGAACGGCACCGACGGCTGGTGGCGCAGTGGCGTCCCGTCGACGGCGACGACGACGCGGAGGGTCCGCACGTCGAGCGCGTCGCCGCCGGCGTGGGTGAGCGTGACGGTGGCGCCGGAGACGGACACGTCGACCGCCGCCACCGGTGCCGGTTCGGCGGGTGTCAGCGCGAACGCGGCGCTCGCGACCGTCGCCGACAGTGCGACGGCGGCGGCAACGAGCACGGCGACCCCGACGACCGACGCGTTCGCGCGGGCGAGCGGTCCACGGCGTCGTGACGGGCGAGCCATCGACGGTGCTGGTCGCGTGTTCGGTGATAAATGCTCGCCGACGGCGGCCCCGTCTCGGCCCTGGGTCGCGACGCTGACTCGCTCACTCCGGCGGCTCGGCGCTGGCCGACCCGCCGTTCGAGTCGAGCGTCTCCGCGACCGTCTTCGGTTCCGTCGGAGCGACGGAGACGAAGGACACGTCGGTCGAACCGACTTCGACCACAGTGACGACGAACTCGCCGCGCGGCGAGACGGTCCAGAGGACGCCGTCGTCGCCAGTCGTCCCGACCTCGGTGCTCGCGCCGTCTTCGGGCTGGATCTTCACGACCGCGTCGATGGGGTCCCCGGTGGCCGGGTCGACGACGGCGACCCGCAGTGGCCCGCCGGGGAACGTTCGGTTGACGACGAGTGACACGTCGAGCGTCCGCGTCGCCGTCGGCCCGTGCTTGATACCGCCGAGGTCGATCTGCTGGTGTTCCATGAACACCTGTTCGCTCCCCCCGCCGACGAACGCCGTCAGCGTTCCGTTGGGGTACTGGAGGGTGGAGATGAACGTCCCGCCGGAGCCGAGGGTGGCGGCCTCGCCGCCCGCCGCCGCCCATATCTCGGGGTAGCTCTGTGCGGTCACGTTCTGTGCGGTCACCTCGTCGATACCGCGGGTGTCGCGGCTCCGGAGGTCGCCACGGAACGTCTCGCGGACGTACTGGCCGTCGACGACAGTCGAGAGCGTGACGCTGTGTTCGGTCGCCGCGACGTACACCCGCGTCGAGGCGAGGCGGTCGCCGGCGAGCGCGTTGGCGGATCGCGACCGGACCGGGCCGTCGAACGTCCGGAGATCAAGTTCGAGGCGCGCGACCCTGTTTCGGTCGACCGAGACGTCGTCGCTGCGCTCGGCGAGTCGGCTCACGATGCGCACGCGCTCTGCGAGCACGTTTGCCGACGCTCGGACTTCGGCCAACTCGACGAGCAGTTGTCGCGCAGAGATGTCGCCGTTCGCGTAGCTGGCGATCGCCGCGCGCCGCTCGCTGTGGAGGGTGATCACGTCTTTCTCGACTTCGTTGAGGCCGTCGAGGATCTCCTTTTGTCGCTCGTCGCTCGCGTTCGCGCCTTCGATTCGTTCGCGGAGAGCGATCGTCTCGATCCGAGCGGCGGAGCTGTTCGCGTCGAGCGCCGTCGCGGTTCCGGCCTCGATCGTCACCACGTCCACGTCGGCAGTGGCGGGTTCGCTCTGGTTGAGTTCGAGCACCCGTATCGCGCCGGACGCGTTGTGTTCGATCGTGGTCGCAGTCGCGGTGACCGCGTCGGGCGCGGTCGCCACGGCGTCGGCGTCGCCTCGCACCGTGGCCGACGGTGGGGCGGGTGTGCCGACCCCGACCGCGGCGAACACCAGGAGGGCCGCGAGGAAGACGGGGATGACTCGCATCTGTGAGGAGTACCGGTTCATCCGATAAAAAACCGCTCCACACGGGCGACCGACCCGACGGACCGCCCGACGCCGGAGCGAAATCGCCGGATACCGTTCCGTTATCGACCCCGATGGAAAGTGTTTTGCCAGAACGCCAAGAGTCGATGACATAGCATGCGGTACGCCGCCCTCCTCGCCGCGCTCGTCGTGCTCCTCTCGGTCGTCGCCGGCCCGGCAGCGGCGCTGACGGGGTCTGGCTCCGTCCCCGCGCCGGCGACCGCGGAGCCGACACCGCCGTCGCGACTGGCCCCCGCGGGCCCTGCGGCGACGGTGGTCGGGACGCCGCGGACGAACTTCTCCATCTCGTTGCGCGCCGACTCCGCAGCCGAGTGGACCGTCGAGACGACGATACCGCTGTCCGACGAGACCGACCGCGCGGCGTTCCGCGAGTACGCCAGCGAGTACGAGAGTGGCGACGCGAGCGGCGGTCCGTCTATCGACCTGTTCCGCAACGCCGCGGCCCAAGCGTCGGAGGCCACCGGCCGCGAGATGGCGATCAGTAACGTGAACCGGTCTACGGTCCTCCGCAACCAGACCGGTACGCTGCGCCTCCAGTTCACGTGGGAGGGCTTCCTCGCCCAGGGCGAGAACGGGACGCTCGTGCTCGGAGACGCCTTCGAGACGCCGAACAACGGGACGTGGCTCGGGTCGCTGTCGGACACCCAACGCCTCGTCATCGTGCCGCCCGAGGGGTACGAGGTGAGCGACGTCTCCGACGGGTTCCGCCGCTCGATCAACGACCGGCGGATCATCGTCGAGGGGCCACAGACGTTCGAGGCTGGCGACATCGAGATCGCGTACGCCTCGACCGAGGGCGGACTGAACCTCCCGGTCGCCTGGATCGTCGGCGGGGGCGCGGTGCTGCTCGTGGCGGTCGCCGCCATCGCCTACCGGCGTGGCGGCCTCCGCGCGGCGGACGTGGTCGTCCCGAACGTGACCGTCGGCGACGGGGAGGGAGACGCCGGGGCCGCCGCGAACGCGAATTCGACCGCTGGCGACGCGTCGGCGGACGCGGCCGCCGGTGTGTCCGAGCACGTCCCCGGCGGGAAGGCGACGCCAGACGCAGGCACCGGCGCCGCGGCGACGGACGCAGACGGCGCCATCGCGGGCGAGGCGACGGCGGTCGCCGACGACGGGCACGACGCCACGGAGGACCTTGAACTGCTCTCGGACGAGGAGCGCGTCGAACGCCTCCTCGAACAGAACGGCGGGCGGATGCGGCAGGGAGACATCGTCAGCGGCACCGGCTGGTCGGACGCGAAGGTGTCCCAACTGTTGTCGGCGATGGCCGACGACGGTCGGATCGAGAAGCTCCGCCTCGGTCGCGAGAACCTGATTTCGCTGGCCGACGAGTCGGCGGACGACGGCGACGACGAGTCGACCGCCTGAGCAACCGTCGGCGCCCGCGCGGTCGTCGCCGCTGGCGGTTCCGAAACTGTTTACCGCGGACCACGGCAACGTTTGCGCGATGAAGATCCTCGTCACGGTCAAGGAGGTCGCGGAGGCGGCCGACGACTTCGAGATCGACGGGACGGACATCGGGGAGCAGTACCTCGAGTACGACCTCAACGAGTGGGACGACTACGCCGTCGAGGCGGCCGTCCAACTGTCTGAGGCGTACGACGACGTGGAGACCGTCTCCGTCACGATCGGTCCCGAGCGCTCCGAAGAGACGATCCGAATGGCGCTCGCGAAAGGCGTCGACCGCGCGGTCCGCGTGTGGGACGACGACGTCGCCGCCGCCGAGTTGGACGTGGCGGCGAAGACGCGGCTCCTGTCGGCGGTCATCGCCGAGGAGGAGCCGGACCTCGTGCTCACGGGCGTCCAGGCGGCCGACGACGGCTTCGGCGCGACCGGCGTGTCGCTGGCCGACGACATCGGCTTCGACTGGGCGGCGGTCGTCAACCACCTCGAGACCGAGGACGACCTGTCGACGGCGCACGTCCACCGCGAGTTGGAGGGCGGCATCGAGGAACTGACCGACGTGGACCTGCCGGCGGTGCTCACGATCCAGACCGGCCTGAACGAACCTCGCTACGCGAGTCTGCGCGGGATCCGCGCGGCCCAGAGCAAGGAGATCGCCGAGTACGGACTGGACGACTTGGGGCTCGACGCCGACGCCGTCGCCTCCCCCATCTCGCGCACCGCGATGTACGAACCGGAGACGGAGTCGGACGCGACGTACTTCGACGGCTCCGCCGAGGAGCAGGCCGCACAACTGGCTGACGTGCTCCGGAACAAGGGGGTGGTGTCCGAATGAGCGACGTGCTCGCGGTCGCCGACCACCGCCGCGGCGCCGTGCGCGACGTGAGCGTCGAGATGGTCCGTGCGGGTCGCGAACTCGCCGCCGACCTCGGCGGCGACCTCCACCTCGCGGTCATCGCCGGTGACACCGACGCGCTCGCCGAGACGCTCTCGCTCGACGGTGTGGACGCGATCCACACCGTCGAGGCGGGCGCGGAGTTCAACCACGACCTGTACGCCGGAGCCACGGCGGCGCTGTTCGAGGAGCTGTCCCCGACGGCGCTGCTGATGCCCAACTCGGTCAACGGGCTCGACTACGCGCCGGCGGTCGCCAACCGCCTCGACCTCCCGCTGGTCGCCGACGCCGTCGGCCTCGCGTACGACGGCGGACTGGAGGCGACCCGCGAGATGTACGCCTCGAAGGTCGCGACCACAGTGGAACTGAGCGAGGAGCCGTTCGCCGTCACCGTCCGCGGGGGCGAATGGGCCGCCGTCGAGGAGCGCGCCGACGTGCCCGTCGAGGCGTTCGACTACGAGTTCGACGAGAGCGCCTCCGGCGCGCGCGTCCAGGGCTTCGAAGAGGTCGGCGCTGGTGACGTCGACATCGCCGACGCGGACTTCCTCGTCTCCGTCGGGCGCGGCATCGAGGAGGAGGAGAACCTCGAACTGATCGAGGAACTCGTCGAGGCGACCGGCGCGACGATGTCCTCCTCGCGACCAATCGTCGACAACGGCTGGCTCCCGAAGAACCGGCAGGTCGGTCAGTCCGGCAAGCAGGTCACTCCCGACGTGTACCTCGCCATCGGTATCTCCGGCGCCGTCCAGCACGTCGCCGGGATGAAGGGCGCCGAGACGATCATCGCGATCAACACCGACCCGAACGCACCGATCTTCGACATCGCCGACTACGGCATCGTCGGCGACCTGTTCGACGTGGTGCCCGCGCTGATCGAGCAGTTCGAGTAGATCGGTCGGCGTCGTCGGGGCCGTGACGAATCCCGGCGGTCGAGCGCCCCGTCGCCGACCCTCGTCCCTTCCACACCGCCGAGTCGAATCGCCCCCACCCGACGTGCAGACAGCCGTCTGCTCCGAGTGTCGCCCGTCGGATATATACGATAACTATCATGCATTTTCATTACGCCCTTACCCGGAGGGACCGTCGTATGGGTGATCCAGCGTCGTTCGAGACCGTTTCGTCGGGTGTTGATGGGTTGGACACGCTGTTGAACGGCGGGTTCGTCGGCAGTCGGATGTATCTGGTTCTCGGGGCGCCGGGGACCGGGAAGACGACGCTCGGGATGGAGTTCCTCGTCGAGGGTCTCGACAACGACGAGCGGGTGCTGTTCGTCCACGGCGAGGAGTCGCGCGAGAACCTGCTGACGAACGCCGCGGCGTTCGGCCTCGACCTCTCGGAGGCCGACTTCCTCGACGTGGGTCCGGAGTCGGAGTTCTTCAAGCGGTCGCAGACGTACGACATCGCGCAACCCGTCGACGTCGACGAGTTCTCGATGATCGCCGACATGCGCGAAGCGATCGAGCGACTCGACCCCGACCGCATCCTCATCGACCCCATCACCCAACTGCAGTACATCGAGCCGACGGAGTACCAGTTCCGCCGGCGGATCATCGCGTTCATGCGCTTCCTCAAGGGGCGGGGGACGACGGTCGTCGCGACGAAGACCGCCAGCGACCAGATGGAAGATCAGCTCATGTCGCTGAGCGACGGGGTGATCTCACTCGAGACGGGCGTCGAGGGCGGGCGAATCTCCGTCCCCAAACACCGCGGCGTGGGGCAACAGGACGGGACCCACGGGATGGAGATCCGAGAGGCGGGCATCGACGTGTACCCCGCGCTCGTCCCGGGAGACCACTCGCGAACGTTCGACCCGGAGCCGCTGTCCTCGGGAGAGCCGAACCTCGACAAACTGTTGGCGGGGGGACTGGAGGAGGGGACGGTGACGATACTCAGCGGTCCCTCGGGCGTCGGGAAGTCCACGACGGCGACGGCGTTCCTCGCGTCCGTCGCGGCGGATGGCGGGGACGCGCTGGCGTACCTGTTCGAGGAGTCGCTGGCGCTGTTCAGCTACCGTGCGGAGTCGTTCGGCATCCCGATCGAGTCGCTACGGGAGTCGGGCCGGCTCACGATCGACACGATCGAACCGCTGAAGCAGTCGCCCGAGGAGTTCGGTCGCCTGGTGCGCACCCAGGTGGAGGCGCGCGACCCGACCCTCGTCGTCATCGACGGAATCGAGGGGTATCGCACCGCCATCAAGGGGGACGAGGAGGCGATCGACCTCCGGCGGAAGCTCCACGCGCTCACCCGCTTCCTGACCAACATGAACGTCTCCGTAATCTTGATCGACGAGCGGAGCGAAGTGATGGGGCTTCCGCGGCCCACCAGCGCGAACCTCAGCTACCTCGCCGACAACATCGTGTTCCAGAACTTCTTCGAGCACAAGGGTGAGCTTCGACGGGCGGTCGGCGTGTTGAAGAAGCGGGTCGGCCCCTTCGAGACGCGACTCCGGGAGTTCGAGATCGGTGGAGACGGGCTCTCCGTGGGCGAGCCGATTCAAGACATGCAGGGAGTCCTCGAGGGGTCGCTGCAAGTCGATGACGCCTCCGATCACGGAGCGAAATGAGCGCCGAACCGCCCCGGGCGACGATCCAACTGTTGGTGGCCGAACGGGGGAACCGCCGCGCGCTGGCGTCGATCCTCGGGTCGTACTACGACGTGACCGACGAGACGGACATCGCGCAAGCCGACCCCGACCTGATCCTCGTCGACGACAGTTCCTTTCCGGCCAACCGGGTCGCGATCGCCGCCCACAAACGGGCCACGGCGCCGGTGCTGTGTCCCGTGTTGCTCGTCCGCCGAGAGCTCTCGTCGGTCTCCGTGACGCTCCCCGACCCGGTCACGGCAGAACCGCCGATGCTCGTCAACGAGGTGACCGCCGCCCCGGTCGACCGGCAGTCGCTGCTCCACACCGTCGCGAACCTCCTGACCCAGCGGCGACAGACGATCAGCCTCCGCGAGCAGGCGATGCGGATGGAACGCTTCTCGCGGACGCTCCGACACGAACTGCGGAACCCGCTCAACATCCTCACCGGCTACCTCAGGCGGGCCCGCGAAACCGGCGAGGTGGAGGCGTTCGACAAGTGCACCGACGCGCTCGACCGGATGAACCGGATGATCGACGAGGCGCTGCTGTTGATCGAGACCGACCGCGATCGGATCGACACGACCCGACTCTCTTTGGCCGCGCAGGCCGAGGAGAGTTGGGGCGCCGTTTCCGACCGGGGAGCGACCCTCCGAACGCCGGCGGACGTCACCGTGGTCGCCGACGAGTTCCGGTTGAAACAGCTCTTGGAGAACCTCTTTCGGAACGCGGTCGAACACGGCGCCGGCGACGCCACGGTGACGGTCGGCCCGCTGGCGGACGGCTTCCACGTGTCCGACGACGGCTCCGGGATCCCGGTAGACCGACGGGAAGTGGTCCTCGAGGAGGGGTACACGACAGCCAGGTCGAGTTCGGGGCTCGGGCTCGCCGTCGTCTCGGCGGTCGCGGCCGCCCACGACTGGGACCTCACGGTCACCGAGTCGGCCGACGGCGGCGCCCGGTTCGAGTTCAGGGGCGTCGACACCGAGTGAGCGGCGGGGCGACGCTCGGTTTGGCCGGCGAACACCGCGGGGACTCCCGGGCGTTCGATCCGGCTTCCGGTACCCTCTTTTCCGCCCGGCCCCGACTGTCGGTAGATGGAGTATCTGGAGCGTCGGGTCGCGATGGCCAACGAGCGCCTCGCCGAGGTGACGGGTGCGGTCGAGCCGTCGGAACTCGGCGACGAGATCGAACACGTCGCGCTCGCGGGCGGCAAGCGCGTCCGCCCGACCGTGACGCTCCTCTCGTGTGAGGCCGCCGGCGGCGACCCCGAGGACGCGGTCGACTTCGCCGTCGGCGTCGAACTCGTCCACAACGCGTCGCTGGTGATCGACGACATCATCGACCGCTCGGACGTCCGCCGCGGCACGCCGAGCGCGTGGGCCGAGTTCGGCTACGGCCCCGCTATCGTCGCCTCCGACGGGATGCTCGGCGAGGCGTTCCACCTGTTCTCGACGAACGAGCAGGCGATGCAGGTCGTCGCCGAGGCGATGGTGGAGCTGGGCGAGGGCGAGGCGACCGAGTTGGTCGCCAAGCCGACGAACGAGGCGGAGTACATGACGCTGGCGCGCCGCAAGACGGGCGCGCTGTTTCGCGCCGCCGCCGAGTTGGGGGCCGTCGCCGCGGGCGCCGACGGCTTCACGATCGAGTCGTTCGGCGAGTACGCAGAGCGGGTCGGCGTCGCCTTCCAGATTCGCGACGACGTGCTCGACGCGACCGCCGACGCCGACGAGTTGGGGAAGCCGACCGGCGTCGACGAGGCCGTCGACCGACCCTCGCTGTTGCAGGTGACGGATCTCACACCCGCGGAGGCCGACCAGCGCGCCCGCGATCAGGCGGACGCCGCGCTGGAGGCGCTGGAGACCGCCGGAATCGGCGAGTCGGATGCGCGTGGGTACCTCCGGGATCTGGCGGAGTTCGTCGTCGTGCGGGAGCGATAGCCCGGTGTGGACACCTCGGTGAGGTCGACTGTGATCGGCACGCCAGTAGTCGATACCACCAGCTCCGACCCCGTCGACACTGACTCGGGACACTGCTGGGTGGCTCACGGACGAAGCTGACTCAAACTCTGGGCTACTGGGAACGCAACCCGACGCTTACTAGCCGAGTATGGACGACTGTCGTCGACCAAACACGGGTCTACTCCACGTCTCGTCCGAATACGCTCGTAATAACAATCCTCACACCACGTGTCGGCTCAAGCGCGATGGACCGAAACCACGTTACAGAAGAAGACGAGGGGAAAGCAGTGGTCGACTCCGTCGGCCAGAAGATCGGAATGGTCACGGAAGTGAAAGACGGAACCGCGTACGTAGACGCCGACCTGGGACTCACCGACTCGGTCCGATCGAAACTCGGCTGGGGTTCCGCTGACGAAGACGACTACATGCTCGACGAGAACCGGATTCACACCATCACCGACGACGAAGTTCGACTCAAGGACAGTTTCTGAGCGCTGCCACGTCGGAAGCCTCGATTTTTTCACGGACGGTCGACGTCGACAAGCGCATTCGCCGTCTGGCTGTCGCGGCGTCGGAAGAACTGGAGCGTTGGAGATTGCCGGGATCGGGGCGTCTGACGCGCGCCGGCGTCTGTGGTTCCTGACGGAGCAGCCGTCGTCGGGGGGCGGTAGCCCAGACGCTGCCACTTATTCTCGGGGACCACGACCGCCCGGAATCCGCCGACGCCGACACCAGCGCCGACCCCGCCGTCGGCCACGAGCTGCTCGCTGCTGAGTCGGCGTCTACGGGCCTCGATCAACTGGTACGCACACTACGACTATATCTACCAACAGCGATACTACGTCGTGACTACTGGGACTGCGACAGAAGAACGACTCTCGCGACGAACGCTGCTCCGCCGGGGCGCCGTCCTCTCGACCGCCGCGGGACTGGCGCTGGCCACCACGACGGGTGTCGGAGCAGCGACGAGTAAGCCGGAGTTGATCGAGAAGATGGCGAGCGAAGCGGGCCTGTCGGCGGGCGACGCCGGACGGGTTCTCGACGGGCTCACAGCGGTGACGACGCGGGCGCTGGCGGCGGGCGACTCCGTCGCGCTGCCCGCGTTCGGCGCGTTCGTCGTGCGGAAGCGCCCGGGCCGTCGGAGCCGGGGGCAGTCTGACGACTCCCCGGTCGCCTTCGGTCCGTGCCCGGAGCTCGCGGCCGCGCTGGACCTGACGCCCGGACGGCACGACGAGCGCCGCGCCGCGGCGGCCTACCGCTGCGGCGACGCCGATGTCGTAGTCGACGCGGACATGATCGTCCGCGAAGTCGGGAAGAGGCGCGACAGCGGCCTGTCGAAGGCCGACGCGAAGCGGGGGCTCGACGCGTTCGTCACCGTGGCGACGCGCACGCTGGCCGCGGGCGAAGACGTCTCGCTCGGTGGGTTCGGGACGTTCAGCATCTCGAAGCGCTCGGCCCGCACCGGGCGCAACCCGCAGACGGGGAAAGAGATCAAGATCGCCGCGAAGAACGTCGTGAAGTTCAAAGCCGGCGCCGAGTTGTCCAAGGCGGTCAACTGAGATCGGTCGCGCCGGGACCGACGGTGGCCGCTCCCGTGTTGTGTGCCGAGCGGGAGTGGGACCGATCGATGGCGTGGAGTCTACACGGGTGGAACACAGCGACGTGCCCAGGACTCGGCCGGGTACCGTGAGGAACTCGAAAGAGAAACGCCGAAACGCGGGTGGTTAGTAGAACTCGCGGACCAGATCCATCGCGCCCTCGGGGGCGCCGTCGTGGTCGATCTCGCTCATGTTGGAGTCGAGACCGTGGGTCTCCTCGTACGGCACGGAGTCCTCGTCCTGGTAGAGCACACCCATGTACTCCTTGTCGGCGTCGAGGACTTTCTCCTTGGCCGCCTCGCGGTCGGTCGGGTCGTAGTCCGTCTCCGCCAGGTCGACCAGCGAGTCGCGGAAGTAGTCGTACGTGTCCACGTCGTTGAACGTGACGCACGGCGAGAACACGTTGACGAAGCCGAAGCCGTCGTGCTCGATGGCCTTCTGGACGATCTCCTGGTGGCGCAGCGCGTCACTGGAGAACGACTGGGCGATGAACGTCGCACCCGAGGCGAGCGCGAGCGCGAGCGGGTTGACGGGGGGCTGCTGGGGCCCCTCGGGCGTCGTCGAGGTCTCGAAGTCCTCGCGCGAGGTCGGGGAGGCCTGCCCCTTCGTCAGCCCGTAGATGCGGTTGTCCATCACGACGTAGCTCATGTCGACGTTGCGACGGACGGCGTGGACGAAGTGACCCGCGCCGATGGAGTAGCCGTCGCCGTCGCCGCCCGCGACCATCACTTCGAGGTCGGGGTTGGCCATCTTCACGCCCGCGCCGACCGGGAGCGCGCGACCGTGGACGCCGTGGATGGCGTAGCTGTGCATGTACGTGCCGATCTTGCCCGAACAGCCGATGCCGGCGACCACGAACGTGTTGTCGGGGTCGTTGCCCGTCTCCGCGAGCGCCTTCATCATGCCGTTCATCGTCCCGAAGTCGCCGCATCCGGGACACCACGTGGGCTGCTTGTCCGATTTGAAGTCGGTGAACCTGACCTGGGAACTCATGCTTCCACCTCCTGGCCGTCGGCGGCCAGCGTCTCTTTGATCTCCGCCGCGAGTTCGTCTGCCTTGAACTGCACGCCGTCGTACTTGTTGATCCGCTTCACGCGCTGGAGCGTGTCGTGCTCGACGACGTCCGCGAACTGCCCCGTCGCGTTACACTCCACGACGACGACCTGGTCGGCCGCCTCGAACTCCTCGGTGAGGTCGGCGCGCGGGAAGATGTACGGGCACGAGAGGATGCGCACATCGACGTCGTCGTCGTCGAGGTACTCCAGCGCCTCGACGAGGGTCCCCTCGTTGGAGCCCCAGGTGACGATGAGGTTGTCCGCGTCGGCGTCGCCGAACTCGCGCGGGGAGAAGTCCTCACGCTCCTTCGCCGTCTCGACCTTCCGGTTGCGCTTGTCGACCTGCTTCACGCGCATCTCGGTGTCCTCGGTGCGACGACCCTGTTCGTCGTGTTCGAGGCCGGTGGACATGTGCGCGCCGCCGGCGGTGCCGGGGAACGCGCGCGGTGAGATACCGTCCTCGGTGATCTCGTGGGGCTTGAAGCCGCCAGACTCGGTCTGGTGGTCCTCGATGGTGTCCTCGTCGACGACCTTGCCGCGGTCGATTTCGACGGCGTCCATGTCGAACGCCTCCGGCTCGAACGTCTGCTCGGTGACCGCCATCGCGAGGTCCGCCGCCAGGTAGACGGGCGTCTGGTACTTCTCGGCGAGGTTGAACGCCTCGACGGTCTTCCAGAAGCACTCCTCGACGGTGGTCGGGGCGAGGACGAACCGCGGAATCTCGCCGTGACCGCCGTACAGCATCATGTTGAGGTCGCCCTGCTCCTGCTTGGTCGGCATCCCCGTGGAGGGACCCGAGCGCATCACGTCGACGATGACCAGCGGCGTCTCGGAGGTCGCGACGAGCCCGAACGTCTCGGTCATCAGGTCGATACCGGGACCCGAGGTCGCGGTCATCGAGCGAGCGCCCGCGCGGGCGCCGCCGAGCGCGAGGTTGATCGCAGCGAGTTCGTCCTCCGCCTGCACGACGTGGCCGCCGAAGTGCTCGATGCGGCCCTTTAGGTACGTCATCACGTCCGTCGCGGGCGTGATCGGGTAGCCGGCGTAGAACTTACAGCCGGCGGCGATGGCGCCCATGCCGATCGCCTCGTCCCCGTTGAGCAGGACGTAGTCGTTGTCGGTGGTGTCGAGGTCGTAGTCGAGGTCGGCGTCGGGGTAGTTCTCCTGAACGTACTCCTGCCCGAGGCGCGCGGCCTGCTTGTTGTTCTCGACGATGGCCTGCCCCTTGTCGCCGAAGCGCTTCTTCAGCGAGGAGTCGAGGTGCTCGATGTCGAAGCTCGTCGCCTCACACGCCGCGCCGAGCGCGACGACGTTGCGCATGATGGCGCCGCCGGCGTCCTCCGCGAGCGCCTTGAGGGGAACGTCGAGGTCGACCATCCCGTCGGGAATCTCGACGTCGGACATCGTCGTCCGGTCCCCGTCGTAGATGATGACCGAGCCCTCGTGGAGCTCGTCCATGTTCTCCTCGATGGTTCGCGGCGTGAGGGCGACGAGCACGTCGAGGCGGTCGACGACCGACCGAACCTTCTCGGTCGACGTACGCACCTTGTACGCGGTGTAGCCGCCCCGGATCCGGGAGGCGAAGTCCTTCGACGTGAAGACGTGTCGACCCGCCCGGGAGAGCGCCTGCGCAAAGATCTTCCCGGTGGAGTCGATGCCATCGCCGGCCTCCCCGCCGATGGCCCAGTTGAAGTCCGCTGGCATACTGGTCACCCCTTCCCGCGGTCGGTGGAAAAGCCTTCTGAAAGGGGGGAACCCACGTTTCCGAGCGTTCGGCGGACGAACGAACTCCGTTTCGAACACGCGTGAATCGAACACTCGAAACCGCGCCCCGAATCACACGTTCGATCGGTTCGATCCGTGCTCCCTGTGGGACCGTCACAGACGCCGTTCGTCGCCGACGGCGCACCGACACGCGTCCCAGTCCGGTTCGACGACCGACGAACCGAGGTGGGTCGAACGGGGCGACGTTCCGGCCCGTATCGGCGCACGTTCCCGGTCGAGCAGGGGTGACAGTCGCGCCGGAAGCGACAGGTTCGGGTACTCCCCGTGGATACGGACGGGCATGGACGCAACAGTCGCAGTGCGGTCGGTCGCGGAGGTCGGTCCGGACACCGTCGCGGTGACGCTCGACTCGCCGGCGGCGTTCGACGGGAAGCCCGGACAGTTCGTCCGCCTCACGGCGACGGTCGACGGCACAGAGGAGTCGCGCTTCTACACCATCTCCTCGGCGGACACGGACGGGAGCTACGAGACGACCGTCGGACTGGACGGCGGCGAGTTCTCGCGATACCTCGCGGACCTGACCGCGGGCGACGAAATCGAGATGAGCGGCCCGTTCGGCGACGACTACTACGAAGGCGAGGCGCGGGCGGTCGTCCTCGCGGGCGGTCCCGGCGTCGGCCCCGCCGTCGCCATCGCGGAGGCGGCGCTGGACGCGGGCAACGAGGCGGCGGTCGTGTACCTCGACGACGAACCGGCCCACACCGAGCGCCTCGACACGCTCGCCGACCGCGGCGCGAGCGTCGTCGTCACCGACGGCGACATCGACGGCGCCGTCGCGGACGCGGTCACGGGGGTCGACGGCGAGCAGGCGTTCGTGTACGGCTTCGCCGACTTCGTCGACACCGCACTCGCGGCGCTGGAGTCCGCCGGCTACGCAGACGAGGCGAAAGTCGAGAACTTCGGATAGACGCGCGAGGACGCCCGACTCAGATCAGACAGCCGCCGTCGAAGTCGGCGCGGGCGTACTCCATGTCCATCAGGTCGAGGATGGTAGGCGCGATGTCGTACAGGTCGGCGTCGGTGATGTTCGCGTCGGGGTCGTCGACGAACAGGGTCGCGTTCTCGAAGCTGTGCATCCCGTTGCGCGGGCCGGTGGTGAACACGTCGTCGGTGTCGCCCGGCTTGAACTTCGCCTTCAGGTCGAAGCCGTGCGACGGGATGATCACCAGATCCGGCGCGATGGTGTCGTGGTCGCCGCGGAACGCCTCCTCCTTCTCGACGACGCGCTGTGCGACGGGCTTGCCGTCGGGGCCCTCCATCGCCTCGATGGCGGCTTTCAGTTGGTCACGGACCGCGTCGTAGTCCTCCTGCGGGACCGACCCGCGCGGTTCGCGTCCCTCGAGGTTGATGTACAGCCGACCGGGGATGAGTGAGTACGCCCGGGCGTCGTCGGCGATGTCGCCCAGTTCCTCGTGGTCGTCGTCCTCGAAGGTGAGCCACCCCTCGTTCTCGAGCCACTGGTTGATGTCGACCTCCCAGTCTTGGACGGTGAAGCCGTGGTCGGAGGCGACGACGAGCGTCACGTCCTCCGGGAGCATCTCGCGGATCCGACCGACGTAGTCGTCGACCTTCTCGTAGAACTCCATGAACTCCTCGTAGTACTCGCCGTCGCGGGCGTAGTCCTCGAACAGGAAGTGGTTCACCCGGTCGGTCGTCATGAACACGCCGAAGAACAGGTCCCAGTCGTCCTGCTCGATGTAATGCTCGAACGCCTGCATGCGCTTGTCGATGGTCTCGTGGCAGACGTCGAGGAACTCCGACTTGTCGTCTTTGTGCCCGAGTTTGGCGTTCGTGTCGATCCGGTAGTCGATCGACTCGAGGTACTCGCGCAACTCGTCGGGCTGCGCGGCCTTGTCGACGCTGGGGGAGAGGAACCCAGACACCATGCGCTGGACGTTGCGCTGGGGCGGGAACGTCACGGGGACGTTCAGCACCGTCGCGTCGCGTCCGTTCTCGGCGACGCGGTCCCACAGGCGGGTCGCCTGCACGTCACGCCCCATCGGGACGTACGTGTCGTAGCTTCCCACTTCGCGGTCCTGGAACCCGTACACGCCCGTCTCACCGGGGTTGACTCCGGTGGTGAGGGCGGGCCAGCAGGCGGACGACTCTGGCGGCACGATGGAGTCGATGGCGCCCGCCGACCCCTCCTCGGCGAGGGCGGCGAAGTTCGGGAACCGGTCCGGGTGGTCCTCCAGCAGCGAGTGCGGAACCCCGTCGATACCGACGAAGGCGACACGGGGATCGTCGTCCCCACGTAGCCGATCGAACAGTCCCATAGCAGCCCTATCCGCGGGGCCGCGTAAAGTAATTCAGGTTCTGGCGGCCGGTGTCTGGCGGTTCCCCCCGGGTGGGCACGGTGGTCGAGGCCACTGACCCCCTCGTCGGTCGCCACGCTCGGCCCCCGGGCAGTAACGTTTTGCGCGGCCCGGCCACAGCACGGACCGATGGACGAAGGCGACCCGACGCGCACCCCCGCGGACGCGGAACCGGACCCGTTCGACGCCTTCCGGCAGGTGGTCGCACTCCCGCGCGACGTGTTCGTCCTCTCGCTCGCGATGTTCGCCTTCAGCCTCGGGTTCCAGGCCACCGGGCGGTACCTCCCGCAGTACCTCCAGGTGCTCGGCGCGACGAGTCTCGCAATCGGGTTGTACGGGAGCGTCGGCAACCTGATCTCGGCGGTGTTCCCGTACCCCGGTGGCGCGCTTTCGGATCGCCTCGGCTCGCGCACCTCGCTCACGCTGTTCGGTCTCGCCTCCACCGTCGGCTTCCTCGTGTGGTGGGCAGCCGACCTGTTCCGCGACGTGACCGTCGGGCCGACGAACCTCGCGGTCGTACTCGTGTTCGTCGGCTTGTTCCTGTCGCAAGCGTGGAAGTCGTTCGGTCTGGGGGCCACCTTCGCGGTCGTCAAGCAGTCTGTCCCCCCAGACCGCCTCGCCTCCGGGTTCGCCGCGACCGAGACGTTCCGGCGGACCGCCTTCCTGCTCGGCCCGCTCCTGGCCGCCGCCGCCGTCTCCGCGTACGCGTTCACCGAGGGGTTCCGGCTGGTCTTACTCGGCGCGGCGGTCGTCGGGGCACTCGCGACCCTCGCGCAGTACGTGCTGTACGACGCCTCCAACGACTCCTTCGGGAAGTCGTTCGCGGGCGTGGAGGCGGTGCTGTCGGACCTCCGCTCGCTCCCCGACCCGCTGCGACCACTGCTCGTCGCCGACACGCTCGTCCGGTTCGCCAACGGAATGGTGTACGTGTTCTTCGTGCTCGTCGTCGTCGACGCGGGCGTGACGGCCAGCCTCCCGGTCGTCGGGACGCTGTCACCGGAGGCGTACTTCGGCGTCCTCCTCGGTGTCGAGATGGCGGTGGCGCTCGCGACGATGGTGCCGGTCGCCCGCCTCACGCGCCGGGTCGGGCTGAAGCCGGTCGTCGCGCTCGGGTTCGCCGTCTACGCGGTGTTCCCCGCGGCGCTGATCACCGCACCCACCGACCCCGCGGTGTACGCGGCGCTGTTCGCGTTCTCCGGGTTGCGCTTCGCCGGCCTCCCCGCACACAAGGCGTTGATCGTCGGTCCCGCCGAGGCGGACGCCGGCGGGCGGGTCACGGGGACGTACTACCTCGTCAGGAACGTGATCACCATCCCGAGTGCACTCGCGGGCGGGTGGCTCTACGGGCGCGACCCGACGGTGGCGTTCGGCCTCGCGACGGTCGTCGGACTCGTCGGCGTAGTGTACTTCCTCGCGCGCGGCCGCAGGTTCGCAGCGCACGCGGGCGCCGGTGCGGAGTGACGTGGTAGTCGGCGTCCCTCGGTCGGCACCGCTCGACTCACACGACTCGGTCAGTCCACGTTCGCCCGCCCCACGGCGTCGACGACGCGCTCGACGAGGGTGTCGAGGCCGTCGAGGCCCGCCCGCTTGGCGACGACGCCGTCGGCATTCACGAGCGTCTCGTCGGGCGCCGCGGAGTACACGACGACGGGGACGTCCGAATCGACGTTCGACACCGTCTCGGCGACGGCTGCCGCGTCTGTCAGCGGTGGCCGGTGGTCCGTGACGACGCAGTCAGCGCCGTCGGCGACCGCGGCGGCCACCGCGTCCGGGTCGGCGACGTGTCGGAGGTCGATCTCCGGATACGCGATCGATAGGTACTGCTCCGCGAGCGCGGCCACCTCGCAGTCGTGTTCGACGTGGACGACCTGGACGCGGTCGGTGTCTCCTGTGTTCTCCTCCGCATCCCCCTCCGTGATATGTGCTGACATCCCCCCTCACTCGTCGGCGGCGCCGGATCTATTTAACATAGACGCATTATTCAGTCGCGTACGTACCGAAACACACAGTCGCAGTGGCGTGGCTTCGACCGCGGGCGATGGGGCTTTGACCCGCCGGACCCAACCGGCGGGCGTGAGCGAGGAGCACGTCGACGCCGGTGAGACCGAGCCACGAGACGGGGCCGTCGACCCCGCCGAGCGACGGCCCGACCGACCGCCGATTGCCGGATTGCTGGAGACGCTGTCGGTCAAGCGCAACGTCGGCGTGGGCGTCGGCGTCGGCGTCGCGCTCGCGGTCGTGGTGTACCTCGTCCGGGCGCTCGAACTGCTGGGGCCGGTCGGCGGCACGCGCGCGTATCCGGTGTTGGGCGCGGACGGCTACTTCCTGCTGCTGGCGGTCGTGCTGGCGTCCGCCACCACCCTGTTCGTCGCCTCCGTCCTCACGGTCGCGTCGGCTGTGCGGGCGCTGCGGGCCGTCGACGAGTAGCGGTCGAGCGAACGCGTGGCCGAGTCGTCGACGCCGCGTCGACCGCCGGTCCCCACCGCGGACGGAGCCGTCGGAACCGCAAAGACGATGCGGCCCCTGAACACGTTCGATGGCCGCTCTCACGGCCGACCCGCTGGTCCAGTTGGTGCTCACGGGCGTGCTCTGTCTCGTGCCGACCGCCGCGTTCCTCGGCCTGCTGCGGTTGCTTGATCGACTCCGCAACGACGTGCTCGTGGAGCACACGATGCGGATGGCTGCTGAAGAAGGGGCGACCTCGCTCGCCGGCACGCGCTTCTCCCCAGGTGCGGCACTGGCGGCGGGGCGACCTGCGGACGCCGAACGCGCCGCTGCCGAGCGGGAAGCGGCGGTGGCGTGGGGTGACCCGGGGGCGGCGCGACGGTTGGTGCTGTGTGACGCGTGCGCGACGCTCCGGTCGCCGCGCCCGGGCCCGTGCCCCTCCTGTGGCGCAGTGATCGAGGAGCCGACCGACCGGCAGCCGCCCGAGTGACTCTCAGCAGTTCGAGCGGCTGTCTCTCGCCCGAGTGACTCTCAGCCGCCGGAACGTCGGGTCGACGGCGTGGCTCACTCGAGGTCGAACTCCTCGGGCGCCCCCGCGAGCACAGACAGGCGCTCGGCACCGGCGCGCGTCCCCTTCGCGATGAGGACGTCGCCGGCGCGTAGTCGGGTCGACGCCCGCGGCGACACGACCCACTCGCCGTCCCCGTCTTCCTCCCCGCCCGCGTGGTCGGGGTCGTCCGCGTCGGCGCCGTCGGTGCCACCTCGCCGGACGGCGATGACGCGCATCCCCGTCTCCGTCTTCACCTCGCGTTCTCCGAGTGTCGACCCGGCGAGGTCGCCGCCGGCGGCGACGACGAGTCTGACGATCACCTCGTCGGACTCCTCGACCGCCTCCGCGACGACGGGGTGGGCGTCCAGTCCGCGGAGCACGCCCTCGCTGATCTCCAGGGCGGCGTCGCTGATCACTTCCGTCGCCGACGCGAGGTGGACGAGGCCGCGGAGGCTCACGGGGTCGTCGACGCGCGCCGCCGCCTGAAGTGTCCACGCCTCGAAACGGGACTTCAGCGCGTCCACCTCCGCCTCCAACTCCGACACCTCCTCGGCGACGCCGCGGCTGTCGAACAGCACCGCGCCGTACGCCAGGTCGACCGCCAACTCGCTCATGTTCTTCATCAACACGATGGAGTCGACCGCGCGCTCCAGATCCGCGTCCGGCGGGTCGGGCGCCGCCGGCGACTCGTACGGGTCACCCGAGGCGGTCTCGTACACCTCTCGGAGTCCCTCCTCGAAGCCGCGGAGGATCAGCGTGTCGCCGGCCCGCAACTCCGTCTCCTGGTCCGGGTTCGTGATCCACCGCGCCTTCCCGGTTGCCTGGTCCCGCCGGACGGCGATGACGCGCACGCCAGTCTCCGTCTCCATGTTGATGCCGCCGAGCGTCCGTCCCACGTACCGGGAGTCGGGGGCGACCGGCACGCGCACCAGCGTCTCGACGGCCTCGGGGAGTGCCGCCCGCATCGCGTCGGGCAGGCCGACCTCCTCCAGGACGATCTTGGCGATGTCGCCGGCGGCGTCGCTGATCTTCTCAGCGGCTCCGACCATCCCCAACACTGGGGCCAGTTCCTCCACGTCTTCGGGCGAGCGCGCGGCCATCATCACGCTCATCCGAGCCTGGAGTTGGAGCACGTCCATCCGCGACTCCAGCGCGAGCACCTCCGCCGCGAGGTCGGGGCTGCCGTGGAGGACCGCCGAGAACGACAGGTCGATGAGCAGTTCGGCGGTGTCTTTCATCTCGGCCAGCACGGCCTTGACGCTCACTGGCTCGTACTCCACGGGCTCGTCGCGGTGCATCGGTTCGTGCGGAGTTCGCGCGGGCGGCGGATAACAGTTCGCTCGGTCGCGGTCGGTCGCGGTTAGTCGCGGCCGGTGCGCGTCCGTCGCGCTCTCTACTCGGAGTCGTGGAACAGCCGGTAAGAGGTGCGACCGACGGCGACGTCCTTCTCCTCGCCGTCGGGGGCGACGCTGGAGACGAGCGTGTCGGTGTAGCCCATCGACCCGCCCGTACGGAGCACCTCCGCTTCGACGCGGAGGTCGTTCGTCGCCGGGCGGAGGTACGTGACGTTGAGGTCCGTCGTCGCCAGCGACCCGGTCGTCGGGTCGTCGAACGTCGACCGGAGGGCGAACCCGGAGGCGGTGTCGACGAGCGTCGCCGCGATGCCGCCGTGGATGGAGCCGACGGGCGAGCCTGGGTTGACGAGTTTCTCGTCGTACGGGACGGACATGACGATGCGACCGCGCTCCAACTCCTCGACGGTGAGGTCGAGCCACGAGAGGAAGCCGTGGCTCTCGATGAACGTCTGGAGGATGTCGACGTGGTCGGCGTCGATGTGGGTGTCGTCGTCCATGCACGACCCGCCAGCGCGGGCCCACTTCACGGTTCGGTTCGCCACCCGGGGGCCGGCGGCACCTCAGTCGTCGTCGGCGTCGCCGGGGACCTCGCTCGGCGCGGGGCGGTCCGGGCGGACGGGCTCTTCGTTGCCGTCGCCGAAGCCAGCCGAGAGGATGCGGGTGAGCGCCTCCTCCACCTTCTCGTCGGTCTCCTCGAAGTCGCCGGGGTCCACCTCCATCACGAACCCGGTGGTGATGTTCGGGGCGGTCGGCATGAATACGACCTCGCGCCCGTCGCTGGTCGTCTGGCCGGTCTTGAACGCCGTCATCCGCATCCCCTGCCACGGCTCCAACTTCACAGGCGTCTGGAGGTCCTCGGTGCCGGTGAGTGCCGTCTCGACGGCCAACTTCGACGCGTTGTAGATGACCCGGAGGCCGGGAACGCGGTTGATCGCGTTGTCGAGCAGTCCCTCGGCGAGTCGCCCGGAGGTCGTCCGCATGAGGTACCCCGCCGAGAAGACGAGCAACACGAAGGTGACCAGCGCGATGATCACCTCCGCGAAGCCGTACACCGTGACGAGGTAGTCGTTGACGAACGAGAACGGCGTTCCTGGTGCGACGACGCCACCCTCCGGCGGTTCGATCGTGGGGATGAACGGCAGCGTCGACAGGAGGTTGTACAGCCAGTTGGCGACGAAGAGGATGACGAGGACGGGAGTGACGACGACGAGCCCGCTCGCGAAGTCGCGCTTCCACGTGGACATTCGGTTCTCACGTCGGGGTGCGTGGCCGACCCATATCAGCCCTTCTACACGGGGCGAGCGACGGGCGGTGGCGCGGTGCCGCGTCCGGGGCGGTCAGACCCCCGCGATCGCACGCAAGGCGAACAGGGCGTTCTCCTTGCGCTCGCGGATGCGCCGGTAGAAGTACGAGAACCACTTGTCGCCGTAGGGGGCGTACTGCCACACCTCGACGCCCTCGGCGGCGAGGCGCCGCTGTTCGTCTTCACGAACCCCCATCAGCATCTGCACCTCGTAGTCGGCGCCGTACTCCGCCGACAACTCGGCTGCCAGCGACACCATCTTCGGGTCGTGGCTCCCGACGGCGATACCGTCGTCGCGCTCTTTGAACAGGAACTCCAGGTCCTCGCGGTACGCCTCGTTCACGTCGGCCTTGTCGGTGTAGGCGATGGACGCCGGCTCGTCGTAGGCACCCTTCACGAGCCGGATCTTGCCGGGCACGTCGACGAGGCGGTCGAGGTCTTCGCGCGTGCGCCGGAGGTTCGCCTGCACGCACAGCCCGACCCCACCTTCGAACTCGCGAGCCAACGCCTCGAAGGCGTCCAGCGTCACGTCGGTCGTCTCGTGGTCTTCCATGTCGCACCAGACGAACACGCCGTGCTCGTCGCCGGCCTCGACGACACGGCGGAAGTTCTCGCGGAACACGTCGTCACCGAGGTCGATGCCGAGTTGGGAGGGCTTCACCGAGACGCACGCGTCGAGGTCGGTGTTGCCGATGTCGCGGACGATGTCGACGTACGTGTCCGCGTCGCTGGCGGCGGGGCCGGGGTCGTCGTAGTGCTCGCCGAGGAGGTTGAGGATCACCTTCACGCCGTCCTCGTTCGCCGCGCGGACGTGGTCGAACGCCGTTGCCGGCGTCTCCCCCGCGACGAATCGGCTCGCGATGGGTGGGATCATGTGGACGGCAATCCTTGCCACGCAGCGACCTTGAGTGTTGTCGGATCCCGTTCGGCCGCTGTCGCCACGGTCGCCGCTCCGACAGGAAATCCCCGTTCTTAACACGCCACCGCGAGCACCCACACGGAAATGGCAGGACTCGTTGGACTCGTCGCGGGGGCGCTGTGGGCGATGCTGCCGGCGTACGTCCCGAACAACGCCGCAGTGCTCGCGGGCGGCGGCGCGCCCATCGACGGCGGGCGGACGTGGGGCGGTCGACGGATCCTCGGCGACGGGAAGACGTGGCGCGGCACCGCCGCCGGCACGCTCGCCGGGGTGGCACTCGCGGTGGCGTTGAACGCGGTGAACGCGCTCGTCGCCGACACGGTCGGCCTCGCGGCGGGCGTGCTCCCCGTGTTCCCGCTCACGGCGGCGTTGGGGCTCGCCCTCGGCGCGATGCTGGGTGACATCGGCGCCTCGTTCCTCAAGCGACGCACCGGGCGCGAGCGAGGCGCGTCGTTCCCGGGGTTGGACCAACTCGACTTCGTCGTCGGCGCGCTGCTGCTCTCGCTCGTGCTGGCGACCGACTGGACGCTGGCGACGTTCACGCCCGCACGACTCGCTGTCGTGTTCGTCGCGACGCCGGTACTCCACGTCGTCACGAACGTGATTGCGTACCTCATCGGCGCGAAGAACGAGCCGTGGTGAGCGCCCCACCGCGACTGGACCGCACTGTACGCCCCGCCACTTCGTATCGCTGTTGAGAATTGGGACGACGCGGTTTTGTCCTCCGACCCCGTCCGTCGATCCATGAGCGACCCGGACCCCGCGACCACCGACGCCTCTCCCGAGCAGGAGGAGGAAGCGGAGGAGGAGGAGCGGCTGACGGTCCGCGAGCAGATCCGGGTCATGTTCCCGACGCTGGCGTTGGCGTTCATGCTGTTGGCCGCAACCAGCGTCGCGGGCATCGGCGGCGTCGTCGCGACGGGCCTCGGCGGGGAACCGATCGACCGCCCCGAGGGCTTCGCGTTCAGCATCGACGCCGAGGGGAACGACACGGCCATCCTGATCCAGCACCCGGATGGGGTCGTCCCCTCCGAGGACCGCGTCGTCGTCGTCGACGAGGCCGGCACGAAGGTCGCCTGGAACGACCTCCGAACCGACGTTGGTGAGGCACGCATCACGGGCCGGAGTGCGCTCGCGTGCCCCACGCAGGGCGCGACGTACCGCGTCGTCTTCGAGGGCCGCGCTGCCGACCACACTGTCGGCGCCTACGAGGTCGACGCGCCCGTCCCCGCGAGCGTCGTCGAGCGGTGTGAGGCGGCCAACTGAGCGCGGTCGCCGCCGCGGACCGACAGCCTTTCGCGCCGGCGGCCGACTCTCTCGCGTATGAGCGACACGACCGGTGCGGGCGACGCCGATGCCGAACTGATCGCGGCGCTGCGCGACGCCGAGGCCGTCCTGTTCGGGGAGTTCGAACTCTCCCACGGTGGCACCTCCGACTACTACGTCGACAAGTATCGCTTCGAGACGGACCCGACCTGCCTCCGCCTCATCGCCGACGCCTACGCCGAGCGCGTGGGCGACGCGAAGTTGGCGGGCGTCGCGCTCGGCGCCGTCCCGCTCGTGGCGGCCACGAGCGTCCAGACCGACTCGCCGTACGTCATCGTCCGCAAGGCCGCCAAGGAGTACGGCACGGGCAACCGCATCGAGGGCGAACTCGACGAGGGCGAGGAGGTCGTCGTCCTGGAGGACATCGCCACCACCGGCCAGTCCGCACTCGACGCCGTCGAAGCGCTGCGCGAGGCGGGTGCGACGGTGGAGAAGGTGCTCGTCGTCGTCGACCGCGAGGAGGGCGCCGAGGAACTGCTCGCCGACCACGACATCGAACTGGAGTCGCTCCTCACCGCGACACGACTGCTCGAGGACCGCTGACGCGCGTCTCGGTTGTGGCACGCACATCGCAGGTGGTCGCGTGCTACACGGTTACACAGTCCTGCACTCCTCGTTCCCTCACGGATCCGAAGTGTTCATACTTGCACGAACGAGCATAGATCTATGAACCGAGCGGAGAAGGCCGCACTGCAGTTGCAGGCGGTCGCCGTGTTGCGGACGCTGAAAGAGACGCGCACGTACGACGAGTTGGCGGAGGTGACGGGTCTGCCCGCGGGCGACCTGAACCGCTACGTCAACGGCCACGTCCTGCCGGGCGCCGAGCGCGCTCAGGAGGTCGTCGGCGGGATCGGTCGGGAGACGCTCGCCGCCGAGTTGGAGGCGCGCATCGGCTTCGACGACGAGGGGTACGTCGACAACTCCGGCGTCGTGTTCGACCAACCGTTCCTCGACCTCGTGGCGCCGGTGGCGGCAGAGGCGTTCGCGTTCGAGACGCCGGACGTGGTGTTGACGGCGGCGACCGACGGGATCACGCTCGGCGCCGCGATGGCCAGCCACTTCGACGCTCGCCTCGCCTACGCGAAGAAGTCGAAGGAGACCGCCGTCGAGGAGTTCATCGAGTCGCGACAGCGTCTCGCCTCCGGCATCGAGTTGACGTACTACTTGCCCGCGGGGGCCATCGACAGCGGGGAGTCGGTGCTCGTCGTCGACGACCTCATCCGCTCGGGCGAGACGCAGGAACTCCTGCTCGACATCGCGCTCCAGGCGGACGCGAACGTGGCTGGCGTCTTCGCGCTCATCGCCGTCGGCGACGAGGGGATCGACCGCGCGGCGGAGATCACCGACGCGCCGGTCGGCGCGTTGACCCGGTTCGAGTAAGGCGTCGTCGAGCGACCGCAGGGAGCGAGACGACGACGGACGGCGGCGAGGTCCGCGGGCCGAGCCGCCCACTGAGCAATTCCACAGGCGACCGCAAGGAGGAGCCATCCACTGAGCGATTCCACAGGCGACCCCGCCGGTCGGCGCGTGTGGCTCGCAGGCTGGACCGCGACCGACCGCGCGGCGGGAACGACTCGCTTCGTTTCGAACCGAACGCGGCCGAGACGTTCCTACACCGGACAACGTTCTGACGAGTCTGCGCCAACTGATACCCAAGTACGTGTATATCTGGTTGGTAGAAAGCCGAATAGTTAAGTGAAGTATGCACAAGTGTGCCGCCATGGGGCTGCAACAACAGTTGGCGGAGTACTTCGAGTTCGACGAACTCGGCACCGACCTCCGGACCGAGGTGGTCGCGGGGATCACGACGTTCCTGACGATGAGCTACATCGTCATCGTCAACCCGAGTATCCTCGCGGTCGCGGTCGCGAACGGCCCGGGGCCGGACCTCGGTCGGTCGTTCCCCGAGATCGTGCAGATGCTCGCCGTCGTGACGCTGCTGTCGGCGGCGGTCGCGACGTTCGTGATGGCGTTGTACGCGAAACGGCCGTTCGGCCAGGCGCCCGGCCTCGGCCTGAACGCGTTCTTCGCGTTCGGCGTCGTCCTCGGACTCGGTGTCCCGTGGAACACCGCGCTCGCGGCGGTGTTCGTCGAAGGCATCGTGTTCATCCTGCTCACCGTCGCCGGGGCGCGTGAGTACGTGATCAAACTGTTCCCTGAACCGGTGAAGTTCGCCGTCGGGAGCGGTATCGGATTGTTCCTCGCGATCATCGGGCTCGAGGCGATGCGCGTCGTCGCCTCCGACCCCGCGACGTACATCCAGTTGTCGCCCGTGTTCGCACAGGACCCGGTCGCGATCCTCTCGATGGTCGGCCTGTTCCTCACGTTCGCGCTGTACGCCCGCGGCGTCCCCGGGAGCATCGTCATCGGCATCCTCGGGACGAGTCTGCTGGGCTGGATCGCTTCTGCGGCGGGCTTCGCGGCGTTCACCGTCCCCGAGGACGCCGGCTACGTCCTCGCCGACGCGTCGCTCGCGCCCGCGCTCGACAACCTGACGTACTCGGCCGCCGGGTACGACATCACCCCGCTGGTGGGCGCGTTCATCGGCGGGTTCGCGAACGTCGACGCGCTCGCGTTCGCGCTCATCGTGTTCACGTTCTTCTTCGTCGACTTCTTCGACACCGCCGGCACACTCGTCGGCGTCTCGCAGGTCGCCGGCTTCCTCGACGAGGACGGCAACCTCCCCGACATCGACAAGCCGCTGATGGCCGACGCAATCGGCACCACCGTGGGGGGTATCCTCGGCACCTCGACGGTCACGACGTACATCGAGTCCGCCGCCGGCGTCGAGGAAGGCGGTCGCTCCGGCATGACCGCGCTCGTCGTCGCCGTCCTGTTCGTGCTGTCGCTGGCGGTCGTGCCGCTCGCTGCCGCCGTACCGATCTGGGCGAGCCACATCGCGCTGGTCGCCATCGCGGTGCTCATGATGCGCAACCTGGTCGACATCGACTGGTCCGACTACACCAACGCGGTGCCCGCCGGCCTCACCATCCTCGTGATGCCGTTCACCTTCTCCATCGCGTACGGCATCGCCGCCGGCATCATCTCGTACCCGCTGGTGAAGACCGCCGCGGGTGAGTTGGAGGACGTCCGCCTGGGCCACTGGGCGCTCGCTGGCGCGTTCGTCCTCTACTTCTTCGTCCGCACCGGCGGCGTCCTCGGCGGCGCCGTCTGATCCGGCCGCGCGACTCGTCGCCCCCGCATCCCCGTCGCCGCCCTCCGTGACGACTCCCCGCAGTCACTCGACTTCTCGCGCTCCGACAGCGGAGCACAAGAGTTTCCATCCCACATCCCGCCGTTCGCAGTATGTCATCTTCCCTCCCCGTCTCGCGACGGACCGCGGCGCGGGTCCTCGTCGCCGTCGTCGTCTTGGGGCTGTTCGCCCCCGCGGCGACGCAGGCGATTGCGCCCGGTGACACGGGCACGCCCGGTACCGTCGGACTGGAGGCTGGGACTATCGCCTCCGAGCCGAACGGCTCCACCGTCGTCGCGATACAGGGCTTCCACTTCCAGGGTCAGGGCGCCGAGAAGAAGCCAGCACGCCTCGTCAGCGTCGCGCCCAACGGCTCGACGGAGTGGGTGTACGACGGCGACAACCAGAACGCGCGCTGGTTCTACGACGTGGACCCACTCCCGAACGGCAACCTCCTCGTCGTCGGGACGAACCCCGGCGGCACGACGGTCGCCGAGTTAGACCCCGAGACGCGCGAGCCCGTCTGGACGGAGCGCCTCGACATGCACGACACCCACGACGTGGACATGCTCCCGAACGGCAACCTCGTGATCGCGAACATGCGCAACTGGAACGAGGAGGAGCAGATCTCAGACGACCGCGTCGTCGTGTACAACCGCACCACCGACCAGATCGTGTGGGAGTGGGTGTTCCGTAACCACTACCCGAACGACACCGACGGCGGTTTCAACGAGGACTGGACCCACGTCAACGACGTCGACCGGATCGCCGAGGGACAGTACCTCGTCTCCCCGCGCAACTTCGACCAGGCGATCGTGATCAACCGCTCGACCAAGGAGATCGACTACCGCCTCGGGCGCGACGGCGCCCACGACATCATGGACGAGCAGCACAACCCCGATTGGCTCGTCAGCGAGGACGGGAACCCGACGATCCTCGTCGCCGACTCCGAGAACGACCGCGTCGTCGAGTACGAGCGCCGCGACGGCGAGTGGACGAAGACGTGGGAACTGGGCACCGGCCAACTCGCGTGGCCGCGCGACGCCGACCGCCTCCCGAACGGTAACACGCTGATCACGGACTCGCTCAACCACCGGGTGATCGAGGTGACGCCGCGCGGTGAGATCGTCTGGGAGTACTACGCCACGTGGGGCCCGTACGAAGCCGAGCGCGTCGCCACCGGAGACGGGTCGAACGGCCCGACGATGGCCGATCAGGACGTCACCGGCACCTACCGGATCTACGGGTCGGCGGGGCTCATCGAGGGAACCGGCGACTCGATGACGTTCGCGACGGCGGTGCAGAACACGTTCGCGGGGACGCCGGTGGGCGGGCCCGCCGGCGAGTTCGCGGACACGTGGGCGGGCGTGACGCCGTGGCTGCGTCCGGTGTGGATGGGGTCGTGGGCGTTCGCTGGCGCAGTGGGCGGCCTGCTCGTCCTCCTCGGGTGGGCGGTCGGCGAAGTGGTCGCGTCGCGGGCGGCGATCAAGCGCGGGGTGCAGCGGGCGGCCAACGAGGTTCGGGCGCGCTAACCCTCACCGCCGCCGTGGTGCCGTCGGCTCCCGTTGGTCGGCGGCGCGTTGGTTGGGGGCGGCTCGGCCCACAGACCTCGCCGCCGTGGCGTCGCCGCCTCCCGTTGGTCGGCGGCGCGTTCCGCAAACACCTTATATCGACGTGGGCAAACTCCTGACGACGAATATCCATGCCGAGACCCGAAGTTCTCGAACGCGTGAAGGAGGCCGAAGCCGACGCCGAGGAGACGATCGCCGAGGCGGAGGCCGACCGCGAGGCGCGGATCTCGGAGGCCCGCTCGGAGGCCGACGAGATCGTCGCCGAGGCCGAGGCGGAGGCCGACCGAATCGAGGCCGAGCGCCTCGAGGAGGCACGCGAACAGATCGAGGAGAAACGCGAGGAGATCATCGCGGAGGGCCGCCGCGAACGCAACGAGCTCGTCGACGAGGCGAGCGACCGCGTCGACGAGGTCGTCGAGTTCGCGGTGGAACGGTTCGAGGAGGCGGTACATGCTCAGGCCTGAGCGGATGAGCAAGATCTCGGTGACGGGCTCCAAAGCGTACATGGAGCCGGTCGTCGAGGCGATCCACGGGCTGAACCTCCTGCACGTCACGGAGTACGGTGGCAACTGGGAGGGGTTCGCACAGGGGAACCCGCAGGCTGAGGCGGAGGACGCGGCCGACAAGCTGGTCACCGTCCGTTCGCTGAAGTCCATCCTCGGTGTCACCGACGACGACGCCACGCCAGGGCGCTCGAACGTCGTCATCGACGACGAGGAGCTCGCGGCGGAACTCGACGACCTCCGCGAGGAGGTCAACGGGCTGGAGGACCGCCGCAACGACCTCCAGTCACGGCTCCGGTCGATCGAAGAGCGCATCGAGGCCGTCGAGCCGTTCGCCGACCTCGGTATCGACCTCGACCTGCTCCAAGGGTACGACTCCCTGCAGGTCGCCGTCGGTGAGGGCGACCGCGACACCGTCGAGCGCGCGGTCGTCGACGCGTCCGCGGTCGCGAGCTACGAGATCTTCGGCGACGACGTGCTCGCCGTCTTCGCCCGCACCGAGGGTGACGACGAGGGCGTGCTGGCCGACGCGCTGGTGAGCGCCGAGTTCGCCGCGCTGTCGGTGCCGGAGATCGAAGAGGACGACGTCTCCCCCGAGGAGTACGTCGCCTCGTTGGAGTCCGAGCAGCGCTCGGTCGAGTCGGAACTCGACAACGTCGAGTCGACGCTCGAAGACGTCGCCGCCGACGCCGCCGACTTCCTGCTCGAGGCAGAGGAGACGCTCGCCATCGAGGTGCAGAAGGCCGAGGCACCGCTGTCGTTCGCGACGACGCGCAACGCGTTCGTCGCCGAGGGGTGGATCCCGACCGACCGCGTCACGTCGTTCAAGTCGACGATGAAAGACACCGTCGGCGGCCACGCCGAGGTCGAGGAGATCGAACGCGCCGAGTTCGGCTCCGACGGCGACCTGCAGGTCCGCGAGGACGTTCCGCCGTCCGTCGAGGAGGCCGGTCCCGAGACCGATCTCGAGGCGGACGACGAACCGGAGCGCCAGCGGGCGGTCGCAGACGGCGGCGGCAACGTCGTGATGCGCAACGACGACCCGCCGGTCGTCCAGAGCAACGGCTCGCTGTCGTCGCCGTTCGAGGTGCTCGTGCAGGCGGTCGGACGCCCGAACTACCGCGAGTTCGACCCGACGGTCGTCCTGTTCCTCACGTTCCCGGCGTTCTTCGGGTTCATGATCGGTGACCTCGGGTACGGTATCCTCTACGGCCTCATCGGCTACTACCTGTACTCGAACTTCGACTCGCCCGGCTTCAAGTCGATGGGCGGGGTCACGATGACCGCCGGTATCTTCACCGCGGTCTTCGGCGTGCTCTACGGCGAACTCTTCGGGCTGCACGTCATCGCGACGTACTTCTGGGAGGGCGTCGTCGGCCTCCACAGCGCCCCGCTCCACAAGGGGCTCCAGCCCGCCGAGATCAGTTGGGCGCAGGCGTGGCTCCTCGTGTCCACCGTCGTCGCGTTGATCCACCTCAACGTCGGCTACGTGTTCGGCTTCTACGAGGAACTCGAGTTCCACGGCTTCAAGGCCGCGCTCACCGAGAAGGGCTCGTGGCTGATCGGGATGAACGGCCTCTGGCTGTTCATCTTCAGTCGCGTGTACCAGAACTACAAGCCGAACTTCATCTTCACCGTCTTCGACGGCTCCGGCGCCGCGCCGGAGGCGTCCGGCGAGTTCGCCCACGCGGTCGTCGCGCTCGGGTTCAACGGCTTCTCGCCGGTCATCGGGTGGCTCGGGTTCGGGATGTTCCTGGTCGGCGCGGTGCTGCTGTTCGTCGGCGCGCCCGCGGAGATCATCGAGATCTTCGACGTGCTGGTGAACGTGCTGAGCTACACACGGCTCGCCGCGGTGCTGCTCGCGAAGGCGGGGATGGCGTTCGTCGTCAACCTCCTGTTCTTCGGGGCGTACACCCACGACGGCGAGTTCCACTTCCTGCTCGAACACGGGCCGGAGTGGGCGATCAACGAGTACGGCGCGTCGTCGATCATGTTCCCCGGGCTGATGCACGGTGGCGCCGCCTCGCTCGTCGGCGGGCTGGTCGTCCTCGTGCTCGGGCACCTGCTGGTGCTCGTACTCGGGGTGACCTCTGCCGGCCTTCAGGGCGTCCGTCTGGAGTACTACGAGTTCTTCTCGAAGTTCTTCGACGGAAACGGCTCGGAGTACACGCCGTTCGGTCGCGAGCGGCGGTACACCGCCGACGAGTAAGTCGGCGTTGGAGCGACCGGCCGCTGTGCGGTCGGTCGCGTTCGCGATCCTCGCACCCTCGATTGGGGGTTTGTGACACACGCAGCACCGCCCGTAGCGACCGAATTCCGCCGTCTCGTCGCTCGTTTTGGGAAGCTTTATGCACTCTCTGGGTCCAACCACGACCTGTCCGAAGTTAGGCATCCGCCTACCAACTACCATGCTCGAAATCGCACCCCAACTCGCTAGTGTCGTACTGCAGGAAAGCGCTCCCGCCATCCCGCCGCTGTCCGCCGCCGCTCTCGGTGTCGGCCTCGCGGCCTTCGGCGCGGGCTACGCGGAGCGCGGTATCGGCTCGGCCGCGATCGGCGCCGTCGCCGAGGACGAGGATCTGTTCACGCAGGGACTGATCTTCACCGTCCTTCCGGAGACGCTCGTCATTCTCGCGCTGGTCGCCATCTTCCTGGTCCAGTAAACCGACTCCTCCCGTTTCATCATGAGTTTAGAGACAGTCGTCGACGACATTGAGGCCGAGGCCATCGCGCGTGCGGAGGAAATCCGCGAAGAGGGCGAGGACCGCGCGGCCGAGATCGTCGCCGAGGCTGAGGAGGAGGCAGACCGGATCGTCGAGGAACGAGAACAGCAGGTCGAGCGACAGATCGAACAGGAGCGCGAACAGACGCTCTCGGCGGCCAAGCTGGAGGCCAAGCAGCAGCGCCTCGAAGCACGCCGCGACGTGCTCGGCGACGTGCGCGAAAAGACCGAGGCGGCCATCGTGGCCCTCGACGGCGAGGACCGCGAGGAGCTGACCCGGTCGCTGCTCGACGCCGCGGCGCCGGAGTTCGAGGACGACGAGGCCGTCGCGGTCCACGGTCGGGCCGACGACGAGGAGCTGCTGACCGACATCCTCGCGGACTACGAGGGCTGGTCGTTCGCCGGCGAGCGCGACTGCCTCGGCGGCGTCGTCGTCGAGAGCGAGGAGTCGCGCGTCCGTGTGAACAACACGTTCGACTCGCTCCTCGAGGAGGTCTGGGAGGACAACCTCAAGGAGCTGAGCGACCGACTCTTCGAAGATGAGTAAGAGCGCCGGCACGTCGAACCCCGAGTACGTCAACGCCCGCGTCCGATCGCGGCGCGCTGGGCTGTACGAGGAGGACGACTACCGGAAACTGGTCCGTATGAGCCCGGCGGAGATCGCCCGGTTCATGGAGGAGTCGCCGGCGTACGAAGACGAGATCAACGCCCTCGGGTCGCGGTTCTCGGGCGTCGACCTCATCGAGTACGCACTGAACGCGAGCCTCGCCGAGGACTTCGAGGACATCCTCCGCTGGTGTGAGGGTAAGCTGTACGGGCACGTCGCCCGCTACCTCCGGAAGTTCGACGCGTGGAACGTCAAGACCGTGCTCCGCGGCATCTACGCCGACACCGAGCGCGAGGCGGTCGCCGACGACCTCATCCGGGCCGGCGAGTTCGACGACAAGCTCCTCGACCGCCTGCTCGACGCGGGCGCGATCGACGAGGCCGTCGAGATGCTCTCGAACACCGTGTTCGGCGACACACTCGCCGACGCGCTCGACGACTACGAGTCGACGGGCGTGCTGGTGCCGCTGGAGAACGCAGTCGACCGCGCGTACTACGAACTGCTGCGCACGGACGACCTCTCCGGCGAGGCGCTGGCCGAGTACCGCGAGTTCCTGGAGGCCGAGATCGACTTCCGGAACGCGATCAACGCGCTGCGGCTGGCCCGCTCGGGCGCGGACCTCGACCCCGCCGAGTACTACATCGACGGTGGCGTGCTGTTCTCGCCCGCCGAGCTGACCCAGCTCTCGTCCAACACGGGCGAACTGATCGGCCGGATCCGCGAGTCGCGCTACGGCGACCGCCTCTCCGACGCGCTGACCGAACTGGAGGAGGCAGAGAGCCTCATCGCCTTCGAGCACGCGCTCGAGGCGGCGCTGTTGGAGTACGCGGACTCGCTGGGGCTGATCCACCCGCTGTCGGTGACCCCCGTCGTGTCGTACGTGCTGGCGAAAGAGCGCGAGGTCGACAACATCCGCGCCATCGCCCGCGGGAAGGAGGCCGGCCTCGACCCCGAAGAGATCGAAGACGAGCTGGTGATCCTATGAGTCAGGAGATAGCCGTCATCGGCAGCCCCGAGTTCACCACCGGGTTCCGCCTCGCTGGCGTCCGCAAGTGCGCGAACGTCCCCGACGAGGAGAAGGACGACCGCCTCGACGACGCCGTCGAGGACGCGCTGTCGGACGAGAACGTCGGCATCGTCGTGATGCTCGACGAGGACCTCGACCACCTCTCGCGGACGGTCCGCCGGGACGTCGAGGGCTCCGTGGAACCGGTACTGGTCACGCTCGGCGGCGGCGCCGGGAGCGGCCTACGCGAACAGATCAAGAGAGCCATCGGGATCGACCTGATGGACGAGGACGAGTGAACACATGAGTCAGGCAACCGAAACCGAGACGACCGAAGGAACCGGACGCATCAAGAGCGTGAGCGGCCCGGTCGTGAAAGCCGTCGACCTCGACGCCCGCATGAACGACGTCGTCTACGTAGGCGACGAAGGGCTGATGGGCGAGGTCATCGAGATCGAAGGCGACGTCACGACCATTCAGGTGTACGAGGAGACCTCCGGGGTCGCCCCCCGAGAGCCCGTCGAGAACACGGGCGAACCCCTCACCGTCGACCTGGGCCCCGGCATGCTGGACGCCATCTACGACGGCGTCCAGCGCCCGCTCGACGTGCTCGAAGAGAAGATGAACAGCGCGTTCCTCGACCGCGGGGTCGACGCGCCCGGCATCGACCTGGAGAAGGAGTGGGAGTTCACTCCCGAGGTCGAGGCTGGCGACAGCGTCGAACCCGGTGACGTCGTCGGCGTCGTGCCCGAGACGGTCACCATCGACCACAAGGTCATGGTGCCGCCGGACTACGAGGGCGGCGTCGTCGAGAGCGTCGAAGAGGGCTCCTTCAACGTCGAAGAGGCCGTCGTCACGCTCGAGAACGGCGAGGAAGTGACGATGCGTCAGGAGTGGCCGGTCCGCGAGAAGCGGCCGACCGTCGAGAAGCGGACGCCCCGCGAGCCGCTCGTGTCGGGCCAGCGCATCCTCGACGGCCTGTTCCCCATCGCGAAGGGCGGGACGGCCGCCATTCCGGGGCCGTTCGGCTCCGGGAAGACCGTCACCCAGCACAGCCTCGCCAAGTTCGCCGACGCCGACATCGTCGTGTACGTCGGCTGTGGTGAGCGCGGCAACGAGATGACCGAGGTCATCGAGGACTTCCCCGAACTGGAAGACCCGAAGAACGGGAACTCGCTGATGGCCCGTACCTCGCTCATCGCGAACACCTCGAACATGCCCGTGGCCGCGCGCGAGTCGTGCGTGTACACCGGCATCACCATCGCAGAGTACTACCGCGACATGGGGTACGACGTGGCCCTCATGGCCGACTCCACCTCGCGGTGGGCAGAGGCGATGCGCGAGATCTCCTCGCGCCTGGAGGAGATGCCCGGCGAGGAGGGGTACCCCGCGTACCTCGCCGCGCGCCTCGCGGAGTTCTACGAGCGCGCCGGCTACTTCGAGAACCTCAACGGGACCGAGGGCTCCGTCTCGGCGATCGGCGCGGTGTCGCCCCCCGGTGGCGACTTCTCCGAGCCGGTCACCCAGAACACGCTGCGTATCGTGAAGACGTTCTGGGCGCTCGACGCCGACCTGGCCGAGCGTCGCCACTTCCCGGCGATCAACTGGAACGAGTCGTACTCGCTGTACCAAGAGCAGCTCGACCCCTGGTTCCAGGAGAACGTCGCGGAGGACTGGTCCGAGCGGCGGCAGTGGGCCGTCGACACTCTCGACGAGGAGGGCGAACTGCAGGAGATCGTTCAGCTCGTCGGGAAGGACGCCCTGCCCGAGGACCAGCAGCTGACCCTCGAGGTCGCGCGCTACCTGCGTGAGGGCTACCTCCAGCAGAACGCGTTCATCGACGTGGACATGTACTGTCCGCCCGAGAAGACGTACGCGATCCTCGAGACCATCCAGACGTACAACGACGAGGCGTTCGACGCGCTCGACGCCGGTGTGCCCATCGAGGACATCACGGCCATCGACGCGGCGCCCAAGCTCAACCGGATCGCCACCCAGGAGGACTGGGAGGCGTTCGTCGAGGAGCTCAAAGAGGAACTCACCGAGCAGCTGCGCTCGCTCTACTGAACCATGAAAGAGTATCAAACCATCACGGAAGTCAGCGGCCCGCTGGTGTTCGCCGAGGTCGACGAGCCAATCGGCTACGACGAGATCGTCGAGATCGAGACGCCGAGCGGCGAGACGAAGCGCGGGCAGGTCCTCGAATCCGAGGAGGGCCTCGTCGCCATCCAGGTGTTCGAGGGCACCACCGGCATCGACCGCAACGCCTCGGTCCGGTTCCTGGGCGAGACGCTGAAGATGCCCGTGACCGAGGATCTGCTCGGTCGCGTGCTCGACGGCTCCGGTAACCCGATCGACGGCGGCCCGGAGATCGTTCCGGACGAGCGCCGCGACATCGTCGGCGCCGCGATCAACCCGTACAGCCGCGAGTACCCCGAGGACTTCATCCAGACGGGTGTCTCGGCCATCGACGGGATGAACACGCTCGTGCGCGGCCAGAAGCTCCCGATCTTCTCGGGCTCTGGCCTGCCGCACAACGACCTCGCACTCCAGATTGCCCGGCAGGCGACCGTGCCGGAGGAGGCGGGCGAGGGCGACGACGACGAGTCGGAGTTCGCAGTGATCTTCGGCGCGATGGGCATCACGCAGGAGGAGGCCAACGAGTTCATGGACGACTTCGAGCGGACGGGCGCGCTGGAGCGCTCGGTCGTCTTCATGAACCTCGCGGACGACCCCGCAGTCGAGCGGACGGTCACGCCGCGCCTCGCGCTCACCACCGCCGAGTACCTCGCGTTCGACAAGGGGTACCACGTGCTCGTCGTCCTGACGGACATGACGAACTACTGTGAGGCGCTCCGTGAGATCGGTGCGGCCCGCGAGGAGGTGCCCGGTCGGCGTGGCTACCCCGGGTACATGTACACCGACCTGGCGCAGCTGTACGAGCGCGCCGGTCGCCTCAAGGACCGCGAGGGCTCGGTGACGCAGATCCCGATCCTCACGATGCCCGGCGACGACGACACGCACCCGATCCCCGACCTGACGGGGTACATCACGGAGGGGCAGATCATGATGGACCGCCCGCTGCACAGCCAGGGTATCCAGCCGCCGGTGAACGTGCTGCCCAGCCTGTCGCGCCTGATGGACGACGGGATCGGCGAGGGCCTGACCCGCGCCGACCACGCCGACGTGTCCGACCAGATGTACGCGGCGTACGCGGAGGGTGAGGACCTGCGCGACCTCGTGAACATCGTCGGTCGCGAGGCGCTGTCCGAGCGTGACAACAAGTACCTCGACTTCGCGGACGCGTTCGAGACGCAGTTCGTCGAGCAAGGGTTCGACACCGACCGCACGATCGACGAGACGATCGAGCTCGGGTGGGACCTGCTGTCGACGCTCCCGAAGACGGAGCTCAACCGCGTCGACGAGGACCTCATCGAGGAGCACTACCGCGAGGACCCCACGGCCGCCGACGACGAGGCCGAGGAAGTCTCCGCGGACTAAGGCTCCACGCACACTCGTCCGACCGATTCTTTCGACCGCTTCGCTGCCCCCAGCGACAGCGTCGCCGCCGCTACCGCTCTGTTTCGTCGTCCGACGCCGGTGTCTGGAGGACGTTCTCTCGACCGATGCGGAGTTTCTCGACCGTCCCCTCGTCCGCCATCCGCCCGACGACGCGCGACGTCTTGGACGACGACCACTCCAACTGGTCGCCGACGGTCGCCTGCTTGACTCGCCCGCCGTGCTCCTCCAACAGCGCGAGCACGCGGTCCTCGTCGGTGAGGAGCGTGTCCTCGCCTGACGGCGTGCGAGCGTCGGTGGTCGCGGAAGTCAAGGCGGTCCCGTCCGCGCTCGTGGGGCCGGCGTCGCTATCACCACCACCAATTCGCGGTGGACCTGCACCGCCACCGGACGGCGAGCGGTCTGTGTCGGCGACGCTGTGGGGCGCCCCCGAGCGCCGACGGGTGAACAGCAGCGCCAGGACGGCGACCGCTCCGACGGCGACCGTCCCGAGGAGGTACGGGGCCGTGGCGAGGTCGAGCGGACGGCTCTCCTCGCCGGCGCTGTCGGCGGGGGTCGTCTCCAGCGACGAGGTCGGGGTCGCGCTTGGTGCGGCACGCACCAGTGGCCGGCCGTCTGCGAAGCTCTCGGGTCCGACCCACGTCACGGTCCTGCCGTCTCGACTGGCCGGGTCGGGGGCGACGGACTGCAGCGCGTACCCCGGCGGTGCGACCACTTCGAGGCTGTCGCTCTCGTCGATGTAGAACCCGCTCCCGAACACGTCGCCGGCAACGACGCGGTCGCCGTCGACACGTGCGAAGCCACGCCACCGGAACCGGTAGGTGACGACTCCCCACCGACGCGGAAGCTCCTGGATTGACGTGGACTGCGAGAAGTTCTCGGCTGTCATCTCACGGCCGGTCGCGTCGACCGCGTTCCGGACGACGCCGTCGATTCGTCCGCTGAACCGGTCGAGGCGCTCGCTTTTGTTCTGCTCGAAGGACGCTTGGAAGCGCTCGAACTCTTGGACGTCCGCCTCGGTCTCCAATCGCGTGCGCACGCGGACTATCCACGTGGCCGACCCGTCGGCCGCGAGTTCGATCCGCGTGACCGTGTTGTCGGCGTCCGGGTCGGCCGTCTGTGCAGCCCCGATTGCCGCGGCTGGCAGCGACGCTGTGAGCAACAGCACCGCGAGCACGAGCGCGACCGTCCGCCGTCCCCCGACCATCTCTGGTCAGACAACCCCCCTAGGTGGCCTAAAATATCGCGGTCGCTCCCATCCGCTCGTCGGCGACACCCGGCGGGAACGACCGGGAACCGGCGGGAACGAGCCGCTCGACCCCGGGAACGGTCGGGATTCGACGGGAGTCGTCGGGGAGGTGATTCCAGTTTATGGGGTCGAGGGAGCGTGGTGTGGTCGACGATGACCGCCAAGAACCTGATCGCCGTCGCCCTGGCGCTATTGCTCGTCGTGGGGAGTGTCCCCGCGGCGGCGGTGGCGTCTCCCGGGGTGACCGACGGCGCCGACGCGGCTGCCGTGGCCGCGCCGGACGACGGAGCCGTACAGCAGCAGACGACGCAGAACGACACCGCCAACGAGTCGGTGAACGTCACGGTCGGGGGGCAACTCTCGACGGTGCTCGCGGTCACCGACACCGAAGTGGAGAGCGAGTTCGCGGAGGGGTCGTTCCGCTACGAGTTCGAGCGCGCAGAGAACGACTCCGTCCGGGCAGCCGTCGTCGCCGAGCGCGCGGCGACGCTCCGTGAGCGCGCGGCGAGCATCGCCGAAGACTACCGTGCAGCCACCGAGGCGTACGAATCCGGTGACATCGACGCGTCGGCGTACGGCCAACGGATCGCGACGCTCAACGCCCGCGCGGAGTCCGTGACCGAGGCCGCCGTTCGCCTAGAGCGGCGGGCCGAGAACGTTTCGGCGCTCGACCTCCGCGTCGCCGGGTACCGCGAGGAAGCCGTCGCAGGCGCACTTGGCGACGTCGAGAACGTCTCTGGCGTCGGTGCGTCGGCACTACTGCGCCGCTTCACCGGCGAGACGACCGGTGAACTGCGGATCGAGACCGGCGACGGGCTCCAGATCGAAGCGGAGGGCGAGGACGGCGAGCGCTCGCGGGAGATCGAGCGCCCCCGCGACGACGACACGAACTTCACCGTCTCGCAGGCGGACGCGCTCGACACCGCTCGTGCGGCGCTCGCGTCTCCGCCCGAGGGGTCGTGGACGCTCACCGCGACGAAAGTCCGCGAGTACGAGGGGGCCTACGAGTTCGAGTTCGCGCTCAGCGGCACGCAGAACCTGACGGGCGAGGCGAAGGTTCGCGTCGACGCGTCGTCTGGCGTCGTCTACCGACTGGAGGAGGAGACGGAACACCGAGACGAGGATGACGTGGACGACGGCGACGGTGACGACGACCGCGGCGATGCTGACGACGAGGGCGAGGACCGCGACGAGGACGAGCAGGACGAACTCGCCATCCTCGTCGCTGACGGTACCCCCGCGCCGAACGCGACCGTGACGCTGCTGGTGCTGTCGGGCGGCGACCCGGCGGCGGACGTCGCCGTCGAGGTGAACGGCCAGTCGGTCGGCACCACGGATGCCGACGGGCGGCTGACGGTAACGCTCCCAGATGCCGACTCGGTGGAGGTCGAAGCCGAGCACGGTGACGTGGAGGCCGAACTGGAGTACGAGTTCCGCGACCGGTCGGACGCCGCCGAGTCGGCCTTCGGTGGGTCGCTCGACGCCACCGCCACCGTCGCCAACGGCAGCGCGACCGTCCGCGTGACGTTCGACGGGTCGCCCGTCTCCGGGGCGACCGTCGTCGCGGACGACGGTGTCGTCGGGACGACCGACGCCGACGGGCGGCTGACGTTCCCAACCGACGCAACTGACGAGCTCGAGGTCGTCGTGACGAAGGGGCAGTTCCGGGCAGCCTTCGAGTTCGAGTCGGCAGCTGGTGGGCTCTCGCTCGCCGACGTCGACGTGGAGGACGATGCCGAGGACAGCGAGGGTGCTGAGGAGGAAGACGACGTTGACGACGCGGAGGACGCGGACGACGACGCTGACGACGCGGACGACGAAGCGGACGACGATAGAGACGAGGCCGACGACGCGGAGGAAGAAGAGGAAGCAGACGAGGAGGAGGAGGATGAAGAGGATGAAGAGGAAGAGGAGGAAGAGGAGGAGGACGAAGAAGCGGATGACGCCGAGGAGGACGATCGATGAACAACCAGGGACGGACCAGCCGACGAGTTGACGCCGGTCGAGGTCGGCGGTGATGGTCGGAACGAGCCGTGGGTCGAACAGGACAGTTCGTCTCCTGCTTGCGCTGACGGTGGCTGTCGCAGCCACGACAGCGGTCGGTCCCGCCGCGGCGACGGAGACCGCGTCGACCGACTTGACGACCGGCGCCACGGAGGCGTTCGTCGTGAACGTGACCGAGCAAGGTGACGCGACCGTGGCGCTCCGGCTGACGTTCGACCTGTCGTCCGACGGCGAGCGACGTGCGTTCGAGGCGGTCGACGACGACCGCGAGAACGTCTCGCGCAGGTTCGCCGAGCGCATCGACCGAGTCGCGTCGCAGGCTGGCGAGCGGACGGGTCGTTCGATGGCTGTTCGGAATGCGACGGTCCACGTATCGACAGACGACGGTGGGGCCACCGGCGTCGTCACAATCGCAGCGACGTGGACGAACCTCGCGGTGGTCGAAGGGGACCGGCTGACGGTCGGCGCTCCGTTCGCGAGCGGGTTCGAGCCGGACCGAGCGTTCGTGGTTCGCGGGCCTACGGGGTACACGTTCGACGAGGCGAACCCGACGCCCGACGCCGTCGATGGCAGGGCTGCAGCGTGGTCGGGCGGGGCGTCGCTTGAGGGGTTCTCGGCGACGTTCGCCCCAGCAGCATCCGCGGCCGACGCGGACGGTGACTCGGCAGACGGCACAGCGACATCGGCCCCGACACCGCTCCCCGGAGTGTTGGTCACGGCGCTCGCGGGTGCGGTACTGCTCGCGGTTCGCCGGCGGGCGACTAACAAGGATTAACACCCTCGCCCCGCAACTTCCCTCCAAGACTATGGCGGAGGACGTCAAGCCGACCCGGAAGAACCTCATGGAGATCGAGGACCGCATCGACCTCTCGGAGCGGGGCCACGACACGCTCGAGCAGAAGCGCGACGGCCTCATCATGGAGTTCATGGACATCCTCGACCAGGCGCAGGACGTCCGCGACCAGCTGGAGGCCGACTACGAGACGGCCCAGACGAAGATCAACAAGGCTCGCGCGATGGAGGGCGACGTCGCCGTCCGCGGCGCCGCAGCCGCGCTGAAAGAGCACCCCGAGATCACGACCCAGTCGAAGAACATCATGGGCGTGGTCGTCCCGCAGATCGAGTCGTCGAAGGTGAAGAAGAACCTCGACGAGCGCGGCTACGGCGTGCTCGGCTCCTCCGCCCGCATCGACGAGGCGGCGGACGCCTACGAGGAGCTGATCGAGTCGATCATCCTCGCCGCCGAGGTGGAGACGGCGATGAAGAAGATGCTCGAAGAGATCGAGACGACGAAGCGCCGCGTCAACGCGCTGGAGTTCAAGCTCCTGCCCGAACTCAACGAGAACAAAGAGTACATCGAGCAGAAGCTCGAGGAGCAAGAGCGCGAGGAAATCTTCCGGCTCAAGAAGATCAAGGCGAAGAAGGAAGAAGAGGAGAAGGCCGAAGAGCGTGAGGCCGCCGCAGAGGCCGAGGCAGCGGCGCTGGAAGCGGGCGTCGCCGAGAGCGACGACTGACGACCTCCGCCGCACCCGCACCCACCGACCCGGCGAAGGGACCCGTTCTCGTCTCGCCGACTCCGACACCACACCGTTCTCACGACGCCGCTCCCGGTCGGTGACGACGGTCGCCCGTCCCCGACGTTTATCACCTCCCGGTCGTCACGCCGGGTATGAACTGTCCAACCTGTGACACCGAGACGGTCGCGTTCTCCGTCCCCGAGGGACTGCACGAGTACGCACCCGACGGCGCGGCGGTCGCGAGCGTCTGCCCGCACTGCCTGGCGGTCGCGGCGGCGCCCGACACAGCGCCCGCAGACGACCCCGCGTTCGACCGCGTCCACGAGTCGTTCCCCACCGGCGACGGCGGCGCCGCGTTCGCGCTGCTCGTGGGGACACTGCCATCGATCGCGTTGAACAAGGACGCGGCGCGCGCCACCCGTGCGCGTGCCGAACAAGACGGCGTGGACACGGCGCTCGCGTTCGACCGCCTGGTCGAGGCCGTCCGCGCGGCGGATGTCGTCCCGGAGTTCGACCTCCAGCGCCGCGTGCACCAACTCGACTCGCTGTTGGACGGCTGACCGCGGCTCGCCGCGGCCCGCCGGGGCCCGCCGTACCCCGTCGCCGCCGAAGCGCCACACGTATGGCGTCGCTCGGCGTCCGACCCGGATACGAACCGATGGACCGCGACACGGTGGGGACGCTGCTCGTCCTCTCGTCGGCTGCCGCCTTCGGGACGCTCGGCGTCCTCGGCGAGGTGGCGTTCCGCGAGGGGCTGACGGTGCCGTCGGCGCTCGCGCTCCGATTCGCCGTCGGCACCGCCGTCGTGTGGGCGGGCCTGCTCGTCGGACGGGCGGTGGGCGGCGACGCCGCGCCCGACCTCGCCTTACCGCGCAGGGAGACGCTGACGGCGGTCGCGCTGGGTGCGGTCGGCTACGCCGGCGTCAGCTACGGGTTCTTCGTCGGCGTCCAGCGGATGAGCGCCGGCCTCGCGGCGGTGATCCTCTACACGTACCCGCTGTTCGTCGTCGCGCTGGCGTCGGCGTTCCTCGACGAGTCCGTCGGCGTCAGGACCGTCGCGGCGGCGGGGCTGTCGCTGGCGGGTGTCGTGCTCATCTCGTGGACCGGCGCGGCGGCGTTCGACACGGTGGGGGCGCTGGCGACGCTCGGCGCCGCCGCGATGTACGCCGCCTACATCGTCGTCTCGCGAGCGACGCTAGAGACGGCGGACGAACGCGTGCTCACCGCCTACGTCGCGCCCGCGGCGGCGGTGTCGCTGGCGGTCGTCGCGCTCGTCACCGACGCCGTGACGGTGCCGACGACCGCTGCCGGCTGGGGGGCCGTCGTGGCACTCGGGGTGCTCGCGACGGCGTTCGCCATCTTCGCGTTCTTCGCCGGACTCGCGCGCGTCGGCGCCGGCCGCGCGGGCGTACTGTCGACCGCCGAGCCGACCGTCGCGGTCGCGCTCGGAGCGGTCGTGCTCTCGGAGCCGGTGACGCCGACGATGGTCGCGGGCGGCGTGCTCGTCGTCGTCGGCGTGGTGCTCGTGCAGACGACCGCCGAGTGAGCCCAGAAGCCGTCGTGAACGCCGACGGATACCGTGTCGGCACGGGCGAAGCGACGCGCAGGAGGAGCGGGGTGTTTAGACGCCGGTCGAGTAGCGGAGGATGCCGGCGACGCCGCCGAAGGCGTCCATGAGCTGTTCGCCCTTCTCGAAGTCCGTGGAGATGAACTTCGTCTCGGTGCCGCGCTGGTCGGCGATGTTCATGAGGTGTTCGACGACGTCCTCGCGCTCGCCGGCCTCGCTCGCGTCGACGACCTCGCCACACTCCTCGCACTCGTGGTCCGGCGTGGAGTGACGGCGTTCGACGACCTCGCGTTCCTCGTGCCCGTTCGAGCACTCGTAGGTGATCACGTCGTCGTGGAGGTCCTCGGAGAGGAGGAGGCGCTCGACCGACCCCATGATGAGGTTGCGTCGGGTCTGCTCGAAGCCGTACGTGGCCTCGCCGCCGGTGTGGAGCTTCTCGAAGAACTCCTCCATCTGGCGTTTGTCCTTGACGACCTCTTGGTCGGCGAGCACGTCGCTGGCGGCGTCGACGAGGTCGTACAGGCCGGACTCGTCGGTGTAAGCCACGTCGAACTTCCCGAGGACCAGATCCTGGAGTTCGTGGTGGAGGTAGTCGCCGTCGAGGAACTCGTCTTTCGTGGGGGAGGGACCGCCCACGAGGATGCCCTCGATGTCGTGGCGCTTGTCCACCATCAGGTCGTCGGCCATCCCCGCGACCTCCTGGTAGAAGTTGTCGATGGCCTCCAGGCGCAGGCGGGCGAACCGCTGTGCGGACTGGCCACCTTTCCGCTGCTTGCCGGGGACGAGCGAGGACGCTGACTTGACGGGCTCGACGCGCTTGCCCTTGAGCCAGCCGACGTTCGCCTCGCGGCGGTCGAGGACGATGAGCCCGAACAGGCCCTTGTCCGTCATCATGTCCTCAAGCGGGCCGGTGAGGAAGTTGGAGTCGCAGTGGTAGCGGAACGACTGGATCGGCTCCGGCGGCGACTCCAGCACCTTCGTCACCATGTCCGTCTGGCCGCCGCCGGTGTTGACCGCGCCCGAGAAGATGACGATGCCGTTGTCCGGCGGGTACACGTCGTAGTAGCGGAGGCGGTCTTTGATGCTGGTGAGCGCGTCCTGCACCGCGGTCCGCGTCTGCTTGGACTTGATGTTGGACGCCTCGCTGTGCTCCTGGGTGACGTGGGCGACCACGTCGGAAATCTGCTTGTCGTCGGGGATGTAGATCGTGACGAGTTGGGTGCCCGAGCCCTCGAAGTCGTCGAGCTCGTCGAGGACTTTCCGGAACTCGTACTTCCGTCTGTCCTCGCTCGCCTGCTCCTCCTGCGCGTCGCTACTCATTACGGCATAGTTCGCCGGCGACGGGGTAAGTACCTGTTGAATACTGGAACGAGACACCGACTCGCCCGCCGAATCGCCCTGCAGCACCCTGCACTGCCGTCCGCCATTGCCGCTCACTGTCGCCCGTCGTCACCCGCCATCACCCGCCGTCGCTTCGGACTCGACTCCCACCGGCGTCCGTCAGACGGCGAGCCGACACGTCGGGAACCACCTTTATCATGGGGGGACGCCGTAGCCACGGTAAATGCCGACGATCTACGCAGTCGCGAGCGTGAAAGGGGGGGTCGGGAAGACGACCACCGCCGCGAACCTCGCGGCAACGCTCGCGGCCGCGGGGTACGACACGGTCGCGGTCGACGCGGACCTCGGGTCGGCCAGTCTCGGCCCGTCGCTCGGCGTCGACCCCGACGGTGTGACGCTCCACGACGTGCTCGCGGGAGAAGCCGACCCGCAGGAGGCGCTGCGCGAGGGACCACACGGACTCGCGGTCCTCCCGGGCGGGGGGACGCTCGAACACTTCCGCAAGGCAGACCCGGGAGAGATCGTCGACGTGCTGGAGGCGATCACGGCGGCCGACTACGTGATCGTCGACACCGGCGCCGGCCTCACCCACCAGACGGCCCTCCCGCTGTCGGTCGCCGACGGCGTGTTGCTCGTGTCGACGCCCACGCGCGACGGCCTCGCGAACACGCGCAAGACGCAGGACCTCACCGAGAAACTCGGCGGTGCGGTCGTCGGGATCGCGCTCAACGAGGCCGACGGCGACGAGGACACCGGCGACGTCGACGTACCGGTGTTGGGCGCCATTCCGGACGACCCGCTGGTCGCCAGGTCGCAGGCCGAGGGTGTCCCCCTCTCTGCGCTGGCTCCCGACAGCGACGCCGCGGCGGCCTACCGGTCGCTCGCCTCCTCGCTCACCGGCGAACCGATCCGCGCGGCGCCGACGCCCGAGCACAGCGAGGCGACCCCGGACGACCCCGAGTACGCCGCCGCCGCCGACGCCGGTCCCGACGAGGCGACGGTCGACGACGTGGACGCGGACGCAGACTCGGATGCGGCAGTCGACGGAGAAGCCGACACAGACGGAGAAGCGGACGCAGACGACCTCGACGAGGTCGCCGACCCCGACGACAACGCCGACTCCAGCGACGACGACGTCGCGGCGGCCGTCGGTGCAGACGGCGAGGACGGCGACGGCGAGGAGGAAGCTGACGAAGAGGCTGCCGACGGCGACGTACCCACCGAGGACGCGGCGGCGGACCCGGAGACTGACGACGCGGTCATCCTCGACGACGACGACGCGGACGACGGTTCCGAGGACGAGGCGGCGGCGGCGGCACGGAGCACCGTCCTCGAAGGCGACGAGTACGACGAGTACCGGGGCGACGCACCGACGGTCGAGGACGCGGAGTCGGGTGAGTCCGCCGAGATCGGTGAGGACGTGATCCCGTTCGCCCAGCAGAGCAAGGAGCGCACCGAGGAGGCGAAGCGCAAGCAGTCGAGCGAGGACGACGACGGCGACGGCGACGGCGACGCCGACGAGGGCGGCTTCCTCGGTCGGCTGTTCCGGTAGGCGCACGGATCGGGAGTTTCTTTTCTCCGCCCGCGCCTCACCCGAGTATGAGCGAAGCAGGCAACGACTCCGTGCCGATCTGGTGGATTCTCGTCTTCATCGTCCTCGCGCTCGGACTGGGCGCCATCGCCGTGCTGTCGGTCGGCGGCAGTCTGATCACCCCCGCGGGCGTGCTGGTGCCGCTGGCGGCGTAACGACGGCGACCACGCGGGCCACGACGAACCGACGACAAACCACCTCAGACAAACGACTCACGACTCGTTCTCCCGTCTCGCCGCGAGATAGCGCCGCGAGACGACGAACGCGACGCCGCCGACGGGACCCGCGACCACGAGGTCGGGCAGTCCCGTGGGCACGAGAAGCTCCGCCGCGAGAAAGACGACGACCCAGATCGTGATCACGGCGAGTGGCTCTGCTGCGGCGGTCGCTGTGTCGGAGGGCTCCTCGTCGATGTGGGACACACCAGCCGGTGTGTCACCCGTCGAAGATGTGTGTTTCGCCCGCGCTTACATCGACTCGGGGGCTTCGACCCCGAGCACGTCGAGCGCGTTCGCGATCGTGTTGCGCGCGGCGGCCACGAGCGCGAGGCGGGCCTCGCGGGTCGCCTCGTCGTCGGCGGTGAGCACCGGGCACTCGCGGTAGAAGGCGTTGAACGTCTCGGCGAACTCGCGGGTGTAGGTGGCGACGCGGTGGGGCTCCAGGTCCTCGGCGGCCTCCTCGACGACCGCGGGGAAGCGGGCGATCACACGGAGCAAGGCGGCCTCCTCGGGCGTCGACAGCGCGGCGGGGTCGACCGTCGCGTCGGGCGCCAGCCCCTCGTCGCCGGCCTCGGCGACGATGCCGCAACAGCGCGCGTGGACGTACTGGACGTACGGCGCCGACTGCGCCTCGAAGTCGAGCGCGCGGTCCCACTCGAAGGTGATCGACTTCGTGGGCTGCTTGCTCACGATGTCGTAGCGTACCGCCCCGATGCCGACCTGCCGGGCGATACGCTCGACGTCCTCCTCGGTGAGGTCGTCGTTGCGGATGCGGTCGTCCATGCGGCGTTCGACCTCCTCGCGGGCGCGGTCGACCGCCTCGTCGAGCAGGTCGTCGAGGTCGATGCCGGTGCCAGCGCGGGTGCTCATCCCCTCGCCGCCGGGGAGGTTCACCCACGAGTAGAACAGCTGTTCGAGCTGCTCGGTGTCGTTGTCGAGCAACTCAAGCGCGTACCGGAGTTGGTCGAACGCCAGCTTGTGGTCCTCGCCGATGACCGTCACCGCGCGGTCGTAGTTGTCGAACTTCCACTCGTGGTGCGCGAGGTCGCGGGTCGTGTACAGCGTCGTCCCGTCCGACCGCAGGAACACGAGCAGTTTGTCGATGCCGAACTCGGAGAGGTCCAACTGCCAGGCGTCCTCCTCGTAGACGGACTCGTCCAACTCGCGCAGGCGCTCGACGACCTCGTCGGCGGAGCCGTCGCGCATGAACCGCGTCTCCTTGACGAACTCGTCGAACTCGGCGGGGAGGCGCGCGAGGGTGGCGCGCATCCCCTCCAGCACCGTGTCGACGACTTCGCTGACGCGCTCGTAGGTGTCCTCGTCACCCTCCTCCAGCCCCTGCATGATCGACTGGATCTCGGCCTCCGCGGCCTCGACCTCGGTTTCGTCGCCGTCTTCGAGGAACGCGTTCCCCTTGCGGTAGTAGCGGACGAGGTCGTAGTCGGGCGTGTCGCGCTCTGGCTCGGGCAGGTCGGCCTCGTCGAACGTCTCGTAGGCCCACGTGAACACGGCCATCTGGCGCCCTGCGTCGTTGACGTAGTAGTGACGGTCGACGTCGTAGCCGGCGTACTCGATGGCGTTGGCGACGGCGTCGCCGATGATCGGGTTGCGCGCGCGACCGACGTGGACGGGACCGGTCGGGTTCGCGGAGGTGTGCTCGACGACGACCGACTCCCCGTTGGGCGGGAGGTTTCCAAACTCCGTGTCGCGGGCGGCGTCGAGCGTGTCCGCGAGGTAGGCGTCGTCGACGAAGAAGTTCACGTACGGGCCGTTCGCGGCGACGCGCGCGAGGTACTCGGTCGTCTCGACGTCGACCGCGTCGACGACCTCGCCGGCGACCTGCGGCGGCGGGGCACCCGCCTCGCCCGCGAGTCGGAAGGCGACGCTGGAGGCGAGCGTCGCGTCGACGCCGTCGGGCGGGTCCTCGATGCCGAGGTCGTCGGTCGGGTAGCCGAGGTCGGCGAGCGCGTCTTCCAGCGCCGCCGCCACGGCCGACCGGAACTGTCTGAACATGCGCGTCGCTTCCGCCGCCGCCGATAAATGGGTTTCCGAACCGTCCCGCCTCGGGTCGCCGTGGTCGCCATCAGGCCGGTCCCGCCGGTCGACCGCCGACCGCGCTGGGACCGACGGACCGGCTGACCGCGCCGGGACCGACGCCTTTTGGTGCGCTCGCGCCACAGATACGGTAGCTGTCACGCCAGCGTGACACACCATCACGTTTCTGATACGCATACCGTATTCGGTACGCTTTTGGGTCGCGGACACGGAGTCCAGATAATGAGTTCTCACACGACGGCCGTCGGCCACGACGAGGTGGCCGCGTTGAAGACGGTCGCGCTCCAGGGCGGGCTGCGCGAACCCGTCAAGGTCTCCTGTTCGACGCTCGGCGAGCGGCTCGACGCCTCCAGCCAGACCGCCTCGCGACGCCTCCAGCGGCTCGAAGCGGCGGGCCTGCTCGACCGCGACGTCGTCGGCGACGGCCAGTGGGTGACCGTCACCGGTCCCGGCGAGCGCCGCCTGCGCGCCGAGTACGCCGACTACCGACGGCTGTTCGAGGGAGAGGCGGGCCTCACGCTCGCGGGGACGGTCACCTCCGGGATGGGCGAGGGCCGCCACTACATCCAGCTGTCGGGCTACCACGAGCAGTTCGTCGAGCGCCTCGGCTACGAGCCGTTCCCGGGCACGCTGAACGTCTCGCTCACCGAGGCGGCTGTCCGCGCCCGCGCCGGTCTCGACTCCGTCGAGGGCGTCCCCATCGACGGCTGGGAGGACGAGGAGCGGACGTTCGGGCCGGCGACGTGCTACGCCGCCGTCGTCGACGTCGACGGTGCGACGTTCGAGCCGGTCCACGTCATCGTCCCCGAACGCACCCACCACGACGAGGACCAACTCGAACTCATCGCGCCCGCGAAGCTCCGCGAGGAGTTGGCGCTCGACGACGGCGACGACATCACGGTGCGGGTCACCGACGCCGAGCGCGCCGACGAGCCGGCACAACCCGTCGAGGCGACGGGTCCGGGGGGGTCGGCGTGAGTCGACAGGCCGGGCGGCTCGACCGCGCGCTCGCGGCCTTCCGCGCCGGCGAGCCGGTGTTGGTGCACGACTTCGACGACCGCGAGGGGGAGACGGACATCGTCTACCCCGCGAGCGCGGTCACCCCGGAGGCGGTCGCCCACCTCCGCAACGACGCGGGCGGCTTGATCTGTGTCGCCGTCTCCGACGCCGTCGCGGACGCGGTCGGCCTCCCGTTCCTCGAAGCACAGATCGACCACCCCGCCGCTGCGAGTCACGACCTCGGGTACGACGACCGCTCGTCGTTCTCGCTGCCGGTGAACCACCGCGACACGTTCACGGGCATCACCGACGACGACCGCGCGCGAACGATCACCGAGTTGGCGTCGATGGCCTCCACCGTCGACGCCGGCGTCGACTACGACGCCGACGACTTCGCCGCGGAGTTCCGCGCACCCGGCCACGTCCACGTGCTCCGCGGCGCGCCCGGCGGCTTGGACGACCGCCTCGGCCACACCGAACTCGGCCTCGCGATGGCCGCCGAGACGGAGCAGGCGCCCGCTGTCGTCGTCTGTGAGATGCTCGACGACGAGACGGGTCGCGCGCTGTCGACCGACGCGGCCCGAGAGTACGCGCGGCGCAACGGCCTCCCGTACGTCGAGGGGGAGGACCTCGTCGCGGCGCTGCGGTAGGGCGCGGCGACAGCTTTTCTTCGGCTGTGGGCGACGCGGCAGTCGTGTCCCTCCGCCAAGGCTTCACCGTCGAGACCGGTCACGACCTCGATGCGGCGTTGTCGTTCGCCGCCGACTCGGGGTTCGACTACGTCGAACTGAACATGGACGCCGCGTTCGAGCGCTCGCACGTCGACGCCGGCGACGTGCGGGCGGCGTTCGCCGACGCGCCCGTCGACCCGCTCGTCCACCTGCCGTACCGCGTCGACCCGGGGAGCGTCCACGCCGGCGTTCGCGAGGGGGCGTGCCGCGAACTGGAGGCGTCCATCGACACCGCGCTCGAGTTCGGCGCCGAGCGGGGCGTGATGCACGCCACCTCGCGGGCGAACGCGGCGAAGTTCGACGGCCCGGAGATCCGGGACCGAATCTTCGAGTCGGTCCGGCGCGTCGACGAGTACGCGAGCGACCGGGGATTCTCGCTGGTCGTCGAGAACGTGAAGGGGCCGTTCTTCGACGCCGGCGACTTCCCGGCGCTGTTCGCGGAGACCGACGCCGCGGCGTGTCTCGACACCGGCCACGCGATGGTCGCCGGCTACGACCTCGCGTGGCAGGCGGCGCTCCTTCGCGAGCACGGCGACCGGATCGACCACGTCCACCTCAACACCCGGCGCGGGGAGTCGCGGGCCGACGAACACCTCCCGATCGGCATCGGCGGCCACCCGTTCGACGACCTCGCCGCGGCGATGCGCGAGACGGACTGGTCGGGCACCTGCACGCACGAGGTGTTCGGCTTCGACTACGAGTACGTCGCACTCGGGAAACGGCGGTTCGACGAGTGGCTGGCGGCCGAGTGAGTGGGCCGTCAGTCGAGTCGGTCCCGCCGCCGGCGGTGCGCGTCAGTCGTCGGCGGGGGCGGCGTCGGCGGACGGCCCCGCGGCCGGCGACGCCGCACGCCCCGACAGCGTCAGCGCGAACAGCACGAGGATCGACAGCGGGCCGAAGAAGTAGTACAGCACGAAGTCCCAGGAGGTGCCGAACCCGAGCACGCCGGCCATGAACACGGCGCCGGCGTTCCACGGGAACAGCGGACTCGACGGGGTGCCAGCCGCCTCGACCGCCCGTGAGAGGTCGCTCGAGTCGAGATCGTAGTCGTCGTACAGCGTCCGGAGGCTCACCCCGGGGAGGACGATGCTCATGTACTGCTGCGCGGTGAACCCGTTCGTCGCGAGCGCGGCGACGCCGGTGCCGGCGACGAGCGAGCGCCGGGACCACACCACGTCGGCGAGCCGGTTCGCCAGCGTCGCGAGCACGCCCGTCCCCTCCAACAGCCCGCCGAGCGCGAGCGCCGCGACGACGGTCGCGATGGTCCAGCCGGAGCCGGCGACGCCGCCGGTCGCGAGCAGGCCATTCACCAGTTCGCTCCCCGTCTCGGGGGCGGTGCCGTTGAGGAAGGCGTCCCACGTCGCCGTGAACGCCGTCCCCTGGACGAACACGGCGGTGCCAGCGCCGGCGAACACGCCGGCCAGCAGCGACGGCAGGGCGGGGTAGCCGCGGATCGACAGCCCGAACGTGACCAGCAGGGGGAGGAACACGAGCGGGGTGATCGCGTACGTCGACGCCAGCGGCGCCGTGATCGCCGAGGTGTCTCCGCCGGTCCCTGTCACCGCGAACAGTCCGAGGACAGCGTACCCGAGGATCGACAGCCCGATGGCGATCGCGGTGCCGAGGCGCATCGCGCGGATGTGGTCGTACAGGTCGGTGCCGGTGACGGCGGCCGCGAGGTTCGTCGTGTCAGACAGGGGGCTCTGCTTGTCGCCCGCGTAGGCACCCGAGACGATGGCGCCGGCGGTCATCGGTGCGGCGACGCCGAGGCCGTTCCCGATGCCGATGAACGCGACGCCCAGCGTCCCGACGGTCGTCCACGACGAGCCGATGGCGAACGCGACGACCGCCGCGAGCACCGCCGTCACCGGGAGGAACACCACCGGCGAGAGCAGGCCGAGTCCGTAGTACATCAGCCCGGGGATGGTGCCGGCGGCGGTCCACGTCGAGATCAGTCCGTAGATGACGAACAGGATCAAGATCGCCTGGATCCCCATCCGGAGGCCACCCTCCGCGGCGTCGTACACGGCCTCCCAGTCGTAGCCGAGGCGGTACCGCGCGAACAGTCCGACGAAGGCGATACTCCACACCAACGGGGCGTGCGGCGCCAATCCGAGCAGGCCGGAGCCGACCCCGAGCGACAGGACCACCGCGAGCATGGGGACGAGCGCCTCCCACGCGCTCGGCAGCCGGTCCGCCTCGAAGTCGTCATACGTCCGAGGGGTTTCCGTGGTCATCTGCCGGTCGTAATTTCTGAAGGTAATTAAACGGAGCGACTATATTATTCACGGTCGTCGATGTTGGTCAGCGACTTGGCACGACGCGGAGCGGACGGTCGCAGACCGTCGGCTTCGCCCCACCCCGCCGAGTCGCCGTCGCGCCCCCGGGCTTTTTCTGGGGTCTTTATTGTCCGGCAATTCCTGCGACCGCGTATGGCTGGCTTCGCGGAGATGGACGTCGACACCATCTGGCACAACGGCGAGTACGTCGACTGGGAGGACGCGACGACTCACGTCCTCACACACGGACTGCACTACGGCACGGGCGTCTTCGAGGGCGTTCGCGCGTACGACACCGAGGAAGGGACGGCGGTGTTCCGCTGGGAGGAGCACCTCGACCGCTTCTACGAGTCGACGAAGCCGTACGACATGGAGATCCCGTACACGCGCGAGGAGATCACCGAGGCGACGATGGAGGTCATCCGCCGCAACGACCTCGACAGCGCGTACGTGCGCCCCATCGCCTACTACGGCTACAACAGCCTCGGCGTGTCGCCGGGCGACTGCCCGACCGACGTCGCCATCGCGGCGTGGCCGTGGGGCGCGTACCTCGGCGACGACGCACTGGAGAACGGCATCAAGGCGATGGTCTCCTCGTGGCGCAAGCACTCCTCCTCGCAGATTCCGACGAACGCGAAGACGACGGGGCTGTACGTCAACTCCCTGCTGGCGGGCGAGGAGGCGCGGCGCAACGGCTACAAAGAGGCGATCGTCCTCAACAAGGAGGGCAACGTCGCGGAAGGCCCCGGCGAGAACATCTTCCTCGTGCGCGACGGCGAACTGTTCACGCCCGGGCTCTCGGAGTCCATCCTCGACGGCATCACGCGCAACACCGTGATCGAACTGGCGCGCGAGCGCGGCTACACCGTCCACGACAACGTGAGCATCTCGCGCGGCGAGTTGAACACCGCCGACGAACTGTTCTTCACCGGCTCGGCCGCGGAGGTCACGCCGATCCGGCAGGTGGACAACGTCGAAATCGGCAACGGCTCGCGCGGCCCGATCACCGAGGAACTCCAGACCGCGTTCTTTGACCTCGTGGAGCGTCGCACCGACGACCACGAGGAGTGGTTCACGTACGTCTGAGCGCGTCGCCGCGCTCAGGGCGTGCCCCGTAGCGACCTACGACTCCTCCGGCTCGGTCTCCGTCTCCGATTCATCGGTCTCCGTCTCCGCTTCCCCAGTCTCCGTCTCCGCTTCCTCGGTTTCCGCTTCCCCAGTCTCCGTCTCCGCCTCGGCTTCGTCGGGCGTCCCCGACTCCTCGGCCCCCTCGATGGTCAGGTCCGCCCAGGCGACCTCGCCGGCGTCGACGACGTTCTCGGGGACCAGTTCCTCGCTCGCGAGCACCCGCCGGTCGTTGGGGAACAGCGAGTCGTCCGCCTCGACTGCGAACGCGTCGTCGGCGAGGTCGTCGTCCTCCGGGTCGTACACGACGATCCGGGCCACCATCCCCAGTCCGAGGTGGGGGAAACAGAAGTAGTCGTACACGCCCGACTCCTCGAACTGGTACACCCACGACTGGTCGGGGGTCAACGGGGGCGAGGTGAACGGCGGCGAGTCCTCGGGAACACGGCGCGGGAGTCCGAGCGCCGGCTCGGCGAGTTCGGTGAACGCGGTCACCGTGTGGAGCCCCTCCAGCACGCGGAACTGGACGAGTGTGCCCGGTTCGACCGCCAGTCCGACCGGGTCGAAGTAGAACTCGGCGGGCACCTCCTCGAACGCGCCCGGCGCCTCGCCGGACGGCTCCGACGGGAAGTCGGCGTGTGCTCCCTCTCCGTCCGTCTCGGTCACGTCGACGACGCGCTCGACGGAGACGCCGTCCGACTCGTCGGCGGCGAGCGGGTAGCCGAACGTGGGGTCGACGAGGTCGTCCAACACCGACTCGCTCCCGCCGCCGGTGGCGCCGTCGTCCTCCTCGCCGTCGTCACCCTCCCCGTCGTCCTCATCGTCGTCTTCCTGCTGGGCCGCCGCCATCCCCGCACCCCCGAACGCCGCCGCCACGGCGCCGGCACCGCCGATCTTCAACAGCCGTCGCCGCGAGGACGCCGGGATCAGCCCGCCTTCGTCAGTCGATCCGTCGGTTTCTGCGTCGCCGTCGTTGTCTGTCGCCATGCCCCCGCACGTTCACACGGCCCGCGTATTTCTACCGGGCGCGTACTCTGGGTACGACGCCCCTGCGTGCCGTATCGCGCAGCCTACGTCTGCGGAAGCTCACGCTCGCCGTCTCGTCGCGACCGCGGGACAGAACGGAATAATCGACCGTTTCGCGGCGTGCCCGGCTCCTCAGCGCTTCGAACGGGCGTCGGAGCGCCGGGCCGACCTCACCGCGTCAACTCCTCGTCGACGCAGTCGCGAACGGGGCCGACCAACTCGTCGGCGACCGTGTACGGGTCCGTCTCCTTCGCGAGCACGTCGTCGGCGAGGGCGTCGATGCCGCCGCGAGCGTCGATCACGTCTTCCAGCAGTGCCGCGGTGTCCGAGCGGATCAGCTGTCGGATCTCCTCGGCGTAGCGCCCGCGCGCTTTGTCCTCGATGTGCCCCGTCTCGTGGAGCCACTCGGCGTGCGCCGCGAGCGTGTCGATCAACTCGTCGACGCCCTCGCCGCCTGTCGCGACCGTCTGGACGACCTCGGGGTCCCACGCCTCCTCGTCGGGGTCGTCGATGGCGACCTGCGCCATCTCCGCCTCGTCGACGGGGCCATGGTGACCGGTGTCGAGCCCCGCCGCGGGGTTCTGGCGCATGTGGATCATCTCCTCCAACTCGGCGACGGTGCGCTCGGCGCCGTCCATGTCGGCTTTGTTGACGACGAACACGTCGCCGATTTCGAGGATGCCCGCCTTCAGCATTTGCACGTCGTCGCCCGACCCGGGCTGGACGAGCACGCAGACGGTGTCGGCGGTGCGGACGATGTCGACCTCGTTTTGGCCGGCGCCGACCGTCTCGATGATCACCTTGTCCTTGCCGAACGCGTCGAGCGCCTTCACGGCGTCCGACGTGGCTGTCGACAGCCCGCCGAGGGTGCCGCGGGCGCTCATCGACCGGAAGAACACGTCCATGTCGCCGACGTTCGAGGCCATCCGAATGCGGTCACCCAGCACCGCCCCGCCCGTGTACGGCGAGGAGGGGTCGACAGCGATGACGCCGACGGTGTCGCCGCGGTCGCGGTACGTCTTCGCCAGTTTGTCGACGAGCGTCGACTTGCCTGCGCCGGGGCTCCCTGTGATCCCGATCACGTCGGCGTGGCCCGTGTGGGTGTGGAGTTGCGAGACGATGTCGCGGTAGCCCGTCGAGCGGTTCTCGATCTTCGTGATCACCCGCGCCAGCGCCCGATGTTTGCCGTCCAACAGCTCTGCGACCAGGTCCGACTCCGTCGACTCTGCGGCCGTCATCACTCGCGGTCGTGGACGTTCTCGCGGACGAACTCGATGGTGTCCTCCATCGGCGTGCCCGGGCCGAACACGGCGGCGACGCCCATGTCGAGGAGGTCCTCGCGGTCGTCGTCGGGGATGATCCCGCCCACGAGGATCAGGGTGTCCTCGAAGGCGTCGTACTCCTCCAGGCCGGTGACGATCTTGGGGACGAGCGTGTTGTGCGCCCCCGAGAGGATGGAGATGCCGAGGACGTCGACGTCCTCCTGGACGGCCGCCTGCACGATCTCGTCGGGCGCGCGATGGAGCCCGGAGTAGATGACCTCGAAGCCGGCGTCGCGGAACGCCCGCGAGATGACGTGTGCGCCGCGGTCGTGGCCGTCGAGTCCCACCTTGGCGATGAGGCAGCGGATCTGCCGGCCCTCCTCGCGCTCCTGTGTGCTCATGGGTCGCGTTGGACGCCGCCGGTGTTGACTTTAACGGACGACCGTGAAGGCCCGTGGTGGACGCCGGACGGCGGGAGCGTCGACCGCGACCGCGATGGCGACGCCGCAGGCTACGGCAACTCCACGTCGACGACGTACAGCCCGAAGGCGGCCGCGTCCAGCCCCGTGGTCGGCACCGGAACCATCCCGACCTCGAGGTCGACGACCCGCCCGTCGGCGGTCTCCCGACAGATCGGCTCACGGACGATGTCCCCGTCGACGAGGTGTTCGGCGAACAGCGTCCGCTCCGTCTCCGTCGGGAAGGCGTCGCTGACGGGCTCCCCGACGTGCTCGTCGCCGAACGTCTCTCGGTACGCCGAGTTCGCCTCCAGCAACACCGGCTCCTCGCCGTCGGACGACTCGACGTACACCGCCGGGGCACCGAGCCCCTCGAAGAAGGCGTGGAGTCGGTCGCGCTCGACGCGCAGGTCCGTCTCGCGTTCGAGCCGCGACAGCGCCTCTGCGGCGTGGGAGGCGACGATTTCGAGGAACTCCGCGTCCTGTCGGTCGAAGGCGTGCTTCCGGTCTGCGGTCACTTGGAGGACACCGTGGTCGCCGAGCGGCACGCTCACCGCGGAGCCGACCGCCGGCACGTCGCGGACCTTGTCGGGGTCGTCGTCGTAGTCGTCGATGATCTGCGTCTCGCCGGTCTCGAACGTCCGCCCCACGATCCCCTCGTCGATGTCGATCTTCACCTCCGGTTCGCTCGGGAGCGTGTGCCCGTACGGGTAGAACACGTCTCCGTCGAGCATCGCGAGCACGACTCGTCCGTGGCCGAGCGCGTTGGTGACGGCGTCGACGGCGGTGTCGCTCACGTCGTCGACGGACCGACAGCCGGTCAGCTCGCGGGTGTACTCGTTGAGCGCCGACAGCTTCGCGTTGGCCTCCGCGAGCGCGTCCCGCTCGCGGCGGCGCTCGATCCGCTCGGTGATCCGCTCGACGAGCACGTCCATCCCCCCGTCGTTGGCGACCACTTCGTCGACTGGCACCGGCGGTATCTCGTCGCCGTACACGATCACCGGCACCTCGCCGGCGGCCGCGGTGAGCGCCTCCACCCGCTCGCCAGGCAGTGAGACACAGACGACGCAGTCTATCGTCGGCCCGAGTTCGCGGAGGTACTCCGTCGCCACCGTCTCGCGCTTCAACAGCGCCGTGAACCCAGACCGTTGTTTGATCTCGGCGACGACTGCGGCGCCGTCCGACCCGTCGACTCCTGCTGGCTCCGCTACCAGAACGCGGGGATCGCGGGAGGACGGCATATAGACGGTTGCAAACGAGGGTTCGATCAGGTATAATTCATTCGCTCACAGATCCAGCGATTGAGAATCGGACCGGTGGACTGACAGTGCCCGGAGCGATCCGCGTGGGCGCTCAGACGTGTTCGTTCAGGAACTCCACGATCGCTCGGTACGCCTCGATCCGGTTGTCGAGCTTCGAGAAGCCGTGCCCCTCGTCCTCGAAGATCAGTTTCCGTGTGGGGACGTGCTCGCTGGCCTCCTCGACGATCTGCTCGGCTTCGCCCACGGGAACCCGCGGGTCGTTGGCGCCGTGGAGCACGAACAGCGGTGCGGCGATTTCGTGGGCGTGGTTGATCGGCGACACCGACTCGAGGAACTCGCGGTCGTCCGCCAGCGACCCGTACTCGGCTTCCCGCAACTCGCGGCGCCAGTCGCCGGTGTTCTCGAGGAACGTCACGAAGCTCGCGATGCCGACGATGTCGACGCCGGCGGCCCACAGGTCCGGGTACTCTGTCATCGCAGACAGCACCATGAAGCCGCCGTAGCTGCCGCCCATCGCGACGATGCGCTCGGGGTCGACGACGGGGTGGTCGTGGAGCCACTCGACGGCCGCTTCGATGTCCGCGACCGAGTCCATGCGCTTCTCCACGTCGTCGAGGTGCGAGTACGCCTTCCCGTACCCCGAGGAGCCGCGGACGTTCGGCTCGAACACGGCGTAGCCGTTGTTGAGGAAGTACTGCTTGACGGCGTTGAACGAGGGGCGGCGCTGGCTCTCCGGCCCGCCGTGGATGTCGACGATGACCGGCGTGTCGCGCTCGCCGGCGTCGTCCGGCGTGGAGAAGAACGCCGGAATCTCGCGGCCGTCGAAGGTGGGGTAGCGCACCAACTCCGGTTCGACGAACGTCTCCGGCGGGATGCCGGCGGTCGCGGCGTACGTCCACCGCTCCGTCTCGCCGGACTTCACGTCGATCACGTACACGTTCGTGTTCACCGTGCTTCCCGTGACGGTGATCGCCGCGCGGTCGGCGTCGGGGCCGAACGAGAAGCCGCCCGCGACGCACTGCGGGAGGTCGGGTTCGGCGAACGCGTCGATCCGCTCGGGCGCGGTGAACTCGCCGACGGTGATCTCGGTGTGCCCCTCGACGTTGCGCGAGTAGGCGACCCGATTCGTGTCGGCGTCGACGACGACGCCGTCGACGTTCCAGCCGTCGCCGTCCTCGACGACGGTGAGGTCGCCGGTCGCATCGTCCGGGTCGCCGCCGGCGTCCGCGCCGAGGGCGATCCGTTCGAGCCGGAGGGTGTCGGAGGCGTGGTCGGTGCAGACGTACACCCCGTCGCCGTCGGGCGCCCACTCGGGGCTCTGGAACCGTGCCTCGTTCGTGTGTGGGGTGAGGTGCGTCATCTCGCCCGTCTCGACGTCGAGGACGTACAGGTCGTGCTCGAAGCTCGCGTGCGCCTCGTGGACGAGCAGGCGTGTGTCGTCGGGCGACCACCCGCCGACCGAGAGCCAGCCGTCGCCCTCGTGGACCATCGTCGCGTCGTCACCCGTCTCGTCGCGCCCCTGCACGTACACGTCGAACACGGACTCGTCACGCCGGTTCGAGGCGAACGCGAACCGCTCGCCGTCGTGCGACCAGCCGCCCCAGCGGTGTTTCGCGTCGGGCATCGCCGTCAACTCGGTGACGACACCCGAGTCCGGGTCGAGGCGGAACAACTGCATCCGCTCGTTGCCGCCCTCGTCCATCCCGAAGGCGAGTTCGCGCCGCTCGGGCGACCAGTCGACGAAGGTGACGCGCTCTTCGAAGAAGGTGTGCTGTTCGGGCCACTCGCCGGCCTCGCCGAGGCTCCACACCTGTGGCGTGCCGGTGGTGTCCATCAGGAACGCGAGGGTGCCGTCCTCGGCGAACGCCGCGCTGTGGGCCGCGCGGACGTTGAGGTACCGCTCGATGTCGTACGTCGGGTCGGTCATACCGGTACTGTCCCCGCCTCGAACCGAAAGCGTTCGGGTCACCGAGGTGGCCGAGCGCCCGCCCGGGCGGGACCGCTGCTGGCTGCCCCCGGCGGGCGTCGCTCGGGTGCGCTCGGCGGACGCGCGGACCGACAACGCCGTGAATCGGTGGGCGCGGCGCTATCGCCTCCCTTTTTGTTCCCCCACGGGTAGGTGAGCGCACGATGCGTGTCGCGGTCGTCTCGATGGACACGGTGTGGACGCGGGACCGTCCCGCGACCCGCCGGACGCGACGCGTCGCCCGCGGGCTCGCCGCCCGCGGGCACGAGGTTCACTGTCTGTGCGCCCAGTGGTGGGGCGGCGACCTCGACCAGTTCGAAGACGAGGGCGTCGAGTACCACGCCGTCACCGACGGCCAGGCGGCGGGGTCGTTCCGCTCGAAGCTCCCGTTCGCGCTCCGGTCGCTCTCCCCGGACGTGGTGCACGCCGTCTCGGTCCCGCCGGGCCACGTGACGACCGCCCAGACCGCCGCGAAGGTGCTTCGCGTCCCGGTAGTGCTCGACTGGTGGGAGCGCGACCCCGAACGCGGGTCCGACCGCCAGTACCGCAAGGCCGCGAGCCGCGCCGACCGCGTGCTCACCCCCTCCGAGACGGTTCGGACGGCGGTCCGCGAACACGGCGCCGGCGACGCCGACGTGCAGGTGATCCCCGAGAGCATCGACTTCGAGTTGGTGCGCTCGGCGGGCGTCGACGACCGCTTCGACGCGGTGTGGGCCCGCGACCTTGACGGCGACGCCAACGTCGGGGAGTTCCTGCTGGCACTGGCGGAGTTGCGCGACCGCGACTGGACCGCCGCCGTGGTCGGCGACGGCCCCGCCCGCGCCGACGCCGAGCGCATGGCCGCCGACCTGCGGATCGACGACCGCGTGACGTTCCTCGGCGACCTCACCCCAGCGGAGTTCGTCCCCGTGCTCAAGGGCTCGCACGTGTTCGCCCAGACGGCCACCTACGAACCGTTCGCGACCGAACTGCTGTGGGCGCTGGCGTGCGGGTGCGTCGGCATCGTCGAGTACCAGGCCGGTTCGTCGGCACACGAACTCGTCGAGGGACTCGACCGCGGTCGGCTGGTGACGACCCCGCAGGAGTTGGCAGACGAGATTGTCGCCTGCGGCACGCTCCCCGAGTGGGAGACGAACGATGGGTTCGCGGGGTTCGACCACGACGACGTCCACTCGGAGTGGGTCGACTGCTACGAGGCGGTCGTCGACGACTACGGCTGGTTCTGACGAACCGCTTTTCACGGGGGCCTCGCGCGCCGCCGGCGCGCTCGACCCCCGCCAAAACCCGTTCATGATCAAAAGGCCGCTCACTCGCCCTCCGGGCTCGCTCGCGGTTCTGTCGCCGGTGGCTCCGCACAGCACTGCCACCGCTCCCGCACAGCACTGCCACCGCTCCCGCACCGCCACCGCTCCCGCGTCGCCACCGACCGCGCCCGCCGCACGTTCGGCCCGGATTCAATCGACGGATATACGTTCGGGACAGGCCAAGCGACGCGCATGGAAGACGACACGCTCAGCCGCCGGAACTTCCTCCGGGGGGCGGCGGGCACGGCCGCCACCGCGGGCGCGGTCGCCGCGGGGTCGGGAAGCGCCGCCGCACAGGCTACCGCCGACGGCTCCGGTACCGTCGAGGTCGGCGCCGGCAGCGACGGACTCGCGTACACACCCGGCACCAGCGAGCCGCTGTACGTGACGCCCGGCACGACGGTCACGTTCGACTGGGTCACGGACGGCCACAACATCGTCGTCGACAGCCAGCCCGATGGCGCCTCCTGGGGCGGCCACGAACCGCTCGAGGACACGGGCTTCAGCCACGAGTTCACGTTCGAGACGACGGGCGTGTACGAGTACTACTGCGACCCGCACAAGTCGCTCGGCATGGTCGGCACCATCGAGGTCGTCGAACAACTTCCGACGCCGACGGCGACGCCCGCGGGCCCGCCAGAGGTGCCGGACTCGGCCAAGAGTCTCGGCGTCGCCTCCTTCATCGCGATGGTCGCGACGCTCGGCCTCGCGTTCTTCTTCACGAAGTACGGCGGCGACTACGAACCGCCCGAGGAGTAACGCTCGCTCCCGGTCGCTTCTGTCCGCGCTTCACTACTCGTCGAGCGACGGCGCCACCGGTGTCGCGGGCGCGGCACCACGGCGCCAGTCGCGGTCGCCGTTCCACGACTCGCCGACGGCACTCGTGAGGTGACCACTCACGGACCAGACCCAGTCGAAAAGGGAACTCCACCGCCGTCGTCGCGCGTGCCGGAGGTTACCCGAACTTCCCGCTGATGTACTCCTCGACGCGCTGCGACTCCGGCTGCTCGAAGATCTTCTCGGTGTCGTCGTACTCGACCAACTCGCCGCCGGTGAGGAACACCGCCGTCTGGTCGGAGATACGCGCCGCCTGCTGCATGTTGTGGGTGACGATGACGACCGTGTAGTGCTCGGAGAGGTCGTCGATCAGGTCCTCGATCTTCGCGGTCGCGATGGGGTCCAGCGCGGACGCCGGCTCGTCCATCAGGATGACCTCGGGGTCGACCGAGAGACAGCGAGCGATACAGAGGCGCTGCTGTTGCCCGCCGGAGAGGCCGAGCGCGTTGTCGTCGAGGCGGTCGGACACCTCGTCCCACAGCGCGGCGTCGCGCAGACACCGTTCGACGAGTTCGTCGCGCTCGTCCTCGTTGGAGCGGCCGAGCAGGCGCGCGAGCAGGCCTGTCTCGATGTCACCGTGCTTGCGCGGTCCGTAGGAGATGTTCTCGGCGATCGACTTCGGGAACGGGTTCGGCGACTGGAACACCATCCCGACGCGCTTGCGGAGTTCGACGAGGTTGACGCCCTCCTGGTAGATCTCCTGGCCGTCGAGTTCGACGGAGCCGTCGATGCGCGCCGACTTGACGCGGTCGTTCATCCGGTTGAGACACCGGAGGAACGTCGACTTGCCACAGCCCGAGGGGCCGATGAGCGCGGTGACGCTGTTCTCGGGGATGTCCATCGAGACGCCCTTCAGGGCGTGGTCGTTCCCGTAGTAGACGTCGAGGTCCTCGACCGACAGCTTCGCGTCGCCCGCGAACTCGTACTCGCGCCACTCTTCGCGGACCTGCTCTTCGGTCTCGCCGGCGGTCGTCTCCGGCTCGTCGGTCCTCGTGTCGGGGTTGCTGGCCGTGCTCTGCTGGTTGTCGGTGGATGTCTGTGTGGTTTCGCTCATTGGTTGAGTTCCCTCCGGAAGTAGTACCTCGCCGCGATGCCGATCGCGTAGAACGACAACACGACGATGAGCAGTACGAGCGCCGTCGCCCACTTGAACTCGTCGGGGTTGGCGACGTTCCCGGACGCGCCGACGCCCGCGGTGATGAGGGCGTACAGCTGGTACGGGAGCGCCGAGGCGGCGTCGAGCAGCACCGGGTTGTCGACGAACGGCGGCGACGAGGTGAACTCGAAGCCACCGATCACGTCCGGCGTCTGGCTGCCGGGGACGAACACGCCGCCCGCCATCGTCAGCAGGATCGGCGCCGTCTCGCCGGCGATCCGGCCGACGCCGAGGATGATCCCCGTCACGACGCCGGGGAGCGCCGCTGGCAGGACGACGCTACGGATCGTCTGCCACTTGGTCACGCCGAGGGCGGCGCTGGCGTCCCGGTACTCGTCGGGCACCGACAGCATCGCCTCGCGGCTCGTGATGACCACCAGCGGCAGGAGCATGAACCCGAGCGTGAGCATCCCCGCCAGCAGCGACTTCCCGTTCCCGAATCGTGGGATGAGGAACGCGAAGCCGAACAGGCCGAAGACGATGCTGGGGGTGCTCCACAGGCCGTTGGTCGCGACCTCGACGACCTGCGTGAAGCGCCCGCGCTCGGCGTACTCGGTGAGGAACACCGCCGCACCGACGCCGAGCGGGACCGCGAACACGACGGCGCCGACGACCAGCCAGATCGTCCCGACGATGGCCGGTAGGACGCCGTTGAAGTCGTTGGTGAGACCGACGCCGTTCATCACGAACGGGAGGTAGAACGGCCACTCCCACGAAATCGACTGCCCGAACAGGACGATAGTCGACTCGGGGCCGACGCCCGGCCCGAGGGCGAAGCCGTTGACGACGCCGCTGGTCCCCTTGAACACGGTGAACGCGACGAGGATGAACAGGACGCCGACGATGGAGCCGGCGTTGAGGTACACGAGCGTGTACGCGCCGGTGTGGCGACCGCGGGCGCCGAAGCCACCGTAGGCCTTCGCTGACGCCCAGCCGGCCACTAGCGCACAGAACAGCGTCACCGTCGGGATGGTGAACCCGCCCGTGAACGACGCCTTCTGCTCGAAGCCGAGGTCCCACACCCACTCGGGGCCGATGAGACCAGTGAGGAACACGAGGCCCGCCGCAACCGCGAGCAGTCCCGCGGGGACGGTCGAGCCGATGTCCTCGCGTGTGCCGACGGTCACGGCGAACACACCGACACCGACGACGACGGACGTGGCGACCCACCCGAACGTGCCGAGCCCGAGCGTCTGGGAGGCCACGAGTCCGGCGACCACGAACCAGATGCCGGCGAAGACGACGCCGGCGAGCATCCCCGCGGTCGCCTGCGGTTCCGTCTCGACGAGTTCGAGCCGCGAGCCGACGCCGAAGGAGACGGTCGCGCCCCCGAGGAGCACGAGTCCGCCCCCGAGAATCGTCGCGAGCGAGACGCCCGCGACGGGGGTGGTCAGGTCGACGACTTGGAACAACACCGCCATCGAGGCGGCGAACAGCACGGCGGCGAGCGCGACGGCACCGACGGCGACGATGCCGGTGCCGCTGGCGTCGTCGCGCACGAGCGCGTTCCGCGTGTTGGTTTCAGCCGCCATCACTGCTCACCTCCGAGCTTGCTTCGCATGCGTGCTTCGATGTACTGCGAGCCGATGGAGAGGAACAACACCGTGACGAACAGGATGACGCCGGCGACGAACAGCGCGCTCATCTGGAGCCCCTCCGCCTCGCCGTAGTTGCGGGCGATGAGCGACGTGAGCGTCTCCTGTCCGTAGAACGCGTTGTACAGCGGCTCGGTGAGCTTGGGGACGCCGCGGAGCATCACCGTCGCGGCCATCGTCTCGCCGATGGCACGACCGACGCCGAGGAGGACCGCCGCAGAGACGCCGGAGAACGCCGCCGGCAGCGTGATGGAGGTCATCGTCTGCCAGTCGGTCGTCCCCATTGCCAGCGACCCGGACTTCATCGACTCCGGGACGCTCGACAGCGCGTCCTCCGCGACGGAGACGACCGTCGGGAGCGCCATCAGGCCGACGACGATCCCGACGAACAGGTACGTCCCCTGCCCGAGGATCTGGAACTGGTCGGAGGCCCACGGGCTGAGGATGGTGAAGCCGATGAACCCGTACACGATAGACGGGATCCCGGCGAGGATCTCGACGCCCGGCTTGACCGCCTCGCGGACGGGTGCGGGTGCGATCTCCGAGATGAACAGCGCCGCCGCGATGCCGAGCGGCGCGGCGACGGCAGTCGCGATGATCGTCACGAGCACCGTGCCGTGGATCATCGGGACCATCGAGAAGCGGACCGGCGGGGTGACGGCCTCCCACGTCGGCTGGAGGAACAGGCGGATTCCCGGCACCGACACGCCGAACACGGTCATGCTCTCGTACTGAATCACGGGCACCGCCTCCCGGAAGATGAACGCCGTGATCAGCAACAGTATCAGGATCGTCGAGATGGTCATCGCCAACGCGAGCGTCTTGGCCGTCAGCTCCTGGTGACGGAGCCAGCCGTACGTGGCGGTGACGACGAAGATCCCGAACGGGACGATCGTCAACGACGAGACGAGGAGGAAGCCGACCAGCGAGAGCAACAGTGCGCTCGCCATGACGCCGACGGTCGCGACGGCAGCCGGCTCCTCGTCCTCGAGGGAGTCCCGGACGCCCCTGAGAACGCGGGCCGCCTTCTCGACCCCCATCTCGGCTCTATTGGTTACTTGTGCCATCGTGCGTGTGTACAGGGTGATTCGGACGTATGGAAATAAACGGCGTGGGATTGCGACGATACGAGGACCGAGCTGACAGGTCGGCTTACGCCTGGTCCGGCAGCTTCTCGAACTCGCTCTCGATGTCGGCCGTCGGCAGCGGGATGTAGTTGTTGTCCTCGACGAACACCTGCTGGCCGAAGTCGGTGAGGAACATGTTGAGGAACGCAGCCTCGCGCATGTCCGTGCCCTGCCCGTCCTCGATTAGCGTGTACTGGTGCAGGTCACGGTTGAGCGGGTACGCCGAGTCGAAGATCGTGTTCTCGGCGTCGCGGTCGGGCTCGTACAGCGTGCCCTCGAACTCGACACCGATCGGCTGGACGCCGTCGCCGGTGAACGCCAGCGCCATGTACGCGATGGCACCCTCGTTCTGCTGGACGGACTGCGCGACCTGCTGGTTCTGCCCGAAGCGGGTGTCGACGCTCATCTCCGCGTCTGCGGCGCCCAACATGTTCAGACGGAACGCGGTGTCGGTCCCCGACCCCTCCGAGCGCCCGATGACGTAGATGTCCTGGTCCGGGCCGCCGACTTCGCTCCAGTTGGTGATCTCGTCTTGGTAGATGCCGCGAATCTCTTCGGCGGTCAGTTCCGTGACGCCCGCCTCGTAGATGTCCGAGGAGACGACGACCGGCTGGCCGTCACGCCCGAGGACGTGGTCGACGACGCGCTCGTCGGCCTCCTCCTGGCTCCAGCCCAGCTCTGCCGTGATGGGGCCCGAGGAATTCCCGATGTCGACGAGCCCGTCGACGACGGACTTACACCCGGTGCCCGAGTGGCTCAGACCGATGGACGTCGCGAACGGCGGCGTGGCCTGCTCGCCCGACGGCTCGAAGCCGTAGAGGCTGGCGAAGTAGTCTGCGAGACGCGTGCCCTCCGCGCCGTTGCTGGCGAGTTCCTCCCAGCCGGGGACGGTGTTACCTTCCTCCTCGTTGGTGCCCCAGTACTCGCCGTCGGACGCCGGCGGGTTGGAGTTCCAGTAGGAGCTACCCTTGTTGGCGATGGGGTAGACGGTCGAGGAGCCCTCGGCCGTCAGCATCGAGGTGTCCATCCCCGAGCCGCTGTCACCCGAGCCTCCGGAGCTGTCTCCGGAGCTACCGCCGCTGTCTCCGGAGCCGCCCGAGTTGCCGCCGTCAGAGGAGCCCGCACAGCCGGCGAGGCCGGCGGCGCCGGCGGCTCCGGAGGCGACGAGGAACTTTCTCCGCGAAACGCGCTCGGTGTCCGCAGCATCCTGCGTCATCACCTGTACGAAGCCACCTTACCTAAAAAGCGGTTTATATGAGATGTACCGCGAGATGGGGTAGCCCTCCGTGGCAACGTGTGTTGTACATAGCGTCCCTAGTGCTGGATTGTGCTATATAGTCGTGGGGTGTGGGTATCGGTCCGCAGCGCCCCGGAGCGTCGTGAATCGCCTCCTCGTGACCGAAGCTATATCCTGCGGCGTGCGCTTCCCCCGTTCGTATGCCTGACTCCGACGACGCGGACGCCGATGGGATCATCGGACGGTCGGTGGACGAGGCGGCAGCGGTCGTCACACAGCGCCGCGCCGTCGACGCCGACACCGCCCGCGCGACGCTCTCGACGGTCGCAGAGGACGGCGTCGTCACCGCCGACGGCGTCCAGGGGGCGTTGGCCCACCTCGCCAAGGTCGTGTCGACGCCGGCCACGCGCGCGGAGTTCGCCGGCCTCGACGTCGACGACGCGCGCGAGGCCGCCGACGGCCTGCGGGACGTCCCGACGGTCGCCGACCGCCTGGACGACTTCGACGCCCGCCTGTCGCGCATCGAAGCGGCGGTGTCGGACCTCGATGCGGACCTTCAGGCGCTCGTCTCGCGTGCAGACGACCTCGACGGCGCGGCGGTGTACGACCTCGCGCGCGAGGCGGACCAACTCGGCGCGGAGGCCAACGAACTCCAGGCCGCCGCCGACGAACTCGGGATGGACGCCGATGCGTTCGAGCGGTGGGTGTCGTCCGCGCGTGCGCGTCACGACGAACTCGACGGCGACGTTCGTGAACTCACCGCCGCGGTCGAGCGGGTGGAGTCGGACGCGAGCGCACTCGGCGACGCCGACGCTGACGCCGACACGTGGTTCGACTGTCGGCTCCGCCGCCGCGTGCTGGCGCTGCAGGTGGCCGACCTGCGGGCGGAGCTCGCAGACGTCGTGACGCTCGACGAGCGGGCCGACATCGACCCCGAGGACGTGGAGCCGTCGCGCTCGACGCTCGCCTCGGACCTCGAGGACCTCGACGACCGCCTCGACGCCGTCGCGGCGACGCTCACCTACGCCGAGCGGGACGCCTGGCGCGACCGCTTCGACGACCGACTGGCCGCGTTCGACCGCGCGGTCGACGAGGAAGCCCCACCCGTCGCGTGGGGCGCGGTCCTGTCGGCGATGGAAGACGCGCGCGCTGGCGAGTAGCCAGCCAGACGCGAGGTAGACAGATCACTTGTCAGCGAAGGCGCTGGTTTCAGCAGACCGCTTCGACCGGTCGGTGTGTGGAGATCGCCGGGTAGCAGGCCGATGCGAACGCATCACGAACACACAGTGAATCGAACTGGTAACTTATATCCGTTCTTCGACACGTTCAAACCATCCTACCGAGGACTCGTAGCCGGGGAGCCACATGGGGATGTCAGAGGCACACGATGGCCGTCGCTCCCACTGCAGTCGGGGTCCGCGCAGTCGGGCCCCGAGCGGAACCCGCTGACCCGCGGCCCGTTCTTCCGTCTGTCTACAGTGAGTAGTCGTTCCCGCCGTCCTCGCTCGCGAGGAACGCGGTGAGCAGGTCGATGGTGGCGCGGATGTCGTCGCCGTGGGCCGTCTCGGTGACGGTGTGGAGGTAGCGCGTCGGGATCGAGAGGGCGCCGACCGGCTTGGCGCCGTTGGCCTTCTGGAACGCGGCGGTGTCGGTGCCGCCGGCGGGGAGCACCTCCAGTTGGTAGTCGATGTCCTCGGCCTCCGCCACGTCGCGCAGGCGGCGCGTCACCTTCGGGTTCGTGATCACCGAGCCGTCCTTCAGCTTCACCGCGGCGCCGTCGCCGAGACGGGTCACCTGCTTGTCCTCCTCGACGCCGTCGATGTCGGAGGCGATGGTCACGTCCAGCGCGATGGCCAGGTCCGGGTCGACGTCGACGCCGAGCGCCTGCGCGCCGCGGAGACCGACCTCCTCCTGGACGGTCGCGCAGAAGTGAACCGTCGCCTCCGGGTCTTCCAGTTCGCGAGCGGACTCCAGCATCGCGAACAGGCAGACGCGGTCGTCGAGCGCCTTCCCGGTCACCGTGTCGCCCATCTCGACGGTCGTCTGCTCCATCGTGACGAGGTCGCCGACGGAGACGAGGTCCGCCACCTCCTCGCCCTCGCGACCGAGGTCGATGACGACGTCCTCGACGGCGTCCTCCTTCTCGCGGTCCTCCTTCGAGAGCGTGTGCGGCGGCACCGACCCGATGACGCCCGTGAGGTCGCCCTGTTGGGTGTGGACGCGCACGCGTTGAGCGCGCAGGACGCGGGCGTCCCAGCCGCCGAGAGCGTCCACCTTGAGGAAGCCGTCGTCGGTGACGTGTTTCACCATGAAGCCGATCTCGTCCATGTGGGCGGCGACGGCCACCTCGTAGTCGCCGCTCCCCTCGATCGTCCCGATCACGTTGCCCATCGAGTCGGTTCGCACCTCGTCGACGGCCTCGTCGAAGACGGCGCGGACGTGGTCGCGGACACGGTCCTCGTAGCCGGGGACACCGCTCGTCTCGGTCAACTCGCGCAGCAGGTCGAAGTCGAAGTCGAACGCCATACCGGCGCTTGGGTCGCCCCCCGATTAACCGCGAGGGTTCCGGCCCGGACGGCCGCCTGTAGAAACTCTCCCGGAGTTCACCGTGGTTCCGGAACGCTTTTTGGGCCGCTCCCCCGCGTTGGGTGCGTATGTCCGACGACGTCGAAGCCGACCTCCGCGCGCAGTTCGAAGAGGCATTCTCGGGCGCCGACTTCCCCGTGTCCAGCCAGATGGACCTCGTGCCGGCGCTCCCGAAGGGGCCGGGCACGAAGTTCGAGTCCGGCGACGTCTCCTTCACGGCGATGGAGCTGGCCGCGAAACTCGGCTCCAGCCAGGACTTCCCGTACGACGACGTCGACTCCCTCGTCGACGACGTCATGCAGGGGCTGAAGGACAACGGGATGCTCTGAACGCGGCGACCACACCACACTGATCGGTCCCTCCTTCGTTTTCTACCCGTCAGCGACTGCTGTCCGTGCGGGACGACTTGCCACGGCGGAGCGATGTTCAAGTACGCTCGCCCGAGCGTCGACGCATGAAACTCCGTCCTGCCACCACTTCGGACCTCGACGCGCTCGTCGACCGGTGGTACGATCTGGCGACGGCGATGGAGACGCACGACGACCTGAACGAACTCGCCTACCCGGACCGTGACGCAGTCCCGGACGACGGCTTCCGCGCCCACCTCGACGACGACGACACCACCGACTACCTCCTCGTCCACGCGGGCGAGACGATTGGCTTCCTCACGCTCCGCGAGGGGACCCATCCCTCACGGTCCCACGACCAATACCTCCGCGTGGTGAACCTCGCCATCGACGAACCACACCGGAACCGCGGCCACGGCGCGACCGTCCTCGACCGTGTTCGAGAACTGGCCCGCGAGCGCGGCTGCGACTTCCTGAAGGTGGGCTGTGAGTGGGACAACGAGGGTGCGCGCCGGTTCTACACGGATGCGGGCTTCCGGCCGAAGCGGGTCGAGTACGTCCAGTCGGTCGGGTGACCGGGGCTGCACATCGTCAGTCGCCGCGCCGCTGTCGGCGGCGGCGGTCAGGTCGTCGGTGGCTGCCTCCTCGAAGCGGATGATCGGCACTGGACGACCGAGGGGTAGTGTGGCGACGACCGCACCCGGCGAGGGGTTCAAGAACGGTCGACGCCAATCGCGGGTGTGTTCGGTGAGTGGATCGCCGCGCTCCCCGGGTGGCTCGTCTGGGGGGTCGTGTTCGGCCTCGTCGCCTCTGTCGGAGTCGCGGCCGTCTTCCTTGCGGCCAACCGCTGGTTCCCCGACCCGCCCACGCGGCGAGGCGGGCCCGACCAGGGGTCGCTCCGCCGGGCGGCCGAGATCCGAGACTACCTCCGCCGCATCGACGAGCGGTTCGTCGAGGACGTCGACCTCGACGGCACGCGGGTCGCGTTCTATCTCCCCGAGCGGCGAGTCGCGCTCACCTTCGACGTGCACGCCTACTTCGCGCTCCGCGACGACGACGAGCGCGACGTCCACGTGATCCTCTGTGAGTACGAGATGCCCGGGTGGCACCTCGGGCGGCGCCTCCCGTTCGAGGTGCCGGAGATCGGGGTCGGGCCCGACCGGGGAGCGCGCGCCGGGGCGGCGGGGACGACCCCCGTCGTCTCCGCGTTCGACACGCTCGGGCTCCCCTCGACCGCCGACGAGGACAGCGTCGAGCGCGCCTACCGCGAGAAGGTGAAAGAGACTCACCCGGACCAGGGCGGGAGTCGCGAGGCGTTCACCGAGGTGCGCGAAGCGTACGCGACCGCCTTAGACCACGCCGAGTCGTCGTCGGACGCAGACGGCGTCCGCGGTCGCGGCCGGGCCTGAACGGCGACGTTCTACCGCGAGATGCCGCCGTCGCCCTCTTCGACCACGCGCTCGACCTCTTCGCGCGTGACGACCGCGAGGTCGCCCGAGATGGTTCGCTTGAGCGACGCGGTCGCGGCACCCCACTCCAGCGCGGCGTCGATGTCGCCGCCGATGGCTCGCTGGGCGAGGAAGCCGCCGACGAAGGCGTCGCCCGTCCCGATGGCGTCGAGGGTGTCGGCCTCGTACACCGGCTGTTCGTACACCTCACCCTCGTGGAGCGCGAGCGCGCCGTGGTCGCCGCGGGTGATCACGACCGTCTCGAAGTCGTGGTCAGTCGCGAGGCCGTGGGCCACCTCGACGACCTCGCCCTCGCGGTCGAGCACCGCCTCGGCGTCGCGTCGGGCGACGAACAGCGTGTCGACGTGCTCGAACAGGTCGCGGAGTGTGCCGCGCGCCTCCGCGTGGCTCCACAGTTTGCTCCGGTAGTTGAGGTCGAAGGTGGTAGTCGCGCCGGCGGCACTCGCACGCTCCAACAGCGTGGCCGTCGTCGCGCGGGCGTGTTCGGACAGCGCCGGCGTGATGCCGGTCGTGTGGAACGTCGTCGCCTCGTCGAGGACGCCCAGCGGGAGTTCCTCGGGTGCGACGGTGGTCACCGCCGCGTCGGCGCGGTCGTAGATGACGTTCGTGCCGCGCGGTTCGCCGCCGTGTTCGAGGTAGTACGTCCCGAGTCGGGTGTCGTCGGCGTCGGCCCACGCGACGCCGGTGCGGACGCCGTGGGAGCGCAACTCGCGGACGACGCGTCGCCCGAGCGGAGACGATGGGAGTTTCGAGAGCCACGCGGCGTCGAGACCCAGCGAGGCGCCCGCGACGGCGACGTTGCTCTCGGCGCCGCCGATGCGCACGTCGAACTGCTCGGTCGTCTCCAGTCGGGTCCCCTCCGGCGGGGAGAGACGAAGCATCGTCTCCCCGAACGTGACGAGGTCTGTCATGCGCGGGCCGACGGGGTCGGCCCACAAGAAGGGTCTGGAAGCCCGCCGACGCGAACGGTGCGGGCCGCATCGTCGGCGGCGGATTCGGATGTGGCGGCGCGGCTACTCCGCCCGTCGCCCGCCGTGGCCGGGGTAGTCGCGCTCGAACCGGTCTTCGATCTCTTCGGCCCCGAACTCCACCAGCACGGGACGCCCGTGGGGACAGGCGTAGGGGTTCTCGCAGTCGTCGAGCGCGTCGAGCAGGTCGGCGACGCTCCCCTCGGTGAGCGAGGTGTTGCCCGTCACCGACGGGTAGCACGCCAGATCCGCAAGGAGCGCGTCCGCGACCTCCGAGACGGGCCGGTCGGCGGCGGTCACCTCGTCGGCGAACGCCGCGAGCACGTCGCGCAGGAGGTCCGGGTCGAGCGTCGCGTCGAACACCGCCGGCACCGCCGTCACCGCGACCGCGTGGGTGTCGTCGGCGTCCGCCGCCGCGCGCTCGGCACGGAACCCGATCTCACCGAGCGCCTCGCGGAACGTCTCGAACAGTTCCGACTCGCGCGCGGTCAACTCCAGCGTGACGGGTGCCGCGAGCGTCTGCGTCGGCGCACCGTCGCCGACGGCCCGCTGGAGCCGTTCGTAGTTCACGCGCTCGTCGGCGGCGTGCTGGTCGACGAGCACCAGCCCCGCGTCCGTCTCGCAGACGACGTAGGTGTCGTCGTACTGGCCGAGCACCCGCATCGCCGGGAGGCGGTCGTGCTCGGTCCGTTCGTCGGTGGTGCCGCCCGCGAGGGTGGACTGCGAGGGCGCCCCCCACGAGCGACTCCCCTCGTCTCGCCGCTCACTCGCGGACGACGTGCCGCCGGTTGCGTCGGCGGCGTTGTCGGCGTCGTCGGCATCGTCGGCGTCGTCGTCCCCCTCGGCGTTGCCGGAGGCGTCCCCTGCGGTGTCCGTCTGCCACGCGCGGGGCGTGGGGGCGTCGCCCGCGGTCGCGTCGGTCCGCCCGCGTGCGGGGTGATCCGTCGGCCTGCTGGCGTCGCTCGCGCTCACGTCGACGCGCCAGGCGTCGTCGCCGCCGGCAGCGTCGGCCCCGTCGGAGTCGACGCCGACGGGGGCTGCCTCGTCCGGCGTCGTCGCGTCTTCGGTGTCTCCCTCCGCTTCGTCACCCCCCGCTCGCTCGTCGGTCGCCACCGGCACCGAACCCTCGTCCGACGGCGCGTCCTTCGGGTCGTCTGGGGTCGCGGCGTCGGATCCCCCCCACGCGTCCAACACCGACGAGGTGGTGTCCGCGCCGGGACTTTCGGCGCTGTCGCCGGAGTCGTTCTCCGCCCCCCGGCGGTCGGCGGCGGCGCGCTCGTGGTCGGTGCCGGCGCCGCCGACCACCTCCGGGTCGATGGCGGCCTCGTCGGGCGCCGAGCGTCCTCGTGGCGCCGACGAGCGCAGGAGGCCGTGGGACAGCAACGCCTCGCGGACGGCCTCCCGCACCGTCTCCATCACTGCCGCGTCCTCGTCGAACCTGACCTCGGTCTTGCGCGGGTGGACGTTCACGTCGACCGCCGTAGCGGGCACGTCCACGAACAGCACGGCGAACGGGTACCGGTCGGTCGCCAACTGGCCGCCGTAGGCGTCGACCACGGCGCCGCGGAGGTCGCCGTCGCGCACCCAGCGGTCGTTCACGTACGTCGTGAGGTACTCCCGGCCCGCGCGAGTCGTCTCCGGGTGCGAGACGAGGCCGTGGACCTCGACGGCGCCCGACTCGGACGCGAACTCGACGTCGACCATCGACTCGGCGACTTCGCGCCCGTACACGGCCAGCACCGCCGACCGGCGGTCGCCGTCGCCCGGGGAGGCGAACACCTCGCGCCCGTCGTGCTCCAGCGAGACAGCCACGTCGGGATTGGCGAGCGCGTACGCCGACACGACGCCGTTGACGCGGTCGAACTCCGTCGCGGGCGTCTTGAGGAACTTCCGCCGGGCGGGCGTGCGCCCGAAGAGGTCGCGCACTTCGACGGTCGTGCCGACCGGACAGCCCGCCGCTCGCACGTCCGTCTCGTCGCCGTGGTCGACGACCAGTTCCGACCCGGTGTCGGCGTCGGGCGTGCGCGACCGCACCGTCAACTCGGCGACCGCGCCCACCGAGTGGAGCGCCTCGCCGCGGAAGCCGAGGGTGGCGACGCCGGCGTCGAGGTCGGCCATCCCGTCGAGTTTGCTCGTCGCGTGTTTCGCGACGGCCTTCGGGATCTGCTCGGGCGGGATACCCTCGCCGTCGTCGCGGACGCGGATCCCGTCGATGCCGCCGTTCTCGACGGCGACGGCGACGCGCGAGGCGCCGGCGTCGAGGGCGTTCTCGACGAGTTCCTTCACGACGGAGGCGGGGCGCTCGACCACCTCGCCCGCGGCAATCTCGCGGACGGTCCGGTCGTCGAGCGCGCGTATCTCGCCGGTCATCGTCGGCAGGTAGCGGTGCCGGAGTATGAATCCCGTGTTCGCGCGGTCGGCTTCCTCACGCTCGCGGTGGTCGCGGGAGTCCTCGCGGCGTGACCGACGGCCGTCGGCGACGGTGTCGCGAGGCCTGAGCAGACCGCTCGGGTCGATGGTTCGACGGATCGGCTGGATCGCTGGATCGTGCGGTAACGGGTGTCACGGGGCGTCTAGTCGGTTACCGGCTGTGAGAACCGGGGAGTTTGTATTAAGTGCGGATCGGCGTTTTCGAGAGGTAGACAGATGAGTGGGAGTCGGGCGAACGAGGGAGTGGGGCCCCGCCGCGCGGCGAGCGAGTCGGCGGTCGGATCCGAGGAGACCGCGTCGACCGAGCGCGCCGTGTCGTCGAAAGCCGAGTTGGTGCTGACGCCGCCGGGCGCCGAGCGGCGGACGATGCTGAAGCGGCAGGCGGTGGGGAGCTACGTCGACCACCCGACGGTCGTCGAGTTCACCTACGACACCGACCCGCTCGCGCTCCACGAGCGGTGGCGCGCCGACGTGGGGTCACCGCCGTGTCACATGGTCGTCGACGCCTCGGGTACCGGCGAGATTCCCGGGCCTCGCGTCGCCGCCGACGGCGGGTCGTTCGCCGTCGAGGGCGCCCACCCGCAGGACCTCACCGGCCTGTGCATGAAGTGGCAGGACGCGCTCGAGGAGGCGCGCAACCACGGCACCCTCTTCGTCACGTTCGACTCGGTGACCGCACTGCTGCAGTACGTCGACCTGCGGGAGGCGTACCGCTTCCTGCACACGCTGGTCGCGGGTGTCCACCGCGTCGGCGCCCGCGCACAGTTCTACATCGACCCGAAGGCCCACGACGACCGCACCGTCTCGACGGTGCAGGGGCTGTTCGACGCCGTCCGCCACATCGGGTGAGCGGCGACGAGCGCGTCGCCGGGCCGCGCCGCGTCTGATCGACGAACGTACACTTTTCACAGCCGTCCTCGTCGCGGTGCGTATGGACGCGAAACGACGCTTCGCCGACCTCGACGTGTTCTGGGAGCGCCACGCCAACCCCAAGAGCGGGTGGTCGCGGTTCCTGGCGGTCCCACTCCTCCTGTTGGCGGCGTACACCCGGGACAGGCGGGTGCTCGCGGTCGCACTCGGGTGGACCGTCGTCAACCCCGTCGCCTTCCCGCGCGTCGAGCGCGGCCCCGAGGTCGACCCCGCGTGGATGACCCGCGTCGTCGACGCCGAGCGGGCGTGGCTCCGCGACGAGACGTCGCCGGGCGCGTGGCACCGACTGAACACGGTGTCCGGGCCGGTGACGGCGTACGCCCTTTACGCGGCGTACCGCCGGCGACCGGTTCGAGCAATCCTCGCCGGCGCGGCGTCGATGGCACTGAAGCTGGCGTTCGTGTGGGGGTTGGAGCGACGGTGGTCGGCCGATCTGTCGACCGAGAACTGAGCGTAGTTCGCTGGCCTACGGCTCTGGCAGGACGACTTCGTCTCCGTCTCGCGGTGTCACCGCTCGACCGTCGGGAGGTCTACGACCTCCCCGTCCGCGTAGACGGTCGGCTCTTTCACGATGCCGTCGAGGTGGAGCGGCGCGTCGGTGTCGCCGCCGATGCCGGCGTCGTCGCCGATGGCGATGTGGACGGTTCCGGCGGCCTTCTCGTCGAGGAGCACCGAGCCGACGAGGTCGGTGACGCCGACGTTCGTCCCGATGCCCAACTCGGCGAGGTTGTACGCGTCGCGACCGACCTCCTCGGCGGCGGCCTCGACCTGCGCGCGCACTTCGTCGTCGGAGATGTCGGTGACGAAGCCGTCGGTCACCTCGAAGCGGAGTTCGCGCCCATCCAACAGGCCGTACGGCATCATCGTCCCGTCGACGACGTACGTGCCGTTGGCGTCTTCGGGGCTGACGAACACCTCGCCGGCGGGGAGGTTCGAGAACGACCCCGCCTTGCTCACGTCGCCGGTGTCCGCGAGGAACTCGCGGTCGCCCGGTTCGAACGTGATGTCGGTGCCCGCCTCGGTCGTGACGCGAATCTCGTCGGCGTCGCCGACCTGCGCGAGCACGTCGTCACAGTGGCTGGCGATGGCGTCGTAGTCGGCGTCGAGGCCGGTGACGAACACCTCGCGGGTGATGCCCGGCAGGGTCGCGCCGCGCGCGCCGGCGTCGCAGGCGGCGCCGCGAGCGCGGGTGTGGCTCAGGCTCTTGGTCGTCGGCGCGAGGAAGGCGTCGGCCTCGCGCATCGCGGCGGCGACGGGGGCGGGCGGTTCCTCGCCGTGCTGGGCCGCGGGCGGGTAGCGGACGACCGACGCGTCGTCGGTCACCTCGCTGGCGACCGCGTACAGCGCCTCGCCGATCGCCTCGCGTTTGTCGTCGGTGACGACCGCGAGCGACTCGTCGCCGCCCAACTCGAGACACTGGTGGATCGCCGTTTCCGCGGCCGCACGGAGGTCGTCGTCCATACCGTCGCTGTGCCCTCAGCCGGTTTGGACCTGTCGGGAGCAGTCGGCCCCTCGGCGAGTCGGCCAGTCGGCTCCTCAGCCGGTCAGTCCTCAGCCGGTGGATCAGCCGCCCCGTCGGCCAGTGAATCAGTTTCCCAGTCGGTCCACGGGTCGACGTTCCCCGTCCACGCCTCTCGTCGCCGCCGAACCGGCAGTGTCCGAGATCCCGCATCGACCGAATTCGGAGGTATTACTCGGTCTGTAGTTGTTTTCCGATTAACGGTGTCGTAACGATTAACCCCCGTGCCGAAGGAGGATTCGACAATGATACAGGTGGGCGTCAACGGCTACGGCACCATCGGCAAGCGCGTCGCCGACGCGGTGGCCGCACAGCCCGATATGAAACTGATCGGCGTCGCGAAGACACGCCCGAACTTCGAGGCCGAAGCGGCAGTCAGGAAGGGGTACCCGCTGTACGCCGCGATCCCGGAGCGGGCCGACCAGTTCCGCGACGCCGGCATCGACCTCGCGGGGGAGGCCGAAGATATGGTGATGACCGCCGACGTCATCGTCGACACGACGCCCTCCGGCATCGGGGCGGACAACTGCGAACTGTACGAGCGCTACGACACGCCCGCCATCCTCCAGGGCGGCGAGGGCGCCGACGTGGCGGACGTGAGCTTCAACGCCCGCGCAAACTACGACCTGGCGCGCGCCGACGACGTCGACATCGCGCGCGTCGTCTCCTGCAACACGACCGGGCTCTCCCGACTGCTCGCGCCGCTCATCGAGGAGTACGGCGTCGAGAAGGCGCGCGTCACGCTCGTCCGTCGCGGCGGCGACCCCGGGCAGACCTCTCGCGGCCCGATCAACGACATCCTGCCGGACCCGGTGACGGTCCCCTCCCACCACGGCCCGGACGTGAACACGATCATCCCGGACGTGGACATCGACACGCTCGGTGTGAAGGTGCCCGCGACGCTGATGCACCTCCACTCGGTGAACGTCACGCTCGACGACGAACCGACCGCCGCCGAGGTGCGCGAGTTGCTCGGCGCGGAGTCGCGACTGTTCCTCGTCCCCGAGGAGACGGGCATCGACGGCACGGGGAAGCTGAAGGAGTTCGCCATGGACACCGGGCGCCCGCGCGGCGACCTCTGGGAGAACTGCATCTGGGAGGACTCCATCTCGATGGAGGGCTCGGATCTGTACCTGTTCCAGTCGATCCACCAGGAGTCGGACGTAATCCCGGAGAACATCGACGCGATCCGTGCCCTGCTCGACTGGGAGGACCAGGAGACGAGTATGGCGACGACCGACGAGACGCTCGGCGTCGGACTGGAGTCGCTGTTCGACGGGCAGCGCCAGCGCGTGGTGCCGAAGAGCAACAGCGACGACTGAGGCGAGGCCGCTGGAGCGACCGACGGGAGCGACAACGACCTCGGACGGGCGGCGGCGAGGTCCGTGGGCCGAGCCGCCCAGTCCAACGCGACTGCCGGGAGCGACAACGGCCTCGGTTGTTCTGCAGTCGACCGTCAGCCCAACTCGTGAGCGGTGACCTCGCCCGACGCAATGTCGACCACCAGCGCCGCGGGGGCCTCCTCCCGACCGGGGATCGGAACGCCGCCGGGATTGAGGTGGGTCGTCCCGCCGCGCTCCTCGTGGACGCGCTCGTGGGTGTGGCCGCGGCAGACGTAGTCGTAGTCGCCGCTCGCGAGCAGGGCGTCGACGATGGGTTCGCTGGTGCCGTGGTAGACGGCGAAGTCGGTCCCGTCGAGGGTCAGCGCCGCGAACTCGCCGTGGTAGGTGCCGAACTCGCGGACCGTGTCCGCGAGCGCCCACTCACCGTCGTTGTTGCCGCGGACGGCGTGGAAGTCCCACTCGCCGTCGAACGGCGTCGCGGAGAAGGGGGCGACCACGTCGCCGCAGTGGAGCACCGCGTCGACGCCGGCCTCGGTGAACACGTCGACCGCCCTGTCGACGTACTGTGCGTTGTCGTGGGTGTCGGAGACGACGCCGACCAACATGGGTCGACCCTCGTCGCCGACTCGCTTGAATCCCGGCCCCCGAGCGGGCCGGTTACGCGGCGTCCTCGGCTGCGCTCTGGACCAACAGCTCCACGGCCGGCAGCGGCTCGCCGGTGAGCGCGCGGATGTACGCGCCGCCGGCGATGGAGACGTGCGAGAAGTCGTCCTCCGACATTCCGTACATCGTGATGGCGCGGGAGGTGTCGCCGCCGCCGACGACCGAGAAACAGTCGGTGTCGGCGATGGCCTCCAAAACGCCGACGGTGCCGACGCTGAAGCGCTCGTCCTCGAACACGCCGAGGGCGCCCTTCACGAACACGGCCTCGGAGTCGCGGATCACCGGCTCGTAGTCGGCGACCGTGTCGGAGCCGACGTCGAGGAACGACTGCGTCTTCTCCACGATGTCCTCGACGGCGACCTCGCCGCGCTCGCCGTCGGCGTCCTCGTACGCCAGGTCCGACGCGAGCGTCACCTGGTCGCGTCGCTCTTCCAGCACCGAGCGGATGGTCTCCTCGTTCGCGCTCCACTGCTCGTCGAACAGTTCGGTGTCCACGTCCTCGCCGACGGGGTAGCCCGCCGCGCGGAGGAACAACTCGCCGGCGACGCCGCCGAGCAGGAACTGGTCGACCTTCTCGTCGAGCGCCTCCATCACGCCGATGACGTCGGTGGCTTTCGTCCCGCCGACGACCATCGTCACGTCGCCGTCGAACTCGCGCTCGGCAATGGCGGTGTTCGCCTCGTACTCCGTCTCCATCACGCGCCCCGCGTAACTCGGGAGCTTCAGCGGGAAGCCGACGAGCGACGCGTGCTTGCGGTGGGCCGCCGAGTACGCGTCGTTGACGTACGCGTCGAACTCCGGCGCGAGCGTCTGGACGAAGTCGCTGGCGGCGTGCTCCTCGGGCGCTTTCTCGGGCAACTCGTCGTCGGTCATCCGGGTGTTCTCCAGCAGGAGCACGTCGCCCGCGTCGAGGTCGCGGACCGCCGCGAGCGCGTCGTCGCCGAACGTGTCGGCGACGAAGTCGACGTCGACGCCGGCGTGCTCGGCGAGGATGTCGGCGTGCTGCTCCAGCGAGACGAACGTGTCTCGCCCGGGGCGGCCTTGGTGGGCCATGAGCGCGACGCGGTGGCCCGACTCGGCCAACTCTGCGACGGTTTCGGCGTGTCTGGAGAAGCGGCGGTTGTCCTGCACGACGCCGTCCTCGACCGGGGAGTTGAGGTCGAGGCGGACGAGGACGCGCTGCTCGGCGGGCAGGTCGTCGAGGGTGCGGAAGCTGCTCATCACGTCGTGGCTCGGGCGTCCGCTACTTAGGTGGTGATGACCGACGGCGACGCCCCGGAACGGTCACGGCGTCCCGCCGGACCCGAGGACGGCGAAGCGACCCAACTCGCCGTCAACTTCGAGGATCAGGTCCGGGAGGCGGGTGCCCCAGACCGGGGTGTCGAGCGGCGCCATGCGGTACTCGTCGACGAGGTCGCCGTCGAGCGTCCCGGTGACGGTGTAGCGACCGACGGTGAGCGTCGGCCCGTCGCGCTCGTAGCGGGTGTCTGCCGGCATCGAGATGGTGTCGCGGTACGCCTCGGCGCCGTCGGCGGCGACGACGGACAGTGCCACCTCGTGGTCGACGTCGTCGTAGTTGTTCACGTACACGGTCGGCGTGTCCCGAAACAGGCCAGTTCGCCACAGACACCCGGAGATGCCGGCGAGACCGGCCGATGCGGCACCGGCGGCGAACGCACGTCTGGAGGGCATCGTCGGGACGTCTCCGACCGCCGACAAGAACCTTCGTCTCCGGTTCCCTGCTCGGCCGCGTCCTCGGCCTCAGTCGTCGCTCGCTTCCGCTTCCGCATCCGTGCGCGAGGCGCGTCGCGCCGCACGCTCGATGAACTCCTCGGGGAGTTCGTCGATTTCGCCCGCCTGCACGCCCCAGAGGTGGGCGTACAGTCCGTCGTCGCCGAGCAGTTCGTCGTGGGTGCCGCGCTCGGCGATCCGGCCGTCCTCAAGCACGACGATCTGGTCGGCGTCTTTGATCGTCGAGAGGCGGTGGGCGATGGCGAAGGTGGTGCGGTCTTCGGTGAGGCGGTCGATGGAGCGCTGGATGAGCATCTCCGTCTCCGTGTCCACGTCGGAGGTCGCCTCGTCGAGCACGAGGATGTCGGGGTCCTTCAGGATCGCTCGGGCGATAGAGAGCCGCTGGCGCTGGCCGCCAGAGAGCTTTACGCCGCGCTCACCGATCTCGGTGTCGTAACCCTCGGGGAGGTTCTGGATGAAGTCGTGCGCCTCCGCCGCCTTCGCGGCCTCGACGATCTCGTCTTCGTCGGCGTCGAACGTACCGTAGGCGATGTTGTCGCGGACCGTCCCGTAGAACATGAACGTGTCCTGACTGACGTAGCCGAGCGACTGCCGGAGGCTCGGGATCGTCACGTCGCGGATGTCCTGCCCGTCGATCTCGATGCTCCCCTCGTCGACGTCGTACATCCGGAGCAGGAGCTTCAGGACGGTCGACTTCCCGGCACCGGTCGGGCCGACGAGCGCGAGTGTCTCGCCGCCGTCGACGTCGAAGGAGATGTCGTCGACGATGACCTCCTCCTCGTCGTAGCCGAACGACACGTCGTCGTACACGACCTCGCCGTCGGAGACGACCAGGTCCTCGGCGGCGGGGTCCTCGACGATGCGCGAGGGGGTGTCCATCAGGCCGAACAGCCGGGCGCTGGACGCGCGGGCGCGCTGGTACATGTTGATGATGGAGCCGAACTGCGCCATCGGCCAGATGAACCGCTGGGTGTAGAGGATGAACGTCGCGAACGTCCCGGGGCGCAGTTCGGCGCCGCCGGTGAGCCACAGGGGGGCCAGCCCCAGCACCCAGAAGCCGCCGACCGCGAAGGTGATGACGAAGCCGACTCCGGCGATGACCCGCAACGCGGGGAAGAACTTGATCCGCGTGGTGATGGCGTCCCAATTGGCGTCGTAGTAGTCGTAGGAGACGTCGTCGACGCGCTCGGACTCGAACCCCTCGGTGTTGAACGTCTTGATCACCTTGATGCCGCCGAGGTTGTTCTCGAGCCGGGAGTTGAGGTGGCCGACCGTCGAGCGGACGTCGGCGTACTTCGGCTGGATGACGTCGATGAACTTCCACGTCGTCACCGCGATGATCGGCACGGGGACGAGCGAGATGAGCGCGAGGCGGGGGTTCATCCAGAACATGATCCCCGCGATGCCGATCACCATCACCGACAGGCGGAACGCGGAGTTCATCCCGTCGTTGAGGAACCGTTCGAGGCGGTTCACGTCGTTCGACAGCACGGACATCATCTCGCCGGTCTGCTTCTCGGCGAAGAAGTCCATGTTCAGCCGCTGCATCTTGTCGTACGTGTCCGTCCGGATGTCGTGCTGGATGTTCTGCGCGAAGGAGTTCCAGCCGTAGTTCCGGATCCAGTGGAAGATCGACCCGCCGAAGAACGCGAACGCGATGATCCCGACGCTGAACAGCAGTTGGTCCTGCTGTCCAGCGGGGATCAGACTGTCCGGGACCAGCGGGAGATCGAACTGCGAGTTCTGGAGGAAGATCGCGTCGATCGCCAGCCCGAGCAACAGCGGTGGGAGGAGATCGAGGATCCGCGCGGCGAGACTCCCGAAGAAGCCGAGGCCGAAGTAGCGGGTGTTCTTCGCCCCATACTCGGCGAACAACCGTTTCATCGGGTTGTCCGTCTTCTCGCGGATGTCCTCGAAGGGGTCGTCCTCGTCCGAGGGGTGACTCATTAGTTCTCCTGAATGATAGCAGCACCCTAAACGGTTCGCTTCGAATCGAAACACCCGCTATCGACAGATCGGCGCCGGCGATCCAGATCGCCGACGCTCAGTAGTCGCCGGCTATCTCGACGCTGTCGCCGACGCTCACGCCGGTGCGGTTCGTCCACCCGTACGGGACTTCGAGGACGTACTTCCCGGTGCCGCGGTAGCGCGTCAGGTCGCCGCCGCTCGTCCCCTCGGGGGGCAGTTCGGCGTGGTGGATGCGGGTGACGCTCCCGTTCGCGGCGACGAACACGATGTCGATGGGGAACGCCATGTCGCGCATCACGTACGCGTGCTGGCCCTCGCTGCCGTGGACGAACAGCATCCCTTCGTTCGGCCCGAGCGACTCGGTGTCGGAGAGGCCGGTGTAGCGCTTGTCGAAGGTGTCGGCGACGCGCACCTCGACCGTGCCGAGGTCGGTGCCGTCCTCGTCGACGACGGTGACGGTCGTGCGGTCGTACTCGCCGTCGTTCGTGACGCTCGTCACCGCGCCAGTGCACCCGGCCAGCGCGACGAGGAACGCGAGGAGGACGACCGAGCGGAGGCGACGAACGGACATACTATCGAGCACGTGGGCCGCTCGGGAAAGCGTGTCGGGGGGATCGGTTCGGGACGCGGGACCCGGGAACAGAAGCGTTATTCGCTATCAGCCGGTTCGTGGTGGTACGGGCTCGTGGTCTAGTGGTTATGACGCTTCCCTTACAAGGAAGAGACCGGTGGTTCAAATCCGCCCGAGCCCATCCCTCCCGTCGCACCCCCGCGTTCTGCGCGCTGTCGCGCCTCGGCGACAGCGTGGCCTACGTCGGCCTACCCCTCCCGCGAGCGCACCCGTCCGGCTACCTCGACGACCACGTGACGCACGTATCCGTCGCTTGCAGGTCGCGGACAGGTCGCGTGCAGATCACTGTGCCGAAGAATCCACGTACCCTCCGCTGTCTTTCGGTTAATTCGCCTATAGTCACCTGAACGGCCGTGCCACCTTTTACCTGCGACACCCCACGAACGGGACGATGCACCAGTCCGCCTCCAGAGGGGATCCGAGATGAGCACGAAAGGGATACTCGCCGTGCTCGCCATCGTCGGCGTCGTCGCGGTGGGCGGCGCCGCCGCGTTCGTCGCGGGCATCGGTCCGCTGGGCGACCTCGGCGGCGGCGGCTCGGACACGGTCACCGAAACCCCGCAGTCGACCGGGACCGTCTACGACGACGCCGGGGCGGACGGGTCTGGCGACGCGGCTGCCGACAGCGCGTCGGCCGGCGACGACGACACGAACTCCCTGCCGCCGTACACGTTCGCCGTCCAGTCCATCGAGCAGTGCGGTCAGACGTGTCGGGACGTGACCGTCCGCCTCGACAACAACCGAAACGAGACGGCGACCGGCGTCAGCGTGTTCACGCGTATCTACGCAGGTAACTCGACCGACCAGGGCGATATGGTGTGGGAGGGGAAACGCGACGTGGGCGCGATGGACGCCGGCGGCTCCACGACCGAGACGAGCCGCGTAGAGCTGTCGTTCTCGGAGGCGTACCAGGTCCAGCAGGCCGACGGCTGGATCACGATCGTCACCACCATCGAGTCGGACGACGTGACGATCACGTTCAGAGAGCGGCGCGACGTCCGCTGACCGCCCGCCCGCGTGGCGATTCGAAACGCTTTTTCGTACTGCGGCGATTCGTCGAGATAGGCCGCCTTAGCTCAGACTGGGAGAGCACTCGACTGAAGATCGAGCTGTCCCCCGTTCAAATCGGGGAGGCGGCATATTCTCTCGCCGACACCGTGACCGAGCAGCGTGAGCGACCGCGACTCGGCGCACCCGGAACCCACTGACACCCGGCGAGTTCCGACCGGCCAGGAACGAGAAGGACTCCTATGGACGAACCTGTCGTACACGCCGGTATGGCGACCATCCCCGAGATCGAGACGACCGACGTCGGCGAGGAGTTCGTCCACGTCAGGTTTCGCGACCCCGACGAGTTCGACGAGATCCGCACCCCGGACTGGGCGGCAGACGTCGCCCGCTCGGTGTCGGCGGGGAGCGAGGTCCGAACCGGCAGGCGGCGCGAGGAGGGCGACTGGGTCGTCCAGAGCGTCCTCGTGAAGAAGACCGTCGGTGAGTCGAAGGCGCGCGAACAGGCCCGGAAGATCGTCGAGAAGATCGAGGGCTGACGGGGCGTCGTCGTCGACCCAGCCAGTCGTGGCCTCTCACGGGTCGGCGATAGATACGTGACGGTCGGGGCCGAGATGTGACCGTGGACTCACTCGACTCCGAGACGGGGACCGCTACTGGCCCCTTGTCCGCTCGCCTCGCCCGACTCAAACGCCCGCTACTGTACCTGATGAGCGCCGCGTACGTCCTCGCGGGCGTCCTCCACCTGCTGCGACCGGCGCCGTTCGAGCGGATCGTGCCGCGGGAACTCCCGCGCCCGCGCCTCCTAGTGTACCTGTCGGGCGTCGCCGAGGTCGCCCTCGGCGTCGGCGTGTTGATCCCGCGGACGCGGACCGCCGCCGCGAAGGGACTCGTCGTGCTGCTGCTCGCCGTCTTCCCCGCAAACGTGAACATGGCCGTGCGCGACCTCGACCTCGACGCCGTCGACGACGTGCCGGACGCCGCACTGTGGGCACGACTCCCGCTACAGGCCGTGCTCGCGGCGTGGGCGTGGTGGTACACGACGCCGATGCCCGACGACGAGTGAGGTGGCGGGTGTCAGTCTGCGCCGACGACTTCGCGCACACGCCCGATCGCGTTGCGCGCGGCGAACGTCGCGACCGGTCGCCCCTTCGGGTGCGTGTACAGGTTGCCTAACGAGTCCGGTTCCCGGATCGTGCCGGCCTCGACCGCCCGCACCGACCGCGTGAGCATGTCCTCCGACTCCGAGAGGAGTCGCCGTTTGACCGTCTCCCACGTGTGGAGGTCGCCGATCGGCACCCGCTTGAGGGCGGCGACGCGACCGGCGTCGAGCGTCTCGTCGATCAGTTGGACGGTGATCCCGACCTCGTCGTCGCCGTTGACGAACTCCCAGAACCCCATCGGCTGACCGCGGTACTCGCGGAGGTCGCCGTGGTGGAAGCTGAGTATCCCGTGCTCCAGCGCAGTCAAGATTGGCCCGACGAGGAAGCCGAACGCGTACCGGAGGCCGATGTCGGACTTGTCGGCCACCGCCTCGGCGACTGCTGCTGGGATCTCACGTTTCCACCCGTCGACGATCCGTGGCTCGACCGACCACGTGGGGACCGCTTCGAGGTCGACCACGTCGGCGAGTGGGACGCGGTCGCGTTCGGGCATCGGACCGGCGAGCGCGTCGCTGAGCGTGGCGACGACTGCCCACTCGCGAAGCTCCACGCCCCGTTTGATCGCCTCGACGGTCGTGCGGTCCGCCTCGTACTCATCGTACACCACGCTCGTCACCTCCGCGTCGGTGTTCACCAAGAGATGTGTGAGCGCGTCCGCCTGCCAGCGTGGCAGCGTGTCGCCGGGGGCGAGCAGACAGACCCTCATCGTGCGACGAGTGGCGAGGTCGGTGACGCGAGTTCTTCCATCGTCCGGACGGTCAACGCCTCCTCGGGGAGCGAGCCGAGGTACGCCAGGTAGTCCTCGACAACCGCCCACTGGTGCTCGTTGCTGAGGTCGTAGAGGTGACACCACAGGTGGAGCGGCTTCCCAGTCTCCATCGCTCGCTCGGTGCTCCGCCGGAGGTAGCGACCGTGGATACGCTTGCGGGCGCGTAACGGGAGCGGCCGGAACAGCGAGGGCGTCGGGCTCTGGCCCGACGGGAGCGACGATGCCGTCAGCGAGGGGTAGGTCGTGCAGTACGTCTCGACGACGCCGTCGACCTCCTGCGCGTTCCACAGGGGGTGTGGCCCGACGGTGAGTTCACGGAGCCGACTGATCCGGCTCCCGCCGCTCGTCGGAATAGCGTACCTGGCGACCTGGATTCCGTGCTCGGCGAGGAGGTCGTTGGGCGGTCGCGAGTGGCGCGGCGGCACGATGGAGCGCACGGTCACGCCGAGGTCGTCGTGGAGCGCGAGCGACGCCTCCAGTTCGTGCTCGACGACGGAGCGGGGTTCGTGTCCGCACAGCACGTGTGAGAACGTGTGCGTGCACAGTTCGTGGTCGACGTCGGCGTCGAGTACGGCGCGCCCCACGTCGGGCGCGTAGAACAGCGGGTCCGTCGCGAGGTCGGTCCCCGGGTCGGCGTCGAACCACCCGGGGCGGTACGGCCCCGGGTGGTCACCGTCGCACTCGTCGAGGAGCAGGTGCCCCACGATGTCGAACGAGATGGGGACGCCGTGTTCGTCGGCGGCGCGGAGCAGTTTCCGCAGGTAGCGCCGCTCCTGCTCGCCGTTCGGCGAGAGGTGGGGGTGGCCCGGGAGGTCGTGGACACCCCACCCCAGTTCGATCTCGATGCTGAGCGTGAGCGTCGCGGGGTCGGCGTCGTCGGTCGCACCGGAGGTCCGGGAGCGTCGCGACGCGGGATCGTGGACAGTCAAGACGGACGGGCATACAGACTGCGTGGTATTTGGTACGACGCTCGTACTGACGCGTATCCTCCGCATACACCCTCCTCGGGAGGAGGCTCGCTGAGAGGATGTGGGCGTTCGAGCCGATATTTACTGCCTACTGCCGAGAGTGAGGGCCACTCGAGCGCCCCGGGCGCTTTATGCCACCCGTGGTCGATTGGGCGACCGATGACGAAACTCGCGATCACACTCAGTCGAGCGGAGGGAACGTCGTTCGAGGGGTTCCAGCGCTACTACCGCGAGGAGCACGCGCCGCTGGCGGCGGACCTGCCGGGACTGGAGCGATACACCGTCTCGTTCCCGGACGACCCCGAGTCGGCGAGCTACGACGCGCTCGCGGAACTGTGGTTCCCGGACGCCGAGACGATGGCCGAGGCGTTCGGCTCCGACCTCGGTCGCAAGGTGACCGCCGACGCCGAGTCGTTCGCCGAGATGGACGCCGCCGAGCGCGTCGTGCTCGACGAGCACGTCGTCGTCGAGTAGCGCCACCCGGACCGAGTCGCGCGAGACTGGCCGTCCCCCGGAGCTTCTGGGGGCGATTCAGGGCAGAACCGACGCGAAGTCGGGGGAACGCCCACGGATCTCCCGGGTCGAGTGGGTCGTTGGCATGGCGTCGGCGACTCGGAAGGGTTATCCGTCGCCCTCCGCTCGTGTCGTGTATGGCAACTGGGAAGGTCGACTTCTTCAACGACACCGGCGGCTACGGATTCATCGAGACTGACGACGCGGACGAGGACGTGTTCTTCCACATGGAGGACGTCGGCGGCCCCGACCTGGAGGAGGGTCAGGAGGTCGAGTTCGATATCGAGGAGGCCGAGAAGGGCCCCCGCGCGAAGAACCTGCAGCGCCTGTAAGGTTCCGACGGCACCGCGCCGTACCCGCAGTTTTCCACATTTTTCACACCGACGAGCGACAGCCGTCTCGGTCACGGGCCGGCACGGTCGCTCGCGAGCGGCGGCGCCGGCACCGCCTCCGGTCGTCGCGGTGCTTATTCACGTCGCCACCGAATCGCCTGCCGTGAATACGGTCGGCGGGTGGTCGCGGTGACGGCGACGACGCTCCACGAGCCGTCGCACCGCGAGGCGCTGTGGGAACTGGAGGCCGCGTTCGAGCGCGGCGACGTGGTGACGCTGTTCGGCACCTGCACGGTCGAGTACGACGGTCGCGCCGCGTCGTCGTTGGGGCCGGGCGCGCGACTGCTCGTGCTCAAGCCCGACGGGTCGGCGCTCGTCCACACCGACGAGGGCCGCACGCCGGTGAACTGGCAACCCCCCGGCAGCGAGCACCGCGCGGCGGTCCGCGACGGGCGACTGCGCGTCCGGAGCGTCCGCACCACGCCCGCGGAGACGCTCGACGTGCGGTTCTCCGCCGTCGACCACCTCGCGGCCTACGGCGTCACCGGCGGCCGAGACGTCGAGGTGGTCGGGAGCGAGGCCGACCTGAAGGAGCGCATCGTCGCCGACCCCAGCCTCGTCGAGGCGGGGTTCGAGCCGCTGGCGACCGAGCGCGAGTCCGAGGCCGGCCACATCGACGTGTTCGGGCGCGACGCCGAGGGTCGTCCGGTCGTAGTGGAACTGAAGCGCCGCCGCGTCGGCCCTGACGCGGCGGGCCAGTTGGCTCGGTACGTGAACGCTATCGAACGTGAGGAGCCGGACGGCACCGAGGTTCGTGGAGTGCTGGTGGCGCCGTCGGTCACCGACCGGGCGCGCGACCTGCTCGCGGAGGAAGAACTCGAACACGTCGCCGTCGACCCGGCCGCGAGCGACGACGAGTGACCGGCGCGCTAGATGCGGGGGTTCGGAACGCGTCGGGGCGGGTCGTGTGGACGCGCCCCACGTCGGGGCGGCGAAACGTAGGGTTTAACCCCGGGACCGCCGTCGACTCGGACAAGTAACCATGTCCGACAAACCGGCCTCCATGTACCGGGAGATCGACAAGCCGTCGTACACGCGACGGGACTACGTCACCGGTATCCCTGGCTCGAAGATCGCACAGCACAACATGGGCGACCTGACCAAAGACCCCGAGGACTTCCCCGTCCACATCTCGCTGGTCACCGAGGAGGACGTCCAGATCCGCCACGGCTCGCTCGAGAGCGCGCGCCTGTCGGCCAACCGCCACCTCATCCGCGAACTCGGCGAGGGCAACTACAAGATGGTCCTGCGCAAGTTCCCGCACCAGATCCTGCGCGAGAACAAGCAGGCGACCGGGGCGGGCGCCGACCGTGTCTCCGACGGGATGCGCCAGGCGTTCGGCAAGCCCGTGGGCACCGCCGCCCGCATGCACAAGGGCGACACCGTGTTCACCGCCTACGTCGACGTCGACCAGGCCGACGCCGTCAAGGAGGCGTACCGCCGCGCCTACAACAAGATGTCCCCGCCGTTCCGCGTCGTCGTGGAGAAGGGCGAGGACCTGCTCGTCCGGTAATCCGGTCGCGACGCCCGGACGGTCCGGGACTTCCTTCCGTTTTCACACGCTCCAGCGGCGCCGCCGTCGCCAATTGGCCGCGCGGGCCCACCGGGTCTGAACACGCTATCGAGTAAATTCGCACGACAGCGGCGGCCACGACGCGAAACTCCGGCAGGCATTTCCCCGCCCGGCGAGCACCGATCCACGATGACTGGAGTACGAGTCGCGGGCGTCGGCCTCACCCGATTCGGGGCGCACGATGGTCGGACGGGTCGCGACCTGTTCGCGGAGGCGGCGCTGGCCGCGCTCGACGACGCTGGCGTCGACGGCGACGACGTTGAACACCTCAACTACGGGAACTTCATGGGCGCGCTCGCCGAGCGACAGGGCCACCAGGCGCCCGTGATGACGGAGGCGGCGGGGCTGCGGTGTGCGGGCACGCGCTACGAGGAGGCGTGCGCCTCCGCGGGCGTCGCCGTCCGCGAGGCCGTCCGTGCCATCCGCTCGGGCGAGAACGACGTGATGCTCGCCGGCGGGATGGAGCGCATGACGAACCTCTCGACCGCCGAGGTGACCGAGTCGCTGGCGGTCGCCGCCGACGAACTGTTCGAGGTGCGCGCGGGCGTCACCTTCCCCGGGGCGTACGCGCTGATGGCCCGGGCCTACTTCGACGAGTACGGCGGGGGCCGCGAGGATCTCGCCCACGTCGCGGTGAAGAACCACGCCAACGCGGTGCCCAACGAGTACGCACAGTACCAGCGCGAGATCAGCGTCGAGCAGGCGCTCGACTCCCCCGAGGTCGCCTCGCCGCTGCACTTGTTCGACGCGTGTCCGATCACTGACGGGGCGAGCGCGCTCGTGCTCGTCTCCGAGGAGTTCGCCGCCGAGCACGACCTGGACGCGTCGGTCGCGATCACCGGCACCGGGCAGGGTGGCGACCGCGCCGCGCTCCAGGACCGCGCGGACATGGCCCGCACCCCTGCGGCCACTGACGCCGCCGAGGAGGCGTACGCCGACGCCGGCGTCACCAGCGACGACGTGGAGGTCGCGGAAGTCCACGACTGCTTCACCATCGCGGAGGTCATGGCGTTGGAGGCGCTCGGCTTCTTCGAACCGGGCGAGGGGATCGGTGCCGCCCGCCGCGGCGACACCACTCGCGACGGCGACCTTCCGGTGAACCTCTCGGGCGGCCTGAAGGCGAAGGGCCACCCCGTCGGCGCGACCGGCGGCTCTCAGATCGCAGAGTTGACCCGCCTGTTGCGTGGTGACCACCCGAACAGCGACGCCGTGGCCGACGCGACGGTCGGCCTCGCCCACAACGCGGGCGGGACGGTCGCGAGTGCCGTCGTCCACGTGCTGGAGGTGGCAGAATGAGCGAGTCCGACCCCGACGTGCCCGCGAACACGGGGTACGACGAGTGGGCGGACGCGCTCGCGGACGACGGGTACTACGTCGAGTGCGCGAACGGCCACGGGAGTCTCCCGCCGCGGCGCGTCTGTCCTGAGTGCGGCAGCACCGACCTCTCGGAGGCGACGCTCCCCGAGACGGGCACGGTCGCAACGTTCTCGGAGATCCACGTCGCCCCCTCGGGGTTCGGCGTCGAACCGCCGTACGTCACGGCGGTCGTCGACTTCGGCCCCGTGCGGATCACGGGTATCGTTCGCGACGTCGCGGGCGACGAGGTCGCCATCGGCGACCCGATGCGCCCGGACGTGGAGACGAACGGCGCGACTGGGAACCGGCTGATCGTGTTCCGGCCGGCCTGAGCGCCTAATCGGGCGGTCGGGGTCGGCCCCGACCGCGCCGTCGGGCTCGCCTCAGCAGTCGCGCGGCTCCACCCAGTTCGTCGGGGACTCGCCGTCCGGCACGCCGAGGAAGACGGCGTAGAGGACGGCAGGGTCCGTCTCGCTGGGGTTGGTCGCGACCTCGGCGTGGGTGCCGGTGTCGAGGTACGCCTCCCCCGTCCCGAACGTCCGAGTCCGGCAGTCCTCGTCGATCGTGATGTCGATTGTGCCCTCGACGACGCTCACCAGCACCGGGCCCGGGTGGACGTGCCAGCCGGAGGTGCCGTTCGGCGCAATGGTCACCCTCGCGACCAGGACGGTCGAGGCGTCCTTCACCAGCCCGAGTTCCGTCTCGCCGTCGTCGTACCACACGGAGAACGCCGCCGCCACGTCTCCCACGAACGACGCGTGCGGCGCCAGCACCTCGACCTCGAAGCCCTCCGGGGCGTCGACCTCACCGCCGCCGTCGCCGCCGTTCTCACCGTCGTCCTCGCCGTTGCCGTTCTCGCCCTCGTGCTCGCTCGCGACGGCGGCGTACGGCACGCCGGCGAGTGCGACCGCCCCGACGCCCGCCGTCGAGGCGAGCACCCGTCGGCGCGACGCCCCGACGGGGAGCAGGGGGATTCTATCCGCCACCGAATCGTCCGCGCGAACGCGGTTCTCGTCGGTTGTCATGGCTCTGGGGGTCGATTCCGGTCGTCCGGCGCCGTCCGAACGAGCGGACGTAGACCCGTCATAACGTCGACACGAACGGAGGTAGCACTATCGGCAGCTTCCGTCTCACATCAGGTCGTCCGCGGGAGCGCTGTCGGGGCGACGCCGCCGCAGTCCCTCACTCCTCGGTCTCTTGCTCCACCGTCACGGTCTCGTCGGGTCGCTCACCCGAGACGACCGAGACGAACTGGTCGCCGAACTCGACGTGGGGGAGCAGCATCGCGTCGTCGAACACGACCAACTCACAGCCGGCGGCGTCGGCCAACTCCCGCCCTGTCGACAGCGGCGGGAGGTCGGCTTCGCGACCCCACACGAGCGTCGTCGGCACGTCGACGGCGGCGAGCGCGCTCGCCAGATCCACGTCGCTGTTGAGGAACCCCGAGACGAACGACGCCGGGGCGAAGCGAGCGCCCTTCTGGTGGGTCGTGCGCCACTCGTAGTCGGGCCAGTCCTCGCCGGCCTTCTCCGGGTCCCAGTAGCCGTGGTCGGCGTTGAAGTAGTCGATGGAGGGCTTCGAGGTGATGAGGCCGAACACGGCGTCGCCGACGACCGGTGTCCGGATCAGCTCTCGGACGGCGGTCTTCGGCGGCTCCGGCCCCGCGACGGCGGTCGGGCACACGAGCGTCAGGTCGGCGACGTCGAGTCCGTCGGCGACGCCGACGACGTACGCGCTCGTCAGCGAGGAGGCGACGACGCGCGCGCCGGGGAACTCCCCGAGGAAGTAGCGGACGAAGTCCTCGTACAGCGCCGCCGAGTAGCGCAGCGGCGGTCGGTCCGAGCGCCCGAAGCCGGGCAGGTCCGGCGCGACGACGTGGTACTCCTTCGAGAGTGCGGCGAACACCTCGCGCCACTCGCCCGCCGACCCGGCGGCGTTGATGCCGTGGAGCAGCACCACGGTCTGGTCGTCCTCGTCGCCGGCCTCGGTGTAGGCGACGTCCATGCCCCGCCAACGGAAGCTGTGGTGCATCCCGTCCAGCGGCGGTTCGAGTTCGCCAGCCATCGCGCGCAGGGCCTTCGTCGCGACGACGGCGGCGCCCGCGCCGAGGAGGGCGTACTTCGCGGTCGAGGAGAGCTTCGATCGGAGAGTCATAGCGTCGTGTAGGGTCGCGGAGAACTTAGTTCGGGTGGCGACGGCTGCCACCACGGCACACGTACGGGTGCGGCCCCGGCTACAGCGGTTCCTCCCCTTCGATGATCCGCAGACACCGCTCGGCCATCGCGGGTACCCGCGTCTCCATCGTCGGGTACAGCGGGTCGTCGCTGTTCCCCTCCAAGTAGCGCCGGAAGAACATCTCGCCGAGCGCCGCCAGCTTGTAGACGGCGAGCGTGCGGTAGAACCGGTCGTGCTCGTAGTCGATGCCCGTCGCCTCCTCGTAGCGGGCGACGAGGTCGCGTCGACTCGGGTACCCCTCGCGCTCCATGAACGTCGCCGTGAGTTCCGGCGTCGCGGGCGCGTGGTCTCCGGGGTCGCGCCAGAAGGAGAGCATCCACCCCAGATCAGTGAGCGGGTCGCCCAGCGCAGACAGTTCCCAGTCGAAGACGGCGACCAACTCGGGCGACGTTCCGGGCCCGTACATCACGTTGTCCAGTTTGTAGTCGCCGTGGACGAGCGTGTGCTCGTGGTCGGCCGGGACGTTCGCCTGGAGCCACTCGGTCACCTCGGCGATTTCGGGGACGGCGCGCTCCTCGGTGGTCACGTCGAACGCCCACTGGAACTGTTTGGCCCACCGGTCGACCTGTCGTTCGGTGAACCCGGCGGGGCGGCCGAAGTCCGCCAGTCCGACTGCCTCGGGGTCGACGGCGTGGACCGCCGCGAGCCCGTCGACCAACTCCTCGCCGACGCGCTGGCGGTGCTCGGGCGCGGCGAAGCGCTCGGGTTCGTCGTCGCGGAGCACGTCGCCCGCGGTGCGCCCCATCACGTAGAAGTCCGACCCGAGCACGTCGTGGTCCTCGCACGCGAGCACCGTCTCGGGGAGCGGCACCGGGGTGTCCTGGAGCGCGTCCATCACGCGGAACTCCCGGAGCACGTCGTGGGCGGTCTCTGCGGTCTCGCCCGGCGGCGGGCGGCGGATCACCAACTCGCGGTCGCCGTAGGTGACGAACAGCGTCTCGTTGGAGTGGCCCTCGGGGTGGCGGCGCACGTCGAACTCCTCGGCTGGTCCCAACTCGTCGGCGAGGTACGCGCGGAGGCGGTCGGGGTCGACGAGGCGCCGGAAGTACGCCTCGGAGTCGCCGGGGGCGTCGGCGTCGGTCATGTCCCCTGGTTGCACACCTCCCGGCAAAAGCGGCGGGGGTCGACGACGCGCACGGCGGTCACGGACGGCACTCGGGGGTACTGTTTTCCCCCGGCGACCGAACGCGACTGTATGGAGTACGACGACAGCGAGGCGGCGCGGGCGCTGGCCGAGCGAACCCGGGAGTTCGTCGAAGAGGAGGTGATTCCCGTCGAGCGCGAGGTGCTCGGCGACGGCCCCGTGAGCGACGAGCAGTTGGCGGCCCTCCGCGAGACGGCCCGCGAGTACGACGTATTCTGCCCGCAGATCGACGAGGAGTGGGGCGGGATGGGGATGGCGTTCCGCGACGTACTGCCGATGTTCGAGCAGGCGGGGCGCTCGCTGCTCGGCGCCGCGGCCTGTCGCGTCGACGCGCCCGACGAGGGGAACATGCACACCCTGGAGCTGCTCGGGACCGACGACCAGCAGGAGCGGTGGCTCCGCCCGCTCGTCGCCGGCGACATCTCATCGGGCTTCTCGATGACCGAACCGATGCAGGGTGGCGGATCGGATCCGAAGATGATCCAGACCAGCGCGGAGAAAGACGGTGACGAGTGGGTCATCGACGGCCACAAGTGGTGGACCACGGGCGGCACGGAGGCGGACGTGCTCATCGTGATGGCCCGCACCGATCCCGATGCCCACCCATACGAGGGCACCTCGCTGTTCCTCGTCCCCGCCGACACGCCGGGCGTCAACGTCGTCCGCGACGTGCCCCACGTCGGCGGCGGGGTGACCGGCGTCGGGCACGCCGAAATCGAGTACGACGGCGTGCGCGTGCCCGAGGAGAACCTCCTCGGGAATCTGAACGAGGGGTTCTCCCACGCCCAACAGCGTCTCGGCCCCGCTCGCTTGACCCACTGTATGCGCTTCGCGGGGATGGCAGAGCGCGCGCTCGACGTGGCGAAGGCGTACGCCAGCGAGCGGCAGGCGTTCGGCGGCCCCATCGCGGACAAGCAGGCGATCCGTCACGAGGTCGCCGACGCCGAGACCGAGTTACACGCCGTGCGGACGATGGTGCGCGACGCCGCCGAGCGCATCGACCGCGGCGAGGAGGCGCGCCTACAGGTGGCGATGAGCAAGACGTTCGCCGCTAACCGCGTCCAGGACATCGTCGACACCGCGCTCCAGATGTGTGGCGGCAACGGCATCGGGAAGGACCTCCCGATCGCCGACTTCTACGAGTCTGTCCGGCAGTTCCGCATCATCGACGGCGCCGACGAGGTCCACCGGCGCGTCATCGCCCGCGACGCCTTCGCCGACGTGGACGAGTCGGAGTTGGCGAACGTGACGCGCTACGGCGAGCCGAGCGAGTAGCCACCGGAACCGACGCCCCGGTTTTTGGTCCCGGCCCGCGACGACCGCACCATGGTCGAACTCGACGCGGATCACGAGGCGTGGACGGCGGCGCAGTCGGAGACGACGGCTGTCGTCGACGGGCGCCGCCTCGACGTGGCGTACTACGAGGCGGGTCGCGAGCACGGCGGCCCACCGGTCGTCTTTCTCCACGGCATCCCGACGTGGTCGTACCTGTGGCGCGGCATCGCACCGGCCATCGCCGAGGAGCGCCACGTGATCGCTCCCGACTTCCCGGGGTACGGCAACTCCCAGCGCAGCGACGACTTCGACCGCTCTGTGCGCGCGCAGACGAGCGTGCTCGCGGACCTACTCGCCGAGGAGGGGTACGAGCACGTCGACCTCGTCGCCCACGACATCGGCGGCGGGGTCGCACTCCGCTACGCCGCCGCGCGCCCCCAGCACGTCCGCAAGCTCGTCCTCTCGAACGCGGCGTGCTTCGACTCCTGGCCGGTGGAGTACATCAACTCGCTCGGCGTCCCGGGCGTCGTCGAGGGGTGGGACGACGAGGAGTTCGACGCCGAACTCGACTTCCTGTTCGCGGAGGGCGCCTACGGCGACGCCGACCCGGCGTTCGTCGCCGGGATGAAGGCGCCCTGGCAGCGCGAGGGCGGCCGCACGGCGCTGGCCCGCGCGGCGGTCGCGACGAACACGAACGACACCACCTGCATCGACTACGGCGCCATCACCGCGGAGACGCTGTGTCTGTGGGGCGGCGACGACGTGCTCCAACCGCTCGCGAACGCCGAGCGACTGGCCGAGGCGGTCGCCGGCGAGGTGACGGTCGACCCGCTGTCGGAGGCGTACCACTGGGTCACCCACGACCGCACCGACGCGTACCGCGAGCGGGTGGCCGCGTTCGTGGCGGAGTAGCCCGAGCGCCGCCGTCCGGGGCGCTGTCGTTCGGGGTGGCTCCGGGGCGGTGGGATCCGGCGGTGGCTATTTAGCGATGGAAAGGTCACTCCGCCCATGGCGTTCCACCTTTCGAGCGAACAGGAGGCGATCCGCGACGTGGTCAGGGAGTTCGGCGACAACGAGATCCGACCCGTCGCGCGCGAACACGACGAGGAGAAGGCGTACCCCCACGACCTCGTCGAGCAGGCGGCCCAGTACGACCTCGTCGCACCGACCATCCCCGAGGAGTACGGCGGCGCGGGGATGGACCTGCTCACGTCGGCGGTCGTGACGGAGGAACTGTGGCGTGCGGACCCGGGCATCGGGAGCGCCATCGGGTCGCGCGGCTTCGGCACCTCGATGATCCGGAAGTTCGGCGACGAGTGGATGTGCGAGGAGTGGCTGCCGAAGGTGGCGGCTGGCGAGTCGGCCACCTGCTCGTGCATCTCCGAACCGGCCCACGGCTCCGACGTGGCCGGCATCGAGACGCGCGCGGAGAAAGACGGCGACGAGTGGGTGCTCAACGGCGACAAGATGTGGATCACGAACGGCACGATCGCCGACGTGGCCGTCGTGATGGCGAAGACGACGCCCGGCGAGCGCCACCGCGGCATCACCGCGTTCCTCGTCGAGACGGACCGCGACGGCTTCGAGCCGACGAAGATCGACAACAAACTCGGCATCCGCGCGTCGGACCTGGCGGAGATCCGCCTCGACGACGTGCGCGTCCCCGAGGACCACGTCATCGGCGCCGTCGACCAGGGGTTCTACCAGTTGATGAACTTCTTCGCCGACGGGCGCACCTCCGTCGCCGCGCAGGCCGTCGGCGCCGCGCAGGGCGCGCTGGAGGCCGCCGTCGAGTACGCTGAGGAGCGCGAGCAGGGCGGCCAGCCGATCAGCGAGTACCAGGCGGTGTCGCACAAGGTCGCCGAGATGGCGACCGACGTGGAGGCGGCCCGCTCGCTCACCTACCGCGCGGCGTCCGTCGTCGACGAGGGGAACGACGACCAACTCGCCGCCAAGTTCGCGTCGATGGCGAAGCTGTTCGCCTCCGAGCACGCCGTCGACGTCGCCGACGAGGGGATCCAGGTGCACGGCGGCGCCGGCTTCGTCACCGACCACCCCGCCGAGCGGTTCTACCGCGACGCCCGGATCACGAAGATCTACGAGGGAACCTCGGAGATCCAGAAGAACATCATCTCCGACCAGATCTTCTGACGGGCGAGGCGAGATACCGCGGTGACCACCCCGGGCGGGGCGGGCGGGCACCCCGCCCGGATGCACGGCGGTACCGTGACCGCTTTCCCGCACACGCGCGCCACTCAGCGTATGACCGACACCACCGACGACGACCGACCAGACGGCGGCGACGACCCACCGGACTGGGACTTCTCCGAGCGCGACGTGGCGATCCTCGAGGAGGTCGCCGCGAACCCGGGCATCTCCTCGCGCGAACTGGCGCGCGTGCTCGAGGCGGAGTACGACATCGACGTGTCGCACGTCACCGTCAGCGAGACGCTCCGGAAGATGCGCGAGCGCGGCGTGTTCCGCGACGCCATCGTGCCGAACGAGGACTACTACGTGTTCGGCCTGTTCGAGTTCAAGTTCGACCCCTCCCACTTCGCCGAGGAGTGGCGCTCGGCGATGGAGTACATCCGCGACGACCCCCACACCCTGCTGTACTTCCTCTCGGACGGCGAGTACCAGTGGAAGTCGGTGATGATGTTCCCGACGCGCGAGGCGCAGTCGCGGTGGATCCACGAGTTCTACAAGGAGCACGGCGCGGTCGTCTCGAACCTCCGCAACCACGTCGTCCACAACGTCCTGAAGTTCCAGACGGACCCGGAGATATTCCGGAGTTTGCGCGAGGAGTAACTGGAAACTCCCTGGAAGGGGGGTCAGTCTACGCGCTCCCCGCCCTCGTCGTACTCGAAGAACCCGCGTCCAGCGTCGACGCCGGTGTGGCCCGCCTCGACCAGTTCCACCAGGTAGTCAGCCGGTTCGAAGCGGTCCTCGCCGGTGGCCTCGTAGCGCTCGCGGAGGGTCGCCAGCACCTCGTCGAGGCCGTGGCGGTCCGCGCGCAGACACGGTCCCTCGGGGAAGCCCGCGCCGAGGCGCATCCCGGTGTCGACGGCGTCGGCGGTCGCCACGTCGTCGCCCACCAACTTCGCCGCCTCGTTCGCCATCCGCGCCTCCACGAGGAACCAGTCGAAGTCGCCGGCGTCGGCCTCGGTGTAGTCGGCGCCGGGGGCGTCCTCGCCGTACTCGTAGTAGCCGCGCCCGGTCTTGCGCCCGAGGTCGCCGGCGTCGACCTGCTCCTCGACGAGTGGCGCGACCGGGAGGCCCGCCTCCTGTCGCACGTGGTAGCCGATGTCGATGCCGGTGAGGTCGCCCAACTCGAACGGCCCCATCGGGTAGCCGCGCTCGTGGACCATCGTCGCGTCGGCGCCGCGGATCGTCGCCTCGCCCGCGGACACCATCCACGCCGGCTCCTGCATGAACGGTCCGAGCACGCTGTTGACGACGAAGCCGTGGACGTCCTTGCGGACGTGGATCGGCGTCTTCCCGAACGACTCCATCAGCGCCGCCGCGGTCTCGGCGGTCGCCGTGCTCGTCTCCGCGCCGTGGACGATTTCGACGAGCGCCATACGCACGGGAGGGTTGAAGAAGTGGGTGCCGACGACGCGCTCGGGTGACTCGACCGCCGCCGCGATCTCGGTGATCGAGAGGCTGGAGGTGTTCGTCGCGAGGATCGCGTCGGCGGGCGCGTGCTCGTCGAGGGCGCCGAACACGTCGTGTTTGATCGCCAGTTGCTCGGGCGCCGCCTCGATCACGAAGTCGGTGTCCGCGACCGCCTCGGAGAGGTCGACCGTCGTGTCGATCCGGTCGAGGACCGTCGCCGGGTCCTCGTCGATCCGCCCAGACTCGGCGAGTTTCCCGAGGCTCCACTCGATGTTCTCGTAGCCGTTCGACACCGCCTCCTCGTCGACGTCGCGCACCGTCACGTCGTAGCCGGCGAGGGCGGCCACCTCCGCGATGCCGTGGCCCATGTTGCCCGCGCCGAGCACCGTCACGTGCGAGATTCCGTCGGTCGCCATGGCTCGACGATCTGTGAGCGGCGGAATAGGTCTACCGGCGGTCACTTACCACTGGTAACTCGAAGGCTCGATTCGCCCCGGGGATTCATGTCGCGGCGCCCCCCAGCCACGGCCGATGACACGACACACGGACTCGCCCGCGCGTACCCGACGGACGACCGCCGCCGCGGTGGGGTGGGCGGCGTGAGCGCACCCGCCGACCGCTTCTCGCTCGCCGGCGACGTCGCCGTGATCACCGGCGCCTCAAGCGGCATCGGTCGCGCCATCGCCGAGCAGTTCGCCGCCGACGGCGCCGACGTGGTCGTCTGTTCGCGCGAGCAGGAGAACGTCGACCCGGTCGCCGACGGGGTCAACGAAGCTGCGGAGGCGGCCGACGGCGACCACGGTCGCTGTCTCGCGGTGGAGTGCGACGTGACCGACCGCGACGCCGTCGACGCGCTCGTCGAGGCGACCGTCGAGGAGTTCGGCGGCCTCGACGTGCTGGTCAACAACGCGGGCGCATCGTTCATGGCCGGCTTCGAGGACATCTCCGAGAACGGCTGGAAGACCATCGTCGACATCAACCTCCACGGTACGTTCCACTGCGCGCAGGCGGCGGGTGAGCACCTCGCAGACGGCGACGGCGGCGCCATCGTCAACCTCGCCAGCGTCGCCGGCCAGCGGGCGGCCCAGTACATGAGTCACTACGGCGCGGCGAAGGCAGGCGTGATCAACCTCACCGAGACGCTCGCGTTGGAGTGGGCCGGGCGCGACGTGCGCGTCAACTGCATCGCTCCGGGCTTCGTCGCGACGCCGGGCGTCGAGACGCAGATGGGCGTCTCCGCGGACGAGGTCGAGCGCGGGGACGTGGACCGTCGGATCGGGACGAGCGAGGAGATTGCAGACGTCGCCCGGTTCCTCGCGAGCGACGCGGCCAGCTACATGACCGGCGAGACGGTTGCGGCGCAGGGCGTACCGCAGGGTGAGCAACTACCGAATCAGTAAGCAGTCGGCGTCTGGACCCGCCGGCTCACGGCGGCGAACTGACGGTTGGGGGTGACGTCCGACACGGGGTCACCGTCACAGGGCGATGCTGGCGAGGCCGAGCGCGGCCAGCGCCGTCACCGCGAGGACGGCCGCGGTGGCGAGCCCCAACCGGACACGGACGGCGGTCTCGGTGCGCATGAGTCGAACTCCGGATCCCGTCTATTTCAACGTTTCTCCCCGAGTATCAACCGTGAAAACAGGTCACCGGTTCGCGGTCGCCTGGAGCACGTCGACGGCGACGGCGGTCTCGCGCAGGGGTTCGGTGTGTGCGGAGAGTTCGCCGGCGACGACGACGAGGAGGACGTTCTGGCCACGCATGGCCGCCTCCCGGACGGCGTCGACGGTGCCGAAGCGGAGGTCCGGTTCGCGACCGATCCGGCGGACGGCGGCGAGCGCCTCGGTGCCCGCGGCGACGACGAGGTCGGCCGCTTTGGCGGCCTCGCGGAGTCGCTCGGCGTCGACGGACGCGCTCCCCCCGTCGCGGACTGCCGGGACGACGACGGCGGTGACGGCGCCGAGGTCGTAGTCGACGACGCCGTCGAACTCTGTCACGCCGACGTCTGCGCCGTCGGCGGCGCCGGTCACCGCGACCGCGGTCGCAGCGCCGCCGGTCGCGTCTGCTGCGTCGCCGTCGACGGCGGCGGCGTGGAGGACGCCCTCGCGCATCGACAGTGCCACGCGGTCGCCCTCGGCGACGGCGCCGTCGGCGAGGGCGGTCTCCACCTCCACGTCGCCGAGCACGTCGCCGGTGACGTGGTCGAGGTACTCCCGCAACTCGTCGGTCTGGGAGATGAGCCGGTCGACTCCCTCTTTCGTGACGCGGTAGCGCCCGCGTCCCTCGCGGTCGACGAGGCCGCCCTCGGCGAGGTCGCCGAGGTGTTCGGAGACGGCCTGCGCGGTGACGCCGATGGCGTCTGCGATCTCGCGCTGGCTCACCGCCGGTTGGCGCTCGGCGATCTCGACGAGGATCCGGTAGCGGGTGGCCTCGCGTTTGTGTCTGAGGACCCCGAGGTCGTCGCCGTCCGTGGCGTCGTCGCTCACGGTGTGGTGTCGGGCTGGTGAACACAAGTATGTTTGTGGTCGACGGCGGATCGCACCCGATTCAGCCGGAGGCTAGACAACTGGAGTTGTGCCCACTCGCGTTCAGGCGCCCTCGACGAGTCGCTGGAGGTGTTCCGGCGGGACGGCACCGCGAGCGGCGTGGCCGTCGGAGACGAACGTCGGGACGCCCGTGACGCCGCGGCGGCGCGCCTCCTCGAACTGCGCCTCCAACTCCTCGGCGAGCGTCTCGTCGGCGACTGCTTCGCGCACCTCGTCGCCGTCGACGCCGACGGACTCGGCGATGGCGACGAGCGTGTCGTGGTCGTCGATTTCGCGCCCGTCCTCCCAGTGGGCTTCCAGCACCGCGTCGTAGAAGTCGCGGAACGTCTCGGCGCCGTACGTCTGCTTCACGTACAGCGCAGTCTGCTGGGCGTCCCACGAGTCGGCGTCGTGGACGTCGTCGAAGTCGAGCATCGCGTCGGCGTCGTACTCGTCTTTGAGGCGGACGACGTTCTCGCGCACCTGGTCGTAGTAGTCCTCGTCTTTTCCGTCGTCGACGTCGTCGCGAATCTCGCCGTCGGGGCCGCGCTTGTGTCCGCGGAGGTCGAAGAAGCGCCACTCCACGTCCACGTCGGTGAGGTCGCGGTCGCCGCGGTCGTCGCGGTACTGTCGCAGCGAGGCCCGCCCGAGGTAACAGAACGGGCAGACGAAGTCGGAGTAGACGGCGATCGGTTCTCCGTCGCTCGGGTCGGTGCTCTCGGCGGCTTCGTCGGTACTCATATCCCGACCGAGGGGCGCCGCCGGTTAGGGTCCGTCGCTCCCGGTCGTTCGTGCCGCACGACCGCGGCGAGCGACCGGCGGTCGGCGGGCCACCGGGGGCTTTTTACGGTCGGTTGCCGCCCGTTCGGGGTATGAGGGTTCCCCGGCTCACCGGCCCGAGCGGTCCGAAGCGACCGTGGCTCGCGGCCGTGCTGGCGCTCGTCGTCACCGGCCTCGGCCACGCGTACCTCCGCCGGTGGCTCCGCGGGTTCGGCTGGTTCGCCGCGACGTTCGCCGCGGTCGTGTTGCTGGTGCCGCCCGAAGTCGTCGAGGCGATGGGCACGGGCGCGCCCATCGACGATCCGACGTCGGCGTTGCCGCCGGCGTTCGTCGTCGTCGCCAGCGCCGTCGACGCGTACCTGCTGGCGCGGCGCACGAACACGCAGGCTGCGGCGCGGCACGCGAGCGACGCGGGGGCGGTGGCCGCGAACGCGCCCGCCCACGGAGGCGACCCCGAGGCGGGCGCCGCCGCGTGCCCGAACTGCGGACAGGACCTGGACCCGGAGTTGGACTTCTGCCCGTGGTGTACCACGGAACTGTCGCGGCCGGGGCCGAACGGCCCGGACCCTGACGGCTCCGACCGGTAGTCGCCGTCCGAGCACCGCCGTCCGAGCGTCGCCGCCACGTTTTCGGTTCTGCCCGCGGAGGTGGGGGTATGGTCGCCCTCATCGACTCGCTGGTCGTCTTCCTCGTGAGCGCCCTCGTCGGCGGGTTCGGCATCTACGCCGGCGCCCGACTGCTGTCGAACGCGAAGGGGTACGAGCACGCGGTGTGGACCGCCCTCATCGGCGCGCTCGCGTGGGTCGTCACGTCGGCACTGTTCGGCTGGCTCCCGCTGCTCGGCACGGCGCTGACGTACCTCGCGTACCTCGGCGTGATCAAGTGGCGGTACAAGGGCGGGTGGTTCACCGCCGCCGGCATCGCACTCACGGGCTGGCTCGCGTCGTCGCTCGTGCTCGAACTGCTGGCGGTGCTCGGCGTCACCGGCTTCTCGGCGCTGGGCATCCCCGGCGTCTGAGCCGGGCGAACGCCCCTCCGAGCAGGTGGTGACCCGGAGGCGAAACCTAAAAGCGGCCCGCACGACCCACTACCGGCCGTCGCCGTCGACGCTCCGGGCATCGGGTAGGGGCCTTTGCCCGGAGACGACGGCGGCTACGTACTGCTGTCGGTGTTCCACCCGACCGCGAGGCTCCCGAAGGCAGATATACCCGGAGAGTCAACCGCCCGCACGGTAATGATCCTCGTCCTCCCCGTGGACCTCGACGACGACCTCGGTCGCAAGACTGGCGTCCGCACGCCGGTCATCGGCCGAGACGCCGTCGAGGAGGCGGCGGTGAAACTCGCGACCGCCGACCCCGAGGACTCCGACGTGAACGTGCTGTTTCAGGCGATCAACGCCTACGAAGACCTGCTGGCCGACCCGACGGTCGACGAGGAGGTGGCCGTCGCCGCCGTCACCGGCGTCAACGAGGGCGACGTGAAGGCAAATCGCGCGGTCGGCGAGGAGGTCGACACCGTGCTCGCGGCACTGTCGACCGGCGAGGAGGTGCGCGCCATCGTCATCACCGACGGCGCACAAGACGAGTCGGTCCTGCCGGTGATCCGCTCGCGCGTCCCCCTCGACGGCGTCCGTCGGGTCGTCGTTCGGCAGGCACAGGACTTGGAGTCCATCTACTACACGATGAAGCAGGTGCTGTCGGACCCCGAGACGCGCGGCACCATCCTCATCCCACTGGGGGTGCTCCTGCTCGTGTACCCGTTCGTCGTCATCGCCGGGATGCTCGACCTCCCCGGTGCGGTCGTGTTCGGGGCGCTGTCTACGCTGCTCGGCCTCTACTCGCTGTTCCAGGGGCTCGGACTGGAGGAGACGATCGACGGCACCGCCGAGCGCGTCCGCAACAGCCTGTACGCCGGTCGCGTCACCATCGTCACGTACCTCGTCGCGGCGACGTTGCTCGTGATCGGCGGCGTGCAAGGTGTCGAGACGCTCCAGGCCGTGAACAGCGGGGACTTCTCGATCACCCAGCAGGCCGCAGTGTTCGTCCACGCGGCGGTCCAGTGGGCCGCCGCCGCCGGCATCACCTCCTCGCTGGGACAGGTGACCGACGAGTACCTCGCCGAGCGGTTCCGGTGGCGCTACCTCAACGCCCCGTTCTACGTGGTCGCGATCGCCATCGTGCTGTACGGCCTGTCGGGGTACTTCCTCCCGCGCGTCCCTGCGGCGGGACTGGCGCCGCTCACGCTGACGGACCTGGCGGTGGCGCTCACCGCCGGCACCCTGCTTGGCGTGCTCTCGACGTTGACGTTCGCCGTCGCGGAGTCGCGACTGTCGGACGGCGGCGGCGACGGTGAGGCGGGCGTGGTCTGAGGCGGCGTCCGGGTCACGTCTGGGTGACGTGTGCGGCGGCGACGCGGGAGCGGGGTCGGATACGCGCCTTTTTTGGGGGCCGATTCGGAAGCAGGTGGTATGACTGCGGCAGCGAACTCGTACGACATCGTCGTCGTCGGCGCCGGGACGGCGGGCGCCTTCGCGGCGTCGACGGCCGCCCGAGAGGGCCTCGACGCCGTAATCCTCGAGCGAAAGCCCGAGGAAGAGGCCGGCCACATCGCCTGTGGCGACGCGATCAAAGGGAAGTCGACGTTCCCGGACGTCATGGACCTCGACTACCTCCGCGAGGAGTCGTTCACCAACCAGAACATCCGTCGGGCAGTGTTCGAGAACCCGAAGACCGGCGAGGAACTCGACGTCCCGTTCGGGCAGGCGGGCGCGGTGCTCGACCGCAAGCGCTACGGCGAGGTGATCCTCGAGGAGACCGAGCGCGCTGGCGCCGACATCCACTACGACACCGTCGTCCAGGACGTGCTCCAGGACGACGACGGCACCGTGACCGGCGTGCGCGCGAAGCGGAACGGCGACGTGGTGACCTACGAGGCCACGCTCACCGTCGACGCAGCCGGCGCGCTGTCCATCCTCCAGGACAAGGGCGACTTCCGCGACGCCTCCTTCGACACGAACGTCTCGTACACGCAGTTCTGCTCGGCGTACCGCGAGGTCGTCGAGGTGCCCGAACCGGTCGACTACGACGACGCCATCGTGTTCAAGCCGACCGAGGAACTGGGCTACCTCTGGTACTTCCCGCGCACGTCGACGGAGATCAACGCCGGGCTCGGCTTCCAGATGACCGAGCCGCCGATGAAGCTCGTCGAGGTGCTCAAACGCGACATGCAGCGGCGCCCCGAGTTCGACGGCGCCACGGTGAAGGACAAACTCGGCGCCGCGCTCCCGACGCGCCGCCCGTACGACTCGGCGGTCGCGGACGGCTTCGTCGCCGTCGGCGACGCGGCGGGCCACGTCAACCCCACCACCGGTGGGGGCATCCCCGGCGCCGCGCGGTCGGCCCACTGGGCGATCAAGCGCGCGGTCGACGCCGTCGTCGAGGGCGACGTGACCGAAGAGCGCATCTGGCGCTACAACCACGACGTGATGACCGACTTCGGCAAGCGCTTCGCCGCGATGGACGTGTACAACATCTGGGGCACCGCCCACGACGTCGACGAGTTGACCGACATCGTCGCCGCCCTGCCGGGCCAGCAGCTACTCAACGCGATGACGAAGGGTGAGACGTCGATGAGTCTGCGCCTGAAGCTCCGGACCCTCGTCGAGACGTACGGCCACTGGGACACCCTCTGGGAACTGTACAAGGTGCGCGACATCGCCGGCGAGATTAAAGACCACTACGCGCGCTACCCCGAGCGCCCCGGCGCGTTCGCCGGCTGGCAAGAACAGCGCGACGCCCTGCTCGACGACCTGTACGCCGTCTCGGGCGCCGACCCGAAGTACTGAGTCGCTCCCCGCTGTTCTCTCCGCGCCCGCACGTCCGTTCGTCGCTCCGTCGCGACGGCGACACGCCGCCGACAACTCCGTACCGTATGGGTTTTAAGCGCCGGCACAGAAGCAGGTGGTAAGAGGAGATTCCGCTATGGAGATGCCACGCCGGATGAACACGTACTGTCCGCACTGCAACGCCCACCACGAGCACGAGGTCGAGAAGGTCCGCCGCGGCCGCGAGACCGGCATGAAGTGGATCGACCGCCAGCGCGCCCGCGGGAAGTCCACCATCGGGAACACGGGTAAGTTCTCGAAGGTGCCCGGTGGCGACAAGCCGACGAAGAAGACGCACCTCAAGTACCGCTGTGGCGACTGCGGCAAGGCCCACATGCGCGAGGGATGGCGCGCCGGTCGGCTCACCTTCCAGGAGTAATCATGGCAGGGAGCTTCTTCCGCGTCGAGTGCCCGGACTGCGAGAACGAACAGATCGTCTTCGGTCGCGCCTCCACCGAGGTCAACTGCGCCGTCTGCGGGACGACGCTCGCGCGCCCGACCGGCGGCGACGCCGAGTTCGCCGGCGAGGTCGTCGAGACCGTCGAAGCGCGGTAATCTCGGTTCTCCGCGGTTCCGTTTTCACACCACACTGAGCGACTGCGTCGGCACATCGGTCAGATCGTCTGGTCGGCCGGGCCGCGGCTTCCAACGGTTACGTCGCCAGCGACGTGAATCCCACCCGCAGTAGCGACCGGGTCACGGGTACCGTCACCTGACAGCCTCGCCCTCCCCAACCGACTCACTCCCTCACTCACGGGTCGCTGTGCTCCCCGTTCCCGCTCGCGGTCTCGCGGTGCTCGACCGCGCACCGTTCGGTCCCTCGCCCCTCGCGCGCTCCCGGCGGGCACGGAGGCCCGCCGGCACGCGCCACCGCTGGGGTCGGCTCGTCACCGACGCCGTTCGATTGACAAACGGTATTAGGCTCGGTCAGTTACCCACGACCATGAAATTCACCGGCTGGCCCGAGCAGGGCGAACTCGTCGTCGGGGAGATCGACGAGATCGCGGACTTCGGCGTGTTCGTCGACCTCGACGAGTACGAGGACAAGCGCGGACTGTGCCACGTCTCGGAGGTCGCCTCCGGGTGGATCAAGAACATTCGCGACCACGTGAACGTCGGCGACCGCGTCGTCGCGAAGGTGCTGGAGGTCGACACCGGCAGCCAGCAGATCGACCTGTCGATCAAGGACGTCAACGACCACCAGCGCTCGGACAAGATCCAGGAGTGGAAGAACGAGCGCAAGGCCGACAACTGGATGGGCATCGCGTTCGGCGAGGACGTCGACGACGACAAGTACACCGCCGTCGCGGAGGCGCTGTACGCCGAGTTCGGCTCGATGTACGACGGCTTCGAGGCCGCCGCCATCCACGGCGTGGAGGCGCTGGAAGACACCGACCTCTCCGAGGCGGAGGTCGAGGCCATCGTCGAGACGGCCCGCGAGAACGTCTCCGTCCCGTACGTCAACGTCACCGGCTACGTCGACCTCCAATCGCCCGGCCACGACGGCGTCGACGACGTGCGCGCTGCCTTGGAAGCCGCCGAGGGGAACGGCGAGGTGCCCGACGAGATCGAACTCGACGTCTCGTACGTCGGCTCCCCGGAGTACCGGATCCGCGTCCGCGCCCCCGACTACAAGACTGCCGAGAGCGAACTGGAGGCGTCCGCCGAGCGCGCCCGCGAGGCCATCGAGGCGACGGGCGGCACCGGGAGCTTCCACCGCGAGCGCGAGAGCGACGACGAGTAACCGCGCCCGACCGTGAAGTCCGACATCCGGGTGTGCAGCGACTGGGAGGCAGTCCACGAGCGCCCGGTGTACACCCTCGGCGACGCCTGCCCGGAGTGCGGCGCCGACGCGGTCAACTCCGCGCCCGCGCCGTTCAACCCCGAGGACCCGCACGGTTCGTACCGCCGTCGTGCGCGCCGTCGCGGCAACGAGACGGACGAGTAGGCGACTGCGGACCGTTCTCCGACGTGGGCCGTGGCGTCACGAGTCACCACCGCAGCGCACCGCCGATAGCAGATCGAACGGATCGAGCCGACGCGACTTTACCTCCCCCGGTCCGTGACCACGAACATGGACCACATCGACATCGAGGTCGTCGCCGACCCCGACCTCACCGACCCCGTGTTCATCGAGGGACTGCCGGGCGTCGGCCACGTCGGCAAACTCGTCGCCGAGCACCTCGTCGAGGAGTTCGACGGCGACCTCGTCCGACGCGTGTACACCACCGACTTCCCCCCACAGGTCACCGTCGATGACGACGGCGTCGCCGACCTCACCCACGCGGCGTTCCACCACGTCGACGCCGGCGGCCGGGACCTGCTCGTGCTCACGGGCGACCACCAGGCCGCCAGCAACGAGGGGCACTACGAGTTGACGACGGCGTTCCTCGACGTGGCCGAGGAGTTCGGCTGTGAGCGCGCGTTCGCGCTCGGCGGCGTCCCGACCGGCGAGTTGATCGAAGACGACGAGTACGACGTGCTCGGCGCCCGCACCGAGGACACCGACCGCGAGGAACTGGAGGCCGCCGGCGTCGAGTTCCGCGAGAACGAACCGGCGGGCGGCATCGTCGGCGTCTCGGGACTCGTGCTCGGACTGGGCGCCCGGCGCGGACTCCCCGCCGCGTGCCTGATGGGCGAGACCTCCGGCTACCTCGTCGACCCCAAGAGCGCCCAGGCCGTGCTGGAGGTGCTCCAGACCCTGCTTGACTTCGAGGTCGACTTCTCCGATCTGGAGGAACGCGCCGAGGAGATGGAGGAGGTCGTCGGCAAGATCCAGGAGATGCAGGGCGGCGGCGGCGGAATGCCCAGCGACGACGAACTGCGGTACATCGGCTGAAGCGAGGCACTCTCTGCGAGCGGCGCTCGACCGCGCCACCCACTCGCATACCGGCAGTTGGCACGCCTGCCACAACGCCTTTTCACGCGACGACCCTCCACTCGAGCGATGACCGACCAGCAGTCGCTGACACGAGAGGACGTCCCGTCCGCCAACGGCATGCCGATGCTCGGCCTCGGCACGTGGGAGAACACCGACCCCGAGGACTGCCGCACCGCCGTCGCGACGGCGCTGGAGATGGGCTACCGCCACGTCGACACTGCCCAGATCTACGGCAACGAGTCGGAGGTCGGCGACGGCATCGCCCGCGCCGACGTGGACCGCGACGACGTGTTCCTCGCGACGAAGGTGTGGATCGACAACCTCGCGCCCAAGGACGTGCGCGCGACGACCGAGGAGAGTCTCGACCGCCTCGGCGTCGACTCGGTCGACCTCATGTACGTCCACTGGCCGGCCCGCGAGTACGACGCCGAAGAGACGCTCGCGGCGTTCAACGAGCTGTACGAGGACGGCCTGATCGACCGAATCGGCATCTCCAACTTCGAACCCGAGCAGGTCGCCGAGGCCGTCGAGATCAGCGACGCGCCGATCTTCGCCAACCAGGTGGAGGTCCACCCGCTGCTCCAGCAGGAGGAGTTGATCGAGGCGTGCGCCGAGCACGACGTGGAGGTCGTCGCGTACTCCCCGCTCGCGCGCGGGCAGGTGTTCGAGGTGCCCGAGTTGACGAAAATCGCCGAGAAGCACGGCGTCAGCGAGGCGCAGGTGAGTCTCGCGTGGCTCCGCGAGAAGGGCGTCACCGCCATCCCGAAGGCGACCAGCGAGGCCCACATCCGCGACAACTGGGAGTCGCTCGCGGTCGACCTCGACGACGACGACGTGGCCGCCATCGACGCCATCGACCGCGGGGACCGCCGCGTCAACCCCGGCTTCGCGCCCTGGAACTGAGCTGATCTGCGCTGCGGCTCGCTGAACTGAACGCCCCGAACGCGTCGCCGCGTTGACGGCTCAGTGGTGGGAGCGAAACCTTCAATCGGTCCCCCCCGCATCACCAGTCCGATGGAACGACGCTCCACGGGGTTCGTGGGCGCCGTCCGGATCGACGTTGCCCGGCTCCACGCCACGTGGATGGAACTCGCGTTCCCGCGGCAACTCGACCCCGGTCGTGTCGTCGGCAAGTGGTACCCCGAGACCCTCCCGCAGAAGTTCACGTACTACCTCTGGGCGATCTTCGGGCTGCCGCTCGTCGCGATCGGCTACCCCCTGCTCCTGTGCGGCTTCGCGGCGCGATTTTACGCGACCCGCGTCGACTCGGCGGCGACGCGCCTCGGTGTCGTCGGGGTCGTGCTCCTGTCGGTCGTGGCGTGGGGCCTCCTCACCGTCGCGGCGTGGGTCAGGCAGTTCTCGACCGGCGGCCTCATCGCCGTCGGCGCCGCGGGCGCGGTCGCGACGGTCGCGGCGGCGACCGCGGTCGGCGCCTCCCGCGTCGGCGGCCGGGGGACGAGCGTCCTGATCGCGTACCCGGCGGCGGTCACCGCGTTCCTCCTCCCGCCGGTCGTCGCGGCGCTGTACTCGCCGGCGCTGGCGGACGTGGTGTTCCCCAACACCACCTCGCTGGCGGTGTGGATCCTCGACGGCCCGCTCGCGATCGGCGGCCTCAACGACCTCATCCGCGCCCGGTTCGACCTCCGGGGAACCGCGTACGTCCTGATGTGGGTCGGCATCTCCGTGCCGCTCGGCTGGCTGTTCGGCGTGCTCGTCGCGCTCGCAGACGTGGTGCGGCCCAAGCGCGAACAGCCGACCGGCGCCCGCTTCTGAGTCGCGCCGGGCGAAGGGGTCTCGCCGACGTGCACGCACGTTCGACCGTAGAGCCGCGTGCTCGCACTTCTTCGTAGTCCAGTCCGACTGGGGAGGAGTGGCCGTCAGTGGAGGCGGCGTCTGAGGTAGCCAGTGTCAGAGTCAGTCAGCGTCGGAGGCAGTCGGCGGAAGTAGCAGTCCGTGCTCGTCGTGGAGCGTTCGTCGTGCCCTCACCGCCCGCCGTCGCCGCCCGTGTCGCCCGGCTGGCCGGACGCCGCCTCGTCGATCACTTCGTCGAGCGCCTCGTCGGAGACGCTGGCGGCGACGCGTACCCCCACGAGCGCGAGTGCGATGCTCCCGACGACGAACACGGCGAGGCGTTCGCTCGCGGTGAAGGTGTGACCGAACAGCTGTAAGGCGTCCCAGTTGGCCTCCCGTTCGAGGAAGAAGCCGGCGAACCCGCGGAACAGCACGCCGACCGCGAGGACGCCGAACGGGAGGTTCAGATACGGCGTCCGCACCCCCTCGTCGCGGATGAGTTCGTCGAGGAGGCGACCGAACGAGGCGGTCACCGCCGCCAGCGCGAGCCACGGTACCGCCGCGTACACGAAGCTCATCGCGGCGACGAACTCGCCGGCGGTCGCCTCGCCGCTGGACGCCTCCAACACGCCGAGGAACACGCCGACGACCGAGAGGCCCAGCGCCGCGACGTACGTCACGACCGACACCTGCCCGGAGTACAGCGCCTCGCGCGCACGGTCGGGCGCGGCCTCGACCACCTCGTCGATGCCGAGTCCGTAGTACAACAGCGCCGCACCCAACAGCGTCGTCACGGCTGCGACGGCGATGGCCGGCGAGAAGTACACGAGCAGTGCCGGGAGGATGAGCAGGCCGATACCGATCGGGACGAGCACCGTCTCGCGCAGTTCCTCGTCGGCCATGAACTGCTTGAGGAGGTAGTACGTCGACTCGAGGTCGCGCGCCTGCCGGACGACCACGCGGTCGACCGCGTCGACGGGGAGTCGCGACTCGATCATCGGGACGGCGCGCTCGTCGGCGGCGGAGTCGATGACGACGATCGCCGAGTCGAACGAGCGGGTCGCGAGCACGTCGTCCAGTTGCCGTGCGAGCGCGCGGTCGGCGCGCACGGCGGAGTCGCCGTTGCCGGAGACTACCGCGACGACCGTCTCCTCGCCCTCGTCAGAGAGGTCGCGGGCGACGCGAAGTGACTCCAGCAGCGAGTTGACGCCGACGTCCTCGGGGTCCGCGAGGCCGAGATCGGTCACGAGCGAGCGAACCGCCTCCCACCCCACGATCGGGGTGTCGACGCCGGCCTTCCGGCCGACGTCGTTCGAGCGGTCCACACAGAGGACCAGCGTCGTCACGTGCGACCCGAGGGTCCCCCGGTTGAAAAAGGCCACCATGGCGGGGCTTGACACGACCGGGAGCGTCGCCCCGTCGCGCGTGGCGGTGTCGCTACCGACGGACTCGCACGTCGACGCCGGTCGCGTCGTCGCCGGCGAACCGACTGGCGACGCCGGCACCGAGCGCGTACGCGACGGCGGTCGCACCGCCGCGTAGACGAGTCATCAGCCCGCGCTGCGGGGTGAACTCCTCGACGACCGCCTCCGTGCCGGTGCGTTCCTCCACGCGGTCGAGGACGGCCTCGCGGTCGCCGAGTCCGTCGACGAGGCCGCGCTCGTACGCCTCCGTTCCGAGGAACACGCGCGCCTCGGTGTCGCGGACGGCCTGCTCGTCCATGTCGCGCCCCTCGGCGACCTGTTCGACGAACTGGTCGTAGTAGTCGTCGACGATGCCCTGGAGGTACGCGCGCTCGTCCGGCGACACCTCCTTCAGCGGGAGGCCGGCGTCTTTGTACTCGCCGGCGGTGAACTGCTCGTAGCTGACGCCGAGGCGGTCGGCCAACTCGTGGACGTTCGGTCGCGAGCCGATGACGCCGATGGAGCCGACGACGCTCCCCTCCCGGGCCCACAGTTCGTCACAGCCCACGGCGATGGCGTAGCCGCCGCTGGCGCAGGTGTCGGTCGCGTAGCCGATCGTGGGGCCGTCGAAGCGCTCTGCCGCCAGTCGGATGTCCTCGCTGGGGACGATCTGACCGCCGGGCGTGTTCAGCTTCACGAGCAGCGCCTCGGCGTTCGGATCGTCGTCCGCACGTTCGATCTGTTCGACCACCTCGTCGGCGCCGGGCGTGCCGGGCGACCGCGGGAGTCCGCCGCCGCCACCGCCGTCGCGGGTGATCGGTCCCTCCACGGCGACCTCTGCGACGGTGTAGTCGGCGAACCGCGACGACAACGCCGACCCGGCGATCTTCAGTGCGGTGGCGACCGCTGCGAGCGTGAGGAGCACGCCGAACAGTCGCGCCAGGTTGTCGTCGGGAAGCCACACGAACAGGACGTAGCCGAGCGCCGCCGCGACCGCCGCGGCGACGACGAGCGCGACCACCGTGATGACGGTGCGGGTTGTCGAATCGGTCATGGACGCGCTTCGACGGGCGCCCGGATAAGCCCCGGTGGCGCCGCTGGGTGGTCGTTGCGTCTGAAGAACGGTCGAACCGCGATACGCGTCGGAAACGAATCGAAGACCGAACTTAGAGCAGCCCCGTCTTCTGGAGCTTCATCAGGTCCTCGGTGTCGAGGGTCTCGCCTTCCTTGAACTTCTGGTAGATCTCCTCGGCCTCCTCGCGCTCCTCTTCCATCTTGGCCTCGCGCTCTTCCTTCTTCTCGGCCTCCTCCTCCTTGTCCAGTTCGCGCAGGCGCTTCTGGACGCGGACGAAGTCCTCGTGGTGCTGGTCGGCCGACTCCTGCGCCTCCACGAACAGCTCGTGCATGGCGTCCGCCTCGTCGCGGATCTCGTCGGCCTCACGGTAGGCCTCGATCATCTGGTTGTGGTGCTCTTGCGCCTCGTCGGCCAGCTCCGTCACCTTCTGGTGGTGCGTGGACGCCTCCGAGCGGACCTCTTCGGCCTCCTCGATGAGCTCTTCGAGCTCGCCACTCTGGTCGACCTTGCCCTTCTTCTCGGCGAGCTTCTCGCGCTTGCTCTCGATCTTCTCGATGAGCTCGCGCTCCTCGTCGGTGCCGAGGACTTCGGTCTGCTGCTTGAACTCGAGGTCTTCGATCTCCTCTTTGAGCTCCTCGATGGACTTGCCCGAGCCGAGTTCGAGGTCCTGCTTCATCTCCTCGACCTCGTCGAACAGCTCGTTTGCCTGGGCGTTCAGCTCGTTGCGCGACTCCTTGTGCTCCTGGACCTGCTCGTTGAGCTCATCCCGCGACTCGCGGTGTTCCTGCGCCTCGTCGACCTTCTCGCGTGTCTTCGCGTTCAGGTCGTCGCGCTTGGACGCGCGCTCGGACGCCATCTGATTGAGCTCGTTACGTCGGTCACGGAGCTGTCCGGCCTTCTTGATCAGCTGTCCCTTCGAGTCGTTCTCCAACTCCTCCTCGGAGAGGGAGACGTTTCGGGATTCATCTAGCTGGTCAAGACCGTATTCTTCGAGAACTTCCTCTTTCGTTACCATTGTTCGTTACCTCGACACCATACTACTTCGGGAGCGGACGCTCCTCGGTTCGGCGCGTCCGTCTGTGGGTGAGAACACCGTGTCATTCAGCGATCGATGCCACCACGCCCGAAGGCGTTCTGGTACTTCCACATATACGGTTTCCGTATATAACTTCTTCGCTGTCTGGTGCCGAAAACACGTGGTAGGGAGTCTCACACTGCCGGAAACGTGCGATCCGCTCCCATGGTCCGCCCCAGCGCGAACGGATCGCCGCGGTCCGGGCGCCGTCACCGGATCAGACGCGACGGTAGTCGCCGAGTCGCGTGCCGTCGAGCAGGTACGCCTCGCCGGATTCGAGCGCGTCGGGGAGGAACGGCGAGAGGAACCCCTGACCGTCGACGTTCACCCACGTTCCGCCGGATCGGTCGTTGAACGCCGGGAACACGACCAACTCCGGGTCGCGCCAGTCGACGCCCGCGAGGTCGACGTCGTCGACGAACGCGTCGCGCGCGAGCGGTCCGCGGAGCCACGCCTTCTCCGCACGGCCGCCGCCGACGGCGTCAGCCAGTCTGACAGCGACGTGTTCGTGGCCCATACACACCACGTCGGCGCCGAGCACCTCGGGCGCCGGCCACGTGTGCCCGTGGAGGACGCCCACGTCGCCGAGGCGAGCGCCACCCGCGGGCGTCACGTCGACCCGGTCGCCGAACGCCTCCGCGAGGCCGGGGTCGTGGTTGCCGAGCGCGAGCGTGACGGGGACTCCGACGGCCGAGAGGAGCGCGTCGAGTTCCGCGGTCTCGGCGTCGCCCGCGCCGCCGATGCGGTGCCCGAGGTCGCCGAGGACGACGAGTCGGTCTGCGTCGGTGCGCGTTAGTAGGTCCAGCACCCGCTCGCGGCGTTCGTCGCCGGCGCTGTCCAACTCGACTCCACGCTCGTAGCGGAGGCCGGCCTCGATGCCGGCGTGGTAGTCCGCGAGCAACAGGCCCCGCTCGTCGCCCAACGCCGCGACCGCGGCGGGCGCGTCCGGGACGGGTTCGACGAGCGGGCGGTCGCGCCCCCGACGCCGACCGTCCGCGGGGGCGCGCTCGACCATTCAGATCGCCTTGAGCGTGCCGTCGGTCGGCTCGAAGCACTGCCCGCTCATCAGCGCATCGTCGATGGCGTCCTCCGCGTCTGCGGCGTCGACGCCGTAGCGGTCGACCGCCGCGGCGACGACCGCCTCCTTGTCGGCGCCGTCGCCGTCGTCCAGTTCGGACATCAGGTCGACGACGGCGGCCTCGAGGTCGTCGGGCGCCTCCGCGGCCCCGTCGTCGTCGTCGTCAGCGTCGGCTTCGGCAGCCGACTCCTCGTCGGCCGCCGCTGCGGCCGTGTCGCTCTCGGCGGCGGGGTCGGCGTCGCCGTCGGCGTCGCTCGCGGGGTCCGTCTCCGCGGTCGCCGCCGCGGACTCGGCGTCGCCGTCGTCGTCCTCGTCGGGCGCCGTCGTCGGCTCCGGCGTCTCGATGCCGGACTCGCCTGGCTCGGGCACCTCGCTGCCGGTCGAGAACTCGACGCCGTGCTCCTCTTCGACCTCGCGGCGCTCCTCCTCGGTGAGCGCGTCGTCGAGGTCCTCGGGGTCGGCGTCGAGGTCGACGACAGGCTCCTCGCCGGCGTCGAACTCGCCCAAGTCGTCGTCGAAGTCGCCGAGGCCGTCGTCGGCGGTCGCGTCGGCGGACTCGACGGGCTCTGGCTCGGCGCCCGCGCCCGGATCCGCCTCAGCCACGTCGGCGGAATCCGGCTCGGCACCCGTCGCCTCGGCCGGCTCGGACGCGGTGTCGTCGTCGACGGTGTCCGCGGTGTCCGTAGTGTCGTCGTCGAAGTCGGTCGTCGGGTCGGTCGACACCGCGGCCTCGGTGTCTGCGCTCGCGGTGGACGCCTCGGGTTCGTCGACCTCGGCGAGGTCGTCGTCCGCGTCGGCCTCGGTCGTGTCGGTGTCGGCCGCGTCCGCCGTGTCGCTCTCGGCGGTGCCGACCTCGGCGGTGTCGACCGAATCGGGCTCGGCGTCCGCCGCCTCGGCCGGCTCCGCGGCGGTGTCCGCCTCGTCGGTGGCGGTGTCGTCGACCGTCGAGGCCGTCGACCCGCTGGCGTCGGTGCCGGCGGCGACGGCGGTCGCGTCCGAGTCCGCCGCCTCCGCTTCCGTCGCGCCCGCCGCCGTCTCCTCGGTCGCCTCGGCGTCCACCTCCACGTCGGCGTCCACCTCCGCGCCCGCGACGTCGTCGGGGACCACGGCGCCGGCGACGTCGTACGGCACGTCCGGGAGCGGACCCAGCTCTGCACCCCCGCGCTCGCCGGGGTCGGCGGTCAGGTCGCGCACTTCCTCGCGCTCGTCGGCGACGACTTCGAGGGCGTCGACCGCGAGCGTGCGCACGGCTTCGAGGTAGCGCGTGCCGGTGTCGTAGTGGTCGATGGCGAGCGGGATGCCCGCCGCCAGCGCCGTCGGGACGCCCGCGGCCTCCAGTCGGGCGCGCAGGCGGTCGCCCCGGTCCTCAGTCGCGAGCGCCGCCTCGAACACTGCGATCCGCTGGAGGGTCGCCTCCGCGGCGGAGACGACCCACCGGTCGCGCGTCGCGGCGTCGACGGTCGCGAAGCTCTCCGGGCGCACGGAGGTGTACACGAGGTCGGAGTCCTCGGGCTGGAACGTGCGCGCCTTCCCGGTGAGTGCGACGAACGCCGGCGGCGTCGTCCGGTCGAGGAACGCCATCTCGTCGGGCTGGTACTGCCCGGCGTAGGTGACGAACGCGCCCGACGGGTCGACGACGCGCCCGCGGAGCGTCTGCTCGTTCACCGACTCGACCTCCGTCAGCACGCCGACGGTGAATAGGCGGTTCACGCGCAGTCCCGTGGGCGTGACGACGTAGTTGGGAGCGCGCTCCTCGTCGCTCTCAGAGTAGTCGAAGTCGGCGTCGTCGAACTCGGCGGCGAAGATCCGGTGGGCCACCTCGCGGGTGCCCGGCCCGGAGTCGCCGCCCCCGCTGTCGTTCGAACTCACGCGCCCACCTCCGTCAACAGCGCCGATGCACGCGCGGCGGGGTCGTCGTCGCTCGGTTCGAACTCGCTGGCGTCGAGGTTGGCGCCGTACTCGTCGACCGAGAGGTGGCCGCGCACGCGGTACTCGCGCCCGACCAGTTTCTCGGCGATGTCGTCGGCGACGACCTCGCGACTCATCGCGTCGCGGGCCGCCTCCAGCGCCTCCTCGAGGGTGCCGCCGTAGATCTCCTCGGTCAGGTCGCGGTCGAGGATCGCCGTGACGGTCGCGGTGCCGTCGTCGAGGATCGCTTTGATCCGGAGGTCGTCTTCGGGGTCGACCTGCCCGTGGCTGCGGCACTGGCCGTTCTGGACGAGTCGTCCGCAGTCGGGACACCGCTCGATGAGGCCGGAGCCGTCACGGACCTCCAGCACGTTGCCGAGCACCTCGACGTCGTACATCCCGCCGGAACCGACCGCCTCGCCGATGGTCACGCGCGGTGCCTCGTCGCTCACCTCGACACTCGCGGGCGCGGTCTCGGTGAACTCGGTGAGGTTCACGGATGGGACGCCGCGGAACTCCCGGACGTACACGTCCTCCATGCGGAGTTGTGCGCCCTCGACGACCGCCTCGCGCGCCTGCCAGTCGGTGAATGGGAGCCGGCCCGTCTCGTCGCCGATGACGCCCGAGTGGATGGTCGTCTCGCCGTCGCGCCCGTCGATGGTGCGCTGTTCGACCTCCAGCACCTCCACCTCGACCGTCCGCCCGCGGTCGCCCGCGCGCAGGTCGACGAGGTCGCGCTCGCCGCCGACCGACACGCCCTCGGGCACCGCGACCGGCTCGCTCTCCATCGCGACCGACGAGGACTCACCGATGTTCAACTCGGGTTCGCCCTCCCACTCGCGGACGCCGGCGTTGCCGATCGTCACGCTGTCGCCGGGTTCGAAGCCGAAGTCCTGCCACGCCGTGTAGGAGACGACGCCGGTCTCGTCGGCGAGTTCTCCCTCGCGGATGACGGTGTCGTCGCCCTGGTAGCGGATCGAGCGTCGCCCGACCGTCAGCACGCGCGCCGTCACGGTGACGTTGCCCGAGTCGGGGCCGATATCGCCGATGTCGACCGAGGTGGGGCCGCTGCCGCCGCCCCCGCCGCCGCCGTACTTCCGGCGCACGGACTGCTTCGCCTCGTCGATTGGGACGCTGTACTCCAGCAGGTTCTCCAAGTCACGCTTGACCTCCTCTTTGTCTTCGCCGAGAGCGGAGGCGAGCTCCTCGGCGTGTGCGTCGATGTCCATGTGTTCCGTCCCGAACTACCGCCCGACCCCTGTTAAACTCACCGTGCGCCGGGGTTCGACGGGCGGGTGGACGCCCGCCGCGTCCGGCGAATCGGTCGTGCGTGCTCGACGCCCACGCGGGTGGGGTTCCTTGTCCGGCGTGACCTGTAGGTGCGTATGGACTTCACTCGCCGCGCGGCCCTCGCCACCGTCGGTGCCGTCGGCCTCGGCACCGTCGCGGGCTGTCTCGGCGGCGCGACCGGATCCGACGGCGGCGGGGACACCGGCGACACCACGCCCATCGGCGACCACCCCGCGGCGGGCGGCTTGGACGCCCAACCCGCACTCGGCGCCGCCGACGCCGGGGCGACCGTCGTCGCCTTTGAGGACCCCTCCTGTCCGACCTGCCGGAACTTCGAGCGGGGCACGGGCGCCCGCCTGAAGGACGGCCCGGTCGCCGACGGCGACCTCCGGTTCGTCTCGCGGGTGTACCCTATCATCTACCCGTGGGGGAAGCCGGCGGTGCAGGCGCTGGAAGCCGTCTACGCGCGCGACGAGGACGCCTACTGGACACTCTTCGACCACTACTTCGCCGAGCAGGACAGTTTCGACGAGGACAACGTGCTCGACTTGACGGGGTCGTTTCTCCGAGAGGCCACCGGCCTCGACGCCGCGGCCGTAGTGGGCGACGCCGCCGCCGAGGAGTACGACGACGCGGTCCAGGCCGACCTCGACGCCGGGCGCGCGTCGGGGGCAAACCGCACGCCGACGCTGTTCCTCTTTCGCGACGGCGACTACGTCACCCGCGCCACGGGCAACGTGAGCTACGAGACCATCGCCTCGGCGCTCCAGCTATGAGCGGCGCGAACCGGCTCACGCGCGCTCGGCGACGCGTCGGCCTCCCCCGGCTCCCGTCGTCGCGGCGTGACGCCCGACTCGTCGCGCGGACGGTCCGGCTCGTCCTCGGCGTCCCGGCGTACGCCGCCGTCGCGGTCGTGGTCGCCGTGCTCGCGCTCTCGGGGTTCGTCCTCTCGCAGAACGTCGCGCTCGTCCGCGACACCGTGGTCGGCGGGGTGCTCCCGCTGGATGCCCGCCTCACCATCCTGTTCGAACAGTACCCGTTCGTCGGGACCAGCTACGGCCCGGTCGCGGGCGCGATGCTCGTCCTGATCGCCGTGCTCACCGGGGCGAACGTCGCGGTCGTCGCGTACCACCTCCGCGAGAACGGCGTCCTCGGCGGCGACGGGGACACGGGCGCGGACGCCGGGCCCGGATCCGGTGCGGGCGGCGGGAGCCTCGGGAGCGCGGTCGGCGTCGTCCTCGGTGCACTGGGGGCGGGCTGTGCCGCCTGCGGGTCGGCGGTGCTCGTCGGCGTGCTCTCGCTGGTGGGCGCCTCCGGCGTCGTGCTGTTCCTCCCGTTCGACGGGCTGGAGTTCACCCTGCTGGCGCTCGTACCACTGGGGCTGTCGCTGTTCTGGCTCGCCGACGGGATGCGCGGTGCCGAGATTCGCGGCTGTCCGGTCGACATCTGAGCCCAGTCGGCGGTGCGACTGCGAACACGGCTCACTACGGCTTTAGGACCTCACGGCACGTACATTCAACCGAGTACGCCCTGCTAGCAGCGGGGCTCACTCGGAGTTCACCATGGCCGATACACACGTCGACACCGGTACTGACGCCCGCACGCCACGAACGCGACTGCTCCTCGGCGGACTGATCGTCGTGCTCGGGCTGATCCTGCTCGCGGACACGACTGGCCTCGTGGCCGTCGACGGCTTCGCCGTGTTCCTCGCCGGCGCCCTCGCCGTCTACGGGGGCTACCGGCTGGTCAGCGAGCGCGCCCGGCACCTGTTCTGGCCGGGGACGTTCCTCCTCGTCGGCACGGGCTGGCTCCTCGTCGAGTTCGGCCTCCTGACCGGCGCGCAGGCCCGCGGCCTCTGGCCGGTGCTCGTGGTGCTGTTCGGCGCGTCGCTGCTGCGCGAGCGCCGCACCGGTGGCTTGTTCGGCGCCCCCGCGGTCGTCGTCGCGACCGGGAGCGGCGACGGTGCGACCCGCGCGACCGCCATCTTCGAGGACGCTCGCCTCGACCTCCGCGGCGTCGACGTCCCCTCGCCGGCGATGGTGGAGGCGACCGCCGTGTTCGACGACGTCGAAGTCGTCGTCCCAGAGGGCCGCGTCGTCGTCGTCGACGCTACCAGCGTGTTCGGGAACATCCACGACATGCGCCGCACGCGACCGACCGGCGAACCCGACCTGCTGATCGACGCGACGGCGGTGTTCGGCGACGTCAAACTCGTCGACTGAGCCGTCGCCACCGCGACGCGACACCGACGCCCGCTCTCACGTGACGCTCCGGACGCGTCCCAGTCCTTCCCCGCCGCTCACTCTTCGTTCTGGAGGCGCGCCTGCCACTCTTGCACCTTCGCCATCAGTTCCACCGGCGGCGTCTCGTTCACGTCCGTCTCGCGGAGCGCGTCGAGCACCGCCGCCGTCTCGGGGTCGGGTGCCGGCGTCGACGACGTGGGCTCCTCGGGGGGTGCCGACGCGGCGCCGTTCCCGTCGGCGACTGCCGCGTCCGCGTCGGCGACGAACTCCCCCGCCGTGAGGTCGAAGACGGCCTGTTTCGTCTCCCCGCCGTCGGTGTCGGCGCCTCTCGCCTCGATGGCCTTCTCCTCGCGGAGGCGGTCGAGCACGCCGTCCGCGCGGGCGACGACCGGCCCGGGGACGCCCGCGAGGTCGGCGACGTGGACCCCGTAGCTGCGGTCGGTCGGCCCCTCCCGGACGCGCCGGAGGAACGTCACGTCGCCGTCGCGCTCCTCGGCGGCGACGTGGACGTTGGCCACGCGCGGGAGGTGCTCGGCGAGCGCGGTCAACTCATGGTAGTGAGTCGCGAACAGCGTCTTCGCGCGCACCTCGTTGTGGAGGTACTCCGTCGCGGCCCACGCGATTGAGATGCCGTCGTACGTCGCCGTCCCGCGCCCCACCTCGTCGAGGATGACCAGCGAGTCCTCGGTCGCGGAGTGGAGGATGTTCGACAGCTCCTGCATCTCGACCATGAACGTCGAGCGCCCCTGGGCGAGTTCGTCGAGCGCGCCGACGCGCGTGTACACGCCGTCGACCAGCGGCAAGGTCGCGTCGTCGGCGGGGACGAAGCTCCCGGTCTGTGCGAGTAGCGAGATGAGCGCACACTGGCGCATGTACGTCGACTTCCCGCTCATGTTCGGCCCGGTGACGATGAGGAAGCCGCGCTCGCGGTCCATCCGCAGGTCGTTCGGGACGAAGTCGGTCGTCTGCTCGACGACGGGGTGGCGCCCGCCCTCGATGACGAGGTCGTCGCCGTCGGTGAACTCGGGACGGACCCAGTCGTTGGTCGCCGCGTGGTGGCCCAGCGCCGCGAGCACGTCGAGTTCGGCGAGCGCGCGCCCCACGTCCTGCAGGAGCGCCGCCTCGTCGGCGACGCGCTCGCGCACCTCCTCGAAGATGCGCCGCTCCAACTCCTCGCGGCGCTCCTCCATCCGGAGCACCGTCCGCTCGCGCTCCTCTAACTCCTCGGTGACGAACCGCTTGGAGTTCTTCAGCGTCTTGACCTCGCGGTAGTGTTCGGGCACCTCGCCGGCGACGGACTTGCCGACCTGGATGTAGTAGCCGTCGGTCTTGTTGCGGTCGACGGAGACGTGGTTCAGCCCGTGGCGACGCTTCTCGCGCTCGGCGAGCGTGTCGAGCCACTCGACGGCCTCCTCGTACTCCTCGACGAGCGCGTCCAACTCATCGTCGTAGCCGCGGGCGATCACACCGCCGTCGCCGCCGATGCTCCCCGGTGGCTCGTCGGCGATGGCGTCTGCGAGTTCGTCGTGGAGTGCTCGCGCGGCGCCTTGGTCGGGGCGCGCCAGCACGTCCGGGACGGGTGAGTCGGCCAGTTCTGTGCCGTCGATGGCGGCGGCGAGTTCGGGCAGTCTGGCGAGCGCGGATCTGACCGCCGCGAGGTCGCGCGGCCCTGCCGACCCGTTCGTCGCGCGGGCCGCGAGGCGTTCGAGGTCGGCGGTGCCGTCGAGCGTGTCGAGCAGCCGGTCCCGCGCGAGGGCGGCGCTCGCGAACGCCTCGACCGCTGCCCCGCGGCGTTCGAGTTCCGCGCGGTCACGCTGAGGGCGCGTGAGCCACTCGCGCAACAGCCGAGTCCCGGCGGCGGTCTCCGTGTGGTCCAGCGTGTCCAGCACGGTGCCGGTGTGCTCGCCTTGCATCGTCTCGACGAGTTCGAGGTTGCGCTGGGTCGTCGCGTCGAGCGCGACGCGGCCGCCGGGGTCGAGCCCCCCGAGGCGCGTCATCGACGCGAGCACGCCCGCGCCGGTCACGTCGACGTAGTGGAGCACCGCGCCCGCCGCGGCGACTGCGGGGTCGTCGTCGAGGCCGACGGCCTCCAGGGTCTGTGTCCCGAAGTGGTCGCCGAGGCGGTGGCGGGCGCGACCGGGTGCGAACGCCTCCGCTTCGTGGAGGGTGAGCCGTGCGTCGGTGGCGTCCCGGACGTCGGCGAGGCGGGCGTCGTCGTCGCGTACGTTCGGTCCCGGCAGCAACTCGACGGGGGCGAACCGGTGGAGTTCCGCACGCACGTCGTCCAGGTCCGCGAGCGCGGCGGCGTGGAACCGCCCGGTCGTCACCTCCGCGAACGCGACGCCCCACGGGTCGTCACTCGCGGCGTCGTACGCGATGGCGGCGAGCCACCGCGCGGCGGCCCCGTCGGGGTCGACGACGGTGCCCGGGGAGACGACGCGCTCGATGTCGCGGGCGTGGCCGTCGCTCGTCTCGTACTGGTCGGCGACGGCGACGCGGTAGCCGCGCTCGACGAGCGCCTTGAGGTACGGCGTCAACTCCGTGAGCGGCACGCCAGCCATCGGGTACGAGGAGCCGTGACTGGACTTCTGTGACACCTTCAGGTCCAACTCGTCGGCGACCAACTCGGCGTCGTCGCCGAAGAACTCGTAGAAGTCGCCGCACTGCATCGCGAGCACGTCCGCGTCCGTGGACTCCTTCAGGGAGAGAAACTCGCCCACGATGCCGCCGGCGTCGGTCGTCATTGTCTGCTTCTGGGTGGGGTCGTGTCCGGGTAAAACGCTACGGGTCCGCCCCGGCCCCGCGCACACGCCGTCGGATCGCGGGAACCGACGCAGTCAACAGCCTGCCGACGGAACCTCCGAGTAACAATGAACGCGGCGCTCGTCATCCTCGACGGCTGGGGCCTCGGCGACCACGACCGACGCGACGCGGTGAAGGCCGCCGACACCCCGAACTTCGACCGCCTCCGCGACGCCGGGGCGTTCGGCACGCTCACCGCGTGGGGTCGCGACGTCGGCCTCCCGGACGACCAGATGGGCAACTCCGAGGTGGGCCACATGAACATCGGCGCCGGCCGCACGGTCTACCAGGAGTACACCCGGATCAACGACGCCATCGAGGCCGGCGAGTTCGTCGAGGGCACCGCCATCGAGCGGGCGTTCGACCACGCCGAGGCGAACGACAGTCGCGTCCACTTCCTCGGCCTCGTCAGCGACGGCGGCGTCCACAGCGACCAGGAACACCTCCACGCGCTCATCGAGGCCGCCGCCGAGCGCGGCGTCGAGGCGGTCACCCACGCGTTCACCGACGGTCGCGACACCGCCCCGAAGTCCGGGAGCGGGTTCCTCGCGTCGCTGGAGGCGCACGCCGCCGACCACGGCACCGGCGACGCCGCCACCGTCAGCGGGCGCTACTACGCGATGGACCGCGACCAGAACTGGGAGCGGACGAAGCGCGCCTTCGACGCCGTCGTGAACCGCGAGGCCGACCACACGGCTTCCAGCGCGGTCGACGCCGTCGAAGCCAGCTACGAGCGCGGCGACACCGACGAGTTCGTCGAGCCGACCGTGGTCGACGGCGAGCCGGGGATCGAAGACGGCGACGGCGTCGTGTTCTTCAACTTCCGCTCGGACCGCGCGCGCCAACTCACCCGGATGCTCGCGGACATCGAGTCGGCGGCGTGGGAGGCGGAGGGCATCGAGACGAGTCCACCCGACGTGGAACTCGTGACGATGACGGAGTACGACGAGGAGTTCGACCTCCCCGTCGCCTTCCCGCCGACCCAACCCGAGGACACGCTCGGTGAGGTGCTGTCGGAGGCAGGGCTCACGCAACTCCGGATGGCCGAGTCCGAGAAGTACGCCCACGTCACCTACTTCCTCAACGGCGGGCGCGAGGTGGAGTTCCCGGGCGAGATGCGGCGGATCATCGAGAGCCCGGACGTGCCCACCTACGACGAGACGCCCGCGATGAGCGCCGCCGAGTTGACCGACACCGCCATCGACCTGATCGGTGCCGAGGACCCCAACGTGCTCGTGCTCAACTACGCGAACCCCGACATGGTCGGCCACACCGGCGACTTCGACGCCGCCGTCGCCGCCGTGGAGGCGGTGGACGAACAACTCGGTCGACTGGCCGCCGCCGTCCGAGAGGCGGGTGGACACCTGCTCGTCACCGCCGACCACGGCAACGCCGACGACATGGGCACGCCCGAGGACCCGCACACGGCCCACACGTTCGCCCCGGTGCCGTTCGTCTCCGTCACCGCTGCGGGCGACGACGGCGGGATGCGCGTTCGCGATGGCGGGTCGTTGACCGACATCGCGCCGACGCTCCTGTCGCTGGTCGGTGTGGAGCAACCCGAGGCGATGACCGGCGAGTCGCTGGTCGTCGAGAAGTAGGCGGTCGACGGCGCGGTTACGCCGACAGCATCCGGTCGGCGGTGACGACGCGGACGCTCGTGGGTCGTTTCACGAACTCGCCCTCCGACTCGGCGACGATCTGGTCGACGCCGCGCTGGGCGGCCACGTCGAGGACGCGCTGTGTCAGTTCGCCGTCGAGCACCAGCGCCACCGGCGTGCCGTCGCTCTCCGACACCGCGTCGAACACGTCCGCCGCGGGAACTTCGGCGACGACCTCGTAGTCGGCGTCGAGGAGTCGCGCGCAGTTCGTGCCCGCCGCGACGACCGCGGCCACGTGGTCGTGGAGGGTCAGTGGCTCGTCGTCGGTGTCGTCGGTGTCGTCGCTATCGGTGTCGGCGTCGGATTCGTCGTGCTCGCGCTCGACCGCGCTCACGGGGTCGGTCGGCGGCGTCTCGTCGTCGACGGTCGGGGTGGTCGGCTCTGCGGTTGCGGGGGCGTCGGTCGTCGCCACCGCCGTCGGCGACGGCGACTCGGCAGACTCGGGGGTGGCCGCGTCACTCGGATCCGGCGCGGGTTGGGCGCTGCCGTCGGTCGCCGCGACCGCCGAGGTGCCGTCGGGGGCGTCACCGTTCGTTCGAGGACCCGTCTCGTCGTCCGTGTCGGCGACCGGGTCGGACGGGGTGTCGGCGCCCACGGACTCGAACGGCACCTTCTCGCGGAGCGCGGCCATCAACTCGTGACGGCTCAGGTCCTCGACGGAGCGGCCCTCGGGGGCGAACGCGACGTAGTCGACGTCGCCCACCTGCGCCAACTCCTTGAGGATCAACTCCCCGCCGCGGTCGCCGTCGAGGAACGCCGTCACGGTGCGCTCTCTGGTGAGGTCTGCGACCGCGTCCGGCACGTTCGTCCCCTCGACGGCGACGCCGTTCTTGATGCCGTACTTGAGGAGCGTGAGCACGTCCGCGCGCCCCTCGACGACGACGACGGCGTCGGAGTCGTGGACGCGTGGGCCCGCCGGGTACCCCTTGTACTCGTCGATGCGCTCGACGCGGTTCGCCTCGCGGACCTCGGTGAGGATCTCCGTGGAGTCCATCACCGAGTCGTCGAACGACGAGGCGAGCAGTTCCTTGGCGCGCTCGACGACCTCGCGGCGCTGGGCCGAGCGCATGTCCTCGATGTCGGTCACCTCGACGCGCGACTCGCAGGGGCCGACGCGAGTGATCGCTTCGAGGCTGGCCGCGAGGATGGAGGTCTCCACCTTGTCGAGCCCCGAGGAGATGGTGATCTCGCCGAAGCTCTGGCCGTTCTCGCTGTCTATCTGGACGTCGATGCGACCGATCTTCGACGACTGTTGCAGGTCGCGGAGGTCCAACTCGTCGCCGAGGAGGCCCTCCGTCTGTCCGAACACCGCGCCGACGACGTCGCTCCGCTCGACGACGCCGTCGGCCGTGATGCGGGCGTGGATGAGGTATTTGGCTGAATCTGTCATGTGATGTGCCCTCCGTGGGCGTGATGGTGATATTGCAGCCGGCGTGAACCGCCGACGAGTATATAAGGGGGGCCGGATGGAAATACCTGTCGTCAGACGGGCGTGTCCACCGGATCCGCGGAGAACGCGTCGGCGACCCGTACGGGTCCACGGCGGCGCGGTCCGCCGGTCGAGCGCCCGGGTCACGAAAGAGCCATATCACCCCGGTCCCGACTTCGTTTACCGACAGATCGACCGCCGCACCTCCTTCGCGGTCGACCCCACCACCATGAACGAGGACCACCCACAGGCGCTGTGTGACCAGGAGACGATGGCGACGCGCGCACGAGCGGCGGACGCACCAACGTGGCTGCGGCGCCACTTCGAGACGTTCACCGGCAGCCTCACCGGCGAGCGCAACGAGACGCCGTTCCCGTGTCACTTCGGGACAAAGGCCGTCGAGCAGGGGGACCTCCTGTACACCACGGTCCCGTCGTTCACCGACCCCGACGCGCTGTTCGCCTTCCGCGACACGCTTCTGGAGTACCTCGACACCTACCAGGACCACGCGGAGTTCGCGCCGCTGGTGGTGTTCTTCGCGCCGCCCGAGGGCGGCGTCGACGCGTTCGCCGAGGCCGACTGGCACGAGACGCTGTGGCACGTGCTCCAGTTCCTCCACGTGAACGACCCCGAACCGTGGCCCGCAGACATCCCCACCGACCCGGACGACCCCTACTGGGAGTTCTCCTTCGGCGGCACGGCCATGTTCCCGACGTGCCGGGCGCCGTTCTACGAGGACCGCAAGAGCCGCTACTGCCCGGTCAGCCTCGAGATCACGTTCCAGCCCCGCGACGTGTTCGACGGCCTCACCCACGACACCGAGGCCGGCGCCCGTGCCCGCGAGGTCATCCAGGGCCGCCTCGCCGACTACGACGGCGTCTGCCCGCACGCCGACCTCGGCGACTGGGGCGTCGAGGACGACCGCGAGTGGCGCCAGTACCTGTTCTCCGTCGACGCCGAGCAGTTCCCCGACGAGTGTCCCCTCACGGTGACCCCGGAGGTGACGGCGTTGGACGCGGACACTCCGGGTTCGGGCGTCGGGGCCGACTGATGGGCGACCTCCCGGCGCTGCTGTTGATCGACCTCCAGACCGGGTTCGACGACCCGGCGTACGGCGAGCGCAACAACCCCGAGGCGGAGGCGAACGCCCAGCGCCTGCTGGCGGCGTGGCGCGACCGCGACGGCGCCGTCTTCCACGTCCGCCACGACTCCACCGAACCGGACTCCCCGCTGCGCGGCGACGGACCGGGGTTCGCGTTCAAGCCGCCGTTCGAGCCCCGCGACGGCGAACCCGAACTCGTCAAGCGGGTGAACTCGGGATTCATCGGCACCGACTTGGAGGCCCGCCTGCGCGACGGCGGGCACGAACGACTCGTCGTCGCGGGGCTGACGACCGACCACTGCGTGTCGACGACGACGCGGATGGCGGAGAACCTCGGCTTCGCGCCGACCGTGGTCACGGACGCGACGGCGACGCACGCACGTACCGGCCCGGACGGGGAGCGGATCGACCCGGAGACGGTCCACCGGACCGCGTTGGCGCACCTACACGGGGAGTTCGCTGAGCTGACGACGACCGACGACCTGCTCGCGTCGCTCGCGAGTCGGTGAGCGGTCGCGACGAGGAGCACCCGGTCAGCCGTCGTAGCTGATGAAGCTCGCGGCGTCGTCCGCGAACCCGGCGGCGTCGGAGCCGAAGGAGTCGGCGTAGCGCACGACCAGCGCGATGAGCACCTCCGGCCGGGCGACCCGATAGCCGTCGTCGGTGTCGAGCAGTCCGGCGTCAGCCAACTTCCCGGCATACTTCGAGACGGTGGGGCGAGAGACGTCGAGCCCACGAGCCAGGTCTGCGCCGGACGCGTCGGGGTCTCTGAGCAGTCCCAGGAGCATCCCGCGCGGCGTGTCGCGCCGGAGGTAGCCGAGGGCGCGGCGCTCGAACGCGGAGAAGCGCCCCGCAGGGAAGTAGCGGCGGTAGTCGCCGTCCTTCTGGGAGACGACCTCGCCCGCCGACTCCAGTCGCTTGAGGTGGTGTTGCGTCTCGCCGGTCGCCAGCGAGAGGTCGTCCCGGAGCTTCGAGAAGTGGGCGCCGGGCGTCGTCGCGAGGTAGCCCCGGATGGCGTCGCGGGCGGCGGAGTCGTCGTCGCCGTCGGCCACCGCGCGACCGCTCGCCGCCAGGGGCGTCGCCGCACCCAGCGCCGCGAAGCGGCGGAGGGTGGCGCGCTTGTCCGCGTCGACCTCGCGTGTCACGGCCTCTCGTAGCGAGGACGCACGCAAAAGGGTGTCGTTGTATCAGCTGCCTGTACCGTGTAACCAACGGAGCGACAGGCTGTGGCCACCAGACGGCCTGTCGGCAATCGCTCGGGGCGCGCCGCTGGCGACGGGGAACCGGTGGCGAAAAGCGGCGTGGCGGGGGCGCGACTACTCGGTCTCGGTCTCCGGTTCGGCGTCGGCGGCGGCCTCGTCGGTGGCGCCAGAGCCGTTGTCGGCCTCCGAGACGACTTCGTCGGCGGACTTGATCGTGTCCTCGGCGTCGGCTTCGGCGACAACCTCGTCGGCGGACTTGATCGAGCCGCCGATGTCGCCCTCCTTCACCGCGGCGGCCTCCTCCTCGAGGGCTTGGGTGTCCATCTCGGCGGCCTCGTCGATCTGGCCGAGGATGTCCTCGATGTCGTCGAGCCCGATCAGTTCCCGCGTCTCGGCGTCGAACTCCAGCGAGTCGAGGCCCTGACTGTCCTGCACGTCGGAGCCGGTCAACTGCTTGCCGTAGCGGCCGACGAGGCTGGTGAGCTCCTGCGGGAGGATGAACGTCGAGGAGTCGCCCTGCCCGATGCGCTCGAGCGTCTCCATCCCCTTGTCGATGATGGCGCGCTCGCCCATCGACTCGGCGGACTTCGCACGGAGCACGGTCGAGATGGCGTCACCCTGCGCCTCCAGGATCTGACTCTGCTTTTCACCCTGGGCGCGGATGATGTTCGACTGCTTCTCACCCTCTGCCTCCTCGATGGCGGAGCGACGTTCACCCTGCGCCTCCAGGATCATGGCGCGGCGACGGCGCTCGGCGGAGGTCTGCTGCTCCATCGCCTGCTGGACGTCCTTCGAGGGGTTGACCTCGCGCACCTCGACGGACTCGACGCGGATCCCCCACTCGTCGGTGGGCTCGTCGAGTTCCCGGCGGATGCGGGCGTTGATCTCTTGGCGCTTGTTCAGCGTGTCGTCGAGTTCCATGTCGCCCAGCACCGCACGCAGCGTGGTCTGGGCGAGGTTGGAGACGGCGACCTTGTAGTCCTCGACTTCGAGGAACGCCTTCTTCGCGTCCATCACCTTGATGTAGACGACGGCGTCGGCGGTCACCGGCGAGTTGTCGCGGGTGATCGCCTCCTGGCGCGGCACGTCGAGGGTCTGCGTCCGCATGTCGAAGGTGTACGTCCGCGAGACGAACGGCGGGACGATGTTGATACCCGGTTCGAGCAGTTTTCGGTACTCGCCGAACACCGTGAGCGCCTTCTTCTCGTAGGCGTCGACGATGACGATCGCCTGGTAGACGGCGACGATCGCGACGAGCAGGAACAGGATCCCGATCACCGCGGCGCCGATGCCGGCGACTTGGAGTGGTACGAGGACCATGGTGTAGCGCTTTGACCGTCGGGGCTTAAGCGTTCGCACGTTGTCACTCCGCGACCGCCGATCGGCCGACGGGAGCGAGGTGTCGACGGGCGCTACTCGCGCTCGGTCTCCAGTTCGGCGTCGTCGCGGTCTGCACTGCCGTCGTCGGCGGAGGCGGGGTCGCGCTCGCGCGCTCTGCGCTGGCGCTCGCGCGCCAACTCGCGGTCGATGTCGTCGACGCCGCCCTCCAGCGACTCGACGGTGAGGACGTTGCCGCCGCCGGGGTCGACCACCATCACCTCCGCGCCCTCGGGAATCTCTCCGTCGACCGAGCGGGCGCTGTAGAAGGGGTTGAACCCTCCGGCGTCGAGTTTCACCTCGCCGCCGGTTGGCGTGACGCGTTCGGTGACCCGGCCCGTCTCGCCGCGCAGCGACCCGGAGTCGGAGGTCTGCGCCTGCCCCTTCCCGCCGTACAGGTCGAGTTCGTGGTAGCCGTAGAACGCGAGTGCGCCGAACAGCAGCACGAGCACTGCGAGGACGAACGGGCCCGCGACGGGACCCAGCGCGAGCCCAACGAGGCCCGCCGCCAGCAGCGCGACGCCGACGACGATGAAGTTCGCGCCGGGTGCCAACGCCTCGGCGATAGACAGGCCGAGGCCGGCGGCCACCAGCAAGAGCGGGAGCGTCTGCGGACCGAGTAAGTCGAACTGGAGTAGCATCGGTGGGGGACTCGCGGGGTTACAGCGTCACCGAGAACACGAACAGCAGCGTGCCGAGCACGCCGGCGACGACGAACAGGGCGTTCTCGGCGTCGATCGACTCCGGCTCGATCGGCGGGTTCTGTGCGGCCTCGCGGGCCGCCTCCGCCTCGGGGCCGACCTCGTCGATCCCGAAGCGCCACTCGTTGCCGTCGGAGTCGACGTCGGGGCCCTGGCCGGCGCCCGTACGGGAGTCGTCGGTCATACCCCGGGGTAGCCGCGCGGTCGGTAAAGAGGTGTCGGGAGCGCGGATCGTTCGACGGCGCCGGACTCAGCGCTGGCGCGCGTGGCCGATCACGTCGCCCTCGTAGACGACTCCCCGCTCGGCGTCGACGGTGACGGTGGTGTCGTCGACCACGTCGTCGGCGAGGGGGGCGCCCGACACCATCGGGATGCCGACCTCGCGAGCGACGAGCGCGGGGTAGCCGGTCATGCCGGCGCGGGCGTCGATGATGCCGCCGAGTCGTTTGGTGTCACCCGTGAACTCCTCGTCGAAGTCGGCCGGGAGGTACGCGATGGCACCGTCGGGCATGTCGGTCAGGTCACCGTCCGGGACGCGCCGAAGCGGCCCGGAGATGCGCCCACCGACGACGTGGCGACCCGTCGCGATGGTCTCGGCGGCGACGTGGAGTTTCAGCGTGTTCGTCGTGTTCGTCCCCTCCAACTCCGTCATCATCCCGGAGAGCACGACGAGCGTGTCACCCGACTCGGCGACGCCAGCCTCTAGCGCCGCCGACACCGCCGAGTCCATGACCTGCTCGACGCTCGTGTGGTAGTCGGCGTACATCGGGCGCACGCCCCACGACAGCGCGAGTTGGCGCCGGACGCGGTCGTTCGGCGTCGTCGCGACGACGGGCACCGCGGGGCGGAACTTCGCGGTCTTGCGCGCGGTGTACCCCGACTCGGAGGCGGCGACGACCGCCGCGGCGTCGGTGTCGCGCGCGAGAAAGCGGGCGGAGCGCGCAAGCGGCTCCGTCCGGGACTCGGTCTCGGCCAGCGGGACGCGGTCCTCGCGCGTCTCGTCGTACTCGTGGCTGTTCTCGACCTGCCGGACGATGCGGTGCATCGTCTCGACGACGCGCACCGGGTGGTCGCCGATGGCCGTCTCGCCCGACAGCATCACGGCGTCGGTGCCGTCGAGCACGGCGTTGGCCACGTCGGACGCCTCCGCGCGGGTCGGGCGCCGCGAGTGGACCATCGAGTCGAGCATCTCCGTCGCCGTGATGACGGGCGTGCCCGTCTCGACGCACTTCCGGATGATGCGCTTCTGGATCATCGGCACGTCCTCGAGGGGACACTCGACGCCGAGGTCGCCGCGGGCGACCATCACGCCGTAGGAGGCGTCGATGATCCCGTCGAGATTCTCGACGGCGTCGGCGCGTTCGATCTTCGCGACGACGGGGACTTCGCCGGCGCCGCGCTCCTCCAGCGCGTCGGCGACGGCGTACACGTCGCTCGCGTCGCCGATGAACGAGGCGGCGACGAAGTCAACGTCGTGATCCTTCACGAGGTCCAGTTCCCGCTCGTCGGCCTCGGTGATCGTCGGGAGGCCCAGGTCGACGCCGGGGATGTTGACACCCTTCCGGGAGCCGAGTTCGCCGCCGGAGTCGATCCGCGCGCGAACGCCCTCGTCGGTGACCCCGCGGACGGTCGCCTCGATGCGCCCGTCGTCGAGGAGGACGCGGTCGCCCGGTTCGGTCTCGGCGATGGAGTGGCTCACGCCGACCGCTTCGGCGTCGGCGGTGTCGCCCTCGAAGAACAGCACCTCCGAGTCGGTCGCCAACTCGATCGGGTCGTCGATCTCTGCGGTCCGGACCTCCGGTCCTTGCAGGTCCAGCATGGCCGCCAGCGGTCCCTCGGTCGCGTCGTCGACGGCGCGGATCCGGTCGATCACCTCACCGCGGTGCTCGGTGTCGCCGTGGCTCGCGTTGAGTCGGGCGACGGACATCCCGGCGTCGGCGAGCGACCGGATCGTCGCTCGGTCGTCGGAGGCGGGGCCGAGCGTACAGACGATCTTGGCTCGTCGCATGGTCTTACTCGCTGGTGACGCGCGCGGGTATAAAGGTCTGCGGAGCGCAACTCGGGTCCGAGTGAACGGTTCGGCGGCTGGTGGCGGCGGGGGAGGGACGGACAGGTCGATAGAGCGGACCGGACGGACTGGCGGGCGGGATCAGACAGACCGATGGGCGTGACCGAACGGCCGGCTTACTGGGTGACCATCCACGTCGTGCCGGAGGAGTAGCCCCACTTCTCCACGTCGATGTCGGCGGCGGCGTCGATGACGGCGGCCATGTTGGCGCCGACCTCCTTCGCGGAGAGGCCGAGTTCCTCGGCGATGAGGCGGGACTTGAAGTACGTCTGCTCGGCGGCGTGCTCGCTGAGGTACGTGAGGATCCGGTGCTGCTTCTCGGTGAGGTCGGCGGCAGAGGTGGCGGCGTCCGCGTGCTGGGTCGTCTCGGCGGTACTCGTCGCGCTCATACTCACGGCTACGGTAGGCCGCCACATAGGGGGTTTGGTACACGGGGTTAACACGCCGCCGTCCGGGGATTACGCTGCAGCAACCGCCGTCGCTCGGTCGCCCGATCCGGTCGCTCGGTACGCTGGGTTAACACCGAGGTAAGCGCCGACTGACTTCGGCGGCGAGACGCGCCGAAGCGGTCGGATCGACGGCCACGTTGGCCGGACGCTGGAAGTACAGAAGGTACTTACGCCGGCGCCGGCCACCGTGGAGGTAATGAGCAGTCCGGACGACCCCCGCAGCGCCGCCGCGGACTCGGTCCGCGTCAGCGTCGTCCTCCCGGCGTACAACGAGGAGGCGACCATCGAGGGGACCGTCCGGACGACCGTCGAGACGCTGGAGGGGTTCCTCCGCACCGACGAGTTCGAGGTGATCGTCGCCGAAGACGGCTGCGACGACCGCACGCCGGACATCGCCGACCGCCTCGCCCGCGAAGACGACCGCGTCCACCACGTCCACAGCGACCGCCGATTGGGGCGCGGCGGCGCGCTGGAGTTCGCGTTCGACCGCGCCCGCGGCGACACGCTGGTGTACTTCGACACCGACCTCGCGACGGACATGCGCCACCTGGAGGAGTTGGTGGCGCGAATCGAACGCGACGGCTACGACGTGGCGACCGGGAGCCGGTGGATGCCCGGCGACGAGGCCGACCGCCCGGCCAAACGGGGGGTGCCCTCGCGCGGCTTCAACCTCCTCGTGCGGACCGTCCTCCGGTCGGACCTACGCGACCACCAGTGTGGGTTCAAGGCGCTGTCTCGGGAGGCGTTCGCGGAACTCCACGACGCGGTGGAAGACGAGCACTGGTTCTGGGACACCGAACTCCTCGTGCGGGCCCAGCGCCGCGGGATGCGGGTCGCCGAGTTCCCCGTCGAGTGGGAGCCGAAAGGCGACTCGAAGGTCGACCTCGTCCGCGACGTGTTCGGGATGGGGAGTCAGATCGTCCGGCTGTGGTGGCAACTGTCGGTGTCGCCGCGGATCACCAGAACCCGGACCGTCGCCGCCGGCGCCATCCTGACCGTCGCCGCGCTCGCGCTGATGACGGTGTACCTCGACCCCACCCAGGTGCTCGCGGCGTTCCGCGGCGCCGACCCGCTCCCAGTGCTCGCGGCGACGCTCGTGTACGTCGTGTCGTGGCCGCTGCGGGGACTCCGTTACCGCGACATCCTTGGGGAGTTGGGGTACGACGAACGGCTGGGCTTCCTCACGGGCGCGGTGTTCATCAGCCAGACGGGCAACCTCGTGTTCCCGGCCCGCGCCGGCGACGCTGTGCGCGCGTACGTCGTGAAAGCCCGACGGGGAATCCCGTACCCGACGGGGTTCGCCTCGCTGGCCGCCGAACGGGTGTTCGACCTCCTCACGATCACGGCGATGGCGGGCGCCGTGCTGGTGGGCCTGCTCGCGACCGACGGGACGGGCGCGGTCGCGACGGCGGTGTCTGGCAACGTCCCCGGCGTCTCCGCAGGCGCCGTCTCGACGGCGGTCCAGGTCGCCGCGTTCGTCGGCGTCGTCGCCGTCGCCAGTCTCCTGTTCATCGTCGCGACCGCGCGCAGCGACACCAACTACGTCCGGTCGGTCGTCTCCCGGTTCTCTGAGGACAGTTACGTCGAGTACGTCGTCGGCGTGATCGAAGAGTTCGCCGCGGGCGTGCAGACCGTCGCCGGGACGAAGGCGTCGTTCGCCCGCGTCGGCGGCGTCTCGGTGCTGGTGTGGACGCTCGACGTGGTGACGGCGCTGCTCGTACTCGCGGCGTTCCCGGACGCCGTGACCGCGATGACGCTCACTCAGTTGGTCGTCGTCGGCTTCTTCGCCGTCTCCGTGGGCAACCTCGCGAAGGTGCTGCCGCTGTCACCGGGCGGGATCGGACTGTACGAGGCTGCCTTCACTGCGCTCGTCGTCGGCTTGGGTGGCGTCCCCGCGGCGGTGGCGTTCGCCGCGGCGGTGCTGGACCACGCGGTCAAGAACGTCGTCACGGTGGTCGGCGGCGTCGCCTCGATGCTCGGCCTCAACGTGTCGCTCACCGCCGCGGTCGACGAGACGGAGGACCTCGACGAGGGTGACGCCGAGGCGACCGCGGAGTTCGCGACCGACGACTGACTCAGTAGTGGTCGGTGACGAACGGGCCGAGCGCCCCAGCGACTGCCGTGCGGAGCGCGTCGGTCCGGTCGACGCGCCCGCCGGTCAACGCGCCCGCGGCACCCTGCTTCTTCGCCACGTCGTTCTCGCCGAGCACGTCGTCCATCACCGGACCAAGTTCCTCACCGCCGCGGACGCGGCTCGCGATGGAGCCCGGGAGGACGAGGCTCGGTCCGGTGCCGAGGCCGATGCGGTCGCCGTCGGTGACGGCGGCCCACATCACGAGGAACAGGTCGCCGTCGTCCCCATCGCTGTCGTACGTCGCGACGCCACCTTCGATGCCGACGCCGAGGTCGTAGCTCGCGGCGTCGCCGTCGGGAGTCGCCGCCACCACCGCCTCCGCGCGGTTCACCGCGCCGCGACGTGTCTCGTCGGTCCCGCGCGGCTGTTCGCTCACGCCCGAGGGGACGGGACACGCCTCGACGACCGCACCGTCGCCGAAGCCGTCGGTGCCACCCACGGCTCGTTCGGTCGCCTCGCGCTTCACTGGGTTCCCTGAACCGACGCCGATCCGCATACTCCGACGTTCACGCGGGGGGTGGAGTGTCTTGCCTTCTGCGGCGCCCGGTCCCGAAGTCGGTCCTACGCTCGCCGAGGGTTCTTGTGGGATGCCGGGACCACCGTCGGCGTGCCGAGCGACACGACCCCCGCCGACCACACGCGTCCGGTCCGCGAGACGCTCCGCGCCTTGGCGACCGGCGAGCGGCCGGACGGACCGTCGGACGCCGCCCGACTCGTCGCCGACGCGGAGGCGGCGATGGAATCGGTCGAGAGAGCCGCCGCGTTCGCTGAGGACGGCGGGTTCGGGCGGCTCCGGTCGGTCGCCTCCGACGCCTCGGACGATCGGATCGCCGGTCGCGCTCGGGAGGTGCTCGACGCGCTGGCGGCGTACAGAGCCGCCTATTGCGAGGTGTGCGACGGCGACGAGTGCGACGGCGACGACAGCGACGGTGACGGCGACGACAGCGACGGTGACGGCGACGACAGCGACGAGTCCGCGGACCACTTCCACTCCACGCACGACAGTCATATCCCGCGAGCGGAACTACCCGACCGTAACTGATGACGCGGATCATCCACACCGGCGACACCCACATCGGGTATCGCCAGTACCACTCCCCCGAACGACGTGCGGACTTCCTCCGAGCGTTCGAGCGCGTCGTCGCGGACGCCGTCGACGACGACGTGGACGCGGTGGTCCACGCGGGCGACCTGTTCCACGACCGGCGCCCCGACCTCCCCGACCTGCTCGGCGTGTTATCTGCCCTCCGTGAGTTGGACGACGCCGGCATCCCCTTCCTCGCCGTCGTCGGCAACCACGAGTCGACGCGCGGCGGCCAGTGGCTCGACCTGTTCGAGTCGCTCGGGCTGGCGACGCGCCTCGACGACGCGCCGACCGTGGTCGGCGACACGGCGTTCTACGGGCTCGACCACGTCCCCGAGAGTCAACGCCACAAGCTCGACTACGCGTTCGCCCCGCACGACGCCGACGCGGCGGCGCTGGTGAGCCACGGCCTGTTCGAGCCGTTCGCGTACGCCGACTGGGACACCGAGGAGGTGCTGGAGCAAGCGACCGTCGACTTCGACGCCGTCCTCTTGGGCGACAACCACGCCGCCGACACGGCGGAAGTGCTCGACACGTGGGTGACCTACTGCGGGTCGACCGAGCGTGCCTCGGCCAGCGAGGAAGACGAGCGCGGCTACAACCTCGTCGCGTTCGGCGCAGACGCCGAGGCGGGCGACGACGCTGTCGACATCCGCCGACGCACGCTGGAGACGCGCCCGTTCGTCTTCGTCGAGGCCGAGTTGGGCCAGGGCGAGGGCGTCGACCGCGTCCGCGACCGCGTCCGCGAGTACGACGTCGACGACGCCGTCGTCATCGTCCGCGTGACCGGCGAGGGTGAACCGATCGCCCCCGCTGCAGTCGAGGAGTTCGCCAGCGAGCGCGGCGCCTTAGTCGCTCGCGTCACCGACCGACGAGAGGTGGAGACGGACACCGAGGTGTCGGTCAGTTTCGCCGACCCTGACGAGGCGGTCCGCGAGCGCGTCTCCGACCTCGGTCTCTCCGAGGCCGCGCTAGACGTGGACGACGTGGTGCGCGGCGAGTTCGCGGACTCGAACGTCCGCGGCGAGGTGAAGCGACGGATCGAGGAGCGACTCGCGGCAGGCGACGACGGAGGAGACGCCGACGGCGCCGCTGGGGCGGACGCCGACACCTCCGACGAAACCGCGACTGACGACACCGAGCCGCCCGAGGACGCCACCGACGCGGGTGGCGGCGACCCGGAGGAGCCCGCGGCACCGGGCGACGACGGACAGCTCACGCTGGGTGATTCGCGATGATGTTCGACCGGATCCGGCTGCGCAACTTCAAGCCGTACGCTGACACGGATCTGCGGCTCTCCGACGGCGTCACCGTTATCCACGGACTCAACGGCAGCGGGAAGTCGTCACTGCTGGAGGCGTGCTTCTTCGCACTGTACGGCTCGAAGGCGCTCGACGGCACGCTTGCCGACGTGGTGACCAACGGCGCCGAGGAGTGCGAGGTTGAACTGTGGTTCACCCACGACGGGCGCTCGTACCACGTCCACCGGGAGCTGAAGCGGTACGGCGACCAGATCCAGACGACGACGTGCACCCTGGCGTCCGACGACGAGGAGGTCGTCCGCGACGGCGCCCGCGAGGTGCGCTCGTTCGTCGCCGACCTGCTCCGCATGGACGCGGAGGCGTTCGTCAACTGCGCGTACGTCCGGCAGGGCGAGGTGAACAAGCTCATCAACGCCACGCCGACCGAGCGCCAGGACATGATCGACGACCTCCTCCAACTGGGTAAACTGGAGGAGTACCGCGAGCGCGCCGGCGACGCACGCCTCGGCGTCGAGGACGTGCTCTCCGAACGCCGCGGTGAGCTGTCCGGCCTCGACGAGCAGGTCGCACAGAAGGAGGAGAAGGACCTCCACGCGACGCTGAACTCGCTCCGCTCTGAGCTGACCCAACTCGACGAGAAGGTGGAGAACTACGAGGCTCAACAACGGAAGGCCGAGACGAGTCGCGACAACGCGCAGGAGATCCTCGACACCTACGAGGAGCGCCGCGACGAACTGGAGACGCTGGAGTCCGAAATCGACGACCTGGAGGCGACGATCCGCGAGGACGAGGCGGAGCGCGAGCGCCTCGGCGACCGCGTCGCCGAGACGCGTGACCGCATCGAGGAGTTGGAGGCGACGCTGGAGTCGCGCCTCGACGCCGTCGAGGTCGCCGACGCGGCACCCGAGACGCTCACCGAGCGCCGCGACGAACTCGACGACCGCGAGGGCGAGATCCGCGACTCGCTGCGCGAGACGCGCTCGCAGGCGGACGCGCTCGCCACGCAGTCGGAGAACCTCGCCGAGAAGGCCGACGAGGCGGAGTCCCGCGCGAGCGAGAAGCGCGAGCGGGCCGGGAACCTCGACGACGACGCCGAGGAGGCCGCAGAGACGCTCGCCGAGCGCGAGGCGTCGCTGGCTGAGTTGAAGACCGAACGCGCCGAGAAGGTCGCCGCGTTCGAGGACGCTCCCGTGGACGTGGGCGACGCCGAGTCGTACCGCGAGTCGGTGTCGGCCGACCTCGACGAGGTTCAGGCGGCGATCAACGAGACGACCGCCGACCTCCGGACCGCCGAGTCGCGGGTCGAGGAGGCCGAGCGACTGCTCGACGAGGGGAAGTGCCCGGAGTGCGGACAGCCCGTCGACGACTCTCCACACGTCGACACGCTCGACGAGGACCGCGAGCGCGTCGCCGAGTTGGAGGCGGAACTGTCGGACTTGCGCGAACGCGAGTCGTCGCTTTCGGACGACCTCGACCGTGCGAGTGACCTCGTGTCGATCGAGAACCGGCTCTCACAGATCGACGACACCCGCGAACTCGTCGAGGACGGCATCGAGGAGAAGGAGAACGAGGTCGCCGAGAAACGCGACCGGGCCGCGGAGTTGCGCGAGGAGGCGACGACGCTTGAGACGGAGGCCGAGGAGAAGCGCGAGGCGGCGGAGACGCAGGCCGAGCGCGCGGAGGACGCCCGCGAGGACGTGGCGGACCTGGAAGCAGACCTCGACGACGTGGACGCCGCGCGCGAGCGCTTGGACGCCGTCGAGTCGACTCGCGAGGCGATAACGGACGCGGAGGACGACGTTGACCGCCTCGCCGAGAAGCGCGCGGTCATCGCCGACCGAAACGACGAACGGCGGGAGTTCCTCGCGACCAAGCGCTCGCGGCGCGACGACCTCCGCGAGCAGGTCGACGACGAGGAGGTCGAGGCGGCCCGCGAGAGCCTGAGCAAGGCCGAGGACTACATCGAGCGAGTGACCGACGCGCTCGCGGACCTGCGGGACCGCCGCGACGACCTCACCAGCCGGATCGGTGGCGTCGAGAACGAGTTGGACGAGTTGGAGGCGTTGCGCGACCGCCGCGACGAGTTGGCCGCCCGGGTCGACGAGTTGGCGGCGCTCCACGAGGAGACCGAGGAGTTGGAGGCGATGTACGGCGACCTCCGGGCGGAACTGCGCCGCGCGAACGTCGAGAGCCTCGAACGGATGCTCAACGAGACGTTCGAACTCGTGTACGGCAACGACGCCTACTCCCACATCGAGTTGGACGGGGAGTACGAACTCACCGTCTACCAGAAGGACGGCGAACCGCTCGACCCCGAACAGTTGTCTGGCGGCGAGCGCGCGCTGTTCAACCTCTCGCTGCGCTGTGCCATCTACCGCCTGCTCGCGGAGGGCATCGAGGGCGCCGCGCCGACGCCGCCACTCATCCTCGACGAGCCGACCGTCTTCCTCGACTCCGGTCACGTCTCTCGGCTGGCCGACCTCGTCGACGAGATGCGCGGCTTCGGCGTCCGCCAGATCCTGATCGTCAGCCACGACGACGAACTCGTCGGCGCCGCGGACGAACTCGTGCGCGTGGAGAAGAACCCCACCTCGAACCGGTCGACGGTCGAGCGCGCTGCCGACCCGTCACTGGAGGCGGTGGAGGCGGAACTGAACGCCGACGACTGACTCCGGTCGGTGCGGGTGCGGCCAGTCCTACTGGCCGCGTTCTCGGAAGCGCTCGACCGACGACAGCGCCGCCTCGGTCGGTTCGTACCCACGTTCTCCGGCGACGGTGGTCTCGGTGAGCAGTCCGGCGGCACGGAACTCCGTGAGCACCCCAAGCAGGTCTGACTCACACAGATCGTACGAGTCGAGCAGAGTGCGCACCGACAGCGCGCCCCGGTCGGCGAACTCCACGAGCAACCCGAGCGCGCGCTCGTCGCGACACGCCAGGATGGCCCGCCGAACCTCGGGCGCCAGCCCGCTCGCCGCCGCCGAGAGCGGCGACTCGCTCTCCGGTTCGAGGTCCTCGTTCGGGAGGTGTCGCTCTTCGCCGGTCTCGGGGTCGCGCACCAGACTGGACTCCGCGGACCGCTTGAGCAGGAGGTAGCGAGTGCCGTCGGCGTCCGTGACCGTCTGCATGGTCGTGGGAACCACTCGTGTGTGAAAAGGCGTGTCGGTGGCGGCGGTCAGCCGTCGCCAGTCGGCCGTCGCCGGTCAGTCGTCGCCGGAGCCCTCGGAGGCGCCGTCGTCGCTGGCCGCCCCGCCGTCGTCGTCGCGACGCTTGAACGCCCGGCGCGTCTGGTACACGCGGAACCCGGCGAGCAGGCCGACGACGAGCGCGGCGCCGCCCCACCGGAGGTCGCCGCGGAACCCGATGAGCATGAGCCCCAGCGAGACGCCCAGCAGGGCGACGTTCGCGTAGACGACAGCCGTCCAGAACGCCCCCGAGATGGCGGGGTCGACCGTCGAGGCGTCGGGGAGCGAGTCGGCGGGGTTCTCGACGGTGGGTACCTCGACCCGCGGACCGCGATTCTCGGCCTCGGAGGCCTGCCGCTCGAGCCCGAACAGGTCGCCGTCCTCGTCGTCCTCGCCAAGCACGGCTCACGGTAGGCGAACCGACGGCAAAAGGGTTGGCAGACGGTCGAACGCTCAGTCCCTACGCGAGGTCGGCGAGCGTCACCGCGGTGCTCGCCTCGACCCACGCGAGGGGGTTCTCGGCGTCGTAGAGCACCGTTCGCCCGTCGTCCTCGTACGCCTCGACCGTCTCGACGGCCTCGTCCGGGCTCGCGCCCGAGCGCTCCAACGGGGAATCGGATGCGTGGGTCATGTCCACCTATGGTACATCTTGACACGGTATATGCCTTTCCGTGCCGGCCGACCTCGCCACACCGGTCCAGTCAGGCGATTGCAGCGATCGTGTAATCAGGAATTACCCCGTGGAACGATGGGCTTACTCGGCCCCGCCCGGCGACGGACGCGGGCCGAGGGGAGGGCGAAGGGGAGGTTTTTACCGGCCACCGGCAAAGGCCCGGCAATGAGCGATTCGCAGGCGGGTCTCGGCGACTTCGCCGGCGGCGGAGACGCCGCCGACGATGGCGGCGACGGGGGCCGCCCGGACGAGGAGGCGGCGTACGTCGCGGGCGCGGGACAGGGACGGGTGAGCGCGGTCGTCGACCGCGAGGACATCGTCGTCCCCGACGCGAGCGGGGCGGTGGAGCTGATGGTCACTGCGGTCGACTACACCGTCGAGGGAACCGGGGCAGAGGAGTACCCGGTCGTCCACGTGTTCGGTCGTACGGCCGACAACGAATCCGAGCACGTTCGCGTCCTCGGCATCGAGCCGTACTTCTACGTCCCGACGGCGGACGTCGAAGACCGCTCGCTCGTCGAGGAGTACGACGTGATCCTCGACACGCGCGAGGAGAACCCCGACGGGGAGCGCTTCGAGTCCATCCGCGGCACCCCGGTGACGAAGGTCGTCGCCCGGACGCCCCGCGACGTCGGGCAGATCCGCGACGACTTCGAGCGGACGTACGAGGCGGACATCCTGTTCCCCAACCGCTTCCTCATCGACTACGGCGTCACCTCCGGCATCCGCGTGGAAGAGCGGCGCCTGGAGGACGGCAGCGACCGGATGCAGGTGACGCCCGACCACCTCGAACCGTGCGAAGTCGACGCCGACATCCGGGTGAACACCTTCGACATCGAGGTCGACGACCGCAACGGATTCCCCGAGGACGGCGAAGAACAGATCGTCTGTCTCACCTCTCACGACTCCTACCGCGACGAGTACATCGCGTGGCTGTACGACGCACCCGTCGGCGGCGTCGACGCACCCGAGGCGCTCGCTGGGTACGAACAGATCGGCGACGAGGACGCCACCATCGAGGTGCGCACGTTCGCCGAGGAGGACACGATGCTCGACGCGTTCGTCGGCTACATCGAAGAGACGAACCCCGACGTGCTGACGGGGTGGAACTTCGAGGACTTCGACGCGCCGTACTTCATGGACCGCTGTGAGGTGCTCCAGTCGGGGAGCGACTACGACCTCTCGCCGGACCGCCTCTCGCGCGTCGGCGAGACGTGGCGCTCCGGGTGGGGCGGCCCGGACGTGAAGGGCCGCGTCGTGTTCGACCTGCTGTACGCCTACCAGCGCACGCAGTTCTCCGAGTTGGAGTCGTACCGCCTCGACGCGGTCGGCGAACTCGAACTCGACGTGGGGAAGGAGCGCTACACCGGCGACATCGGCGACCTGTGGGAGCAAGACCCCGAGCGCCTGCTGGAGTACAACGTCCGGGACGTGGAACTGTGCGTCGAGATCGACCGTAAACAGGACGTCGTCGACTTCTGGGACGAGTCGCGCAAGATCGTCGGCTGCCAACTGGAGGACGCTCCGACGCCCGGCGACGCGGTCGACATGTACGTCCTGCACAACGCCTACGGGCGGTTCGTCCTCCCGACGAAGGGCCAACAGGACGGCGAGGACTTCGAGGGTGGCGCCGTCTTCGAGCCGATCACCGGCGTCGAGGAGATGGTGTCCGTGCTGGACCTGAAGTCGCTGTACCCGATGTGTATGGTGACGATCAACGCCAGCCCCGAGACCATCGTCGAGGACCCCGAGTCGTTCGAGGGGGAGACGTACCGCGCCCCCAACGGCACGCGGTTCCGCAAGGAGCCAGACGGCATGATGCGCCGGATGATCGACGAGTTGCTCACCGAGCGCGAACGCCTGAAGGGCGAGCGCGACGCCCACGAGGTCGGCTCCGACGCGTACGACCAGTACGACCAGCAGCAGGCGGCGGTGAAGGTGATCATGAACTCTCTGTACGGCGTCTCCGGCTGGGAGCGCTTCCGTCTGTACGACAAGGACAACGCCGCCGCGATCACCGCGATGGGCCGCCGCGTCATCGAGTTCACCGAGGAGGCCGCCCGCGAAATCGACCACGAGGTCACGTACGGCGACACCGACTCGATCATGCTCGCGCTCGGCGACGACCTCACGACGGAGGAGGCGATCGATCAGTCGTTCGCCATCGAGGAGCACATCAACGGGCGCTACGACGACTTCGCGCGCGAGGAGTTGGACGCCGAGGAACACCGCTTCCAGATCGAGTTCGAGAAGCTGTACCGCCGGTTCTTCCAGGCGGGCAAGAAGAAGCGCTACGCCGGCCACATCGTCTGGAAGGAGGGCCACGAGGTCGACGACATCGACATCACCGGCTTCGAGTACAAGCGCTCGGACATCGCGCCGGTGACGAAGCGCGTCCAGAAGCGCGTCATCGAGATGATCGTCCACGGCGAGGACACCGACGAGATCAAAGACTACCTCCACGACGAGATTCAGCGCTTCCTCGACGGCGACGCCGACTTGGAGGAGGTGGGCATCCCCGGCGGCATCGGGAAGCGCCTGGAGGCGTACGAGACGGACACCGCGCAGGTGCGCGGCGCGAAGTACGCGAACCTCATGCTCGGCACCAACTTCCAGCGCGGGTCGAAGCCGAAGCGCCTCTACCTCCGCAAGGTCCACCCGGACTTCTGGGCGCGCATGGAGGACGAGGAGGGCCTCGATCCGTCGCAGGACCCGCTGTACGGCGAGTTCAAGCGAGACCCGGACGTGATCTGCTACGAGTACGCCGACGAGGTGCCCGACGAGTTCGAGGTCGACTGGGACAAGATGCTCGACAAGACGCTCAAAGGCCCCATCGCGCGCATCATCGAGGCGCTGGGGATGTCGTGGGACGAGGTCAAGAGCGGCCAAGAGCAGACCGGGCTCGGCAGCTTCATGTGACCCCGACCGGGCGACACGACGCCCGGATCTTTTCCGAATCGGAAAACGATTTTTCGTGTGAAAGAATCGCATGGCCCCTCATGCGAAACCTTCATGCGTCGAACGACCCCATCGACGCGTAGAGGCGTACACACGAATATGGCGACACTCAAACTCGAAAACCTCCAGGCGCAGGTCGCGGAGACGGGCGAAGAGATCCTTCGGGGCGTCGACCTCGAAGTGAAGCAGGGCGAGATTCACGCCCTCATGGGCCCGAACGGATCGGGCAAGTCGACGACCGCGAAGGTCATCGCCGGTCACCCGGCGTACGAAGTCACCGGCGGCTCTGTCACGCTCACGCTCTCCGAGGAGGACGTGGCGGACATCGACGCCGACGTCGACGAAGAGGACCTGACGTGGGAGCTTCTGGAACTGGAGCCGAACGAGCGCGCCGCGCTCGGCATCTTCCTCGGCTTCCAGTACCCCGCGGAGATCGAAGGCGTGACGATGGTGAACTTCCTTCGCCAGGCGCTCAACGCCAAGCTGGGCGAGCGCGAGGAGCTGTTCGAGGACGACGACGAGGAAGTCGACGCCGAGGACGACTCGGGCTACGACACTTCGCCGATGGAGGGGCCCGCCGACGACGGCGACGTGGGCGTCGCCGAGTTCCAGCAGCTCCTGAAGGAGAAGATGGAGCTGCTCGACATGGACGAGAAGTTCGCCGAGCGCTACCTCAACGCCGGCTTCTCCGGCGGGGAGAAGAAGCAGAACGAGGTGCTCCAGGCCGCGATCCTCGAGCCGTCCATCGCCGTGCTCGACGAGATCGACTCCGGGCTGGACATCGACCGCCTGCAGGACGTCTCGAAGGGCATCAACGCCCTGCGCGACGAGCAGAACACCGGCATCCTCCAGATCACCCACTACCAGCGCATCCTCGACTATGTCGAGCCGGACCACGTCCACATCATGCTGGACGGCAAGGTCGTCAAGTCGGGCGACGCGAGCCTCGCCGAGCAGCTCGAGGACAAGGGGTACGACTGGGTCCGCGAGGAAGTCTACAACGCGGCGTAACCAGTCATGGTTACTGAACAGCCTAATGCGCACACGCCCGTAAACATCATCAACACATGAGTTCGGATCAGGACCACCTGAAACAGACAGACACCGAGGAACGCTTCGACTTCAAGAAGGACTCGAAGGAGGCGTTCCGGAGCGAGAAGGGGCTCACCGAGGAGACGATCCGCGCGATCTCCGAGGACAAGGACGAGCCGGAGTGGATGCTCGAGCGGCGCCTGCGCGCGCTCAAGCAGTACCACGAGATGCCGATGCCGACCGACTGGCCCGGACAGCCGGACCTGAGCGAGGTCGACGTCGACGAGATCGTCCCGTACATCCGCCCCGACGTCGACGTCCGCGGCGGCGTCGACGACTGGACGGAGCTCCCCGACGAGATCAAAGACACGTTCGACAAGCTGGGCATCCCGGAGGCCGAGAAGAACGCCCTCTCGGGCGTCGGCGCCCAGTACGAGTCGGAGGTCGTCTACCAGAACATGCAGGAGCGCTGGGAGGAGAAAGGCGTCGTCTTCTGCAACATGGACGAGGCCGTCCAGGAGCACGAGAAGCTCGTTCGCGAGCACTTCATGACGACCTGTGTCCCCCCGAGCGACAACAAGTTCGCCGCGCTCCACGGCGCGGTCTGGTCCGGCGGGTCGTTCGTCTACGTCCCCGAGGACACGACCGTCGACATGCCGGTGCAGGCGTACTTCCGGATGAACTCCGAGGGGATGGGCCAGTTCGAGCACACGCTCATCATCGCCGAGGAGGGCTCTGAGGTCCACTACATCGAGGGCTGCTCGGCGCCGAAGTACTCGGCGTTCAACCTCCACTCCGGTGGGGTCGAGGTGTTCGTCAACGAGGACGCTCACGTGCAGTACTCGACCGTGCAGAACTGGTCGAAGAACACGTACAACCTCAACACGAAGCGCGCCATCGTCGAGAAGAACGGCCGGATGGAGTGGATCTCCGGCTCGATGGGGTCGAAGGCGACGATGCTGTACCCCTCCTCGATCCTGAAGGGGCGCGGCGCCTCCGACAACCACATCACCATCGCGTTCGCTGGCGAGGGCCAGAACATCGACACCGGCGCGAAGGTGTACCACAACGCGCCAAACACGAAGTCGACCATCGAGTCGAAGTCCATCTCGAAGGACGGCGGCCGCACGAACTACCGCGGTCTCGTCCACATCGCCGACGGCGCCCACGGCTCGTCGACGGCGGTCGAGTGTGACGCGCTGATGTTCGACAACGAGTCCACCTCCGACACCATGCCGTACATGGAGATCAACGAGTCGACGGTGGACGTCGCCCACGAGGCGACCGTCGGGAAGATCGGCGACGAGGACGTGTTCTACCTGCAGTCGCGCGGCCTCGACGACGACGACGCCAAGCAGATGATCGTCTCGGGGTTCATCGAGCCGATCACGGAGGAACTGCCCATCGAGTACGCCGTCGAGCTCAACCGGCTCGTCGAACTGGAGATGGAGGGCTCGCTCGGGTAATCCGAGTCCCACGTCTCACCCACACACGCACACAATGAGCACACAGCTACCCGCAAGCATCTCCGAGGAGACCGTCACAGAGATCTCCGCGGAGCGAGACGAACCGGACTGGCTCCTCCAGACGCGCCTCGACGCGCTGGCGGCGCTGGACGACCTCGACATGCCGAGCGTCATCGAGACGCCGGGGCGTCGCTGGACGAACCTGGAGGGGCTCGACTACGAGTCGCTCGTCGACCCGCTCGACCAGAGCGACGAGACCGAACGCGTCACCGCCGAGGGCGTGGAGGTCCTCGACTTCGAGACGGCGGTCGCCGAGCACCCGGCACTCCTGAAGGAGCACTTCGGCTCCGTCGTCGACCCGCAGACGAACTACCTCACGGCGCTGTCGACGGCGCTGTTCACCACGGGGACGGTCATCTACGTCCCCGAGGGCGTCGACGCCGAGGACGTGAAGGTGCGCGCCGAGATGAACAGCCGCTCGCTGTTCAGCCACACGCTGGTCGTCACCGAGGACAACTCCTCGGTCACGATCCTCGAGCGCATCTCGAACGGCGACGGCGACGTGGACGGCGACCGCTACTTCAGCAACCTCGTCGAGATCGTCACGGGCGAGAACTCGTACGTCCAGTACGGCTCGCTCCAGAACCTCGACGAGGACGTGTACAACTTCACGCTGAAGCGCGGCGACGCGAACACCTACGCCACGATCAGCTGGATCGAGGGGAACATCGGCTCCCGGCTCACCCGCTCGGACATCGAGACCGAACTGACGGGTGACTCCTCGGAGACGAAGATCGTCGGCGCGTTCTTCGGCCACAACGACCAGCACCTGGACATCAACGCCCGCGTCTGGCACCACGGCGAGCACACGACCGCCGATCTGGTCACCCGCGGCGTCCTCGACGACGAGGCGCGCTCGGTGTACGAGGGCGTCCAGGACGTCGGTCGCGACGCGTGGGACACCAGCTCCTACCAGCGCGAGAACACCCTGATGTTGAGCGACGACTCCGAGGCCGACGCCTCGCCGAAGCTCATCATCCACAACCACGACACCGAAGCGTCGCACTCCGCGACGGTCGGCCAGGTGGACAAGGAGGACCTGTTCTACATGACCTCCCGGTCCATCCCGGAGAACACCGCGCGCAACATGCTCGTGGAGGGCTTCTTCGTCCCCGTCTTGGAGGAGGTCGAGGTCGACGAACTCCGCGAGGACATCGACGACCTGATCGTCGCGCGCCTCGACTGAGGCCCGCGACCGCCGCGGTTCCGTTCCGAACTCACTCCGCGGTTTTCGGCGGCCCGTCTTCACCCACCGGCGAGCGACGGCGCCGCCCTGTCAGTCACCGCCTGCGACGGTCTCCGCCTCGAACGACACGCCGGTCCCCTCCAGTCGGTCGATCAGCGGGAGTCCGATTCCGGACGCCGGCGTCAACACGCCACCGTCGTGGGGCGAGTCGACCTCGCCACGCGCGAGACAGATCGCCGACTCGCCGAGCATCCGACACGTCGACCCGTAGCCGGGGTCGCGGTCGCCGCGGACGGTCGCCTCGACTGTGTACCCGCCCGGATACTCGTCGGAGGCACCCGTCCCGCGCAGGCGGACCTGGAAGGAACTCCCCTCGATGGTCTCCTCGTCGGGGCCGTCGCCCGGGTCGGGGAGGACGTAGCGGTCGAGCGCCTCGCGGAGCGGCCCGACCGCCAGCGCGCCGGCGAGCAAGCCCTGGCCCGCGGCGAGCCCGGCGGCGGTCGCGGCTCCCGTCACGCCGTCGCCCGTGCGGAGCGCCTCGCCGTAGCGGAACGTGTGGCCCCACGGGTAGCCGAGGAGGGCGTTCGAGCGGCGGACGACTGGCTCGTTGATCTGTGCCATGACGAACGGCGCGGTCCAGGTGTCGCGCTCGCGGTCGTAGCTGACCCCGCGCTGTGGCCGCTCGGCACGCGCGTCGCGACTCTCGGGCGGGTCGAGCGCACGCGGGACCGCGAGGATCCGTCGGACGTCACGGTCGGCGGCACCCTCGCGGTACATCTCGACCATGCTGGCGACGGTGCCGCCGCTGAACGCGCCGCCGCGGATGGAGACGAGTCCCCGAACCTCGTCGCAGTACGCACCGAACTGCTCCTCGGCGTGGGTCTGGAGGAGCAGGGTGCCCAGGTCGCTCGGGACGGAGTCGAAGCCGCAGCCGTGGACGATGCGCGCGCCGGTCTCGGTTGCCCGGTCGTGGTGCTCGTCGATCATCCGGCGCATCCAGTGGACCTCGCCCGCGAGGTCGCAGTAGTGGGTGCCCTGCTCGACGCAGGCGGCGACCAACTCGGACCCGAACGTCGCGTACGGGCCGACAGTTGTGCAGACGACTGCGGTTCGCTCGGCGATGGCGTCGAGGCTCTCGCGGTCGAACGCGTCGCCCGTGAGGAGGTCGAGCGAGGCGAGTTCGTCGCCGTGGTCGGCGACCACCTCGTCGCGGACGGCCGCGAGGCGGTCCTCGCTGCGTCCCGCGAGCGCCCAGTCGAGGTCGGTCGTCCCGTACCGCCCGGCGAGGTAGTCGGCGACGAGGCGACCGGTGAAGCCGGTCGCGCCCCACAGGACGACGTCGTAGTCGCGGTCGTGCTCGGACATGCTCGTGCGTCGACACTCGACCGGCCCACCAATCAGCGTTGCCACCGGCGTCGTCGGCTCAGTCGCCGCCGAACACCGCCGTCCGGCGCGCCCGGCGACCGAGTCGGAGGAGCGCCGGGAGCGCCGCGAGCGCGAGGAGGAACTCGCTCCCGCCGGCGACGACGAACGCGGCTGTGAAGCCGTACTCGGCGGCGACGGCACCGCCGACGAGCGATCCGGCGAGGAACCCCAGACTGCCGGCGGCGTTGAAGCCGGCGACGGCGGCGCCGCGGTCGGTGTCGGCGGCGAGGTCGACGACGAGCGCGAGCGTCGCGGGCGCCATCAGCGCGCCGAGGACGCCGACCGCGACCATGGCGAGCGCGACGAGCGGGACCGTCGGCGCGAACCCGACGGCGACCACGACGAGGCCGTACACGGCAGATCCCGCGGCGACGGGGAGGACGCGCCCGACGCGGTCCGACAGCAGACCGAACGGGTACTGGAGCAGGGCGAACGGCGCGAAGAAGGCCGCGAGCAGGAGTCCCGTCTGGCCGGGGCCGAGGCCGAACGCCTGCCGAAAGTAGAGGGTGCCGACGAGAGCGAAGAAGCCAGCCGTGAGACGGTCGACGAAGGCGAAGGCGTACGGCACCGCGAGGTCGCGGCGCTCGCGCACCCCGGTGAACAGTGCCGCGAGGCCCCCGTGACGGCGGCCCGACTCGCGGTCGCCGGCGCCGGGCGGTCGGTCGGGAATCGTGAGCGCACCGACGGCGGCGACGCCGAGCAGTCCGGCGGCGGCGTACAGCGGGACGGCGGTGCCGACCTCGAACAGTTGGCCGCCCAGCGGTGCGCCCGTGGCCGTGCCGAGGCCGATGGCGATTCCTGCGATCCCCATGTTGCGACCGTTGCCGCCCGTGCGGTCCGCGAGCGCTGAAATTGCAAGCGAGAGTGCCCCGACGGTCGCCCCGCCTTGGAGGGCGCGGAGGACCAGCGCACCGGCGAACGGCAGGCTCTCGCCGGCGGCGACCGCCAGCGCGAGGTAGCCGACCGCCCCGCCCGCCGCCGCGAGGGCGACCAGCCGTCGGCGCTCGCCGAGGCGGTCCGAGAGGCTCCCCCACGGACCGGCGAAGACGGCGAAGGCGGCGAACTCGACGGCGAGGAACAGCGTGGGGGCGGCGACGCCCGTCCCGCCGAACGACGCTGCGAGGATGTCGACGCCCGGGTAGACGAGCGTCTGGGCCAGCAGCACCGCGTACACGACGAGCGCGAGCGCGAGACGGTCGCGACCGACGTGCCCGTCGCGGTCGTCGGTCGCACGCCCCGTGTCCATGCGGGGGCGTTGTTCACGGGTGGGCTTGAGCGTTCGGCGTCGCGGTCGGGGTGCCGGTCGTCGCGATAGTCGTCACCGTGGTCGGTGGGGTGGCGCCTCAGGGGGCCGAAACGCCGGAGGTCGGTGGGTTGGCGTCGGCCGTCGAGCGACCGCGCGCGGGTAGCGAGGGGAAGGCTTACGGTCGGCGTCGTCGGAGGTGACACCGATGAACGAGGAACCGGCCGGCGACTCCGCCGTCGGCGGCGTCGGGGGTGGACGGCCGTGAGCATCGGCCAGCGGGTCACCTCGGACCACCAACTCGCCCGCCTGCTCCAGATCGGCGTCGTGTTGGAGGAGGTCGTGGAGGCGCGCTCCACCCAACACCACCGCGAGATGGAAGACGAGTTCGACGCGGAGTTGGAGACGCTGTTGCGCGATGCGGCCGCGGAGTCGGCCGAGCACCGCGAACGACTGGAGGAGTTGATCGACGAACTCGACGCCGACTCGGTGTCGTACGAGGAGATCGAGACGCTCGTCGAGGCGCAGTACGGGAAGACGAAGCCCGAGGACTTCGACGGTGTCCTCTACGACCAGTTGTGCAACGAGGAGACGGCGTACAAGTTCTACGACGACCTGATCGCGGCCATCGAGGGGAGCGACTCGTCGTTCTCCGTCGACCGAGAGCGGGTGTTGGACACGCTCCGGAGCATCCGCGCCGAGGAGGCCGAGGGCGTCGAAGAGGTCACGGCGATCATGGAGCGGCGATAACGATGAACACGGCAGACCAGTATCTGAAGGCCATCTATCTCGTACAGGCCGTGGAGGACGGGCCGGCGTCCACGGGGTCGGTCGCGGACGCGCTCGACGTGAGCCCCGCCTCCGCCAACGAGATGATCGGCAAACTCGAGGAGCGTGGCCTCGCCGAACACGAGAAGTACAAGGGGGTGTCGCTCACGGACGAGGGCATCGTCCGCGCCCGCGAGGCGCTCTCGAACTACTGCATCATCGAGCGGTTCCTCGCGAACGTCCTCGAAGTCGAGGAGTTCCGCTCGGAGGCGCGCTCGCTGGAGGCGGTCATCGACGACACCGTCGCCGACCGCCTGGACACGATCATCGACCGCAACGCCGAGTGTCCGGACTGCTTCGACGCCGAGACGGACGCCTGCGAGTACCTCGCCGAAGTCGAACCCGAGAGTCCGGCGGACTGACCGGCGAGCACTGACCGACCAGAACGGAGACCGCGCACGCGGGACAGTCGCCGATTGTCCGCGCCGTGCGAGCCAGCGGTGTTAAGATGCTGCGCTGGCAACTTTGTTGCAGGATGGGGGCGAGTGTTACTGATCGACTGCTGTCGATTGTGGGGCGCGGGGAGAGCCGACACGACTTCGAGTGCGTCGCTTGTGAGCGAGGGTTCGATGCAAACCGGCAGCAGTGCCCCGCGTGCGGCGGGTTCGACATCCGACGGGCGTGAGACCGGTCGGTCGCCACCCGCCAAAGACGGCGAGCGGAGAAAGCAATCCTATTGTACGTCCACCCAGTAGCGACGAACGCGAAGTCCCGTGGTGTAGTGGCCAATCATGAGGGCCTTTGGAGCCTTCGACGGCGGTTCGAATCCGCCCGGGACTATCAAACGCCTGTCGCGACCGAGTGGACCACCACCTGCGCGGTCACGGTCGGTCGCCGGTCGGTGCCCCTTTCCTCCCGGACGCCTTCCGACTACCCGATGACGCTCACCGTCCACGACATCCGCAACGGCATCCGGGGCGGGGTCGGCCGGTTCAAGCGCGAGGTGACCGCGGCGTTCACCAAAGAAGAGTTGGCCGACCTCGCTGACGCACTCGACGTGCCCACCGAGCAGCGCTCGTCGAACGAGACGACGCGTGCCGGGATCAGAGTGGTGGTCGGGGTAGCGGAGACGGTCGAGGACGCTGAGACGGGGTCCTTCTCACGACCGGAACTGGAGGCGATTGCCGACGCCCTCGGCGTCGAACCGGTCGAGGGCGACGAACCCGAGCCACTGTACTGACCCGGGCTACAGGAACGACACCGCGTACGCCAGCGACGAGAACATCATCAGCCCAACGAGCACGAGCGCGAGCACCTGCTGTCTATCCATACTCCCGGTATCGCCCGCGGGGACAAAATCCCCCGCGTCGTCGGTCACAGGCTGAACAGGAGGTACGGGACGCCGAATAGCAGCAGCGTCATCGCGGCGAGGATCGCGCCGTAGGCGGCGACCGTGCCGGCGGCCGCGCGGAACGACTCGTGGTCGAGGGGGCCGAAGTCCATACGAGTCGCTTCGGCGGCGGCGTCAAAACCGTTCCCCTCGCACGCCGTCGGGTCGGTCCGAACCGTTGAAGCCGACGCGACCGGTGGGGCGCGTATGGGAACGCCGCTCGACTCGCGCGAGGCGCAGGTCGTGGAGGTCCTCGACCGACTGTACGAGGAGTACCCCGACACCGACATCTCGCTGAACTTCTCCACTCGGCTCGAACTGCTCGTCGCGGTCGTCCTCTCGGCACAGTGTACCGACGAGCGCGTCAACCAGGTCTGTGAGGACCTGTTCGAGAAGTACCAGACGGCGGAGGACTACGCGAACGCGAGCGAGGAGCAACTCGCGGAGGACATCTACGGCATCACCTTCCACAACAACAAGGGGGGCTACCTCAAGGGGATCGGCGAGATTCTCGTCACCGAGCACGACGGCGAGGTGCCCGACACGATGTCGGCGTTGACCGACCTCCCGGGCGTCGGGCGGAAGACGGCGAACGTCGTCCTCCAGCACGCCCACGACGTGACCGAGGGCATCGTCGTCGACACGCACGTCCAGCGCATCTCGCGCCGACTCGGGCTGACCGAGGAGGAGCGCCCCGAGGCCATCGAGGCGGACCTGATGGGCGTCGTCCCCGAGGACGACTGGCGGATGTTCACCCACCTCTTCATCAGTCACGGGCGGGCGACGTGCACCGCTCGCAGTCCCGACTGCGGCGACTGCGTGTTGGCGGACCTCTGCCCGTCCGAGCAGGGCGACGCGGCGGTGGACCTCGCCAGCGGCGAGGAGTGGTGAGGCGTCGGCGTCCGACCGGACGACCCACCGGAGCGGCCACCGCGTTTACCCGTCCGAATCGTCAATCGAGATCCATGTCCGACTCCAACGGGCACGGCGTCGACGTCGAGGAGGACACCGAACTCGAGACGGCCGAGGACGCCACGTCCTCGAAGGACGACCCCGAGGCGGTGCCGGACGAGGCGATGCCGGACCAAGACCCGGGCCGCGACGACACCGACGGTGAGGCGCGCGAGGAGGCCGCCGCCGAGCAGGAGAACCCCGACGCGAACCGCGACGAAGAGCCGTACCAATCCTGACGGCGGGGAGTCGAGCCGTTTTCGCAGTTCTGTTTCAGGCGATGTACAGCCCGTAGTACCGGTACAGACCGACGGCGTACGCGAGGAACCAGAACAGCACGTAGCCGAACACGCCGATCCGGAGGCGACCACGCCACGCGGCCATGTGCTCGTGGAGGTCGTTCAGGTTCGTCTCGGGGTCGTCGAGGTCGTAGAGGTCGTTCTCGCGCTTCACCTGGAAGATCCGGACGATCCCGGTGAGCCCGAACGCCAGGAGGGCGTACGCCTGGAGGCCGAGGAACGCGTGGAGCGCCGCGACGCCGCCGAACTGACCGAGCAGTCGCGGGGCCATCCAGAACACGACCGGGACCGTGTTGAGCACGAGTCCCGGGAGGATCACCCGCAGGTGGCGCATGAGGCGGTCCCACGTGACGTGATCCTGATCGCGCCCGACCATGATCCACGCCCCGTACAGGTAGAACGGCAGGCTCGCCGTCACCATCGCCCCTGCCACTGTCGCCGTCGTCCCCTCCGAAACCATCCAGTCGCCACTCGGAGTGGCTGACCCCTAAGCCCTCCGGCGTCGTGGCGCGACCGAGGGTCCCACCGTTCGCGTCAGTTCTCCTCGTCGTCGCCCGCTGCTCCGTCGTCGCCCGTGTCGCCGCCGCCGTCCTCGTCTCCACTCTCACCACCGTTCCCGCCGTCCTCCCCGTTCTCACTCTCGCCACCGTCGCCACCGCTGGACTGCACGGCGGCGAGGTCGCTCCACTCGACGCGACCGGCTTCGACGATCGCCTCCGGTTGGAGTGCGGGGTCGGTGAGCGTCACGCGCGCGAGGCCGACCGGGCCGGCGCGGGGTTCCGGGAGGGCGTCTGGGTCCGTCGTCTCGAACGCCGTCTCGGTCACGTCGCCAACGACGACGCGCATCGCCATTCCGAACCCCTCGTGGGGCGAGCAGACGAGGTCGTACACGCCGGGCGTGTCGAGGGTGACCGTCCACTCGTCGGGCACCGGTCCCTCACCCTCCTCCGAGTCGGCGTCCGACTCCTCGCCCTCGACGGGCGGGTCGACCATGTCGCCGGGGATGGAGTCGGGTCGCCACCCCAACAGCGGCGAGGAGAACGCCGCGACGCCGATGGGGACGCGTCGCTGCATCCCGTACGCCGGGTGCATCGCGACGACGTTGTGGTCGGGCGTCGTGAACACGTACCTGAGCACGTCACCCGGTTCGACGTGCAGGCCGGTCGGTTCGTAGAAGAAGTCGGCGGGGCGACCGGGGGCGGTGGGTGGGCCGACGATCCGCGTCAACACGTCGTGGACGACGCCCGTTCCCTCACCCTCCCCGTCTTCGTCTCCCTCCTGCTGTGCGGCGACGTTCCGGTCGGGCGGGCGCGCCGCCGCGGTGCCGCCGACCGCGGCGAGGCCCGTCCCGACGCCGAGCGCCTTCAGTACGTCGCGGCGTGACTGCCCGATCCGTGACTCTCCGGTCTGTGGGTGTTGGCTGTGACCCATACTCCCGTGTCGTCGCTCCGCCGGTTCGTTATGCGCGCTGTGCGACAAGAGCGACCGAGATCGATCGCTCTCGCCCCTGGAGCGCCCCGTACCGCTGTCTCAGACCATCCCGAGATTCGACACGTCGGGACAGCTGAACCTGGGGCCGGCGTCGAACCCGTCAGTGTCACGAAACGGGGACTTACTCGCCGAGCGTCGGTGGTACGGTCGTCGGGACGGCGCCGTCGCACCCGCCGTCGCCCGTCGGTGTCGCGGCGCTTATGCGGCTACGGCCCCCAGTTCGAGACGAATGACCGACGCCTCGGACGAGTCGGCGCCGGACGCCGCCGACACGCCGGCACCCGACACCGACGGTCACGACGCCGTCGACGACGACGACGTGTCCATCGAGGCGCTCCGCGCCGAGGTCGAGGAGAAGTACGACTTCGACAACTTCCGCCCCGCCGACATGGCCGAGATGACGATGGCGGAGTGGGAGGCCGCGTTCGACCCGGACACGTGGATCACCGGTCGGGACCTGCTCGACCGCGTCGAGAAGGACCTCCGCAACCGCATCGCCTCCCGGGAGGTGTTCGCGGTGTTGGACCGCCGCAGTGACCCGCCGTCTGTCGTCGCGTACTCGGACGAGGGGTTCGCCATCGTGTACGCCGACGGGAGCGTCGAGGGCGAGGGAACCGTGCTACGCGACGTGAAGCCGACCGTGGCGCTGTGCTCGATGGACTCCTACGAGGTGCGCGAACCGCCCGAGGAGTACGAACTGCCGACGCCCGAGGAGGTGCAGGGCGGCACCGGCGAGTTCGGGAACCTGATGATCCAGGCGGTCGCCGGGATGCAGATCCTCGGTGGCCTCATCTTGGGCGTCGTCTGGCTGTTGAGCGTGTTCTCCCGCGGGCCGGTGACGTGGGTGCCGTTCTTCCCGGACTTCTCTGTGACGACCATCGCCGCGCCGGTCGCCGCCGGGTTCTTCCTGCTCGTCGGGGTGTTCCTGTTCGCCATCGTCGCGAACGCTCGTCTGTCGGACCGCTTCCGTGCCGAGGAGTACCGCGACCGCCTCCGCGCCGCCGGCATCGCCGAACGGGGTGAGGGAGCAGAGTTCGTGCCGTTCGAGGACGTGGCCGAGCGGGCCCTCGCGGAAGCCCGCGGCGAGGAGCCGGAACCGCCGGACGCGACAGTACCGTCGACGGGCGACTCAGGCGGTCGTGAGGCCCCGGAACGCGTGCGGGGCGCTGCCGACGAAACCGACGGATAGCGGGGCGTTGTGCGGCGTACGGCGCGGGCGTGAGGTCGGTGGGTTTATGCGCGACCAACCCCGACCGTTCACTACCGATGAAGAGGCGGGACTTTATGCGACAGGCCGGTGGTGCGACGGCCGCCCTCGGGGCGGGCGCGACCGCGACGGCCGGCACCGCGACGGCCCAGGAAGAGGGCGGTGGCGGCGGCCAGAAGCCCGACTTCGGCGGCTACACCGACGGCGCCGAGGGTGGCGAGTATCTCGACGCCCGCGGCGAGTCGGAAGTGACCGTGGACGTCGGCGGCGGCGGGGGCCTCGCGTTCCTGCCGACGGAACTGTGGATCGACACCGGCACGACCGTCGTGTTCGAGTGGTCCTCCGACGGACACAACGTGATCTTCGACGACAACCCCGGGAGCGTCTCCGGCCACGAGCCGCTGGAGGGCTCCGGGTTCTCGTTCGAGGTGACGTTCGAGTCCGGCGGGATCTACACGTACTACTGTGACCCGCACCGCTCGCTCGGGATGCTCGGCGCCATCGCGGTCGGCGAGGAGGTGCCCACGGTGTCTGCCGGCGGCGGTGGCGGTCCGAAAGAACTGCACGAACTCGGCGTCGCGATCCAGGCTCACTGGGTCGGCGCCGCGACCATCCTCGGCATCATCATGAGCGTGATCTTCACGTTCTACCTGGTGAAGTACGGGGAGTCTGCACACACGGGGACGGGGAGGTAATCCATGTCCAGTACCGGATCCACCTACGGCGACATCCACCGCTACGAACCGGCGCGCGAGAGCACCGCCGCGGCGATCGCGATCGTCTTGCTGACGGTCGTCGAGATCGTCTTCGTGTTCATGTTCACCTACGGCCTCGTCAACGGGTGGGGCCTCTCGGACACGGGGAACATGTTCCTCGGCGGCATCCTCGCTGTGATATTCATTGACCTCGCGTTCATCCTCGCGCTGTACCGCAAGGAGTTCCTCCCGGACGTCATGATCGTGAAGAAGCGACGTCGCAAGTGGGAAGACCTCTACATCCGCGAGGAGGACGTCGACGGGGAGACCCTCGGCACCGACGCGTGGGAGCAGGTCAAGCGCGCGGTCTACCCCTACTACAAACGGTGAAAGGATGAGTCTGGAAAAGAAAGACGAGTACGACCACAAGAACTGGCTGGATAGCAAGGACCTCACGCCGGTGGAGGCGACGTTCCTCACCGCGCTCATCTGGGTCGACAAGCGTCTCCGCATCGTCGACTACCTCGAACTGCTGGAGTCGCTGTACTACCGGTCGAACCTCCAGATGCCGAAGTCCCACACCGAACAGTACGACCTCGACAACAAGTTCTGGTACTGGTACGCCCTGTACACGCTCGGGTTCTTCAGTACCCTCGCGTACGTCGTGGCGGCCATCTCCGGCGCCTTACTCGGGTTCTACTACGTGCCCGCGGTCGGGTCGGCGGGGCCGGGTGAGGCGTCCATCGCCTACAGCCAGATCGCGTTCATCATGCGCGACCTCCAGTTCGGTTTCATGCTGCGCTCCATCCACCGGTGGTCCGCGCAGGTGATGACCGCTGCGGTGTTCCTGCACATGCTCCGTGTGTACTTCACGGGCGCGTACAAGGAGCCGCGCGAACTGAACTGGCTGCTCGGCATCGTGCTCATCTCGCTGACGATGGTGTTCGGGTACTCCGGATACCTCCTGCCGTGGGACCAGCTGGCGTTCTGGGCCGGCCAGATCGGCGTCGAGATGAGCCTCTCGATCCCCCTCATCGGCGAGTGGGTCGCCCAACTGCTGTTCGGCGGCTTCTCGCTGAGCCAGGCGACGCTCCAGCGAATGTACATCCTCCACGTGTTCCTGCTCCCGTTCGTGGTGACCACCCTCATCGCGATCCACATCGGCATCGTGTGGGTGCAGGGCATCGCGGAGCCGCACTGATCCAACAATGAGCGAAGACAACGACACCCAAGACGTGGAAACGGACGGCGGAACGGGCATCGTCGCGCCGGACGACGAGACCCCGACGTGGCGCGAGCGCAAGGAGCGCACGGAGGGGCTCTCCCGGCTGACGTACGAGTACTTCGAGCGCGCTCGCAGCGAAGACGAGTCGCTGCGTCGTGAGTCCGACTACGTCGAGCGCGACGTGCTCGCGTTCCCGACGTGGCCCCACGAGACGGTTCGCAACCTCGCGTTGACGAGCTTCTTCGTCGGCATGATCATCTTCCTGTCGGCGACGCTGCCGCCGCACATCGGCGACCCGGCGAACCCGAACTCGACGCCGGCGATCATCCTGCCCGACTGGTACCTCTACTGGTCGTTCGGCCTGCTCAAGCTCGGCCCGCTCAACCCCGAGCTCGCCATCCTCGGCGGGCAGAAGCTGATGGCCGACCGCACGTACGGCGTGCTCGCGAACGGTATCGTCGTCGGCGCCATCGCCGTCGTCCCCTTCATCAACAAGGGGTCGGCGCGCCGGCCCGTCGAGCAGCCGTTCTGGGCGGCCGTCGGCGTGTTCGGCATCGGCCTCGCGTTCACGCTGTCGATGCTGTCCGTCAAGAACCTCATGCCGATGAACGTCGACCTGCTGTTCGACCTGACGTTCTTCGTGCCGCCCATCATGGGCATCGTCACGTACGCGGTGCTCAAGACGATGCGCGAGGGGTACATGTACGACCTCAACCGCCGGTACTACCGGCTGCGCCCCCCGAAGTAAGCGCCCCCGGTCGTCCGGTCCCGACTCTTCGTTTCGACCGTCAATTCGTTCTCTCGCCGACCGCGAACTCGCCGCCAGCGACGGCCCAGCTTCGGCGACGGCCCCGCTCCGGCGACGGCCCCGCTCAGGCGATGGCCTCACTTCGGCGACGACGCGATGCCGCAGGACATAGTACGGTCCGGCCCCTCCGTTCGACCATGAGCGAGATGCCGAGCGACCGCGGGTCCGCGACGCCGGTCGACGACGACTCCGCGACGACCGCGGCGGCAGACGGCGGGGGCGCGGCGGAGTCGAGCGACTCGCCGACGGAGCCGGACCGCCCGGTCGCCAGCGGCGAGGGTCGCGCCCGCGACGTGGTCGTTCCCATCGCGCTGTACAAGCGGATCACGGCGTACTCCACGCTGACGGCGGTCGTGTCGGTCGTACTCGGGTTCGTGATGCTCGACGCGGCGACGCTGCAGGTGTCGCTCACCCGTCGGTTCGTCGTCGGTGTGTTCGGCGCGGTGGGGTTCGTCCCGCCCGAGACGTTCCTGACCGCGCTGTTCTCCGTGCTCGGCCTCGGTCTGATCGCGTTCGGCGCGGGTGTGTACGTACTCGGATCGCGGTTCCGTGCGGCGGGCATGACCGGCGGGAACGGAAACTCTCAAGACGACGACGCCGAACAGTAGCACAATGGCAGACGAGTTCATCAAGGGCATGGCCCTCTTCTGTGGCGCGGGCCTCGCGTGGATGGTGCTCGCGGGTTGGTACCGGACGCCGGGGTTCGAGAGCCCCAAACAGCTCATCGCGGCGCCGCCGGAGCCGAACACGGTGTTCGACGCCATCGGCATCTTCCTCAACGACGTGTTCTTCTGGACGGCGATCATCGGCGCCCTCACGTTCTGGGTGCTGATCCCGGCGCTGCGCCAGGTGCGCGACTCGACGTCGCCCGCGTAACGCCGCGACGGAAGGGGTCGCTTTTGGTCCCCGCGGTTCCACACCACCCATGAGCCGCAAGGCCGCCGTCCGCCGCGTCGGCGTCGTGATACTCGTCGCCAACCTCGTCCTCGCGGTCGCGAAGGCGAGCGTCTGGTACGCGACGGGCAGCCTCGCGGTCGGGTCGGAGGCGGTCAACTCCATCGCCGACGTGGCGTACTCGGCGGTCGTGCTCGCGGGCCTGTACCTCACGACCCAGCCGCCGGACTTCGAGCACCCGCACGGCCACGAGCGCATCGAGCCGTTCGTCTCGCTGTTCGTCGCCGCCGGCGTGCTGGTCGCCGGCATCGGCGTCGCTTACTCGGGCGCGACCGCGTTGTTGTTCCCCGGTCCGCCTCGGGCGTTCACTGGCGGGCCGCTCGCGGTGGGCGTGCTCGTCGCCAGTGGCGTCGTGAAGCTCCTCCTCTACCGCTACTGCCTCAGCGTCGGCGACGAGCACGACTCGCCGGCGCTCGTCGCGACGGCGCTGGACAATCGCAACGACACGCTCACCGCGACCGCGGCGCTGGTGGGGGTGGCCGGCGCGGTGGCCGGCTATCCAGCGCTCGACGCCCTCGCGGCGCTGGCCGTCTCGGTCGGGATCCTGTACACGGGGTACGAGATCGTACGCGACAACGTGGGCTACCTCGTCGGCGCAGCCCCGCCGGAGGACCTCCGCGAGGAGATTCTCGACCGCGCGCTGTCGCACCCGGAGGTGCGCGGCGCACACGACGTGGTCGCTCACTACGTCGGCCCCGAGGTCGACGTGAGCCTCCACATCGAGGTGGAAGGGGAGCGCTCGCTGTTCGAGGCCCACGACATCGAGACGGCGGTCGTCGAGTCGGTCCGTGCGATCCCCGCCGTCGACGACGTGTTCGTCCACGTCGACCCCAAGGAGTTGGGCGAGTGGAAGGAGGCCGACGACGCCCGGATCGCCGCCGGAGAACCCGGCGGAGCCGAGGGGAAGCCGCTCCGGGACGGCACCGACTCCGACCGCTGACGGGCCGCGGACAGACTGCACGCGCCGCCACCCACCCCGACTGCGGGTAACGCTTTTCACCAGACCACCGCACCCTCGACTGTGACAGCGTTACTCGCGGGACGGACGGCGGTCGTGACGGGTGCGGCGAGCGGGAACGGCAGATCGATCGCCCGGCGCTACGCCGAAGAGGGGGCGGACGTGGTCGTGGCGGACGTCCGTGAGGAACCCCGCGAGGGGGGTGAGCCGACCCACGAGGTGATCGCCGCCGAGACCGACGCCGAGGCGACGTTCGTCGAGTGCGACGTGCGCGACCCAGCGGACCTGGAGGCGGCCGTCGCGGCGGCCGACGAGTTCGGCGGCGTCGACGTGATGGTGAACAACGCCGGCATCTACCGCCCGGAGAACTTCCTGGAGACGACCGAAGACGAGTTCGACCAGTTGATGGGCGTGAACGCGAAGGGCGTCTACTTCGGCGCGCAGGCGGCGGCGAAACGGATGGTCGCAGCCAGCGAGGACCGCGACGACGACGACCCCCACCCCGTGATCATCAACATGTCCAGCGCCGCCGGCATCCGCGGCGAGGGACGACTCGTCACCTACTCGATGTCGAAGGGCGCGGTGCGCCTGTTCACCTACGCGCTCGCCGACGCGCTCGGCGACGCCGGGATCCGCGTGAACGCGATCCATCCCGGGTTCGTCGAGACGGCGATGACGACGCAAGACGTGGAACTCGTGGGCACCGAGACGGAGCAGCGCATGGCCGCGACCATCCCGAGCGGTCGGTTCGGCCAGCCGGAGGAGGTGGCCGACGCGGCGGTGTACCTCGCCAGCGACATGGCCAGCTACGTCACGGGCGAGTCGCTCGTCGTCGACGGCGGCATGACGAGCACCTGAGCGACCGCGAGCATAGCACCGGTGTCGGTCAGTAGAAGTGGAGTCGTCGTTCATCGTCGCCGGATCCTTCGGTGAGCGTCGCCGACGGCTCGTCTCCGAGGGGGGCGCCGTCCGCAGTCTCGCCACCCTCGATGCGAGCGGCCGCCCGCGCCGCCGCGCGAAGCCCATCGCGGAGCGTGGTGGCGTCGTCGCCGGCGGTCGCTACCCCCGCGACGACCGTCCGGTCTCCCGCCGTCCGGTCGCGCTCGTGGACCGCGAGCGCCTCCCCCGCGGCGGCGCCGGCGCTGGTGATCACGAGGTCGCGGGCGTAGTCGTCGTGGCGGAGGGTGACGCCGTCGGCGGGGAGACGGTCTTCGAACTGGACGACCTCGGTGCCGACGAGCCACCCGTCTGGGACGAGCGCGTCGACCGGGAGTTCGTGGAGGACGTCGCGCAGCGTGCGCTCGGTTCGCGTCGATCCCAGGTCCGTCCGTCTACCCTCGGCGGGGGGCCGAGACATGGACCACTATTGGTATCGAACCAACATGAATCCCGTGGCCGCCCTCCGCCTACGCGCCGGTGAGGGTCAGTCTGAGGTGGCCCAGCAGCGGGATCCGGGCGTGCGCCTCCGCGCGGATCCGGTTGGGGCGGACGATCGGTGAGTTGCCGTTCACCTGGTCGTACTGCTCGTTCGCGTCGCCTTTCGTGACGAAGCCCGCGTACGGCGCCGGGCAGTCCGCGAGTTCGCGACAGGAGTCGACGCCCGGCGGGAGTGCCGCCGGGTCGGCCTCGTCGTACCAGTTCTCTCCTCGCTCGACGTACAGGCGGGCGCGGTGGATGATCGGCGACCCCGGCTTCGTCGGCGAGTCGAACACGATCACGTCGCCCGCCGCACCGAAGGTCTGCGTCGCTTCGGGGGCGTCTGCGGCTGGCACCACCCCCGCCGCCGTGCCCGCACCGTCGCGGGTCGGGTCCGCGACGACGATCAGGTCGCCGCGCGTCATGTGCGGTTCCATGCTCCCGGACTCGACGGCGACCATCGGTGGCCACACCCCCGTAACCCCGAACAACAGCGACGAGACGAGGAGGACGCCGAGCCCGACGCTCGCGGCGTCGCGGACCGTCTGTTGGAGGGCGTCGTGCACGCCAGACCCTGCGAGTACGAGCGGATAGCTCTTGTGGAGCACCTGGTACGTACCCGGACACGAGAAACGGTCGCGGCGCGTGGTCGCGTCGTCGCCGCAGATCCCTCAGATCGGCTCGCCGAACGCGTACATCGTGTTCTGGCCGGTGATCTCCACGTCGAGGAAATCGCCGGGTTCGACGCCGTGGTCGTCGGCGTGTTGGACGATCACCTGCCGGTAGGCGCCGTCGCGGCACTTCACGGAGTCGCCGGTTCCCTCCTCGACGACGAGGACGTGGCGCTCGGTGCCGACCATCGCCTCGTACGCTTCGCCGACGATCTCTCGCTTGGCGGCGCTCATCTCCTTCGAGCGGTCCTTCTTCGTCTGCCCACCCAGCCCCTTCATCTCGGCGGCCTCGGTGCCGGGGCGCTTCGAGAAGCGCGTGACGTTCACCTTCTCCGGACGGACCTCCCGGAGGAGCGCCATCGACTGCTCGTGGTCGTGGTCCGTCTCGGTCGGGAAGCCGACGATGAAGTCCGTCGAGAGCGTCCACTCGTCGAGGCGCTCGTCGAACGTCTCGACGATGTCGAGGAAGCCGTCGACGCGGTGCTGGCGGCGCATCTCCTCGAGCACCTCGTCGCTTCCGGACTGCACCGGGAGGTGGATGAAGTCGTACAGCTTCTCGTTGCGGGCGAACACGTCGGCCAACTCCTCACGGATGCCGTGGATGCCGCCGGGGTTGGCCATCCCGACACGGACGCGGAACTCGCCGTCGATGTCGCAGATACGGTCGAGCAGTTCGGGGAGCTTCCGCTCACCTTCGTCCCAGCCGTAGACGCCCGTATCCTGCCCCGTCACACGGATCTCCTTCGCCCCCGCGTGGACGAGCGCGCGGGCCTTCTCGACGTTCTCGGCGACCGGCGGCGAGTCGATGCGCCCGGTCGCGAACTTCGTGATGCAGTACGAGCAGTTGCTCATGCAGCCGCGGGCGATGGGGAGGATGCCGACCTGCCCGTCGAGGACGGGGGCGGTCCCCTCGGTGGGCGTGGGGCACTCGCCGTTCATCACCGCCGTCGGCACGTCCTCCCAGTGGAGCACCTGCGCGTCGACGTCCGACTCGGCGAACTGCTCGCCCTGCGCGAGCGCCATACAGCCCGTGACGATGAGGTCGGCCGTCTCCTCGCTCAGCTCCTCGGCGCGGCGCAGCATGTTCCGCTCGGTCTTCTCGACGACCGTGCAGGTGTTGAGGATGGCCACGTCCGCCTCGGCGGGTCCGTCGACGGGGCGGTGGCCGCCGTCCCGGAGCCGACGCTCGATCTCGCGGCTCTCACCCCGGTTGGACGTACAGCCGTAGGTCTCGATGTGGTACGTCGCCATTCGCTTGTCCGAACGTACCCGTCCGCGAGGTTAAGGGGTGCGGTCCGGGGCGAGCCCCCACGCCAGCCGCCCGAACGTGGCTTCCGACGAGATGGGGAACCGTTTTGCCCGCCGGCAGGGACGGCGAACGTGATGCCCTCCAGACGTGATACGCTCCGTGGCCTCGGTGCACTCGGCGCCGGTGGCGTCGCCGCGACCGCAGGCTGTCTCGGCGTCGTCGACGGGTCGCTCGCGGGCGCGACAGCCGGCACTAACGCGGAGGCCGACTGGCCGACGCCGCGGTACGACACCCGCCGAACCGCCTACAGTCCCGACGCGGTCGCACCGCGCGAGGGGGCGACCGTCTCCTGGCGAGTTGACGTCGACCACCCCCGACCGCCGGTGATCGCGGACGGCACCGTCGTCGTGTCGAGCTACCCGACGGGTGTCGTCGCGCTCGACGCTGACTCCGGGGAGCGACGCTGGCGCTACGGCCCGGGAGAGTACCCGGCGTTCGGGGCTCCCACCGTCGCCGACGGGGTCGTGTACGCGCCGTCGACCGACGGGATGGCGGCGCTGGATCTCACGTCGGGAACCGAACTGTGGCGCGGGCCGCCGGGGACTCCCGAGGCGGCCCCCATCGTCGCCGACGAGGGGCGGACCTTGTTCGGCGGTGGTGGCGACGGCCACCTGTACCAACTCGACCCGGCCACGGGGGAGGTGACCTGGGAGACCGACCTGTTCGGCCGGATCACGACGCTCGCGGCGAAGATCGACGTGTTCGCCGGCACCCGCGGCGGCGAGGTGTACGCCTTCGACGGTCGGTTCGACCCGACGGAGGCGTGGCGACTCCGCCTCGGCGGGCCGGTCGAGGGCGTCGTCGCCCACGACAACGGCCCTACAGTGAGCGTCTTCGGCGGGCCCACGTCGATCCTCACCGACGGCGCGGGCACCGGTGAGGTGTTTCGGACGGTCGACGGCGACCGGGCGGCGAGTCGTCCCGTGGTCGTCGGATCGTGGGTCGTGTCAGCCGGCTACGACGCCATCTCGACGACCCGGAGCTACGACGGTCGCCGGGGGTGGCGACTGAACGGGCGGTTCGACCGGTGTGCCCCCGTCGCCGCCGGCGACACCCTGTACGTCGGCGACGCCGACGGGGTCCACGCGTTCGCGCTCGCCGGCGGCGTCGGAGTTGGAGGGTACCGCTTCGGCGCGAAGCGGTGGTCGAAGCCGATCGGGGCGGTCCGCGGCCTCGCCGTCGGCGCCGGCTCGCTCGTGGCGACTGTCACGCGGGATCACGGCTACGAGGTCGTCGCCCTCGACCCGGCCGACACCGGATCGACAGACGAGAACTGACTGACACGAGAAAGGGGAAAGGGCTTAGGCAGGTCCGGCCAAGCCTCTACCGAATCGATGCCCTCTCGACGCCGACTGCTTGCGGGCCTGTCCGCCGCCGGAGTCGGCGGATTAGCGGGCTGTCTCGGCGGTCGCGGATCCGCGAACTTCTCGCCCGGTCGCGAGTCCGACACCGAGTGGCCGCTCCCCGGTCACGGCGCGCGCGCGACGAACTACGTCGCCGAGGCGGTCGCGCCGCGGACGCCGCCGACCGAGCGGTGGCGCGCGGAGACGGGCCAGGCGGTCGGTCGCCCGGTCGTCGCCGACGGGCGGGCGTTCGTCCCCGCCGAAGACGGCGTGTACGCGCTGCGGATGCGAGACGGCGACGAACGCTGGCGGGCGTCCGTCGCCCCGTACGGGGTCGCGGTCGCCGACGGCGTCGCGTACGTCTCCGCGCGCGACGACCCGCTGGTGTACGCGTTCGAGGCAGACACGGGGAAGGAGCGCTGGCGCGTCGAGACGGCGGGCGACTTCGCCGCCGCGCCGTTACCGCTGCCGAGCGGAGACGGCGTCGTCGTCGGTGACACCGACGGGCGCGTGGCGGCGCTTCGACCGCGGACGGGCGAGGTGATCTGGTCGTTCCGAGCGTTCACCGGAGTGTACTCGCTGGCCGCTCGCGAGGACCGCGTGTACGTCGGCACGACCGGCGGCGAGACGTACGAACTCCACGTCGTCGAGCCAGACGACGAGGGTGTACAGGCGGTCCCGCTGTGGCGGCGCAAACTCCCCGGCACGGTGCGGGCACTGAGCGCGAGCCGGCGGGCGGTGTACGCGGCGACGTTCGACGGCGGGTTCCTCCGGCTTGCGACGGGCGCGTCTGCCGGCCGGACGGAATGGCACGCCGCAAACGCGCCGACCGTGACGGACGCGTTGGTCCACGCCGGCGACCTCGTCCTCGGGGCCGGCCCGGACGGCGTCGCCGCCTTCGGTGCGCGCGACGGGGGCAGTCGGTGGGTCGACGAGTCCGACCGGGCGGCCCCCGCGTCGCCGTCGGTCGCCGCGGGCGACACGCTGTACGCGGGCGTCGCCAACGAATTACGGGCGTACGGCCTCGGCGGCGGTGTCGGCGTCGGCCCCTACCGCATGGACGCCGAGCGCTGGCGGCGGCCGATCCCGGTCCGCGGCATCGCCATCGCCGACGGCGCACTCGTCGTCACCTCCGACGACCTCGACGGCGCGTCGGGCGTCGTCGTCCTTGAGTGACCGGTCAGTTTCTGCGGGATCGGTCGCCAATCAGGCGTCCGGGTGTCCCTCGACGATGTCGACGCCCGAGGAGGCGCCGATGCGCACCGCACCGGCCTCCAGCATCTCGACGGCCTCCTCGTAGCTCCCGACGCCGCCGCTGGCTTTCACCGGGAGGTACTCGCTCATCAGTTCCACGTCGGCGACGGTGGCGCCGCCGTCGGCGAACCCCGTCGACGTCTTCACCATCGCGGCGTCGGCGTCGCGGGCCGCCGCACACGCGCGGTGCTTCTCCTCGTCGGTGAGCAGCGCCGTCTCGATGATCACCTTCACCGGGACGGGGACGGCGGCGACGACCTCCGCGATCTCCGCGACCACGGCCTCGTCCTCGCCGGCCTTCAGGCGCCCGACGTTGATCACGAGGTCGAGTTCGTCGGCGCCCGTGCGCCACGCGTCCTCGCCCTCGTCGCGCTTCGCCGCGGCGGTGTGTTGGCCGTGGGGGAACCCGACCACGGTCGCGAGCGGCACGTCGGGCGCGTACTCGGCGGCCTCGCTCACGTAACACGGCGGGATGCAGGCGTTCATCCCGTGCTCGTCGGCGGCGTCGAGCACCGTCTCCACGTCGGCGACCGTCGTCTCCGGGCCGAGGACGGTGTGGTCGATGGTCGCGGCGAACTCCGCGGGCGACAACGATGCGGGGTCGTCGATGGCGTCTGCGTGTACGTCTTCGCTCATATCTGCCACTCGGTGGGGTGCGCGGAAAAGCTACCGAGTGACCGCGGCGTCGTCGCGACGACTACGCCTCTGCACGAGCGATCGCACGGTACGCGACCGGGACGGCGACGACCGACCCTCCCAGACCGACCAGGACCGGCAGTGCTCCGGTCGGGTCCGGGACGAGGACGACCGAGAGGGTCAACACCACCGGCGCCACGGCGAGTGCGAGGAGGACGCGAACCAGCGGGTGCACATCTCCACCCGACCGACCGAACCACATGCAACTTTCGGTGGTCGACCGCCGACGGGTCGATTCCCCCAACGCTTTCACCCGCCGGACCGCCCGCACGAGCATGCATCCCCTCGCCTCCGCGTTCCCGGCGCCGCTCGTGCTCCCGGCGGGGTTCGCGCTGCCGCCGCTGCCGTACCTGCTGGCGCTCGCGCTCGCACTGGCGGGCGTCGCGCTCGGGCTCTGGCGCCGCGACCCCGCCTTCGACGGCCGACACGTGCTCGCGCTCGTCCCGTGGATGTGCGTCGGCGCCGCCGGCCACGTCCTGTACGCCACCGGCGCCTTGCCGAGCGTACTGGTCCCCCTGTTCGGCGCGCCTGCCGCCTACCTCACCACCGGCGCTGTCGCCGGCGCGACGTGGCTCGCGGCGCTGTCGACCGACCGTGACGACTCGGCCCTCCTGGCGGGCGTCGGCGTCGTCGCGCTCGTGCCGACCGTCGGCGGCGTCCTCGGCTACGGCGTCGCGAACGGGACGCTCTCGCCGGTGCTTCCGGGCGTGGGACTCGTCGCTGGCGCGCTCCTCGGCCTCGTGACCGGCCTCCTCCTGTACCGCCTCGGCGACGACGTCGCCGTCGCCGGCGCCGCGGGCCTGCTCGCGGTCGTCGCCCACGGCGTCGACGGGGTGACGACCGCCGTCGGCGTCGACCTGCTCGGCTTCGGCGAGCGCACCCCCGCCTCTCGACTGATCCTCGAGTTCGCCGCCGACCTCCCGACAGCGGCGACGCTCGGCGCCGGGTGGCTGTTCGTCCTCGTGAAACTCGGCGTCGCCTGCGTCGTCGTCGCCGCGGTCGCGCCGACCGTCCGCGAGGAACCGCGCTACGGCTACGCGTTGCTGGCGGTCGTGACGGCGGTCGGCCTCGGTCCGGGCGTCCACAACGCGCTGTTGTTCGCCGTGACGTCGGTGTGAGCGGTCAACGCGACTGCTCGGGTGCCTACTCCGACGTCGCGATACTCGTCTGCATCCCCTCGGAGTTGAACGCCGACCCCGCGCCCGACTCGTCGAGGACGATGACGCCCGCCGACGACCCCGTGAGTTCGCCGAACTCCGCGATGGCGCGGTCGGCGGCGGCTTGCGCGTCCAGCCCCTCTTCCAAGTAGCGGACGGCGCGCCGCGTCAGTGTCGCCTTCGCGATGTCCTCGCCGGCGCCGGTAGCGCTGGCGCCGCCCGCGGGCGCACAGAAGAAGCCCGACCCGATCTGAGGAACGTCGCCGACGCGGCCCGCCAGCGCGAAGCGGCGCCCGCCCGTCGAGGTGCAGGCGGCGAACGCGTCCGTCTCGGGGTCGTGTGCGACCGCGCCGACGGTGTCGTGGCCGCCCCACTTCTCCGCGAGCCACGCGAGGTGGTCGGTGGGACTCCCGCTCGGCGGGTTCGCTTCCTCGAATCGCTCGCGTTCGCCGTCGGTGAGCAGGTCGCGCTCCACCTCGATCCCGACGTCCTCGGCGAGGTCGACGGCGTGGACGCCCGAGACGAACACGTGCGGCGTCTCCTCCATGACGACTCGCGCGACCGCGGCGGCGTTGGCGACGCCGGGCATCGACGCGACCGCGCCCGCCTCGCGCTCGTCGGTCATGATCCCCGCGTCCGTGCGGACGATGCCGTCCGACTGGACGGCGCCACCGACCCCGGCGTTGAACCGGGGGGACTCCTCCAGCACCTCGACCGCCGAGACGACCGCGTCGACCGCGGTCGACTCGCTCGCGCCGGTGTCGGCGGCCTCGTCCAGCACCGCCTGTCGGGGCTCCGGTTCGTCGGGGACGCCGCCGGCACCGCCGTGACAGATGACTCGCATGGGCGAACGCGCGGCGGCGCCGGGCATCAATCCACGGGAAGCGGTCGAGGCGCCGGGGTCACTCGCCGCCCGACGGGCCGGCGTCGTTTGTGGTCGTCGCCGGCGGCACGTCGGCGTCCTCCTCGCCGCCGAGGTGCCCCGCGACGACGAGGTAGTCGCGCACGAACACCACCAACGACGGCGTGACGACGACCGCCGCGAGGACGGCAACGACGAACGACGGGAGCACCGGCGCGAGCGCGACGGCGATGAACGCCATCTGGAGGCCCGCGAGGGGCCGACGGACTCGGCTCTCCGGGAGGTCGTGCACGGGGAGGCCGCGCCGCTCGCGCCGCCAGCGACCGAGTTTGAACAGGTAGCGCGCGGCAGACAGCGCGAGGTACCAGACGGGGATGCGCCCCCACGCGACGCCGACGAGCGGCGCGACGAGGAACCCGAGCGTGTCGACCCCCATGTCGAGTTTCTCGCCGAGCACGGTGCGTCGCCCGGGACCACGCGCGACCGCGCCGTCGACGGCGTCGAGCGCGGCCCCCGCACCGTACAGCAGCGCCGGCGCCCACGCCCACGGGCCGGGGAGGCGCCCCGTGAGCAGGAACCCCGCGACCGCGGCGTACAGCAGTCCACGGAACAGCGTCACCGCGTTGGCGACGCCGAGACCCGTCCGTCGAGGTGTCGACGCCGCCGGGTCCGCCTCGGGGGCGCGATTCAGCCCCGTCCGCCGAGCGAGGAACACGCACTCCCACGCGACGACGACCGCCGTCGGGAGGAGCCACGGCCCGGCGACTCCCGGACCGACGCCTGCGGTGAGCGCCCCCGCGCCGACGGCGACCGCGACGAGGGCGACGCCGGCCCAGACGACCGCCGTCCCCGGTGTGTCGCGCTTGGCGAGCGAGCGCGCGCCGCTCATCGCTCGAACTCCGGATCCGCGAGCGCGTCGAGTCGCGCCCGCTGGTCGGCGGTCAGGTCGGTCCGTGCGGCGGCGAGGTTGTCGACGACGTGCTCGGGGTCGACGCTCGACGGGATGGGGACCACCCCGTCGCCCACGTTCCACGCGAGCACCGTCGCCGCCGGAGACCGACCGAGTTCCGCGGACACCTCGCAGATGACCGGGTCGTCGAGCAGTCCCGGCGCCGACAGCGGCGAGTGGGCGACGACGCGGATGCCGCGCTCGTGACACCACTCGACGAGGTCGGCTCGTGGGGTGTACGGGTGGCGCTCCACCTGCACGAGCGCCGGTTCGATCCCCGTCTCGGCGACCAACCCGCGGAGGCGGTCGAGGCCGACGTTGCAGATGCCGATCGTTCGCGTCAGCCCGTCGTCGCGGAGGGCCGCGAGGTCGCGCCACGTGTCCGCGAGGTCGCGGTCGGCGGTCGCGCGGTCGCCCGTGTCGGTCTCGGGGAACGTCAGTCGCTCCTGTTCCTCGACTGGCCGGTCGGCGAGTCGACGGAGCGGTTCGGTGTACGCCCACGCGTCGGGCCAGTGCAAGGCGTAGCAGTCGAACGAGTCGACGCCCAACTCGCACAGCGACCCCTCGCACGCCTCCCGGAGGTGGCCGTGGTTCGTGTTCCACGCCTTCCCCAGCAGGAACACGCCGTCGCGGTCGGGGGATCCCGGCGCCGCGAGCAAATCGCCGATGCGCGACTCGTTGCCGTACAACTCCGCGGAGTCGAGCAGGCGGTAGCCGGCGTCGAGCGCCGTCCCGACCGAGTCGACTCGGTCGACGTACTCGCCGTCGCGGTAGCGCGAACAGCCGAAGCCGACGGGTGGGAGGCGGAGTGCAGCGCCGGCGGCGCGACCGGACTGCGACGGACGGACGGTCGGCGCCGAGTGGGTGCCCACGCCGGCGGTCAGCCGGTCGGTGTCGACTCCGCCGACGGCCCGCCCGGCGTTCTCGGGGTCGGTCGCCGCCGCCTCGACTGCCGCACACACTGCGGCGACGTGGGCGGCGCGGCGGGCGGTGTCCCGTGGCCGGTCGCCCGCGGCGACCGCGCGGGCGAGTCGGTCGGGGCCGTCGAGGTGGCCGCGCTCGCGTCGCGGACGAGAGTGGGGCGCGGGGACGGACTCGCGGTCGCCGCCTCGCACGAGCACCGCGTCGCGGTCGGCGGCCATCGCGCCCGCGTCTCGCAGGTAGAGGGTGCCGTCGTCGCCGTGGCACTCGACGCCGTAGAACTCGCGGCTCCGGTGGTCGGCGTACAGACTCGCACGGAGCGAGACGACCGGCCCGGTGGCGAACTGGAGCGTCGCCTCGACGTGCGCGGGCGCCTCGGGTCGCCGCGTCTCGCGGTCGGGCCACGCGTCGACGGCGTCGGCCGAGCGGACGCGTTCGACCGGGCCGAACCAGTCGACGAGCACCGAGAGGGGGTACACCGCACCGTCGAACAGCGGGCCGACCTTGAGGAACGAGTCGGGGCGCTCGTGCCACTCGGTCACCCTGCCGACGTGCGCGGTCGCGTACACCACCTGCACGTCGCCGAGGCGACCGTCCGAGAGGAGGGTGCGCGCGTGGAGTTGCGCGTCGCAGTCGGGCGCGATGGGGGCACAGCCGAGGGCGAGGTCGCGGTCGCGTGCGAGGTCGAGGAGCGCGGTCGCCTCGTCGGGGTCGAGCGCGAGCGGCTTCTCCGAGAAGACGTGTCGCCCGGCGTCGAGGCACGTCCGCGTCACGCCGGCGTGGGCGGCGTGGCTCGTGAGGTTGACGACGAGCGGAGCGTCCTCGGCGGCGAGCATCGCGTCGAGGTCGGCGTAGACGGTCGGCGCGCCCGTGGCGTCGGCGGCGTCGGTGGCGTCTGTCGCATCGGGTCCGTCGCTCGCGACCGCGTCGGCGACGGCGACCGCCCGGTCGCGCTCGCGGTCGCAGACGGCCGCGAGCGTGAGGGCCGAGTCGGCGAGGTCGGCGACGTACTGGTGTGCGACCGCGCCCGCGCCGACGAGGAGACAGTACACACGGGCGACACACGCCGGACCGGTAAATAGCCGGAGGGCGGCGAGGGGGTCGTGCGCCCGCCGTCGGGCCGCCGTCAGGTCGCCGTCGGGCCGCCGTCGGGCCGCCCGCGCGGCAGGATCACGTGCGAACCTGTGCCGCTCCTGTCGCACGGTAGCGGCGGCGGAGACGGAGAACGGCAGGCTTTTTCGCTCGCCGTTGGAAGCCGGTGGTAGCCTATGAGCTACGACATCGCCGAACGCCCCGAGGAGGGCGAGGCCATCACCCTCGCCGACGAGGAGACGGGCGAACTCGACGTTCCCGAGAACCCGATCATCCCGATCATCCACGGCGACGGTATCGGCACCGACGTCGGTCCCGCGGCCCAGAAGGTACTCGACGCCGCCGCCGAGGCCACCGGTCGCTCCATCGCGTGGATGCGCGTGTTCGCCGGCGAGTCCGCCCGCGAGAAGTACGACGAGAACCTCCCCGAGGAGACCGTCGAGGCGTTCCGCGAGTTCCGCGTCGGCATCAAGGGCCCGCTGACGACGCCCGTCGGATCGGGCTTCCGCTCGCTCAACGTCGCGCTCCGTAAGACGCTCGACCTGTACGCGAACGTCCGCCCCACGTACCACCTCGACGGCGTCCCGTCGCCGGTCAAGAACCCCGAGGAGATGGACATGATCACGTTCCGGGAGAACACCGAGGACGTGTACGCCGGCATCGAGTGGGAGGCCGGCACCGACGAGGTCGAGCGCGTCCGTGAGTTCGTCGAAGACGAGATGGGCTTCGACTCGACCATCCACGACGGCCCGGTCGGCATCGGCGTCAAACCCATCTCGGAGTTCGGCTCCAAGCGCCTCATCCGCCAGGCGATCAACTACGCGATCAACAACGACCGCGACTCGGTGACCCTCGTCCACAAGGGGAACATCATGAAGTTCACCGAGGCCGCCTTCCGCGACTGGGGCTACGAGCTGGCCGAGGAGGAGTACGGTGACGAGGTCATCACCGAGGACGAGCTGTGGGACGAGTACGACGGCGAGCAGCCCGACGGCACCGTCGTCGTCAAGGACCGCATCGCCGACAACATGCTCCAGCAGCTCCTGACGCGCACGAGCGACTACTCGGTCATCGCGACGATGAACCTCAACGGCGACTACATGTCCGACGCCGCCGGCGCCCAGATCGGTGGCCTCGGCATCGCGCCCGGCATCAACTTCGGCGAGGGCAAGGCGCTCGCAGAGCCCGTCCACGGCTCGGCGCCCAAGTACGCCGGCGAGGACAAGGTCAACCCGACCGCGATGATCCTCTCGGGCCGCGAGATGCTCGACTACCTCGGCTGGAACGACGCCGCGGACCTCGTCCGCGACGCCGTCGAGGCGCAGATCTCCGAGGGCCGCGTCACGTACGACCTCGAGCGGCAGCGCGAGGGCGCCACGAAGCTGGCCACCTCCGAGTTCGCCGACGAGATCGTCGAGCGCATCCACGACCTCGCGTAAGCGACGACGCACTCCGTCTCCGTTCTTTCGCCGCGACCGCACGCCGACAGCGACGCGTTCGGCTGCGGACCGGTCGGAGCCACCCGACCCGGACGCGCTGGCACGCGACCGCTACCTTATCACCGTCGCGACACAACTACCGATCAACGTGACCGACAACGACGATCCCTTCGCGGGGATCCCGGACGACCTGACCGCCGACCTCGACCGCGCCGAACAGATCCTCTCCATCCGTGTCGAGCGGCGGACGTACAACAAGCCCGTCACCGTGATCGAGGGGTTCGACCCCGACGCGGTCGACATGAAGGCGCTCGGCAAAGAGATCAAGCAGGCCATGGGCGCCGGCGGCACCGTCGACGACGGCACCATCGAGGTGCAGGGCGACCACGAGTCCCGTGTGCGCGAGTTCCTCGACGAGCGCGGCTTCCAGATCGCGTAACGGCGCGGCGACTCGCCGAGCATCTCTCCGACCGCTCAGAACGTCGAGAGCCGCGCGTCTCGCCCGTCGCCGAGGAACGCCTCCACGTCCTCGCGGTCCCAGCCGAACGGCGAGACGACGCTCAGCGCCGCACGAACCAGACGCTCGCGGTAGACGCCGGTGTCGTAGTCGGCCGGGTCCTCGAACGCGAGGCGGACCCGCCCGGCGCCGCGGGCGTCGTCGTCGGTGACGACGTACGTGACGCCCTGCCCCGCCGACCGCTCGACGCCGGCACGGTCGTAGCGCGCCAGCGCCGCGGCCGTCAGGGTGTCGCGGTCGTACGCCGCCGGGTCCTTCGACGCGCGCGTCCGGATCACCAGGTCCGCCGGGTCGACGCGACCCGCCCGGAGGTCGCGCAGTCGCCCCGCGAGTACGCGACAGGCGGCCGCCGGGGGGTCGTCGATGAGAGCGCCGTCGGTGCACTCGGTCGCCGCTGCACCGTCACCCACCCCGTCGTCGCCGTCCGCCTCGTCGTTCCTCTCGTCGTCCCTCTCGTCGTCCCCCTCGTCGCCGCACAGCGCGCGGATCATCGCCCGCTGGGCGTCGGCGACGAACGTCGTCGTGCTCCGTTGGCGACACTCGATCCCCCGGACCCGGTAGCCGCCGTCCGCCCGACGCCCGAAGTACTTGGTGAGCGCGCCCGCTCGGGAGTCGCGCTTCGGGACGAAGCACACCCAGTCGTAGCGCGCCTCGAACTCCAGCGGGACGCCCACCGCGTCGCTCACCGTCGCCGCGAGGTCGCGCGCCGGGACCGGGTCCGCGGCGTCGTCGGTGGCGGCGCCGGTGGGTGTCACCCACACGCTGTCGACGATGGCGTGGACGGTGCGCCAGCCGCCAGCCTCGAAGGCGTCTTTCGCGTCGAGCAGTGCCTCGCGGGCGTACGCGTTGATCGCCTCGTGACACTCGATGCGACCGAACTTCGCGTTCCGGTACCCCTGGTAGCCGAAACACGACACGAGCACCCACTTGATCGCGTCGGCGATGCGTTCGGCGCCCGTCGGCGTCACCTCGCCGTCGCCGACGACGCCCGGGTCGCCGCCGGCGGCGACGGTCTTGGCGTCGGCGCGGTCGTCGAGGAGCGGCGCGAGCACGCCGGGGAGGAACCCCTCGCGGGCGCACACCCGGTAGCCGAGCCCCGGTACCTCGGTGACGCCGGGGTCGTCCGGTCCACAGCAGTCACACCGCACCGTCTCGCCGCTCACGTTGTGCGCGCGGATGATCGCGGGGTACAGCGAGGCGAAGTCCACCTCGACCACGTCCTCGTGGACGCCCACCTGCGGCGAGAGCGTGACGCCGCCGCGGTCGGCGTCGTGCAGTGTGGACAGCGGCTTGAACTGCTCGGGCGCCCACGGTCGCCACGGCGCGTGGACGCCGCGACCGCGGGCGTGGTACACCTGCATCGACGTGAGCACCCCGCCGATGCTCGCGCGCGCGGCGGCCTGGAGCGGGCGACACGAGCGGCGCGCGAGGTACACCAGTCCCTCCAGGCGGCCGTCGCCCCACAGGAAACTGCCGGCGCGGTCGACGACGGCTCGGCCGGGGACGACGTAGCGCGCCGGGGAGAAGCCGACCCGCCCGTAGCTCTCGTAGCTGTTCGCGCCCGCGACCTGCTGAACGCCGCGATTCGGGTGACGCCCCCAGCAGAACGAGACGCCGAGGTCGGCGGCGCGGTCGGCCACGAGTGGGAGCAGGGCCGCGCTCGACACGACGAGTACGTCGGGGTCGACGCGACCGAGCGCCTCGCGCAGGGTCTCCAGCGCGGCGGCCTCCTCCCCGCGGCCCGGCACGGGCGCGGCGCGCTCGCCGCCGACCCGGAGTGTACTCACGTCTCCCGCAGCCAGCGCGTCCTCGGGGAGGTCGACCCGGAGCGTCGACAGTCCGGCGGGAGCGTCGGCGGGCACCGGCGGCGTCCCGGTGTCGAGGCAGTAGCGCACCGTCGGGTCGAGGTCGACGTCGTACAGGCGGAGCGCGCCGGGCGACAGGTGGGCGCGCTCGAACCCCCGGCGCACGCGGCGCGCGACCGGCCGCACGGCGTCCGGAGCGTGGACCCGCACGCGAAGGAACCGCTCGCCGTCGCGGTCGCCCAGCGAGCGGTAGCGGCGGACGGTGTCGGTGCCGGTGACGCGGTCGTCGCCGGCGAGCCAGTCCGCGAGTCGTGCCCGCGCGCGCGACGGCCCGGCGACGAGGAACGCCGGTTCGTAGTCGGGGTCGCGGCGGGCGACGGCGCGCGGGCCGTCGCCGGAGTCGCCGTCCCAGTCCGCGGGTCGCTCCCAGACGACCGGGTCGCCGTCGACGAACTCGACCGCGAGGGTCACGCGTCGTCGGCTTCCAGCGCCGCGACGCGCTCGCGGAGTCGACGGAGCTCCGCCCGGTGGGCGACCAGCATCGAGAGGTAGACGGCCTCCAGCGGGTCGGGCGGGTTCTGGACGCCCGCGGCGTGCGCGTGGGCGGCCGCCCCCTCGAACAGGCGGTCGAAGTCCGCCCGACGCTCGCGCCGGAGCGCGCGACGGAAGTCGCTCCAGTCGGACTCGTACGAGTCGAGGAACCGCCGGTACGTCGGCGTCGTGCGCCCCATCAGGCGCCCCCGTCGCCGCCGGCGGTCGCGTCGAGCGGCGCCGGCGTCGCCGCCGCGGCCGTCGCCGCAGGGGTCGCGACCCCCGCGTCGGCGTCGGCCACCGCGCCGAACAGGTCGACCCAGTACGGGATGGTGGTCTGCCACCCGCCGGCGACGCGGTAGCCGCGTGGCGTGTGGTCGGGCGCGTCGAAGCGGACGCCGAACGGCGTCGTCTCGCACTCGACGACCCGGTCGGCGGCGTCGACGACCGCCGCCGCGTGGTCGCCGTCGCCGGCGACGGAGACGAGCACCGGACAGTCGAGCGCGGTCGCGAGTTCGTCGAGGAGTGCGGTGCCGGCGGCGCGGAGTCGACCGGCCTCGTCGGTCGGGGCGTCGCCCTCGCGGTACGGGAGCGCGGCGTTCGCGACGACGACGAGTCGGGTTCCGGGGCGCGCACGGCGCGGGAGTCGTCGGACGAGTTCGGCGTGCTGGTACGCCGTGAACGCGCGGGCGACGCGGAGGCCGGCGAGCGCGCGGCGGGTCGGCGCGGCGTCGTACAGCCGTCGCGTGTCGGCGGCGCCGCCGGCGTCGACCCAGTACGCCGGGCCGGGGTCGCGCGCGAGCCAGTCGGTCGCCAGGCGCGCGAGCGCGGCGCCGTGGGGGCGGTCGCTGTGCAAGACGGTGACGCCCGACTGCGGGTCGGGGAGGTCGGTCGGCGTCGGTCGGTCGTCGGTCGCGCGGCGCATACCGATCGATCGGGCGTTCGGGCCTTAGTCGCGAGCCACGGGTGCGCGGTGAAAGTGGTCGACGAACGACGGAGAGAACAGCGCTATTGGGGCGTCTAACGGCTATGAACGACAGTCTGGCCGCAGACAGCGGCGGCGGAAGTGGACGGCTACTCTCGGAGCGACGCCGCAAGCGACGCGAGCGCCTCGCGCCCGTCCGACGATATCGGGTCGCCGTGGCCGACGCAGGCGGTCGTGAAGTCGGGCGCGCGGTCGTCGAGGGAGCGGACGCTGTCGCGGACCTCGCTCCCGTCGTAGCTGATGTACCACGGGGAGGCCGTCAGCGCGCCGTCGTCCTCGCGCACCAGGTCGCCGAGGAACGCGACGCCGCGCGCCTCGCTCACCCACGCGAGGTGACCCGGCCCGTGCCCGGGCGTGTGGTAGGCGGTGAAGCTCCCGACGGCGTCGCCGTCGGCGACGCGCTCGACCGGCAGGGCGGGGTCGTCGAGGAACGCCCCGAGGACGCGCTGGAGCAGCGCCTTGTGGGGCCACAGCCCGGGCTTCTCGGTGCCGTCGAGGAACGAGGCGTCTGGTTCGGCGGCGTACACCGGGCAGTCGAGTTCGGGGAGTTCGGCGAGCGAGCCCACGTGGTCGTAGTCGTAGTGGGTCAGGAGGACGCCGTCCACGTCGCCGAGGTCGTAGCCGGCGTTCGAGACGGCGGCGCGGATGGCGCCCGCGTCGCCCGGCACGCCGGCGTCGACGAGGTACAGCGCGGCGTCGTCCCCGTCGCCGTCGGCGACGAGGAACGTGTTCGAGGCGCGCCCGTCGACGCGCCACAGGCCGTCGGGGAGGCCGGAACGGTCGGCGTGCTCGACGGTCGTGGTGTCGGTAGCCATAGGGCGACTACGTGGGCCGAGCGTAAATCCGTGCGGGCGGGCAGTCGGGACTGTCGGCGACGGCGCGCTCGCGGCTCAGTTCCCCAGGATCCGGTCGGCGCACTCGTAGCCGGCGACGACGCCGCCGTTCAGGCTCCGCTCGGGGTACTGGGCCTCGCTGGCCATCCCGGCGTAGTACAGGCCGTCGGCGACCTCGTCGGCGAGGTCGTACGGCACGACCAGGTCGAGGTAGCCGCGTTCGTAGATGGGCGCCGCGCGCGGGGCACGGGCGACCCTGAACTCGGAGACGCTGTCGCGGTCGAAGTCGGGGAACATCTCGGCGACGTGGTCGAGCCACCGCGCCTCCACCTCGCTGTCGTCGGCGTCGGCGAGCCACTCGTCGTCGCTCTGGAGGTAGCTGGCGACGTACAGCAGGTGGTCGCCGCCGTAGCGCTCGGGCGGCACGAAGTTCGTGTGCTCGATGAGCGCGCCGAACGGGGCGTCGTGGGCGACGTTGAGCCAGTAGGTGTCGGTGAGCGGTTCGTCCATCGTCACGACCGCGCAGACGGCACCCTGGAAGTCGATGTCGCAGGCGTAGCCCGTCAGGTCCTCCAACACGTTCGGCATCGTCGCGACGACGACGCCGTCGACGGCCTCGGTGCGCTCCTCGCCGTCCTGCGCGACCGTGATCGACGACACCGTGTCGTCGTCGGTGTCGAGGCCGGTGACGCGGGCGTTCGTCTCGATGTGCTCGCGCCCTACGTCGTCGACGAGCGCGTCGATCAGGGGTGCGAACCCGCCGTCGAAGTAGCCGAGGATCTCGCCGCGGAGCAGGTCGCGTTCGCCCCGGAACTTGACCCGCCCGAGCAGCCACGCGGCGCTCACGTCGTCTTTCCGGGAGCCGAACTTCGCGTCGAGGAGCGGTTCGAAGAAGTTCTCGTACACGCCGCGGGAGGTGTGATCCAGCAGGAACTGCTTGATCGGCACGTCCTCGAAGTCCGCGAGGTCGTCGTACGTGTCGAACGAGGGGACGCCGCCGCGTACGTCGATTTCGAGGGTGAGCATCCCGAGGCGAAACTTGTCGTACACGCTCATGTGGGGGTACGCGAGGATCTGCCACGGCGTGTCCAGCGGGTGGACGACCCCGTCGACGTAGTAGGCGTTCTTGCCGACGAGCCACTCCAGGCGGTCGCCGACGCCCAACTCCTCGGCCAACTCGACGATCTCCTCTTCGGACTTCGAGAGGTGGTGGTAGAACTGCTCGATGTCGTCGCCCGCGGTCGGATAGGTGCGCGCCAGCCCCCCGAGGGCGTCGTCGCCGCCGGCCTCGTACACCGTCACCTCGCGCCCGCTCGCGCGCAGGCGTCGGGCGGCGGCGAGGCCCGCGATCCCGCCGCCGACGATAGCGATCATACCCACGAGTCGGCGACCGCGTGGCAAGTCGCTTGTGGATGTCGTCGCCTCGTCTGCGAGCAGTCGACGCCGTCGCGGGGGTCCGACCGTTCCCACACCGTGCGACTGCCACCGACGATACATCCGTCCGCACACCAACACCACGGTATGTCCGACGACATCGCCGTCGAGGTGGAGGTCGAGGTAGAGATCGACAGCGACGAGTTGGAGGTCGAAGTCGGCGACGCCGACGCGTTCGAGGCGGAGTTGGAGGCGCCGGGCGTCGAGGTAGAGATCGAAGCGGAGGTCGAACGCGTGGACGATGGAGACGCCGACGAGGAGTACGGCGCGGACACCGACGACGAGTACGACGACGCCGACCCGGAACCGCGGGGGGAGTTCGACGAGGGCGACGACGCGGACGCGGCCGACGACGAGGAGTAGCCGCACCCCACCGGGCCGCGACCCGCGAACGCGCCTTTTACACCCCGTCGGTTCCGACGGGCGGGTATGAGCGAGCCGCGCGTCCCCGGCGGGGACGACGCCGTCGAGTTGCCCTGCGGCGAGACGCGATCGATGTCGGTGTTCGACCTCGGGATGCGCGAGTACGACTGCGCGTGCGGCGAGCGCCACGCGGTCGTCACCGACGTGAACCCGCCCGAGCGCTTCCTCCCGGAGTTCCTCGTGGGCACCCTCCGCGAGGCCGTCGAGACCACGAGCGCGGAGATGCCGGAGTTCGGCACCCCGCACCTCATGGGCATCGTGCTGGAGGAGTTCCCCGAGCAGGTCGTCGCCGAGGACGCCAGCGAGAACCCCGACATGGGCTACTCGATGCTGTGGATCACCGGGTTCGACTCGCGTCGCCTCCACGAGATCATCGTCGAACTCGTGATCGAGTTGATGGAGCACGCCATCAGCCACGCCGAGGACTCCTCGGCGATGACGCAGTTCGAAGAGCAGATGCTCCAGTTCGACGTGAGCGAGTTCGTCGAGCAGTACCGCGCCGAGCGCGACCTCGACGCCGACGACGTGTACGTCTGACCGTCGATCTGTTTCTGCGCCGGTGGTGTCGCCGGCGACGAGCGCCCCGCGACCGCGACGGCCAGCGCCGCCGCCGCCGAGGCCGCGACGGCCAGCGCCGCCGCCACCGAGGCCGCGACGGGGACTGCGACGGCGGCCGCCAGCCACCCGGATCCCGCGGCACCGACCCGGACGGACACGATCACGCCGTGTGACACACCGTAGCATTACGAATTTCGTAAAGCCGCTACGAAAATCGGCACATTTCGTCGGCCTTATTACGATGACCGAACTCGATACCGACAATGAGTCAGGACACCGGGGAGGAGGACCGCACCATCCTCCTCATCGGCAGCGGCCCGATCCAGATCGGACAGGCGGCCGAGTTCGACTACTCCGGCGCGCAGGCGTGTCGCGCGCTCCAAGAGGAGGGTGCACGAGTCGTCCTCGTGAACTCGAATCCGGCGACGATCATGACCGACCCCGAGATGGCCGACAAGGTGTACATCGAACCGATCACCGTCGACGCCATCAGCGAGGTCATCGAGCAGGAACGCCCCGACGGCGTCATCGCCGGCCTGGGCGGCCAGACCGGGCTGAACGTCACCGCCGAGTTGGCCGAGGAGGGCGTCCTCGACGAGTTCGACGTCGACATCATGGGCACCCCGCTCGACACCATCTACGCGACGGAGGACCGCGACCTGTTCCGCAAGCGCATGGAGAACCTCGGACAGCCAGTCCCGCGGTCGACGACCATCTCGCTCGACGAGGGCGAGAAGGTCGCGGAGTTGACCGAGGAAGCACTCGTCGACCGCGTCGAGGACGCCGTCGACGCCGTCGGCGGCCTCCCCGTCATCGCGCGCACCACTTACACCCTCGGCGGCAGCGGGTCGGGCGTCGTCGACGAGATGGACGAACTGATCGACCGCGTGCGCACGGGGCTACGCCTCTCGCGCAACTCCGAGGTGCTCATCACCGAGTCCATCTCCGGGTGGGTCGAACTGGAGTACGAGGTGATGCGCGACGCGGACAACTCCTGTGTCATCATCTGCAACATGGAGAACCTCGACCCGATGGGCATCCACACGGGCGAGTCCACCGTCGTCACCCCGTCGCAGGTCATCCCCGACGACGGCCACCAGGAGATGCGCGACGCGGCGCTGGAGGTCATCCGCGACCTGGGTATCCAGGGCGGCTGTAACATCCAGTTCGCGTGGCGCGACGACGGCACCCCCGGCGGCGAGTACCGCGTCGTCGAGGTGAACCCCCGCGTGTCGCGCTCCTCCGCGCTCGCCTCGAAGGCGACGGGCTACCCCATCGCCCGCGTCACCGCGAAGGTCGCGCTCGGCAAGCGCCTCCACGAGATCACCAACGAGATCACCGGCGAGACGACCGCCGCGTTCGAGCCGGCCATCGACTACGTCGTCACGAAGGTGCCGCGCTGGCCCATCGACAAGTTCGAGGACACCGACTTCACGCTCTCGACGGCGATGAAGTCGACCGGCGAGGCGATGGCCATCGGGCGCACGTTCGAGGAGAGCCTCCTGAAGGCGCTCCGTTCCTCCGAGTACGACCCCGCCGTCGACTTCGGCGACCTGGAGGACGACGAACTCACCGCCCAGTACCTCGAACGCCCGAGCCCCGACCGCCCGTACGCGATGTTCGAGGCGTTCGAGCGCGGGTTCAGTGTGGAAGACGTCGTCGAGGCGACCGGCATCTACGAGTGGTACGTCGAGCGCTTCCACCGCATCGTCGAGGCGAGCAAGGAGGTCGTCGACGGCGAGTTCACCGAGGCCGCGACGGCGGGCTTCACCAACGCCGAGATCAGCGCGCTCGCGGGTAACGTGTTCGAGGACTCCAGCCTCACGTGGCTGCCCGAGACGCGCGGCGCGTGGCGCGAAGCCGCCGAGGTGCCCGCCGCGCACGCCGACGGCGAGGAACTGCCCGTGTCGGCGGCCCGCGCGGGCGTCGGCGAGGTCGAGTCGCAGGTGCCCGGGCGCACGTACAAGCAGGTCGACACTTGCGCCGGCGAGTTCCAGGCGTCGACGCCGTACTACTACTCCTCGCGCAAGCCGGAGTGGTTCTCCGGTCCCTACGAGGGCGAAGCCGCGGGCGGCGAACTCCGCGTCGACCGCGACGCCGAGTCTGTCGTCGTCGTGGGCGGCGGCCCCATCCGTATCGGCCAGGGCGTCGAGTTCGACTACTGCTCGGTGCACGCGGTGCGCGCGCTCCGCGAGCAGGGAATCGAAGCCCACGTGGTGAACAACAACCCCGAGACCGTCTCCACGGACTACGACACCTCCGACGGCCTGTTCTTCGAGCCAATCACCGCCGAGGAGGTCGCCGACGTCATCGAGGCGACCGCCGCCGACGGCGTGATGATCCAGTTCGGCGGGCAGACCTCGGTCGACATCGGCGAACCGCTCCGCGACGAACTGGAGCGCCGTGGCGTCGAGTGTGAGATCATGGGCACCTCCGTCGAGGCGATGGACCTCGCGGAGGACCGCGACCGCTTCAACCGCCTCATGGACGAGCGCGGCATCGCCCAGCCAGAGGGTGGGAGCGCGACCAGTGAGGAAGAGGCGCTCGACCTCGCGCAGGAACTCGGCTACCCGGTGTTGGTCCGCCCGAGCTACGTCCTCGGCGGGCGCGCGATGCGCGTCGTCGACGACGACGAGGAGCTGAAAGAGTACATCGAGGAGGCCGTCCGCGTCTCGCCGGACAAGCCCATCCTCGTCGACGAGTTCCTCGCCGACGCGGTCGAACTCGACGTCGACGCCGTGAGCGACGGCGAGGACGTCGTCATCGGCGGCATCATGGAGCACATCGAGGCGGCGGGTGTCCACTCGGGCGACTCCGCCTGTGTCATCCCGACGCGCTCGCTCGACGACGAGACGCTCGGGCGCGTCCGCGAAGTGGTCGAGGACATCGCCGACGCGCTCGACACGGTCGGTCTGATGAACGTCCAACTCGCGGTGCGCGACGGCGAGGTGTACGTCCTCGAAGCCAATCCGCGCTCCTCGCGCACGGTGCCGTTCGTCTCGAAGGCAACGGGCGTCCCCATCGCCAAACTCGCCGCGCGCGTCATGGCCGGCGAGTCGCTCGCCGACATCGACGTCGACGAGTCCGTGCCGGAGCACTTCTCCGTGAAGGAGGTGGTCCTGCCGTTCGACCGCCTGCCGAACTCCGACCCGCGCCTGGGCCCCGAGATGAAGTCGACGGGCGAGGTGATGGGCACCGCCGCCGACTTCGGCGTCGCCTACGGGAAGGCGCTCGACGCGGCGGGCCACGGCCTGCCCGACGGCGGCACGGTCGTCTTCGAGACGGTCGGCGACGCCCTGCCCGCGCCCGGAACCGACGCGTACGACGCGCTCGTGGATGGCTTCGGGGAGTACTACGACGTCGAGTCGGTCGACGACGTGGGGGATGCGCTGCGCCGCGGAGAAGTGGACCTCCTGATCAGCGACGAGGTGGACGCGCTCCGCTCGGCGGTCAGCGAGGAGGTCGGGTACCTCTCGACGGCGGAGTCCGCCGAGGCGTCGCTGGAGGCGTTGGCCTCCCGTGCGGCCGGGAAAGCCCTCGACGTGCTCGCCGTCTCCGAGCGCCCGCGCCAGACGAAGGCGTGGGGCCGGAGCGACTGACGCGAGGCCGAGCGAAGCGGGGCCTCGACTGACCGTGGGACGGGCCGATGCGACCGCACTCCGACCACGACTCGCCTTTTTGACCCGCGTCCGCGAACCACTTCCCATGAGTGACGACGCCGCCCCCGACGCGCTCCCGGCCGACCTCGCCGACGTGTTCCCCTCGCTCGACGACATCGCGGACCCTGACCTCCGCGAGGGCGTCGTCGACGCGTACGCGGTGGCGCTCGGCGACACCGAGTGGACGGGCCTCCGCGAGGTGCCGTGGCTCCCGGACGAGCAGGCACGCCTCGGCCTCCCCGACGAGTCGAACGTCGACCACGTGAACGAGGTGACCGCGCTGGCGACCGGGATGACGGACGACCTGCTCGCGAGACGCCCGGACCTCGACCTCGACCGCGACCTCGTCGTCGCGGGCGCGCTGCTCCACGACGTGAGCAAACTGTACGAGTTCGCGCCCGGGGAGACCGGCGCGGACGCGGGGACGCCCTACTACGACCTGCTCGGCCACCCGCACGTCGGCGTGTACGTCTGCGAGGCGGCGGGCCTCCCGGTCGAGGTGTCGCACGTCGTGTTGTCGCACACGTCCCGGACGACGGTCGACCCGGCGACGCTGGAGGCCGAGGTCGTCAAGCGCGCGGACGAGGTCGCCGCCGCCGCGATCCGGTGGGGTGGCGTCGACGACCTGCGACGCGTCTGAGAGCCGGTCGACAGAGACGACCGTGGAGAGGGCTCTGGGGTACCCCGAACGTACAAACGTCAAGTGGCTTTGTCGCGGAGACAACGGTATGACCGACGCCGAGATCGACGACGTCGACAGGGCGATCTTGCACGCACTCCAAGAGGACGCCCGGAACATGTCGTCCGGAGACATAGCGGAGCGAACCGGCACCTCGGACAGCACCGTCCGCAAGCGGATCCAGCGCCTCGAGACCGACGGCGTGATCAAAGGCTACAGCGCCAGTGTCGACTACCAGCGGTCCGGGTACCCGCTGCGGATGTTGCTCTACTGCACCGCATCGATCCCCCGGCGCGGCGAAATCGTCTCTGACATCCTCGACATCGAGGGTGTGGTCTCCGTCCAGGAGTTGGTCACCGGTGAACAGAACCTCCTCGTGACCGCCGTCGGTGAGTCCGACGACGACATCACCCCCGTCGCACAGCAACTCCTCGACATGGGACTCACGGTCGCCGACGAGGTACTCGTCAGGAGCCACGAGACGACCCCGTTCGGCAAGTTCGACACCGGGTCACGCACGGCGGACGACGCCTGACGACCGACGCGCTCGTGGCGACGCGTCGACCGTGGCGGCGACCACCTTGTCGGGCGAGTCGAACGGTTCGGTACCAAAACGGCGACCCGTAACAGCGACCTCGGTACCCGCAGGACTGGCCCCGCCGACCTGGAGTAACAGCCACCGAACCCGCGCGAGCGGGTACGAGGCGATTCGAGCGTGCCGACCCGACGGCGGAGAGACACGATAGAAACATAACGTTCTATAATTAGATTTCTACGAACGATTTGGGAATACAGGTAGATTTAACATGCATTCTGTTCTCTACAGGCAGTAACGGCGACCAATTCCGGACTGCCGGGATCGTCCCGGTGGCCGTGGCGGTCGTCAGATGGGTCGAACGATGTCAGGCCGCACCTCGAAACCGACGATCGGAGCGTTCCCGGACACGACGGTGGACTCACCGACCGTGCCCGCTGTACTGACGTGGTTCGTGTGGTCGCTGTTCGCCACGAGCGTCAGCGTCACGGTCGCCCGACTCTGGGCCGACGGCTCGTGGGCGGTTCCGGGTGTGGTCGCCGTCGACGGGCTGACCGTCCTGCTATGGGTCGTGGTCACCTTCTTCAGCGGCGTCGTCCACAGCTACTCGCGTCGCTACATGGCCGGGAGTGCGACCGAGAACGGCTTCTTCCTCGCCGCGTTCGGCTTCACGCTCGTCGTGATGGCGCTCGTGGCCGCCGACCACGTCGTCCTGTTCGTCGGGTTGTGGCTGGCGATGGGGCTGGTGATGGCGAAGCTCGTCGGCACCGTCGACGGGTGGCCCCAGGCACGGACCGCCGCCCGTGTCGCGCGCACGCACTTCCTCGCCAGTACCGCGCTGGTCGGCGTCGCCGTGACGGCGCTGTGGTGGGCGACCGGCGCGACGACGGTCTCCGGAATCGCCGCGGCTGCCGACGGCCTCGGTGGGCCGGTGTGGCTCCTCGCCGCGGTCGCGCTGGTGTTCGCGGCGATGATCCAGTCGGCGCTGGTCCCGTTCCACGGCTGGCTGCTCTCCTCGATGACCGCGCCGACGCCCGCGTCGGCGCTGATGCACGCCGGGTTCGTCAACGCCGGCGGCATCCTGCTGCTCCGGTTTGCTCCCGTCGTCACCGTCGACACGGGCCTCATGCTCGCAATCGTGGCGGTCGGCGCGACGAGCGCGTTGCTCGGGAAGCTGATGAAGTCCGTCCGTGCGGACGTGAAAAGCGAGTTGGGCTGTTCGACGGTCGGACAGATGGGGTTCATGATCATGCAGGCGGGCCTCGGCTTCTTCGGGGCCGCCATCACCCACCTCGTGTTACACGGCTTCTACAAGGCGTACCAGTTCCTCGGCGCGGGCGGCAGCCTCGAACACACCGCTCCGGACGAGCGCGGTCGCCGCGAGACGACCTCGGCGGACGTCGCCGTCGTCGTGGCGACCGGCGTCGCCGGCGGCGTGCTGTTCGCGCTGCTCACGGGGAAGGGGACGAGCGTCGACAGCGGACTGTTGCTCGTCCTGTTCGTCGTGCTCACGACGCTCCACGCGGCTCGGACTCTCGTCGGGCGCACCTCGCTGTCGGCGGCGACGCGCTACGGTGCGGTCCCCGCGGTGTTCCTCCCGGCCATCGCCGTGTACGCGCTCGTCTACGAGGTGATATCGACCGTGCTCGCTGGCCTGCCGGTGGTCGCGGCCCCGACCGAACTGACCGCACTCCACGTCGTCGTCGCGGTCGTCTTCCTCGCCGCCTACGTCGCGACGGAGGCCGGCGCCCACGAGCGCAGCGGGCGGCTGTACGTGGCGCTGTTGAACGCGAGCCAACCTGCTCGCGACACCCTGCTGACCGCTACGGAGGACTACGATGAGTACTGAACACAGCATCCAAGACAGCATCGACAAGGCGTCGACCACCGTGGGGTCGGTCTGGCCGATCCACTCGTTCGTGACGGCCAACCCGCTCTCTGGGTTCGAAGACGTGCCGTTCGGCCAGGCGGTCACCCAGGCGGCGGACCTCTTGGGCGGTCGCGGCTACCCCACCCCGGAGACGTTCCGGGCGGCGCTCGACGACGGCCAGATCGACCCGGAGATCCTCGCCGACGAACTGGCCGCGCGCGGCTACGAAGCCGACGACCCCGACGCACTCCTGGAGCAGATGGACACCGACGTCGAGTCGGAGTCGGCAGCTTCCGACGTCGAGCAGGTCGACGCCGTGTTGACGAAGTGGCTGTCGGCGTTCCTCGACGAGGGGCAGGCGACGTGGTCGATGCCGAACCGCGAGGCGGGCTTTTACGCCGCCGTCCGGTCGGTCGCCGCCTACGACGACCGGATACCGGACGACGGCATCGCCGCGGACCTGCCAGCGTCGCCGACGGCGGCCATCGAGGCCGTCCTCGAGCCGTTCCCAAAGAGTCAGTGGGTGCCCATCTTCGAGACGCAGTTCGCCGCACTCCCCGGGTGGGTCGGCCTGATCAAACAGCGGGTCGCCGACGCTGGCGAGTGGCAGTCCGCGTACCCGATCACGCTGGAGGGGTATCTCGCGATCCGTCTCGCCCTCCTCGACGGCTTCGGCGTCGACATCGAACCGGCGACCGGACCGGACAGCGCCGACGCCGAGGTCTCGGACGACCTGGCAGAGGCGTTCTTGAGCGCTTGGGAGGCGACCTACCGGAACGAGGTCGTCGAGCACGTCGCCACCGAGAGCGAGGCACTCGCCGACGCCGAGTCCACCAGCCGGCCGGACGCGCAGTTGGTGTTCTGCATCGACACGCGGTCGGAGGTGATCCGCCGGCACATCGAGGCGACGGGCGACTACGAGACGCACGGGTACGCCGGCTTCTTCGGGGTGCCGATGGAGTACCGGGGGTACGCCTCCGAGGTGTCCGTCGACGCGTGCCCACCGATCGTCGAGCCACAGCACCACGTCTGTGAACTCCCGACCGACCGGGAGACGCAGGCGAGCCACGACCGTCGGTCTGGCCTCCTCGCCGCCGCGAGCGACCTCGTCGAGACGCTGAAGAGCAACCCCGGCGCCGCGTTCGGCTTCGTCGAGACTGCCGGGAGCGGCTACGGACTGGCGCTCGCGGCGCGGACACTGCTTCCGGGACGGGTGTTCGACCTGCTCGACACCGCCGACGACGCGGTGGCCGATAGCCACGAGTTCTGCGAACAGATCGTCGACCACCAGCACTCGTACGTCGGCGACCTGCCGGTTGGGTTGACGCACGAGGAACGCGTCGAGTACGCCGCGACCGCCTTCGAGTTGATGGGGTGGGAGGAGTTCGGTCGGCTCGTCGTCTTCACGGGACACGCGAGCGAGACGACCAACAACCCGTACGACGCGAGCTTAGACTGTGGCGCCTGTGCCGGCAACCCGGGTGGCCCGAACGCCCGCGTCCTCGCGACCATCTGCAACGACGACGCCGTCAAGGCGACCCTCCGCGACCGGGGGGTCGACATCCCCGAGGACACGGTGTTCGTCGCCGGCGAACACAACACGACGACCGACGAGGTGGACCTGTACGCCGCCGACGTCCCCGAGAGCCACGCAGCCGACATCGAGGAGTTGCGGGCGGACCTCGCGACCGCACGCGAGGGGGCAGCCGGCGAACGCGCCGCGGCGATGGGCGCCGACGGCGCCGCTGGTGTGAGAGAGACGGAGCGCCGTGCCGCCGACTGGGCCGAGACGCGCCCGGAGTGGGGACTGGCGGGGAACGCCGGCTTCGTCATCGGGCCGCGCGAGTTGACGCGCGACGCGGACCTCGACGGTCGCGCGTTCCTCCACTCGTACGACTGGTCGACGGACCCCGACGGCGACGCACTCGAGTCGATCCTCGCGGGCCCGATGGTTGTCACCCAGTGGATCAACAGCCAGTACTACTTCTCGACGGTCGACAACGCCGTGTACGGCAGCGGATCGAAGGTGACCCACAATCCAGTGGGCAACGTCGGCGTCTACCAAGGCAACGGCGGCGACCTGATGACCGGGCTCCCGCTACAGTCGCTGATGGCTGCCGACGATGTGCCGTACCACCAGCCGTTGCGCCTCTCGGTGGTCGTCCACGCGCCGGTCGAGCGCGTCGCCGGCGTCTTGGCCACTCACGACGAGTTGACCCAACTGCTCGACAACGACTGGCTCTCGCTGACGGTCGTCGATCCCACACAGGAGCACCGCGCGTTCACCTACGAGGCGGGCATGGAGTGGTCGCCGGTAGCCGAACAGGTCGACACACGGCCAGCGGCGGCGTCCGCGCCCGACGCCACCGCGGTCGCGGACGACTGACCGGGCCGGGCGAGCGCGCGCCGTCGCGTCCACACACCGGCTGTCGTCGGGACGCTCAGGAGAGTTTGCCGAGTGCTTCGAAGAAGTCAGCGGAGGGGCCGGCGACGCGCATCGGTGGCTCGGTGGTGGTGACGGCCACCTCGGTCGGCACGTCGATAGTTCGTTGCCCGCGACCGTCGGTGATGACGATGGCCTCGTCGGCGTCAGTGAGCGTGACGGTCACCTCGGCGTCGGGGGCGACGACGAGCGGCGGCATCCCGCCGTCGGCGCACATCTCGTTGACGACGAGGCCGTCGATGTGCGGGTGGACGAGCGGGCCGCCCTCCGAGAGATTGTACGCGGTCGACCCCGTCGGCGTCGCGACGAGCACGCCGTCGGCGTGACCGCTCGAGTACAGCGAGCCGTCGACGCGAACCTCGTAGCCCACGCCGCCGCCGCGACCGCGACGGGCGCCCTGCACGACGACCTCGTTGGCGGCGGGTTCGGAGGTCCACCCTCCGCACTCGGCGGCGAGGCGGGGGGCCTCGCGCACGCGCATCCCCTCGCCGCGGTAGGCGTCGACCGCCGCGAGCACGGCGTCGACGGCCTCGCTCGGGGAGACGGCGTTCAGGAACCCGACTTCACCGAGGTTGACGCCGAGGACGGGGACCCCGCCGGCGCCACGGGCGGCGAACAGGAACGTACCGTCGCCGCCGATGGAGACGACGAGGTCAGTACGGTCCATCTCCGCGACCGGCGTGCCTGGCACGTCGAGTGCGTCGGCGGTGGCTCCGTCCACCGCCACGTCGACGCCGGCCTCGTGGAGCCGGTCGCGCAGGTCGTCGGCGAGGTAGGCCGCGCGAGCGTTGCCCTTCTGGGCGACGATGCCGACATCCATACCCGCACCTCGCCGGCGGCTGGCAAAAAGCCACCCGACCCCGACCGAACACCGCTCGTCGACACCTGGGGAACATTCATGCTGACGTGTCCACTCCGATGGGACGATGAGCGACCGACCGACGGCCGGCCGGGCCGCCTTCCCCGCGCCCGCTCGGACCGTGGCGTCCTCGCGGGCCGTCGCCTCGACCGCGGCGTCTCCGTGGCCCGCCGACTCGAGCGGGCGCCGCGCTGGGGGGTGGCGCCCGTGAGCGACGAGGACTGGTTCGAACGCGCGCTCCGGGAGGAGTCTGCCCCCGATGAGGACGAGGAGTCACCCTCCGACGTGGACGAAGAGAACGCGACCGACGCGGACCGCGACGACGAGCGAGCCGAGTCGGAACAGACGGCCGCCGAGGAGCCGTCGAGCGACGAGTCGTTCGACGACGACCTCGAACCGGTCGAAGACGACGGGTTCGACGACGACATCGACCCCGAGACGGACCCGTTCGGTGGGGTCAGCGAGGAGGGTGACGAAGCCGATGAGGGCGACGACGGCGACGGACTCTCCGAACTCCTCGGCGAGGGCGCCGACGCGACCGGCGGCGGGTTCGGCGGACTCGACGGCAACGGCGACCTGCCGACCAGCGGCGGCGACCCGGCGACGGGCGCCGCCGACGCCGACGCCGTGGGCGCGGAGGCCGACCCGTTCGGCGGGGTGAGCGACGCGCCCGCCGGGACGGGGTCCGAGACCGACGCCGGCGACGACCCCTTCGGCGAGGACTTCGCCGCGGCGATGGGGTCGGCACCCGGCGGCCCCGACGAGGAGTTCGGTGGCGGGGGGTTCGGTGGCGCGTTCGGCGGTGGTGGCGGCGGCCCCTCGTTCGACGAGGAGGAGTTCGACTCCGACATCGACCGCATCGACGTCGGGATCGAGGGTCTCGACGAGATGATCCTCGGGGGCGTCCCCGAGCGGTCGCTGCTGGCGGTCATCGGGAGCGCCGGCACGGGGAAGACGACGTTCGGACTCCAGTTCCTCAACGAGGCGTTGACCGACGGCGGCAACGCCGTCTACATCACGCTCGAAGAGTCCGAGGAGGCGATCCTCTCGACCGCCGAGGAGAAGGGCTGGGAGTACCGCCGCTACAACGACGAGGGGCGACTCGCGGTCGTCGCGATGGACCCCATCGAGATGGCGAACTCGCTGGACTCCATCCGCGACGACATCTCCCGGTTGGTGACGGAGTTCGGGGCCGACCGCCTCGTGCTCGACTCGGTGTCGCTGCTGGAGATGATGTACGACCACCCGAGCAAGCGCCGCTCTGAGGTGTTCGACTTCGCTCGCTCGCTGAAGGAGGCGGGCGTGACGACGATGCTCACGAGCGAGGCCAACGAGGACAACGCCTACGCCTCGCGCCACGGCATCGTCGAGTACCTCACCGACGCCGTGTTCATCCTCCAGTACGTCCGCCCCTCGGACTTCCGGGAGACGCGCCTCGCGGTGGAGATCCAGAAGATCCGCGACGCCAACCACTCTCGGGAGACGAAGCCCTACGAGATCACGAACGACGGGATATCGGTGTACCGACAGGCCAACATCTTCTGACCCCACACGGGTGGCCAGGCGGCCCTGCTCGATTCTCCCCATCGTCGACCCGCCAACAGCCGTCGGTGATCGAACCGCCGACGGTCCGGGCCTTCCCTCGCCCCCGGTGTGAGCCGTCCCGCTCGACGTCTGCTACTCGCGCGTCGCCGCCGCCATCAGGCGGACGTTCGTCCGGAAGTGGCGCGCAAGGGCACGGGGGAACCGACGGCGTGCACCGTCGAGCGCGTCCGTCAACGCCGCGCTCGCGCCGTCGAACACGCCCTCGCCGTGGCCGAACAGGATCCGGGCCGGGTCGAGTCCCGCGAGGCGCCGCGGCGGCCACAGCCGGTGAGAGAGCACGACGCCGACGCGCTCGTCGCCGACGGCGTACCCTGGACCGGTGCCGAGCAGGTCGGGGACGACGAGGGTACCGTCGGACTCGCGAAACGCGACGGCCTCGCGCCACATCGACAGCGGCTCGAACCGTCGGACGCGGAAGGGTGGGTCGCCGAACGACCCCGTGAAGCGTTCTACGGGTGCATCTACCCGGTCGCTGACGCGGTCCATCCACGCTGGGAGGTGGACCGCGACGCCGTGGCGCTCGGCGAGCACGCCGGCGTCCCGGGCGTGGTAGCTGCTGAGGACGACGACGCCCACCACCTCGCCGAGATCGGTGATCCGGTCGTCGAGTCCGGGCGCGTCGAGCGGGTCGACGAGCCAGACGCCGTCGTCGCCGCGGACCGCGTGGCCCGCCCGGGCGCCCTCCTCGTCGGGATGGGCGAACCACCCGAACCCGTCGTCCCACTGGTCGATGAACTGCGGGTCGTCGTCGCCGGCGCGTACGTACACGTCCACGGCAACGACGTGTCCACCGATCGATACTTACTCCGTCGATCCGGGGGACCGGAGGTTCGGTCGTTCACGGTCGACGACAATGTAATGGACGTACACAATCTATCGAACGTTAATAGTCGATAAACATTGTCTACAGGGCCGAATACATGGACAATCTTTTGTTCTGCGAGCTGATCGTACACGGTAATGGCAACTGAAGTCTCGAACCTCGGCGACCGTCCCGGAGAGGCGGTTGGCGCCGCGGGCGGCGGAGCGTTCGGGCGGGTAGATCGGATCCTCCTCGCGGTCGAAGGCGACACGGACGAACGAGTGCGTGAGGTCGCGCTCTCGCTGGCGGCGACCCACGGGGCGTCAGTCGACGCGCTGTCGGTCGTTCCGATGGACGTGTCTATCGACCACTGGGACATGGTCGTCGAACGCCGCGAAGACGAGGCGGCGGCCGCGCTCGACGCGGTCGGCGACGCGGGTGAGTTGCTCGACGTGCCGGTCGACAAGAACCTCCGGTACGGGACGCCCGCCGAAGAGATCGGCCTGTACGCGGACGGGAACGACGTAGACATGGTCGTCGTCGGCGAACCCGACAAGGGTCGCCTCGGACGACTGCTCTCGCCGACGAACGTCGCCAACGACGTCCGGAATGCGACGACGATGCCCGTGGTGTCGGTCCCACCGGCCTCGAAGAACGAGTAGTCTCGCCCGACCGTCCGTTACTCCACCGACCCGTCGGCTACCGACGGCGGTACACGATGGCGCCGGCGACGCCGAGTGAGCCGACCAGCGCACCCAGCGCGTACTCGGGCGCGTCGATCGGACCGCCCAGCCCCCGCGGCTCGACGGTGACCGTCATCGGCTCGGTGGCGTCGTACCGGTGTCCGTACCCGTCGCTGTACACGATCGTCTGCAGCGCGTGGGTGCCGATCGTGGTCGCGTCGATGGACTGCGTCACGGTGAGCGTCTCGCCCGGCGCGAGCGACCGCGTGCGCAGTTCGTACGAGTCCGTCTCGTTGTCCGGGCTGGCGACGTTGAGCACGACGACCGCCGTCGCGCGCTCGTCGCCGACGTTCTCGACGGTCACCGACAGTTCAGTCGACTGCCCGGTGACGATGGTGTCGGCGTCGACGCCGGCGTCGACGAGGCACACCTGCTGTGCGCCGTTGGCCGCACACGACGACGACTGCGCCCCGGCCGCCCCCACGGCCGGACCGACAATCAGCGCCGCTGTGAACAGTACGACGAGTCCCCAGAGGACGTTCTTCCGCGCTCCCATGCTCGGAGGAGCCGTCGGGTCGAACCTAAACCCTCGTCTCCGGGTATCGAAGCTGAAAACTGTGCTCGTCGGTCGGGACGGCTCAGTCGTCGGCGGGGGCGCTCGCGTCGCCGGACTGGTCGGCGGCGAGTGCCGTCTCCGAGACGGGGTCGAACGAGTCGTAGTGGAGCACCTCGTCGACCGGGCGGCGGTACTTGCGCTCGGCCTGCAGTTCGCCGGCGTCCTCCGCGGGGTAGCCGACCGCGATGAGCATCACCGGCTCGTACTCGGCGCCGATGTCGAACTCGTCGACGAGCGCGTCCGCGTCGAACCCTTCCATCGGGAGCGTCGCGACGCCCTGGTTCCACGCGGCGGTCATGAACTGCTGGGCGACCAGCGCGGTCGAACGGTTCGTCCACACGCGGCGCTCCTCCTCGGGGAGGTCCGCCATCCCGTCGACGGTGTCGACGAGGTACCCCTTCGTCTCCTCGTCCGGGATGTACCCCTTGTCGAGCCAGTCTTGGAACACGGGCTCGGCGTGGCGCGACGGGTCGAGGTCGCCGAGGACGACGAGCGTCGCCGACGCCTGCTCGATGTGCTCTTGCCCGTTGGCGACCTCCGCGAGCGTCGCGAGGGCGTCGTCGTCGCGGACGACGAGGAACTCCCACGGCTGGAGGTTGAAACTCGACGGGGCGTACGTCGCCTGCTCGACGATGTCCTCCAGCGTCTCCTCGGATACCTCCTCGTCGCTGTACTCGTGTAGTGAACGGCGCGTGGTGACGACTTCCTCGTACTCCATCGACCCAGGGTACGAGCGACCGAGGGAAGACCCTCTCACCCCCGGTCGCTCCTTCCCCCACCCCGGCAGGTTATCACTGGCCCGAGACGGCGAATAAAGCCGTTGCGGGCGGTGACGCGTGCGTTACTACCGCACGCCGCAAGTGCGTGTGAGTGTCACCCGCCCACGTGTTCGGCCCGTTCGCGCCCCGTCGGTGTGGATGCGCTCGAACCTATCGGACGACGGTCACCGGCACCGGCGCGTTCCGAACGACGGCTTCGGCGACGCTCCCGAGGACGACCCGCGAGATTCCACGCCGACCGTGGCTCCCGACGACGATGTGGTCGACGTCGTGCTCGGTCGCGTACTCCACGATGCTGGCGGCGGGCTTTCCCACGACCGTGGTCGTCTCGACGGCGCCGTCGACGCCGAGCGAGTCGACCGCCGCAGCCAGCGTTGCCTCCGCCTCGCGCTTGGTGCGTTCGTACCACTCCTCGGCGCCACTGGGCACGCCCGCCCCCCGCGCGGACTTCGACTCGGCCGGGTCGATGACGTACAGCAGCGTCACGTCGGCGTCGCTCCACTCGTCGCCGACGAACGACAGCGCGCCGGCGGCCTGCTCGGAGTCGTCGACGCCGACGAGGATCCGCTTGCTCATGGCCGGGGGTTTACCACGTGGTGACAAAAAGGCCGCCGCCGGCGCGACTCACTCGCCGTGACGGGTCACGCACACCGGGAGCCCCGTCACCTCGACGGGTTCGGAGTTGTCCGGCGAGTACACCACCATCTGGCCCTTCTCCATGTACGGCACCTTGTTCGCCAGCGACGGCGGGATGTTCACCGACGAGATGGCGTCCTCGTCGCCGAGGTTGAGCACGAGTCGCGTGTTCACCTGCTTGAACACGGGGTCGGCGATGTCCTGCGGGTCCTGCGTCACGAGGAACAGTCCCAGTCGCTCCTTGCGCCCCTGCTTGGCCGCCTCGGTGAACTTCCCGACGACCTGCCGGGCCTGGACGTTGTCGGCGCCCGCGAGGAAGTTGTGCGCCTCGTCCATCCCGAGCACGAGCGGCGTCTCGTCGATGCGGTCGCTCCGCGGCGAGTTCGACAGTTTGTCGTCGACGAGCATCGCCGACAGCGCGAGCACGAACATCTCCTTGGCCCGCGCCGACGAGAGGTGGTACGTCGGCACGACCGTCAGCCCACCCGGGCGCACCAGCGTCGTGTCCAACTCCGTGATGGACTTGGCGTCCTGGTCGAACACGCCCGACGGGACGCCGCGCACGCGGCGCTTCACCGCGTCGTACGTCGCCTCGTGGACGCGCCCGGACTCGTGGAGTTCCTCCTTCAGCGCGGGGTCGTCGAGGAACGAGAGGAACTCCTGGTACGTCCCGCCGCGGTAGTTGCGGAAGAAGCGGTCGATGAGCGTCCGCAGCGCCGGGTACTGGTTCTCGTTGAGCGACGCGCCGGCGACGAGCCACGGCATGTTGTAGTCGTCGACGATGGAGAACGGGACGGTGAACTCCACCTGCTCGGCGCGGTGGCCACGCCCCGGGTAGGTGACGCCCGCCTCCTTCGGGACGAGCGCGACGGTGTCGTCGTGCCCGCCGTGTTCGATGCCCTCCCCCTCCAGCCGACGGGCCCACTCGTCGTCGAGTTCGGGGTTGTCGTCGTGCATCTGGGCATACTCGTCTTGGGGGTCGAACATCACGACCGCCGCGCGGGCGTCGCGCCCGTCGTCCGTCTCGTAGGAGCGTCCGAGGTACTGTCGGAGGACGTTCTTCGCGCCGTGGGTCTTCCCGGACCCGGTGCCGCCGGCGACGAGCGTGTGGCGGAACACGAGCGGGTCGCCGTCGGTGTAGTCGTCCTTGAGGCGGTAGTCGACGGTCGGCGGTTCGGCGGCGGTGCGCACCTTCTCGCCGCCGACCGAGAGGTGGCCGAGGAACACGCCTTCCTCAGGGATGGCGAGTCCGGTCTTGATCTGTTCGGCGTCGGTCGCCTGCTGGACGAGCGCGCCAGGTTTGGGGACACGGTCGACCATCCGCCGCTTCAGTTCGTCTCCGTCGTGGAACAGCACCGCGACCGGCGACAACTCGGCGATGTACTTGTAGTCGGCCTCGGTGAAGTCGCCGCGGTTCGTGCGCATCCGGCGCTGGGCGGTCAACTCCGTCGCGTCGTCGGTGCGGAACTCCTGGGCGTACTCCAGCGCCGTGATCCGGCAGAACAACTGTTCGCCGTCGGGGTACGGCACCATGAGGTACTTCCCGATCCGAACGTCCTCGCGGTTACCGACGGTGACGAACGCCTTCAGGCTCGTCTCGTCGCTGTCCTCGGCCACGCGCAGTCCCTGCGCGACGGAGACGGTGCCGATGCCGTCGGCGACGGTCGCCTCCGCCGCCTCCATCGCGTACCGCTCGAAGCCGGACTCCTCACCGGACGCTTCGTCCGCGTCGGCGTCGCCGTCGCTGGCCGTGTCGGCGCCGTCGCTTCGACGACTCGTGGTGTCGGGGGCGCCCGCGGCGTCGGCGCTGTCGTGGTCGTCGCCGGCCGTCTGGTCGGCGTCGCCGGTCTCGTCGAACTGGCCTGGGTCCTCGAAGTCGCCGAGGTTCGGCTCTCCGGCGTCGGTCATGTCACGCCCTGTGGGGCGCGGGGTGAAAACCGTATCCGTCGCCCGGCGCACCGCGGTCCGGTCACTCGATGCGACCGCTTATCCGCGCTCGCCGGCTACGTAACTGCATGTTGTTGGTCCGCGGGAGCGGCGGCGGGACGACGCTCACCGGCACGGTTTACGAACGCGGGGAGGAGCCCCCGTCGTTCAAGGGCGCACCCGACGAGGACGCCCCCTACGTCTGGGTGTGCGACGCGTTCTACGAGGTCGAGTCGGGCGGGTCGGAGTTGGTCGTCGACGGCGAAGCGATCCGCGTCGCCTTCGAGTCGCCCGCGCCGCGCGGGTTCGACACGCGTGAGCAGGCGGTCGACGCCGCGGAGGAGCACGTGCGTACGCAGTTCGCCCGGGTCGGCGTCCCCGAGGCGGACGTGGAAGTCGAGGTCCTGAAAGAGGACCCGACGTAGGCGCGCGTGCCGACGCTGGCCGTCCGGTTTCGGGCGCCCGCCGCTGGCATCTGATCGGCGAGCGAACACTATCGGTGCGTTTTCCTGAACGCTCGGTCAACCCCGGTGCGTGTCCCCGACACTCCGTATCGGAACGGCGCTCACTGACGGTATCGACCGACTGAACACGCGGGGTGGGCTGACCCTCGCGCTGGTCATCGCTGCGCTGCAGGTCGTCATGCAGGTCGCGCTCAACTCCCTCTTCGACGACCTGCTCGCCCCGAGCCTCCCACCCGAGGCGGCGTCGGCGTACCCGCTCGCACTCCCACTCCCGGCGAGCGTCTCCGGCGTCGTCGCGCTCCTCGCGCTGGCGGTGACGTTCGTCGTCACCATCGTCGCCATGCGCGCCGTGTACGCCGACATCGACGAGGTGCCGACCGCCGAGCACACGCGTCGCCTCGGGCGGACGGCGCTGGTGTTGATCGTCGTCTCGGTGATCACGACGGTCGCCATCACGGTCGGCTTCGTGTTCTTGGTCTTCCCGGGCATCTTCCTCATGGTCTGTCTGATCTTCGCGCAACTGGCCGTCGTCATCGAGGACCGCGGCGTGGTCGCGTCGCTGAAGCGCAGTTGGTCGCTCACCGCGGGCAATCGCATCCGCCTGTTCGTCCTCGGCGTTGTGGTCGTGATCGTCGGTTCGGTGGTCGGCGGCGCCTTCGGCCTGCTCGGCATCGTCTCGCCCGTGGTCGGCAACATCCTCTCGGCGGCGGTGACCGGCTTCGTGAGCCTGTTCAGCATCGCCGTGCTGGTCAGCGCGTACCGGCAACTCGCGGACGCGGATCCGGCTGAGCCGGTGTCGCACGCCGATCTCGCGGGCTGAGTCGTCGCGACGCCTGCGGCGACCTGCTACTCCTCGGACCACCGGACGTCGTCGTACGTCCGGAGGAACTCCGCGCCGAACCGCTCCTCGAACTTCCGCCGCAGCGCTTCCTTCTCGCCGACGCCGATGCGCGCGAGTTCGTCCGCCTTCGCGACCGGCTTCGGCGGCCCCGCCTCGGCGGCGACCTCAGACACCACCTGCCGGGTGAGGCGGTCGCGCGTCTCGGCATCGCTCGTGAACGCCGCCGGCGCCTCCACCTTGAACAGCACGTCCTCGCGCGGTTCGTACACGTGCATGTACGTCACTTCGTACGCCTCGGGTTCCAACTCGCGCTCGACGCCGAGGAGGTCGCCGTCGGTCGCGAGCGGGCGGTCGGAGCCGCCACGCGAGCGCAGCCACGAGGTGAACGTGATCGCGTCGTCGTCGCGCTCGCCGTCCGGGCGCCGCTCCAGCAGTCTGGTGAACAGCGCCGCGTCGTCTGGCCACGGCGCCTCGATCCCTTTGCGGTCGAGCGTGCGGGTGACGTACCCGGAGGTGGGGTTCTTCACGAAGCCGATCACCGGCACGTCGCGCTGGATGGCCGACTCGACGACGCGGACGTACGTCTCGACGGCCTCCTGCACGGTGTCGCCGTGGGCGACCTCACGCAACTCGCGGTCGCGCGTCGCCCAGTTGAGCAGGCGCTTGGGGTACAGCGGCCCGTCGAGGACGAGCAGGTCGCCCACTTCGCCGCGTTCGAGGTGTTTGCGCGCGTGGTGGGACTCCGCCAGCGACAGCGCCAACTCGTGGACCATCTCGTCGGCGAAGCGGCGACTGCGCGGCACCTTCAGCACCCGGCGTTCGGAGGAGCCCTCGTCGTACGGCATCCAGCCGTCGGGCACGTCGGGGAAGAACACCGTCGCGTCGTTGGCGTGGACCGTGACGACGATAGAGCGACCGCGGTGCAGGTCCAAGTCGGTCGGCTCGGCACCCATCGCCGCCTGTGCCACGTCGAGCACGAGGCCGTTCTTGAACGAGGTGGGGTTGAGGGTGCCCGAGTCGACGCCGTGGCTCGACTCGAACGGGCGCTCGGTGAGCGCGGCGTCCTCGACGGGCGTCTCGCGGAGTTCGTGGTCGCCGAGCGACTCCAGCACCACCCGGCCGTCGTCGTGCAGTGGGTCGAGCCACTCCGCCCACGCCGTGCCCGCGAGGTCGTCGTGGTCGGCGTCGTCGACCCCGTCGGCGATCGCCGAGGCGAGGTACGCGATGGTGTCGACGTGTACGGGGTCCAGCGTCACGCTCGAACCCGGGCGCCCCCGGCGCAAAAACGGTGCGGTCGTCGCCACGGCGACCGGGCCGCGGAGCCGGGGCCGCCGATTCTCGGCGTGCGAACTCGGGTCGCTGACTTCATATCCGGTGGTCACGTCGATTCGAGCGTGATACGGTCGGTCGGCTTCGACCTCGACTACACGCTCGCCGTCCCGGAGCGCTCCCGGGCAGACCTCCTCGCGGACGCGCTGCACGCCGGCGGCGCTGCCGAACTCGCAGGGACGGTCGACCGTCAGTCGTACCTCGACGCCCACGCGAAACATCGAACGGCAGACAGCCGCGAACCCGTCTTCGCTGAACTACTGGACCCCCACGACGTCGAGGCGGACCCGGCGGCCCTCGCGACCGCCTACCGAGAGGCCGTCACCGGCGCGCTCGTGCCGGTGCCGGGCGCTCGCGAGTTGGTCGCGTCACTCAGGGAGCGCTACCGCGTCGGCGTCCTGACGAACGGCCCCGTGCGGGCGCAGTCGGCGAAACTCGACCACCTCGGCTGGTGGGACGACTTCGACACGGTCCACATCTCCGGCGACCTGCCGGCGGGCAAGCCGGATCGCCGCGCCTTCGAGGCGCTACTGGACGCGCTCGGCACCGAACCCGCCGAGACGGCGTTCGTCGGCGACCACCCGGTCGAGGACATCCGTGGGGCCGCCGCCCTCGGCATCAACACCGTACAGGTGCTCGGCGAGGGCGACGAACCAGCGCCCGAAGCTGATGCCACGGTCGCACGCGACCGCCTCGCCAGCGACCTGCCGGGGATCCTCGACGACTTCTGACCGGCGGCGCCGTGGCCCGCTCAGGCAGCGCCGTCTGCGCCGGAGTCACCGCTCACGACCGCGTAGAACGCCGGCAGTACGTGCTTCACCTGCGCGCCGTCCTCGACGAACACGACCGTCCGGGGGGGCCTCACGGCCTTCGGTCGCACCCGGAGTCCCGCCCCCTCGGCGGCGGTCGCGGCGGCGTCCGGGTCGGCGACGAACTCGACTCTCGCGCGCTCGGGGTGGACGAACACCTCGGCGAGCACGTCGTCGCCGTCGTCACCACCTTCTTCGCCCCCCTCGCCGTCGGCAAGCCGAACGCGGTACGCGAGCGTCCCGTCCGGCGTCGGCTTCACGTCGGGGTCGGCGTCGCTCACGACCGCGTCCCGGAGGCGGTCGCCGTCGCCCGTGATCTCAGAGGCGAGCAGTTGGGCGATCCGGACGCCGTCGGTCGTCTGGTCGGCCACCATCACTCGGCCCCCGCGGCGTCGTCGGCTGCTCCGTCGGAGTCGCCGTCGTCTGGTTCGTCCGCGCCCGCGAGGAGGTCCGCACGCACCTCCGCGGCGATTGCTTCCACGTCGATACCGTGCTCGCGCGCGACGAGCACGGCCGCCGTCTCCAGCGTCACGCCGGCCTCGCGCTGACGGCGGTTCGCCGCGGCGACGGCCTCGCGTTTCTCCACACCGCCGGCGACGATGGCGTCGACCGCCTGCTCGAAGGTGGACTGCTCGCGGAGGATCGACTCGTCCGGCTCGAAGTCGGCGGGGACGTGCACCTCTGCGGGGTCGAACTGCGTGACGAGGTCGCCGTCGGTCTCGGCCAACAGCCCCCGGCCGGTCGCGATGTCGACGAGGCGTTTCGCCTGGTCCGGGGAGAACCAGTCGCGGTCGAGCGAGAGCGCGACGACGAACTCCCCCTCGCCCATCCGGTCGGTGCCGGCGCCACGGAACGGGGCGGCGACGGCGGCCTCCAGCGTCATACCGGTCGGTGCTCGCGCGTCCACAAAAGCCGCTCGGGGTTCGCGCGCCGAGGCGGACGGTGCTCGCGGCGGGGTGCGCCGCTGGACGCGGCAGTCGCTCACGGGAGCGGACGACAGGAGAAGCGGGGGACGACTACGCGAACGCCAGCGAGTCGTCCGCGTCGGGTTCCTCGGCTTGGGAGGTCTTCTCCCAGGCGGCCTCGAAGTCGGCCATCCGGATCTCGGTGCGGTCCTCGCGGATGGCGAACATGCCGGCCTCGGTGCAGACGGCCTTCACGTCCGCGCCGGAGGCGCCCTCGGTGAGTTCGGCCAACTCGCCGAAGTCCACGTCGTCGGCGACGTTCATGTCGCGCGTGTGGATCTTGAAGATGAGCTCGCGCCCCTCGATCTCGGGCTTGGGCACCTCGATGAGGCGGTCGAACCGCCCCGGGCGGAGGATCGCCGGGTCGAGCATGTCGAAGCGGTTCGTCGCCGCGATGATGCGGATCTCGCCGCGCTCGTCGAAGCCGTCCATCTCGGCGAGCAACTGCATCATCGTGCGCTGGACCTCGGCGTCGCCGGAGGTCTTCGAGTCCGTCCGCTTGGAGGCGATGGCGTCGATTTCGTCGATGAAGATGACGGCGGGCTCGTTCTCGCGAGCGACCTCGAACAGGTCGCGGACGAGTTTGGCGCCCTCGCCGATGAACTTGTGGACGAGTTCGGAGCCGGCCATCTTGATGAACGTCGCGTCGGTCTGGTTCGCGACGGCCTTCGCCAGCATCGTCTTCCCCGTCCCCGGCGGGCCGTGGAGCAGGACGCCGCTCGGCGGCTGGATGCCAACCTTCGTGAACATCTCCGGGCTCTTGAGCGGCATCTCGACCGTCTCGCGCACCTCGTTCATCTGCTCGTCGAGGCCGCCGATGTCCTCGTAGGTGACGTCCGGGGAGTGCTCGACCTGCATCACGCGAGCGCGCACGTCCGTCTCCTTCTCCAGCTTCTTCACGACCGACAGCGAGTTGTTGACCGCGACGCGGTCGTCGGGCTCCAACTCCTCGCGCATCTCGTCGGTGACCTCGGTCAGCGCCTCCTGGTTGTTGCCGTGCTGTTTGATCACGACGCCGTCCTCCGTCAGTTCCTGGACCGTCGCGACGAACAGCGGCGACTGCTTGAGCTTCTTGTTCTCGTGCGTGAGGCGCTCGAGCTTCTGCTGGTACTTGTTGTTCTCCGCGTTCGCGTCCAGGAGCTTGTCGCGCATCTCCTCGTTTTGCCCCTCGAGGACCTCGAGGCGCTCCTGGAGGGCCTCGATCTTCTCCTGCTGCGACGCGGCCTCCTCCTCGTAGGGGAGATCCACGTCGTCAACGGTGTCAGTCATCGGCGATGCTAGGGCGGACGTTAATAAGAGACTTCGGGTCGGGGTGAAGACCGTGATAATTCGATGTCCAACAGTAATTTCTAAGATAGCAAGTATTAACCATCGGCATCGCATCGATGCGGGTACGATGAGCGCGACCGACGCCGAACCCGTCGCCGAGGACGGGGCGACAGACGAGTGGGCACCGGTCCGGGACCTCCCGCCGAGCGCGAAGTTGGTGGCGAAGGTGCTGGAGTACGAGGACACGTTGAGCCAAAGCGAGTTGGCCGAGGAGACGCTGCTGCCGTCACGGACGGTCCGCTACGCACTCTCGCGGCTGGAGGAAGTCGACGTCGTGGAGTCGCGGTTCTCGTTCACCGACGCGCGCAAGCGGCTCTACTCGCTGGACCTGTAACCGCCCGCACCACCGCCTGCTTCGTTCTCACCGCCGACCGCGACGCCGTGCAGCAGCGCCGCCAGCGTCTCGATGCCGTCGACGAGCCGCGGACTCGGCTGGTTCAACAGCGCGTCGTCGACGACGTGGACCTCCGCGTCGAGGCGCCACCCGCGGTCGGCCAGGACCGTCGCCGACGGCTCCCTGTCGGTGCCGCACCAGTGCAAGACGGCGTGGTCGGGTGCGGCGTCGGCGACCTCGGCGGCGTCGACCGCCCGCGACCGCTCGCCGGGCGCGACGAACGGGCAGCGACCGCCGGCGGCCGCGACGGCGTCCGGGACCCAGTTCCCCGCCGCCATCGGGGGGTCGCCCCACTCCTCGGCGTAGACGACGGGTCGCTCGCTCGGGTCGTCCGGCACCGCGGTCTCCACGCGGGCCACTCGTTGTCCGAGCGACGCGGCGAGTCGCTCGCCCGCCGCCGGGGCGTCGACGGCGCGGCCCACGGCGGCGACGTACTCGAACACTTCGGACAGCCGGGTCGGCTCGGCGTTGGCGACGGTGAGGCCGCGCTCGCGCAGCGCCGCGACCGTCTCCCGCTGGAGCGCGTCGCAGGTCAACACGACGTCAGGGTCGAGGCGCTCGACGGCATCCAGCGCTGGGTTCGGCCAGCCACCAACGACCGTCGGGTCACCGGCACCGGTCGGGGCTTCGCACGCGTTCGTCACGCCGACGAGCGCGGTAGCAACTCCGTCCGCGTCGGGGACGTCTACCGCCTCCAGCGCACCCACCGTCGCCGTCGCGCTCGGCGCGAGCGACACGACCCGATCTGTCACCATCGTTGGGGCGTGAGAGCTGTTCGCACATAAGGTCCCCGTCGTGCGATTCTCCGATCGCGTGACGGCGGCGCACACCCGTCCTCGACATCGTTTGATTTTTATACCGATCGTCCGTCGTTTGGGCACAGAGTCACCCCGGGGTTTTTTATATCCCCTTCCGGGCTCACGCCCCCTGCCGAAATGAGCGAGAAAACCCACACCCGACGCCGACCCGCCGGGCGCGACCGACGAACAGCACACGAACGACACAGCGACGAATCCGAAGAGGAGACCCAACAGGGCGGCGACGAACTCGTCTGCCCCGAGTGTAGCGGGAACGTCATCCAGGACGAAGAGCACGGCGAGACCGTCTGCGAGGAGTGCGGCCTCGTCGTCGAGGAGGACTCCGTCGACCGCGGTCCCGAGTGGCGCGCGTTCGACGCCGCCGAGAAGGACCAGAAGTCCCGCGTCGGCGCCCCCACGACGAACACGATGCACGACAAGGGGCTGTCGACCAACATCGACTGGCGCGACCAGGACGCCTACGGCCGCTCGCTGGGCGCCCGCCAGCGCCAGAAGATGCGCCGCCTCCGCAAGTGGAACGAGCGGTTCCGCACGCGCGACTCCAAAGAGCGCAACCTGAAGCAGGCGCTCGGTGAGATCGACCGGATGGCCTCGGCACTCGGCCTCCCGGACAACGTCCGCGAGACCGCCTCCGTCATCTACCGCCGCGCGCTCGACGAGGACCTCCTGCCGGGCCGCTCCATCGAGGGCGTCTCGACGGCCTGCGTGTACGCCGCCGCTCGGATGGCCGGCGTCCCGCGCAGCCTCGACGAGATCAGCGACGTCTCCCGCGTCTCCAAGGACGAGGTCGCCCGCACGTACCGCTACGTCGTCCGCGAACTGAAGCTGGAAGTGAAGCCCGCCGACCCCGAGCAGTACGTCCCCCGCTTCGCCTCCTCGCTGGACCTGTCGGAGGAGTCGGAGATGCGCGCCAAACAGCTCCTGAAGAACGCCAAGGAGAAGGGCGTCCACTCGGGCAAGTCGCCCGTCGGCCTCGCAGCCGCCGCGGTGTACGCCGCCGCCCTCCTCACCAACGAGAAGACGACGCAGGCGGCCGTCTCGGAGGTCGCCGACATCTCCGAGGTCACCATCCGCAACCGCTACCACGAGTTGCTGGAAGCCGAAGACGGCCTCGTCGCGTAACTCGTCCGCCGGACCCGACCGCTTTTCACCCGAGGACGCCAGATACCCAGCGATGCGTCCCCGATATGAACTGCTGCAGGGTGTGCTCTTGCTCGGCTTGAGCGCCGCTATCGTCGTCTTCTTCGGGCTCCCCGCCTCGCCGGTGCTCGTGACGGTCCTCGCGCTGTTCGCCATCGGCGGCGCGTTCGCGTTCACCGCGGGCCTCCGCATCGAGGGCCGCGTCGCCGGCTACGCCGTCGACCACGTCACGCTCCGGGGGGTCGCCGGCTGTTCGCTCGGCGTCGGGATGTGCGTGCTCGGCACCGGACAGATGCGCGACGGTGACCTGTTCGGACTGGCCATCGTCCTCACCGGCGTGTTCGTCCTCGGCGTCGGCGTGGCGACGATCCAACGCCGACCGTCGGTGCTGTCGGCAGAGGAACTGTAACGGGGCGGTCAGTCGGACGAACGAGCCTATCGGTCGCTCACCCACCGTCGCGCACGGGTGCGCTTTTGCTCCCCGCGCCACTCCATCGAGCCATGCCCAGTGCCCTCGACCTCGACTCGTTCACCCTGTGTGCGAGCACTGCCGACCTCGACGAGGAACCGGCGGCCCGCGAGCACGCCGACTGCGTGGAGTTTCGCATGGACCTCGCCGCCGACCCACTCGACGCGCTGGCCGCCTACGACGGCGACTTACCTCTGCTCGTGACGAACCGTCCCCACTGGGAGGGCGGCGAGACGGCGCCGTACGGCCGACTCGACGCGCTGGCGACTGCCGTTGAGCACGAGGCGGTCGCCGCCGTCGACGTGGAGTTGGCGACGCTACGCGGGCGCGCGACCGGGACGAACGAGGTCACCGTCGCCGAGGTGGTCGCCCGCGCCCGCGAACACGACGCCGCGGTGGTCGCGTCGGTCCACGACTTCGACGGCACGCCCGACTCGCGGACAGTAGACGCACTCTTGCGGGCCGCCGCGACCGCCGGCGACATTGGGAAACTCGCGGTCACCGCCCGAACCAGCGCGGAGGCGCTCGCCGTGCTGTCGGCGACCCAGCGCGCGACCGCCCGCGGCGACCGCGTGGCGACGATGGCGATGGGCGAGGCGGGGCGTCACACCCGCGCGGTCGCGCCGGTATACGGCTCTCGACTCGGTTACGCGCCGGTGGATGCGACCGACGCCACCGCCCCCGGGCAGTACGACCTGTCGACGCTGCGGCGACTCGTCGACGACCTCTCCTCGCGGTGAGGCGGCGAGCCGTTCGGAGTCCGACTCGCGCACGGCGCCGCGGACGCGGGACTGCCGCCGGGCGGACGCGCGTCTGACGGCGCGTACGAAGCTTCATGTCGGTCCCTCGGGTACAGAGGGGGTAATGCAACGACGCCCCGTGGTCGCGGCGGCGCTGGCGGTCGTGCCGGCGCTCGGGCACGCCTACCTCCGTCGGTGGAGCCGTGGCGTCGCGTGGCTGGCGCTGCTGGCGGGGTCGGCGCTCGTGTTCGCGGGACTGTTCGGCGTCGCCGGCGCGGAGTCCATCGCGGCGAGCCAGATCGGTGGCATCTCGGTGACCACCGCGCTCCGCATCGGCGTGCCGCTGTTCGTCGTCCTCTCGCTGTCGTCGCTGGACGCGTACGTGCTCGCCCAGCGGGAGGCGCGTCGGGCCGTCATCACTTGTCCGCGGTGCCGGCGAGAGGTTGACCTCTCGCTGGGGTTCTGTTGGTACTGTGCCGTAGAGTTTGACTACGTCCACCGCGAGCGGTAGCCCGGCGGACCCGGACGACGTGAGGGTACCCCCCTCACGTCCCCCGTTACTGTTCGATGATCGACTCTTCGACGGCTTCGCCGAAGTGGCGAGCGACGTCCTCGTAGAAGACGCGAACCTCGTCACCTTCGGCCAGGTCGGTGACGGGCTTCCGGCCGTCGGTGGTGGCGACCTTCACCGTCTCGGCGTTCTGGATGAGCGTCTCGATACGGTCGACCTCGCCGTCGTCGGTCTCGACCTCCGCTTGCACGCGGAACATGGGCCGCTTCTCGATCTTCACGCGACCGACGACCGCCTCGCGCGTCTTCCCGTTCGTGTCGACCACCTGCACCTCGTCGCCCGAGCGCAGTTCCGAGAGGTACTTCGTTCCTCCGTCGGGCGTGCGGACGTACGCGTGGACCGCGCCGGCGTTGACGCGGAATGGGCGCGAGGCGACGTACGGTGAGTCGGCGGTCTCGGCGTGGACGAAGAACAGCCCGCGGCTCATCGACCCGACGAGCATCCCTTCGTCGTGGTCCATGATCGACCCGGTGTCGACGCAGACGCGGTCGGCGGAGCCGGTTCGCTCGACGGCGGTGACCGTCGCGGTGGTGAGGTCGAGCGTCTCGCGGTCTGCCTCGTCGCGCACCTCCACCGTCTTGCGGATCTCGTCGGGGTCGTCCGTGTCGAGCAGGACGCCCTCGGCGCCGAGTTCCAGCGTCTCGAAGGCGGTGCGCGCCTCCTCGGCGGTGGTCGCACCTGCGACGAGCGTGGTCTCGTCGCCGATGCGCGCGATGAGGTTCTCCAGCGGGATGATCTGCCAGTTCTCGCTGGCGACGACGACGAACTCCGCGTCGCGGGCGGCGGCCTCCGCGAACGCCTCGTAGTCCTCGTCGAAGATGCGGACGAACGCCCCCTGCGCGCGGTTGTCGTCGCGGCGCAGCGTCGACAGGTCAGCCGACCCCGAGAAGTCCGAGGGGAACGAGACGGTGCCGTCGCCCTCGCCGTCCTTCCCGACGATGTAGGCGTCGGCGACGGCGTACTCGTCACCGTCCCCGGATTCCACGTCGTCGATCACGTCCACGTCGGCGTCCGAGCGGAACGCCGCGACGTTCACGTCGCCCAACTCGCGCACCTTCGAGACGTCGCGCTCGTCGACGAGCACCCAGTCGACGCCGGCTTCGAGGCCGGCGGTGATCCGCTCGCGTCGCGTGTCCCAGTCGCCGACGTCGCCGTCGGCGCGGATCCAGACGGATCGCGTTCGTGTCATTGTCAGTCGCTATCGGGGGCGCCGCTTTAACGTGGCGAATACGGCGATGGGACGACCCGCTTCGGGAACGTCACGCGGATTTAGAACGGGGGAACACGTACGCCGCTTCGTGACGGTCTCATCGATCGCAAAGCGAATTCGCGACTCGCGGACGGCGACGATCGGTGCCCTATTCGTCGTGGTACTCGCGCAAATCCCGTTCGGTGTGACGTGGGTCGCGGGGAGTTCCGTCGGAGCAGGTTCGTATCTGGGGGTAGTGGCTCGCTGGGTCGCGGGCGCGGTTATCTGGTACGCCTACGCGGTGGTCCACTTGACGGCACCGATCGCCGACATCCGGGCGCATCCGAACCGACACTCCTGGGGCCCCTTCGAGACGATCAACGTCTACACGTACATCTCCGTCCGACAGATCGCGATCAGACTGTTCCACGGTGTTATCGGCTTCGTCCTCGCGTTCCTCGGTACGTTGGTGTTCGTGTCGACGCCGCCGTTGTTGGTGTTGCCGGTGGCAGTGATGCTGACCACAGTTCTCCTGATGGGTGCTCACATCGGCGTGAAAGATCCGTCGGCAGAGACGCTTCGCCACCTCTAACAGACTGTCGGGGTCGCCCAGAAGACCGGGTGTCGACGACTCGCGCTTACAGCCCGGACGCCGACAGTGCGTCCTCCGCGTCGGCGTCGTCGTGGACGACCGCCGACACCGCGCGCGTCATCGCTTCGGGGTCGTCGTGCTGGAAGATGGTGCGCCCCATCGAGACGCCGGCGGCGCCGGCGTCCATCGCGCCGCGGACGTTCTCCAGTGTCGCGAGGTCGCTGACGGGCGAGCCGCCGGCGATGATCACCGGCAGGCGCGTCGACTCGCAGACGTGCTCGAAGCTGGCCGCGTCGCCCGAGTAGGCGGTCTTCACGAGGTCGGCGCCGCACTCCTCGGCGAGGCGGACGGCGTGGCCGAGGTACTCGGCGTCGTGCTCGGGGTCGTCGCCCTCCAAGTTCGCGCCGCGGGCGTACGCCATCGCGAGCACGGGGACGCCGTACTCGTTGGCCTCCTCACACAGCTCCGAGAGGAACGTCATCTGCTCGGGCTCGTAGTCGGAGCCGACGTTGATGTGCATCGAGACGGCGTCGGCGCCGGCGCGGATGGCGCTTTTCACCGACCCGGTCTGGCGTTTGTCGTTGCTCTCGGGGCCGACGACCGTCGAGGCGTTGAGGTGGACGACGTAGCCCGCGCCGTTCTTGTTGTCGTGGACGCGCGGGGCGATGCCGGGCTGGGTGAGCACGGCGTCGGCGCCGCCGCGCGTGACGGCGTCGATGGTGCCCTCGATGTCCTTCAGCCCCTTCACGGCGCCGAGCGTGATGCCGTGGTCCATCGGCACCATGAGGATGCGGTCGTCTGTGGAGATGCGATCCAGTCGTGCGGCGAGTCCGGCGAGTTCCATTGGTATGTAGTGTCGTGATCGGGTGTATATGGCTTGCGAACGACTCAATCAGATGTACCTTCGGGTGCCGGCGTCCGTCGCCCGTATCCCTCCAGCGCTCCCTGCTTCAGTTCGCGCGCCTTCGTCTCGAGGCGGTCGGCGACCGCCTCGGTCGGTTCGTCGTTCGCGTGTCCCTCGGCGACGATGTCGACGAGCGCGGAGCCGACGATGACGCCGTCGGCGCCCGCCTCGACGACCGTCGCGGCTTGCTCGCCCGAGGAGATGCCGAAGCCGACGGCCTTCGGGAGGTCGACGTCGGCGAGTCGCGCCAGCGACTCGCCCGTCTGGTCGGACACCGACGACGACGCGCCGGTGACGCCGAGGCGCGCCTGCACGTACAGGTAGCCCGACGACACGTCGACGAGCTTCTTGAGGCGCTCTGCGCCGGTCGTCGGCGCGACGATGGAGACGAGGTCGAGACCGAACTCGTCGCACGCCTCGCGCAGCGGCCCCGCCTCCTCTGCGGGCAGGTCCGGCACCACGAACCCGGAGATACCCACCTCGGCGGCACGCTCGACGAACGGGCGTGGCCCCTGCTCGTCGCCGTACTGGTAGATGAGGTTGTAGTACGTCATACAGACCAGCGGCACGTCCACGTCGAGGTCCGCGACGAACTCGAAGAAGCGCGTCGGCGTCATCCCCGCCTCCAGCGCGCGGACGACCGCGTTTTGGATGGTCGGCCCCTCGGCGATGGGCTCGGAGAACGGGAGACCGAGTTCGATCACGTCGGCGCCGCCCGCCGCGAGCGCCTCCACGTACGCCTGCGAGGACTCGTAGTCGGGGTCGCCGACCGCAAGGTACGGGACGAACGCGGGCCCGTCCGCGAAGGCCGCGGCGATGGCCTCGCTGGAGCGGTGCCCGGTCATCGCAGGCCCCCCTCGAACATCGACATGTCCGGCGCGTTCGGGATGTCGCGCTGGGCGGTCTCCTCGATGGCCGTGTCCAGATCCTTGTCGCCGCGCCCGGAGACGTTGACAATCGTCACGTCACCCACCTCGTCGTGGTGCTCGTGGAGGTAGCCGAACGCGTGGGCCGTCTCCAGCGCGGGGATGATCCCCTCCTCTTGGGAGAGGCGGTGGAACCCCTCGATTGCCGCGTCGTCGGCGACGTTCACGGGCGTCACGCGGTCCTCGTCGACGAGGTGCGCAAGTTCCGGGCCGACGCCGGCGTAGTCCAGCCCCGACGAGACGGAGTGGCTCTCGACGATCTGGCCGTCGTGGTCCTGGAGGAGCTTCGTGCGCGCGCCGTGGAGGACGCCCTCGCTCCCCGTCGACAGCGACGCGGAGTTGGGCGCGACGCCCGTCTCCTCGTCCACGGCGAGCGAGGAGCCGCCGGCCTCGACGGCCAGCAGGTCGACCCCGTCGTCGCCGACGAAGTTGTGGAACGCGCCCATGGTGTTCGAGCCGCCGCCTGCGCACGCGACCACGGAGTCCGGGAGGCCGCCCGTCTGGTCGATCACCTGCTCGCGCGCCTCCTCGGAGATGACCGCCTGGAAGTCGCGCACCATCTGCGGGAACGGGTGCGGGCCGACGACCGAGCCGATGACGTAGTGGGTGTCCTCGACGTTCGTCGCCCAGTCGCGCATCGTCTCGGAGATGGCCTCCTTCAGCGTCCCCCGGCCCGTCGTCACCGGCGTCACCTCGGAGCCGTTGATCTTCATCCGGAACACGTTGGGGCGCTGGCGGTTGATGTCGCGCTCGCCCATGTACACCTCACACGGCATCCCGAGGTGGGCCGCGGCCATCGCCGTCGCGGTGCCGTGTTGGCCCGCGCCGGTCTCGGCGATGATGCGTTCTTTGCCCATGTACTTCGCGAGCAACACCTGCCCGAGGGCGTTGTTCAGTTTGTGCGCGCCGCCGTGGAGCAGGTCCTCGCGCTTGAGGTACACCTCGGTGTCGTAGCGCTCGGAGAGGCGGTCCGCGCGCTGGAGCGGCGTCGGTCGGCCGCCGAAGTCGCGGAGTCGGCGGCGGAACTCGTCCACGAACCCGTCCTCGTTGTTGAGGACGTACCGCTCGTAGGCGTCGGTCAACTCCTCGATGGCGGGCATCAGCGCCTCGGGGACGTACTGCCCCCCGTAGCGACCGAACTTCCCGTCGCCGGCGGAGACTCGCTCCCCGCCGCCACCGCCGTTCTCGCGGGTCGCGTCGCTCCCCGCTCGATCCGAGGTCTCGCTTCGCTCGCCCTCGCTGCTCATACCTCGTCCTCCGTCTCCGCGGACGTAAACCGCCGGGTGTTGGCAGAAACGTCGCCGCCGGTGCCGGCGTCGTCGACGCCCTCGGCGTCCATAATCGCCGACCCGATGAGCAGGCCGTCGGCGCCCGCCTCGCGCATCCGGCGAGCGTCCGCGGGCGTCGTGATGCCGGACTCGGCGATCAGCGTCACGTCGTCGGGCGCTTCGGGCGCGAGGCGCTCGAACGTCGCGAGGTCCACCTCCAACTGCCCGAGGTCGCGGTTGTTCACGCCGACGAGGTCGGCACCCGCCGCCAACGCCGCCGCGAGTTCCTCACGCGTGTGCACCTCGACGAGCGGCTGGAACCCACGGTCGCGCGCCGCCGCGACGAGGTCCGCGAGGTCGTCTTCGACGAACCGCGCGATGAGGAGCACCACGTCGGCCTCCACGGCGTCGAGTTGGTCCTCGCGGACGAGGAAGTCCTTGCGCAACACGGGCACGTCGACGGCCTCACGAATCCGTTCGAGGTTCTCGACGGAGCCGCCGAAGTGGTCCGGTTCGGTGAGCACCGACAGCGCCGCCGCACCGCCCGCGACCATCGCCTCGGCCAACTCGACGGGGTCGTCCTCGCGAGCGCCGTCGGTCGTCGGACTCGTCGGTTTGACCTCGGCGATCACCGGCACGCGACCGTCGGCCTCCGCCGCGGCGAACGCCTCGGAGAGCGACCGCGCCGAGACGGCCACCCGCTCGTCGCCCCCGGGCCGCTCGGCTGCGGACTCCAAGATGGAGCGCACCGCCGGCGCGAGGTCGTCCGAAGTAGTGTTCATCTATGTACATCGATGGCCCCTTCCGTTCAAAAGCGTTGCGTCGCCTCCCCGCCAACGACGGCTGCGGTCGACTCGTCGGCGAGGATTGAAACGCGTGCCCGACCGAAGGTGGGCCATGCCCGCAGGCACAGACGCAGGCGTTCCGGAGACGGGTGTGTTCGGTCGCGACTACGCCGCGATCGACAGTCCGGTGGAGCTTGGGACCGCCAGCGGTCGTCTCCTCTCGGTGTCGTTCCCGGAGACGCTCTCGGACGACGCCGACGGCGTTCACGCGCTGTTGGACCGACTCCACGACTACTTCGACGGCGCCGAGGACGACTTCGCCGACGTGGCGGTCGCGATCACCGTCCCGACGGTCCAGCGGGAGGTGTTAGAGTCCGTGCGGACGCTCCCGTACGGCGACGAAGCGGACCTGGAGCTGATCGTCCGGATGACCTCGGGACTCGACCACGAGGACGAGTCGGATCTGCAGACTGCTCGCCAAGCGTTGCGCGCGAACCCGATTCCGATCGTCGTCCCGGACCACCGCGTGCGCGGGGTCGACGGTGCGACGCCGGCCGCGGTCGCGAAGCGACTCCGAGAGATCGAAGGGATCCGCGAGTTCTAAGTCGGGTGGACGGAGTGGGTGACCGCCTCACGCGACCAGGCTGATCGACCACGTTGATGTGACGGCGACTGTGACTGGTGCCATGGAACTGTCTCCCGATGCAACGGTGTACCTGCTCGCGCTCGTGCCCGCCGTCATCTGGGGACTCACCCCCGTCCTCGACAAGCGGGGGATGGCGCTCGACGGGACCGCCCTCCAGGCGTCGCTTGTCGTCGTCGTGGTCGACCTCACGATATTCCTCGTCGCGCTCCTCGCCTCTCGGGGGGCCGACGCGTTCGCGGAGATCGACCCAGCCGTCGCCGGACTGTTCCTGTTCGCGGGTGCGACCGGAACCGCAGTCGGTCGGTTGGCCATCTTCGTCGGCGTCGACCGTGTCGGTGCCAGCGTCAACAGCGCCGTCGTCAGCGCCCGACCTCTGTTCGCGACCGCGTTCGGCTTCGGGCTCCTCGCCGAACCCGTCTCGGCGACGACTGGGGCCGGCGTCGTCGTCCTCGTGACCGGACTGGTCGTCCTCAGCCTCTCCAAGGGCGGTGACGTGTCCGGGTGGACGACCCGTGACCTGATCTACCCCCTCGCCTCGGGAGCGCTGTTCGCGTTCGGGAACGTCCTCCGACGGTTCGGACTCGGGACCGGTGGTGCGGACGTACTGCAGGCGGTCGCGCTGAACGAGGCCGGTGCACTGGCCGTCTTCCTCGGGTACGCTGCCGTCAGGGGATCCGCTGGGTTTCGGTCGGCCGAGCGCCGCTCGTACGGCTACTTCGCGGTCAGCGGCGGGCTCACCGCCCTCGCCCTGATCGCGTTGTTCAGCGCGCTGTCGATGCCCGCGGGACGCGTCGCCATCGTCGAGTCGCTGGCCTCTACGGCACCGCTGTTCACCACGGTGTTCGTGTACGTCTTCCTTCGCGACATCGAGCGCGTCACCCGTGGCATCGTCGCCGGCGCCGTGCTCGTGGTTCTGGGAACGGCGCTGGTGACGCTCGGCCCGTCGATTTGGGTCTGACGACGGATGACGCGCAGTTGTCGTCCGTCGCCGGTGGCGTTCCCGTCTGTAGCTTCGGCCCGACTATCGCCCGTTGTATGCGGCCAGACTATCGCCCGCTGTAGTCCGGTTGGTCGACGTCGGCCTGGTCGTACCCTGCCTCCTGCCACGCGGTGAAGCCACCCTCGACGTGGGCCACGTCGGCGAACCCCATGTCCTGGAGCACCTTCGCCGCGAGCGCCGACCGGCCCCCCTCGTTGCAGTACAGCACGAACCGTCGGTCGGGGTCGAAGTAGTCGCGGTAGTACGTTGTCTCCGGGTCGGCCCAGAACTCCAGCATCCCCCGCGGCGCGTGCGTGTCGTCTGGGATCGCACCCTCGATCCACCGCTCGCGCACGTCGCGCACGTCGAGGAAGATGGCGTCGTCGTCGTCGCTCCCTCCGTCCTCGCGGGCCGCCCACTCCTCGTGGGCGGCCTCGACGCTCAGCACCTCGACGTGCTCCTCCGCCGCCGCGGCCATGTCCCACGCGTGGTCGTCGAGTTCTCGCATACCGGATGCGAGCGACCAGACGGGATAGAACTACCGCCGGATCTGGCGTGGTCGGTGGTCGCCCGGCGTCACCAGTCGACCCCGAGTCCCTCGTGGATGACGAAGGTGAGCGCGTTCACGAGGTAGTGCGCGACGGCGACGAGGGCGAAACTCCCGGAGAGGAGGAACGCCGCCGCGAGCACGAACCCGAGCGTCCCCGTAGCGACGACGCCCGCGCGGCCCTGGGCGCCGTGGCCGAGCGCGAACGCGACCGACGACAGCGCCGCGAGCAGCCACGGGGAGGCGGGCACGCCGGTCGCGGCGGCGGCGGTCGAGAACGCGCCGACGAGCACCGCCCGGAAGAGGAACTCCTCGAACAGCGCCACTGTCGGCAACACCGCCAGCAGGAGGACGGCCCAGCCGACCCGCGAACGCGGCGCGAGCGCGCCGCGCATCTCCTCGTTCACCGCCACGCCCCACCGCTCGGCGAGGCGACCGCCGGCTTCGCTGGCGAGCCACAGCGCGACGCCGAGCGCGACGCCCAGCGCGAGGGTCGCGGGCGTGACGAGCGGAACGAGTCCCAACGCGTCGGCGGGCACGCTGGCCCACACCGCCGCGGCGACGAGCAGCGCGCCGAAGGTGCCCTGCGAGATGGCGACGTTGGCCAACAGGGTGCCGGCGGACATCGCCGTGACCGCCTCCCTGTCGGCAACGGGGCTGCGCTCCGGCGTCGCCAGTCCGGGGTCGTGGTCCGCGGCCGGGTGGTACGGGGTCGTCGTCGCCGGACCAGTGTCCTCGGGGGCGCTGGGCGTGTCGGGAGTGCGAGCCGCCGGCTCTGGTGTCGAAGAGAACTGCGCCTCAGAGAGTCGCGCGAGGCCGAGCAACAGCGCGAGAACGACGCCGCTCAGTCCGACGAACGCCGTCCAGCGCGTCACTGTGTCGTGGAGAGAAAGGGAGTGTCGGTCGTTACTGCGGGCTGGGGCTGGTCGGGCCAGCGCCGGCGCCCTCGCCGGTCTTCTCCAGCGCAGAGCCGGTGATGCTCTTGAGGCGGTCGACGAGCGAGTCCTTCTCGGCCTCGCCCTCGAGCGCGATGTCGAGCACCTCCGAGATGTGCGAGACCGGGATGATCTCGACCATCTCCTTGTACTCGTCCTCGATCATCACGTCCTGCTCGTTCGCCTTCGGGATGATGACGCGCGTGCAGCCCGACTTGGCGGCGGCCTCGATCTTGTGGGTGACGCCGCCGACCGGGAGCACGTCGCCCCGGACCGACAGCGAGCCCGTCATCGCGAGGCTCTGGTCGACGCCGACGTCCTCCAGCGCGGAGATGACGGCGGTCGCGACCGTGATGGACGCGGAGTCGCCGTCGACGCCGGAGCCGCCCGTCTGGACGAACTGGATGTGGATGTCCTTCTCGGTGATGTCCTCGTCGGAGAACTTCTTGATGATCGCCGAGACGTTCTGGACGGCCTCCTCGGCCATCTCCTGAAGCTGCCCGGTGGCGATGACCTGGCCGGGCCCCTGCGAGGGGGTGACCTCGGCCATGACGGGGAGCATGATGCCCGAGTCCTCGCCCATGACGGCGAGTCCGTTCACGCGACCGGTCTCGTAGCCGTCGGCGACCTGCAGTTCGTAGTCCTTGCGGCGCTCGATGTAGTCGTCGGCGAGCTGCTGTTCGATGGACCGGCTCCGGCCCTTCGCCTCCAGCACGTGCTCGCGCGTGACCAGGTCCGCGTCCTGCGAGCGGGCGATGTCGCCCGACACGCGGACGAGGCCGCCGAGGTTACGCAGTTCGAGGGTGAGGTGGCCCTTGCGGCCCGCGCGGCGGCGTGCCTCGAGGATGACCTCCTCGATGGCCTCGCCGTCGAACGAGGGGAGCCGACCGTCCTTCGCGACCTCCTGGGCCACGAAGCGGGCGTACTTGCGCCGCATCTCGGGGGTGTCGTCGATGGTGTCGTCCATGTACACCTCATACCCGTACCCCTTGATGCGCGAGCGAAGCGCCGGGTGCATGTTCTCCATCGCGTCGAGGTTCCCCGCCGCGATCATGATGAAGTCCGTCGGGACGGGCTCCGTCTGGACCATCGCGCCCGAGGAGCGCTCGGACTGACCCGTGATGGAGAACTCGCCCTCCTGGATCGCCGTCATCAGCTTCTGCTGGGAGCGGATGTCGAGGGTGTTGATCTCGTCGATGAACAGCACGCCCTTGTTCGCCTTGTGGATGGCGCCGGCCTCGACGCGGTCGTGGCTCGGCGTCTCCATCCCACCGGACTGGAACGGGTCGTGGCGGACGTCGCCCAGCAGCGCACCGGCGTGGGCGCCCGTGGCGTCCTCGAACGGCGCCGACTTCTCGTCGGCGTTGTTGACGAGGAGGTTCGGGATCATCGAGTCGGAGCCGCGCGAACCGTAGCGGAACGCGAGGTAGATGATACCCGCCGCGAGGATGCCCAGCAGCACGTTGTTCGCCACGAGGAGTGCGTAGCCCAGCACCACCGCGATGATGATCCACATGAGGAAGCTGCGCATCTGGTTGCGCTTGCGGGCCTCCTCCTTGTGCGCCTCCACGATCTGTTCGCCCTTCCCGGCGGGCACCGTCCGCACCTTCGGGTTGTTGCCGTCGTCGGGGTTGTGGTAGACGAGGACGTCCTGGAGCTCCTCTTTCGGGAGCAGCTCGGACATCGCCTTCGCGAGCATCGACTTGCCCGTCCCGGGCGAGCCGATCATCATCACGTGGCGGCGCTGTTTGGCCGCCTTCATCACCACGTCCCGGGCGTGTTCTTGCCCGATCACCTGGTCGACCAGGCGCTCGGGAACCTCGATGTCGTCGGTCGAGTCGATCAGCAGGCCGCCGAGGAGGTGGTCCTCGGCGATCTCCTCGTCGATCTCGGCGTCGATCTCGACGTCACTCCCCAGATCGTCGATGTCGGCGTCCTGCTCGGAGGGGTCGTTCGACGCGCCCACGGAGCGGCCGCCGGTCGGGTCGCCACCGGCGCCGTTCGACCCGGGGTCGTCCACGACGGGGGCGTCCTCTCGATCCAGGACATCGCCACCGTCCCGGCTGTCGTTTCGGTCGTTGCTCATAGAATCGTCGCTACCGAGAAACAGGGTCCGTCGATTCATATACTTTCTCCCCCTGTGAGTCGTCTCCGTCAGAGCGAGAACGGTCGATAGCGACCGTATACCTACCCGATACCTGGCTCTGCTGGACTCGCCGGGCTTTTAAACTCCCCGTGAGATACCTGTTCGTATGCGGGGGTTCTACATCGGGCGGTTCCAGCCCTACCACAACGGCCACCAACACATGGTCGAGGAGATCGCGGGGGAGGTCGACGAACTCGTCCTCGGCATCGGCTCGGCCGGCGACTCACACACCCGGCGCAATCCCTTCACCGCCGGCGAGCGCGTCATGATGGTGACGAAGGCGCTCGACGACCTCGACGTGCGCACGTACGTCGTCCCCATCGAGGACCTCGAACGGAACTCGGTGTGGGTCAGCCACGTCCAGTCCATGTCGCCACACTTCGACGTGGCCTACTCGAACAACCCCCTCGTCGTCCGTCTGTTCGAGGAGGCCGGTGTCGAGGTGCGCTCCTCGCCGATGTTCAAGCGCGAGGTGCTCGAAGGGAGCGAACTCCGGGGGCGGATGATCCGCGGCGACGGTTGGCGCGACCTCGTCCCCGACGAAGTGGTCGAGACGATCGAGGAGATCGACGGCGTCTCCCGGATCCGACAGGTCGCCTCGTCGGACGCCAACGGCGCCGCCGGGAGCGTAGACACCGAGCGCGACGCGGACGCCGACGGCGAGACGCCGGACCCCGCCTGACCCCAATGTTGACGCTCGCCTCCGACTTCGGCTCCCCGTACCCCGCCGCGATGAAGGGCGTCCTCCGCTCCCACGGCGTCGCCGACCTCGTCGACGTGGCCCACGACCTCCCGCAGGGCGACCCGCGGGCGGCGGCGTTCTGGCTCCGCTTCGTCCTGCCCGAGTTCCCGCCGGCGGTCCACCTCGTCGTCGTCGACCCCGGCGTCGGCACCGACCGCGCGGCGATCTGCGTCCGCGCCGGCGACCACGCGCTCGTCGGCCCGGACAACGGCTGTCTCCTCCCGCCCGCGCGGGCGCTCACCGGCGACGACGAGGTCGACGTGTTCGCCGTCGACGGCGGCGACCCGCGCTCCAGCACGTTCCACGGACGAGACGTGTTCGCCCCTGCGGCCGCCGCCGTCCACGAGGCCGGCGTCGACCGGATCGACGACCTCGACGGCTTCACCCGCGTCGACGACTACGACGACTACGACCTGCCGAGCGCGTGGATCGAGACGGCCACCGCCGCTGGCGAGGTGCTCGTCGTCGACGACTTCGGCAACAGCGTCACGAACGTCCCCGGCGAGTTCCTCGACGGCCACGTCGGCGAGTCCGTCGTCGTCGAGACCGCCGCCGGACGGGAGGCCGTGCCCGTCGTCGAGACGTTCGCCGAGGTGCCGAAACACGACCCGCTCGTCACCGTCGGCAGTCACGGCTTCGTCGAGTGTGACGTGAACCAGGGTCGCGGCGACGAGGCGTTCGACCTCGCCCCCGGCCGGTCGGTGACGTTCTCGTTCGAGGAGTCGGTCGCCGCGACCGTCCCCACCTTCTGACAGTGGCGCTCGTCACCGCCGGCGCCGCGGTGGCGGCGATGAACCTCGTCGGCCTGCTCGCGTTCGCCGTCGCGGGCGCGCTCAAGGGTGCGGACGCCGACCTCGACCCGTTCGGCGTCGCCACGCTCGGCGTCCTCACGGCGCTGGGCGGCGGCACCATCCGCGACGTACTCGTCGGTCGCGTGCCCGCGGCGCTCCGCTCGACGGGTGACGTGCTGGTGGTGCTGGCGGGCGTCGCCGTCGGCTTGCTCGTCGCGGGTGCCCTCTCCGGTGGGACCGGTCGCGTCCGCGACCACCCGGCGTTCCTCGTCGCCGACGCAGTGGGACTCGCCGCCTTCGCCGCCTCGGGTGCCGCCGTCGGCGCCGACGCCGGCCTCTCGGCGTTCGGCGTCGTCGTCACCGCGACGCTCACCGGCGTCGGCGGTGGGTCGCTGTCCGACCTGTTGCTCACCCGGACGCCGGTCGTGCTCCGGGAGGACTTCTACGCGACGCCCGCGCTCCTCGGTGGTGTCGCCTACGTCGTCGCCGGCGCGGTCGGCGTCCGCGGAGCGACCGCGACCCTGGGAGTCGCACTCGGCGTGTTCGTGCTTCGGCTGGTCGCGGTGCGGCGCGAGTGGTCGTTGCCGAACCTGTGACCGCGCCCCTCACCCACTGCCGGGGACCAGCAGGTCCTCGGCGTGTTCGACGCCGTCGACGATGCTCTCACGCTCGAAGTAGAGGAGTTCGACGGCGTGGACGGCGACTGCGAGCAGGAGCACGGCCCAGAACGTCCCGCGTTCGGCGTTCCACAGGTGGACCCCCAACAGAACCGCGAAAGCCGCACAGCCGACCGCGCCCACGGCGGGTGGGAGCGGGTGCACCGACTCGTGGTCGCGCTCGCTGACTGCCAGCGCGCACATCGCGCCGAACACGCTCATGAACGCCAGCGAGCCGAACGAGGTGATCGCGTCTAGGCTGCCGTAGGCGGTGAACACCGCCGCGACGACGCCGAGGAGGAGGACCGTCCGCTGTGGCGCGCCGTCGGCGCTCGCTCGCCCCGTCTCGTCGGGGAGCAGTCCGTCGCCCACCATCCCCTTCGCGAAGTTGGCCGCCGAGAACAGCGTCCCGTTGATCGCCGACCCCGTCGAGAACAGCGCCGCGACCGCGACGACGGTGAACCCGATCCCGCCGACCACCGGTTCGACGGCCAGTGCCAGCGCCCGCTCTGGGTGTTGCTGGATCACGTCGGGCGCTGCGAGGCTGGTGACGACGACCGCGATCAGTCCGTCGACGAGGATGGTGATCAGGATAGACGCGTAGATGGCACGCGGGAGCGTCGTCTCCACGTCCCGGATGCTGTCCTGGTCGTACATGAGCAGTTGCCACCCTTGGAAGGAGACGAACGACACCGCCGTCGCCATCACGACCGGCGTGACGCTGCGGATCTGCTCGAATCCGTACTCCATCGACCCTTGCTGGACGCCGTACCAGAGGCCGAGTCCGCCGAACGCGAGCAACACGGCGACCTTCGCGACCACCAGCACCTCCTCGGAGAGACCCGTCGCGCGGGCGCCGAGGACGTTCAACACGACGAACAGCACGACCGCGAGCACGGAGAACACCGGCCGCAACAGCCCCTCACCGAGCGGGACCGCGTCGACCAGCGACGGCGGCGTCAACGCGACCGAGAAACTCCCGAACGCGTACGCGTACATCGCCATCGCGCCGACGTACCCCACGAGGAGCGTCCAGCCCACCATCCCCGCGACGGAGGCGTCGTCGAGGTACTCCTCCAGTTGCGACACCGACCCGCCGCGGTTGTCGCCCATCGCGTTCAGCTTGAGGTACGAGTACGCCACACACAGCGACACGAGGCTCGCGAGCGTGAACGCCGCCCACGAGGCGGCGCCCGCGATGGTCGCCACCACCCCGAGCACGGCGAACACGCCGCCGCCGATCATGCCGCCCACTGAGATCGAGACCGCTCCGAACAACCCGAGTCGTCCGTCGTCGGAGGTCTCACCCATGGCCGGGGCTGTCACGATTCACGCGGAAAAGTCGGACGGCCAGCTCGTCTGTGCACCCGTCTGCGCGGCGTCGAAGCCCGCGCTCGTCGGGCGATCGGTCGAGAAAATCCGAGGGCGCTCGGGCGCTCGATACGCCGTCAGTTCGCCGCGATGACGTCGTCGATGCGGAGGATCATCGTCGCCGCCTCAGTAGCGGACTCGAGCGCCTCGCGCTTGACGGCCGCGGGGTCGACCACGTGCTCGTCGGTCGGGTTCGTGATCTCGACGGACGGCCCGTCGATCACGATGCCGGCGACGCCGTCGCGGTCGTGGCGGGCGCGCAGGTCGACCAGCGCGTCGATGGGGTCGAGGCCGGCGTTCTCCGCGAGCGTGCGCGGGATTGCGTCGACCGCGTCAGCGAACGCCTCGACCGCGAGGGCCTTGCGACCGGTCACGGCGTTGGCGCCCGCGCGGAGGCGGTCGGCGATCGCGATCTCCACGGCGCCGGCGCCGGGCACGATTTCACCGTCCTCGTGGGCCGCCACGACCACGCCGAGGGCGTCGTCGATGGCGCGCTCGGTCTCGTCGACCACGTGGTCGGTCGAGCCGCGCACGTACAGCGTCACGGTACGGGAGTCGTCGCTGCCCTCGACGAACACCACGTCGTCGCCGGACTGCTTCTCGACGCGGACCGAGGCGGCGGTGCCGAGGTCGCTCGACTCCATGCCGTCGAGCGTCCCGAGGCGGCGGGCGCCGGTGGCGCGGGCGAACGCGCGGGCGTCGGACTTCTTCACGTTCGAGAACGCGAGGATGCCCGCGTCCGCGAGGTAGGCGGCGACGGGGTCGCTGATCTTCTTCGAGCAGAACACCACGTCGACGCCGGCGTCAGTGAGGGACTCGGCGATCGCGCGGCGCTCGGCGTCCTCGGCGGAGAGGGCGGCGTCGAGCTGCTCGACGGAGGTGATCGTGTACTCCGTGTCGACTTCACCCGAGCGCACGTCGAGCTTCATGTCGAGGACGGCGACGGTCGCGTCCGTCACCTCGCGGGGCATGTTGTCGTTGGCGGGTTCCTTCTCGAAGACGACGCCGCGGACCAGTTCCGTGGCCGCCGCGGAGGCGCCCGTGCGGGTGAACACGCGGATGTCGTCGCGGTCGACGCGGCGGTCGTCGTCGGCGACCTGGAGGACGGCGTCGACGACGATTTCGGCGAGCACGTGGGTCGCGATGTCGCCGGTTCCCTTGCCCGTCATCGCGGACTCGGCGACCGTGAGGAGAACGTCGCGGTCGACGGCGCCCTCGACGAGCATCCCGTCGACGGCGTCGAGCGCGAGGCGGAGCGCCTCGTGGTAGCCCTCGACCACGGCGGTCGCGTGGACGTCGTCGTCGAGGAGGTCCTCTGCGCGCGCGAGGAGTTCGCCCGCGAGGACGGCCGCCGTCGTCGTGCCGTCACCGACTTCGGCCTCCTGGGACTCGGCCACCTCGACGAGCATCTGGGCGGCGGGGTGCTCGATGTCCATCTCCTTGAGGATCGTCGCGCCGTCGTTGGTGACGACGACCTCACCCGAGGAGTCGACGAGCATCTTGTCCATGCCGCGCGGCCCGAGTGTCGTTCGGACCGCGCTGGCTACGGCCCGTCCGGCGGCGACGTTCGACCGTCGGGCGTCGAGACCGCTGGTGCGCTGGGTCGACTCCGCCAGGATGTAGAGGGGCTGCTGCATGTAACTCATGGAATGATCAACGAGTAGAATGGTCGCGGTTCTATATCAAGTTTTCTCCGCTCAGGCACCGAAAACTGGCAGACAGCGGCGTGATATCGGCTGACAGACTGCACACTCGCCTGGCGGTCGGCCTAAAGCGCTGTCGGCCACCGAGGGTGGCGGCTGAGAGACTACAACACTCAAGTCGGGGGAGTCGCTCCGGACGGGTAGATGCTGGAACTGGAGCACGGGTTCCGCGTCGTCGACGTGCACGCCCGGCTCGACCCCGACGACGGGGCGGTCGTCGCCTCGCGCGGGCGAGAGGTCTCGCCCGAACGCCTCCAGCGGGAGATGCACCAGGCGGGCGTCGTGCAGTCGGCGGTCGCGCCCGGGTCTCGCCCCGCCGGCGAGGGGTACCTCCGGGCGAACAACGCGGTCGCGCGCCTCTCGGTCGACCGGCCGTTTTGCGCGTTCGCGCGGCTGAACGGGCCGCGCGACCCCGGCGAGTCGCCCGTCTCGCGCCTGCGGAACCTCGCGGCGGCGCCCGCCGACCACCACACCGACCCCGGCGACGTCGAGCAGTACGCCTACGACAGCCGCCTCCACGGCTTCGTGCTCGACCCCGTGAACGACGGCCTCCCGACCGAAGAGACGCTCGAACAGGTGGCGGACGCCGGGGAGCCGGTGCTCGTCCACGGGGGCCGGGGGTTCCCACCGAGCGCCGTCGCGGACGCGCTCTTGGAGTACGGGTTCCCCGTGATCCTCTCGTCGTTCGGTGGCTACCCGCTCGACCGCGCGCTGATGGGGGAGGCGATGGAGCTGCTCGACTCCTACGACCACCTCTACCTCGACACAGCGTTCGTCCGCTTCCGCGACGTGCTGGAGACGGGGCTGCTCGAACACCCGGACCGCGTCATGTTCGGCTCGGGTGCCCCGGACACGCACCCGGACGTGGGCGTGATGGAGGTGCTGACGCTCGACGTGTCCGAGGACCTGCTCGACCGCGCGCTGTCGAAGAACGCCGCGCGGGTCATCGAGGGACTCGCTCCCGGCGCAGACGCGTAGCCGACGCCGTCGGCCGGATCAGTCTCTGCGGTCGTACCGAGCGACGGCGCGGTCGGCCCGCGCGGAGACACCGTTCGGGTTGCGCCGGACCGAGCGGTCGCGCGTCCGCGCGACCAGCCCTTCCGAGGTGCCCGCAGAGATGCCGTGGACCACGTCGCGCCCGTTGCTGGCCCACGATGACGGCGTCGCCTCCCCCCCGAGCACGTCGCGGAACGTGCCGGCGGCGTCGGCGACGGCGTGGCGGAGCGTCCGCGAGACGACGGTCGGGCGGAGCCCGTAGTTCTTCACGAGGCGGTACGCCAGCGAGCGGTACTTCCACCCGAGGTCGCGCGCCTCGATGCCGCCGTCGGTCGCCTCCGAGCGTCGCTCGACGGCCAGGTCGGAGCGCCACTCGACCTCGACGTCCATGCCGGCGAGGCGGTGAGCGGCGTCGCGGGCGCCGCCCGTCTCCAGGTACTCGTCGAACCCGTCGAGTTCGTCGAGCACGCGTCTCGCGAAGATGACGTTGCGACCGTTGACGTACGTCACCTCGCGGTCGGCGATCTGGCGTCGCTCGGGTCCGTCGCTGGTCGCGCCCCCGCGGACGGACCGTCGGAGCGGCCCGGTGACGACGGCGGCGCCGGAGTCGAACGCGTCGGTCGCGGCGTCGAACCAGCCCGGTTCGAGACGGTAGTCGTAACCGAGGAACGCCACCGCGTCGCCGTCGGCGACCTCGATGCCCGCGTTGCGGGCGACGTTCACGTTGCGCGCGGCGATCTCGACGAGCACGTCGACGTCGTCGCGCTCTCGTACCATCCCGGTGGTGCCGTCTGCGGAGGGCCCATTGACGACGAGCACCTCGGCGTCCGGGGCGACGGCTGCCAGCGAGTCGAGGCTGGCCGCCAGTCTCTCCCGTCCGTTGAGGGTGGGGACGACCACCGAGAGGTGCATACCGGTCCGTAGCGAGTGTGGGACTTAAAACGGGGGTTTCCGATCGGTCGTCACGTGCCGCGGCCGGCGCGAGGGGTCGCGTTACCGGTTGAGGTAGTAGACCTGCTTGCGCGCGTCCTTGAACGAGTAGCGCGACCCGACGAGCCCCTGCTCCTCCAGGCGATTGAGCGCGTAGCGCACGGTGCGGTCGGGCAGCAGCGACTCCTCGGCGAGTTGCCCCTGCGAGAGGGGGGCGTCGCCTTCGAGGACCTTCGCGACGAGCTTCGCGCTCGGCGGCAGGTCGCTGAGGAGATCGCGGTATTCGGCTTCGGTGAGTGCGTCAGTGGCGTCCGGGTCCGCGGTACTGGTGCTCATACCACAGCCGAGCAGGAGGGTGGTGGTAAAGGTTGCCTCAATACAAGTGCAAGTCGTGCATATCCCTTATATGCATTATATCAGGTTCTCGGACGATCGATCGTGAACTGCACGAGTGCCCGTTTTCACTGCCGGATGCTCGGATAAAACCGATCGTTCGATCGCGGGAACGACCAAGTGGACCCCCCGCGAGCGGACGGGCGTGATCCCCGAGTCACACCGCGACATCTTCGAGTCGAAGTCGTTCGCCCACCTCTCGACGGTCATGCCCGACGGGACGCCGCAGGTGACCCCTGTCTGGGTCGACCACGAGGACGGTGAGTACGTCCTCGTGAACACTGCTCGCGGGCGCCGCAAGGAGCGCAACATCCGCAACAATCCGAAGGTCGGTCTGTCTGTGACGGACCCCGAGGACCCGTACCGGTACGTCTCCGTGTTGGGCGAGGCGGAGTTGACCGAGGAGGGCGCCGTCGAGCACATCGACAAACTCGCGAAGCGGTACTTCGACGTCGACGAGTACCCGCACCACGGCGAGGAGTCGGGGCCGCGCGTGATCGTCCGCGTCCCGACCGACCGGATCGTCACGAGCGGGTGAGTGGGGGGTCGGCGGAGGCGGGCGATCCCGGCGGGCTATCAGTATCGTTTTAGGGGTCGCCCGTGCACCCCGAGGTAGTGTGAAGGGCCAGGAGTGGTACCAGGCCGACTCAGTCGCCGAGGAGTACGACGCCAAGCGGTTCTCGAAGGGCGGACGGCTCATCGACCGACGCGAGAAGCGTGCCGTGTTGGAGGCGCTCGGACCCGTCGAGGGCGAGCGCGTGTTGGAGATCGCCTGCGGGACCGGACGGTTCACCGTGATGCTCGCCGAGCGCGGCGCCGACATCGTCGGACTCGACATCTCCGACGCGATGCTCGCGCAGGGCCGTGAGAAGGCGCGCAGCGCCGGCCTCGCCTCGACGGTCGAGTTCATGCGCGGCGACGCCGCCCGCCTCCCGTTCCCGGACGACCACTTCGACGCCGTGTTCGCGATGCGCTTTTTCCACCTCGCGGACACGCCGGCGAAGTTCCTCGCGGAGATGGCCCGCGTCTCGAAGGACGTCGTCTTCTTCGACACCTTCCGTGGCGCGTCGTTCCGCACGCTCTACAACTGGGCGCTCCCGATGGGGTCGCGGCTGTACTCCAGAGAGGAGGTCGAACGACTCATCGACGGCGCCGGCCTCAGCCTGCGCCAGGACGACCACGACTTCGTGTTCCCGTACGGCTTCTACCGCGAAGTGCCCAACAGCGTCGCCGACCCCTTCTGGGCGCTCGACCAGGCCATCGGCGGCAACGCCGTCGGCGAGAAACTGTCGTCGGTGTCGTACTGGACGACCGAGGTCTGAGTCACCGCTGGTGGATCTCGGTCGGTTCCCTCACCGCATCACGAGCCATCCCAGGGGGAGCGCCGTGGCGGTCCCGAGGACGACCGCGACGACACCCGTAACGCCGTGCGGACACTCTAGACGACCGGCGGAGACGACCACTGACGCAACGACCACGGAGGCCACGAGCGCGAGCGACGACCGACGCCGTCCGCTCGCGTGTCGGCGCCGCACGACGACGTACAGAAGTGCGACGAACGCACCGGCGGCTATTCCCACCGCTTCGTACACGTTCGGCGGTGCACCGGGGATTCCAGCGAACCCGCCCCACGCCCCGCGGCACAACGAGTCGAGCACGAGTAGTCGCCGACGCTATCGCTTGTAGGCCTTCTCCCGCCAAAGAACGAGTGTGCCTCAGAGTGCGTCGTCGATGACCTCGCCGACGGCGAAGTTGGACTTCACCTCGGTGATCTCGATCTTGACGCGCTCGCCCACCTCGGTGTCGGGGACGATGATCACGTAGCCCCGTTCGACGCGGGCGATGCCGTCACCCTGTTTCCCGAGGTCTTCGATCTCGACGTAGCGGATCTCGCCGCGCTCGACCGGCGGCTGCGGGCCGTCGGTGGACGCGGGGGTGTCGGCGGACGCGGTGTCGGCCGCGGCAGCGCCCTCGCGCTCGATGAGCGCGACGCGGTACACCGTGCCCGGTTCGACGCTGCCGGTGTCGACCTCCCGTTTGGGGATCTCTACGGTGTAGCGGTCGCCGTCGTCACGGACCTCGGCGCTGAACAGACAGAGGAGTTCGTCGGAGATTTCCACGGATATAGACCTCCACCGGCACGTTCGGCGGCTGTGACATATACCTACCGCCGCAGGGAGCGCCCGCTCGACCCGTGGTGTCGGCATCGTTACCGGTCGGCGGCGTCGCGACCGGGCCCGGTCGTCGACACCGGTCGTCGCTACCGCTCGTCGTCCCGCCCAGCGGCGTCGAGGGGGCGGCCGTCGGCGTCTTTCGCCCCCTCGGAGTCGTGGACGACGACCGTGCCGGCGTCGACCGTCCGGGGTTCGTAGCTGTCGCGCACGCCGATGGCCTCCTCCAACTCACGGACGGCTCGTTCCTTCAGCGCCGCCGCGAGCGACTCGGCGTCGGCGCGGTCGATGTCGCGGCCGAGTCCCTCGCACTCGTGTGCGCGGACGACGCCCTCCTCGTCGACGGCCTCGCCCATCGGCTGGCTGGTGCCGCCGAGCGCGACCGAGAACGGGTACGTCTCGCAGATGAGCGGGCGGTCCGCGTGGACGCCGCAGGCGCCGACGCCGTCGTCGTCCTCCTCGTAGAAGACGCAGTCGCCGCATGCGTCCGTCTGGAGCGCCCACTCGAACGTCTCGCCTTCCGGGCCGTCCGGGCCGTCGGTCAGGCCGTACGGCATCGGGCGGGCGACATCGCGCCAGTCACGCGCCCCCTCGGCGTCGGACTCCTCCGTGTCGGCAGTCGGGCCGTCGGCGTCACCAGCGCCCTGGAGGCGCCGCACCTCGTCGGGGAACACGGTCGCGGTGTGGGGGTCGTCCGCCTCGCTCTTGCAGCACGCGCCACAGCGGGTGCACTCGAATCCGATCGTCTCGATGGCGTCGGCCAACTCGTCGACCGCGAGCGAACGCGCCTCCGCCAACTCGGCTTCGAGTGACTGCACGGTCGGAGGTCGTACGCTCAGCGACTAAACGCCGTCGGGTTTCCGACCACACCACCCCAAGACCGCACGCCCGTCTCGACTCCGCTCCGGAGCGCTCGGTACCGGCCGGGAGGAAACTTAGCGACGTTTAAGTGTGGTCGGGTGGGTGACACGTGTATGTCGGTTGCACCCGATCGGTCACCCGAGGACGTGCACACGCCCGACCCCCGCTTCGCCGCCCCCTCCGGCCTCACGGCTGCGGTCGTCCGCTACGACGGCGAGCCAGACCGCTGTACGGTGTACCCCAACGGCGCGGACGACGACACGCTGACGACGACGTGGCTGTCGGTCAACGCCGAGTGTCTCGTGTCGCTGGAAGACGCCCGCTGACGACGCTCACCGCGGCGCGACGCGCCCTGTCTGGCGGTCCCACCGGATGCGACCCGCCCGCGCCACCTTCTCGACGTGCGCGACTAGCGTCGCCCGCGCGAGGTCCTCGACGCCAGTGAGGTCCTTGTCGTAGGCGGCCTCGAGCAGGGCGTCGACCGCTCGTGTGCCGCCTTCCACGGCGTCGACGACGCGCCGTTCGCGCCCGAGTCGGTGGTCGACCAGCCTCGCACACGTCGCCCGCGCGTCGTCGATGCGGGGGCCGTGCCCGGGGAACAGCGCCGGCGGGTTCCGGGCGTGGAGCCGACGGAGCGCGGTGAGGTACGCCCGCATATCACCCTCCGGCGCGGCGACGACGACGCTCCCCTCGGCGACCGCCACGTCGCCGCAGACGACGCCGTTGCCCGTCTCGAAGCCGACGCCGTCTGGCGCGTGGCCCGGGAGGTCGACGACGGTCGTCGGCCCGACGCGGTCGCCGGGAGAGAACGTGCGGTCCGGTTCCACACCAGTCGCCTCGACGAAGCGGTCCTCGTAGCCTCGCCGCGCCCAGACGGTCGCGCCCGTCTCGGCGGCGTAGGCGGCGACGGCGCCCACGTGGTCGGGGTGGGTGTGCGTGACGGCGACGTGGTCGGCGACCTTCTCGCGGACGACGGTGTCGAGCGTGTCGGTGCGCGCCGCCGGGTCGACGAGCAGCGTCTCGTCCGTCCCGACGACGTAGGCGTTGGTCGTTCCGCCGGGTGCGCGGGTCTCGACGGGGATGGCGAAGCGGTCGACGTGCGTGTCCGCCGCGGGCGACCGATCACCGTCGCCGCCACGAGCCATCAGTCGGCGCTCCGCGGTGCTGGCGCACCCGGGTAGTCGGCGTCGCTGTCCACACCGGGGACGCCCGCGTCTGCAAACCGTTCGAGGGAGGCGTCGGCGCCGACCACTTCGGCGGCCTCGGCGGCGTTCGCGTACGGGCGGTTGACGACGAGGTCACCCGCGGCGGACTTGCCGATGCCGGGGATGGCGCGCAGTTCGTGCATCGACGCGCCGTTGACGTCGAGCGGGTAGGGGACGCCCGTCACCGAGCGGTAGCCCCAGTCGACGACCGCCACGTCGACCGTCCGCCCGAGGTCGTGCTCGCCGGGGATGCCGACGAGGATCGGATACGTGCCCAACTGGCGACCGAACGTGGTGCCGTCTTCGTGGTACTCCAGGTACACGTCGGGGAGGACGGTGCCCGTGGGCATCACGCGCTCCAGCATCGGGCGGTCGACCGTCTCGCGCACCTCGCGTTTGTACTGCTGGAACTCCTTCTTGTGCTCGCGCGCGAGGCGGGCGCCCGTCTCGGCCATCTCGGTCCCCTCGAACGCCATCACCTGCCGGACGTTCACCCGGCGGAGCATCAGCCCCTCGTCCATCACCGAGTCGAGGAAGTTCTTGTTGTGCTCGAAGGTGTCCGCCGTCTCTCCCTCCAAGCCGTGGACGAGGTTGATCCCGGGCAGGAGTTTGGGGAGGCGACGCGGGGCGTCGTCGCCGAAACTCGGCGCGTTCGCCGGGTCCTCGCCGGGGCGCCAGCCGCCAGCCTCGTTGACGACGCGGACGGCCTCCAGGCACTCTTCGGCGCTGACGAGGAGGTTGTTCTGCTCTCGAACGTCGGGGTCCGCGGATTCGAGGCCGAACGCCGCTGTGTCTCCGGGCGTGTTGTGGCGTGCGATGACCTCGATGGCCTCCCGCGACGCCTCCGGGTAGTCCGTGATGGTCACGGGATTCATGTTGTCGAGGTGGAGCGTGCGCAGGTCGGGCGCAACCTCGCGGATGCCGCCGTACAGTTGGCGGAGGGCGTCGGGATTCGGCGCCTCGCCGTCGCCGCCGAACGCGAGGATGTCGGCCTGCCGACCGAGGCGGAAGTGGCGGACGCCCGCGTCCGAGAGCGCGTCGACCTCCGACACCACGTCGGGTGCGGTGCGGAAGTCCGGGTCGCCGTACATCGGCTCCGTGCAGAACGAACAGCGGTACGCACACCCGCGGGAGGTCTCCAACTCGGCGATGAGGTAGTCGGGGTGGTTCGGGTGCTGTTCGACGACGAACGCGCCCATGCTCGACCAGCGCGCGACCTCGTCGTAGTCGCGGATGCGGTTGCCGAACCCCTCCAGGCCGCTCTCGACGATGTCGTAGGCGGCGGCCTCCACGTCGCCCATCGCGAGGAAGTCGAAGTCGAGGTCGTCGCGCTGCATCTCCTGGGCACCGGCGTTCTCCTCGCCGACGCCGAAGCGCACCGGGCCGCCGAGGAGGGTGACGCCGTCGGCGGTCCACGCGAGTTCGCGCACTTCGTCCGGTTCGGCGGGCGTGCCACCGACGTACTTCCCGGGGACGGTCATCCCGCCGACGTAGACCATGAGGTCGGCGTCGGCGACGTCTGCCCACTTGCGCCGCTCGTCGCGGAGTTCGTCGATGGTGTGGTAGGTGATCTGCGACTCCGGGACGCCCGCGTCGACGAGCGCACCCGCGGTGAAGCGCGGGTACGTCGAGATGTACGGCGGGACGCCGAAGTGCGCCGGTTCGTCCACGTAGCCGTCGACGATGGTGACGGCGAGGTCGCTCGGATCCGGCGCGGTCATAGCAGTAACTGGCGCGGCGAGCGGCTAAAGACGTACGGTCCGGGGACGCTCCGGGGAGCGCGTCGGGCGAGGGGTCCGGTCGCGACCCCGCCGACGGCTACCAGGTGGCCCGCTCACGGTCGTCGTCGTCGTCGGCCTCGAAGCCGCCGACGGACTCCTCGATGCCGCCGACGAGCGCTGCCTCCTCGTAGGTGAGGCCGTCGCCGTCGGCGAGGGTGTCGAGCAGGTCGTCGACCGTCCGCGGTGGGTCGGCGACCGTCTCCTCGGTCTCGCGCCGTTCGGTCCGGTCAGCCTCTTCCCGGGCGCGTCTGTCCCGCTCGTGCTCCCGCCGCCTCGTGCGCATTGGTGACACCTCACACGCGTGTGCGACGCCTCGACTATTCAGTGTTGTGTCGGGGTGACGGCACGACTTCCGTCACCCCGTCCTCGTCGATCGGGGCTCGCATCGTCTCACCCGCGCGGACCAGCGCGTTGTACAGCCACGCGAAGACGTACCCGCCGACGAGGCCGTCGAGGAACGCCCACAGTCCCCCGATGGCGAGCCCCGACGTCGACTCTCCGTACCCGCGATACAGGTCCGCCAACAGGTGCTCCCACCGTTCGCCCCACCCGAACCGGGCGAGCACGCCGAGCGAGACGACGGCGACCGCCCAGAGCAGTCCACACGCTAGTCCGAACGCCCTGTCGTCGAGTTCACGACCGTCCGTGGTCATGCGTGCGCTACGGTACCACTCCGCAAAAACCGTCGTCGCCACCACAGCGTCGCGGGAATCGGCTGGGTCGGCGACGACTCAGGCGAAGATGCGTGCCTCCCGTCGCTCCTCCGCGTCGTACTCGCGGTCCAGCGCGTCGGGGTAGTTCCGGTGGGCGGCGTACGCGGCGGCGACGGCGTCGAGCGCGTCGTCGGTCGCCACCGCACAGTCGACGAGGGTCCTCGCCGCGTCGTCGCGACCGAACCGGACGCCGGCCGCGCGGAGCGCCTCGACGTTCCGTCGTCGGGCCTCAACGTGCCGGCGTTGTGCCTTCTTGTACCCCGTCCGCGCGGCGTCGTCGAGGCGGTCGAACACCGACGCGGGGTACGTCTCAAGCACCGTGAGGCGGGGGTCGGGGACCGACAACACCGGTGGGACGCAGACGCCGTCGCGAGCGATCAATCGGCTGAGGAGCACCGAGATACCGTAGTACGTCTGGGTCTTGATCCGGAAGCCCGCGGGGTCCTGTCCACCGTGTTCGTCGTCGGTGGCCCGGCGGATCGGTCGCCCCTCGTCGGCGCCCGCCCGGACCGCCTCGTACAGGTCGCGCGGGTCGTCGACGCCGGCCAACGCGCCCCACTCCTCGGGGGTGGCCTCGACGAACGCCCGCCAGTCGTCGCCCCCGAGCGTCCACGCCGGGAGCGAGAACGGGAAGTCGAGACCGGCGACGGCGGGGCCCTCGACGGTCGCTAGGTGGTCGGCTAACGCGGGGAGCACGTCGGCGCGGGCAGTGGAGTCGAGACCGAGGAACTCCGAGGCGGAGGCGAGCGTCTCGACGACGAGCGTGTCCCCGTCGGGGACACAGCGCGCCACCCACGTCGACGCGCCCGCCGACTTCGCGGCGGCGCTGAGGTCGACGCCGTACACCGCCGTGGGGGTCGGATCGGTGGTCACGGTCGAAGCAGGGTCGCCGTCGATTTAGCACCCGCGTTCGGCCCGCAGGGCGGCGTCGGTGTCGGCAAGCCCCGCATCGCCCCACGGCGTTTATGCCGCGCGCGGACCAACGGGACGGTATGCCCGCCACGAAGGAAGTCAAGTGCGTCAGCGCCGACTGCGAACTGGACATGTTCGAGAACCACTACACGTACGACATCGCCGACGACCACACGGTCGCTGACCTCTCGTGTCCGCTGTGCGGGGGCGGCGAGCTCGAAGAGATCGAACTGTGACCATGAGCGACCGAACACCTCCCGCCGACGGCGCCAAGCGCCTGAAAGACGTCGGCGAGTCGGCGGTCAACTCCGTGCTCGACCGCGTCGGTCGCGGCGTCGCGAAGGTGCAAGAGAAGTCGCCGCTCGCGTACGACCTGCTGGAGTCCGAAGACGCGTTCCTGGTCGTCTTCGACGCACCCGGGACCGAGCGCAGCGACGTGCAAGTGCGGTTCAACGACGGCGCCGTCGAGGTGCGCGTCGACCGCTTCCGCGACTTCCACGAGGGGTTCGAGATGCGCTTCCCCGGTCGCGGCCTCGCGCTCGACGGGCGCGCGAAACTCCCCGCTGGTGCCGCCGTCGACCCCGAGGGTGCCACCTCGACGCTCACCGACCACGGGACGCTCCGCGTCCGCGTCCCGAAGGAGGAGGGTGGCACCGTCGCCGTCGCGGACGCCGACGAGGCCGACGAGGCCGACGAGGAGACCGACGACGAACCCGTCCACCTCGACCTGAACGAGGGCGATGCCGACGCGGACGGCGCCGAAGACGACTCCGCCGACGCTGAGACGGCGGACGACGACGCCGACGAAGAGTAGCCCGTTTCAGCCCGCTTCAGCCCGTCTCATTCTCGCCGCGGTCCGTCTCGACGGCCATCCCCTCGCTGATCTCGAACGCCTCGTCGCCGTCGAACCGCGCCGGGTCGAACTGGTCGACACCCTCGCTCGCGCCGAGCACCTGTCGCGCGACGAGTTCGCCCGTCGCCGGCGCGCGCATGAAGCCGTGGCCCTGCCAGCCGGCGGCGACGAACACGCCGTCTGCGACTTCGCCGACCAACGGGTCGCCGTCTGGCGTCGCCGTACACAGTCCCGCCCACGCGCGCTCCACGGTGGCGTCGTACTCTGCTCGCTCGACCAGCGTGTCGCGCACGTCGTCGACGAACCAGTCGTCGGCGTCGCGCTCCCACTCGTCGGGGTCGGCCTCGACCGGCACGGTGCCGTCGCCCGCGAGCAGCCCCGCGGGGTGCGGACGCGCGTACACGCCCGCCGACGCGTCGTACCACATCGGCCCGTCGTACGGGCGGTCCGAAACGAGCGCCTGCACCCGGTAGGGCTTCAGCGGGATCTGTATCCCGGCGTCGGCGAGCACCCGTTTCGTGTGCGCCCCCGCCGCGACGACGACCGCCTCGAACCGACGGGTGACGGGCGCCTCGTCGGCGACGGCGACTCCCGGGGGCGTCGTCGTCACCGACACCTCGCTGTCGGTCCGAATCTCGACGCCGGCGTCGGCGGCGCGGTCGGCCAGCATCGACACGTAGCTCCCGGGGTCGGTCCACCCCGCGTTGCTCGCGACCGCCGCGACCGCCACGTCGTCGCTCCGGAGCGTCGGGAACCGTTCGCCCAACTCCGCGCCCGTGAGCGTCTCGACGGGTCGGTCGTGGACACGCATCCGTTCGGCGGCGCCCTCGACGGCCTCCGCGAGATGGTCGTCGCCCTCGCGGGCGAGCATCACGTACGGGCAGTCGACGAACCCGAAGTCACCCGTCCCGGAGAACTCCCGGAAGCGCTCCAGCGCCCGCGCGCCGAGCGCGGCGTCGACGTCCTCGGCGTAGGCGTCGTACAGCACACCGGCAGCGCGTCCCGACGCGCCGGAGGCGATGTCGCCCTTCTCGAACAGCGTCACGTCCGCGCCGGCGACCGCCAGGTCGTGGGCGGCTGTCACGCCGACCGCGCCGCCGCCGACGACCGCGACTCGTGTGCCTGCCATGGCCGATCAGCGGTGTGGTTCCGGCATGAGCGCGTCGAACGGCTGGTCGGCCAGCCAGTCGACCAGCGCGTCGAGTTCGCTCGTCGCCTGCTCGAACAGTCGCTCACCCTTCTCGGCGGTCCCCTGTGTCGGCGACCCCACTGCGCCAGACTCGGAGAAGTCCGCCGTGTCGAACCCGACCTCGGCCCCGTGGACAGTCTTCCCCCAGGAGTCGGCGGCGCCGGCCTCCGCGTCCGCCAGCAGCGCCTCGCGCACGAGGTCGCCCGCGACGTGGGCGACCATGCTCGTCTCCATCGCGTCGGCGTGGCCGATACCCGACTGGTCGAACAACTCCTCGTCGAGTCCGTCGAGACTCGCCCACCAGTTCCACGGCACGGCGTACGCGATGCGGTCGCCGCGGAGTCGGCGGGCGGCCCGCTGGAGCGCGTCCGAGTTGCCGCCGTGCCCGTTGCAGAAGACGAGTTTGTCGACGCCGTGGCTCGCGACCGACGCCGCTATCTCGCCGACGTAGTCTTCGAACGTCTCGGGTTCGGCCCACAGCGTCCCGTCGAACTGGCGGTGGTGCGCCGACACGCCCACCGGTACCGTCGGGAGCACGACGGCGTCGTCGCGGTCGACGCCGCGGGCGACGGCCTCGGCGGCGAGGAAGTCCGTCCCCAACGGGAGCGCGGGGCCGTGCTGTTCGACCGACCCGGTCGGTAGAATCGCCACCTCGACGTCGTCGTCGAACGCGTCGCCCGCGCTCGTCGTCGTCTCCTCGTGGAGTAGTTGCATACGGGCGCGTCCGCGTGAGCCCACGTAGGCGTTCGGGTGGCGGTAGCGTGGGGTGGCGGTAGCATACGGTGACGGTGGCGTGCGGGCGGCGATGCGGGATGCGGGATGCGGGCAGGCCGGCCAGAGGGTGAAGCGCTCAGACCCGCGCGAGTCGACGGTCGAGTTCCGCCTCCGTCCACTCCGCGAACGCCGCGCTGTCCTCGTCGACGAACCGGACGTAGTTCTCGAAGTAGCCGGAGACGCCGAGATGGCGAACCGCGCGATAGATCGGCTCACGCTCCTCGTAGCCGGCCGGGAGGCCGCCGACCTGCTCCCGGTAGCCGTCGAGGAACGCATCGCCCAGCCGTTGCTCGTCGTCCCCGCGCATCGGTTCGAACCCCTGTTCAAGCCCTCGAACGAGGTCCCGAACTGGGTCGCCCACGCACGCTCGTTCCCAGTCGAGCAACCCCGCAGTCGGTGGGTCGTCTCCGCCGTCCCCGCCGTCACCATCGCCGTCCAAGACGAAGCAGTTCGGCTTCGCGAGGTCGAAGTGACACAGCGCCGCCACCGCGTCGTCGAGGCGGTCGCGGTTCGCAGCCACCACCTCCGCGACGCGGCGGAAGTGGTCGTCGAACCGGTCGGACGGCGAGGCCGTCCGTATCCACTCGATCCGGGCGAGGAGCACGTCGGTCCACGGGTCGCCCCGAACGTCGACTCCGGACACACGACCGTCGCCGTCGCGGACCACGCCGCGTATCTCGCCGTGGAAGTCGAGCGAGTCGGCGTACAGGTCGTGCAGGTCCGCGAGTGATCGGCCGACGGCGCGGGCGAGGTCACGCCGTGTCGCGGCGTCGGCGTCTGCGCCGCGGTCCAACAGCGTCTCGCCCTCCACCGGGGCCGTCAGGAGGTACGGCACCGACGCCGTCGGGTCGGCGGCGACGACGCGCGGAACGGGAACCCGGTCGGCCGCGCTGACGGCCGCAAGCGCCGCCCGCTCACGAGCGATGCGGCTCCCGTCGCCGTCGAGCGCGACCTTACAGAACAGCGCGCTCGGGTCGTCGTCATCGGCGAAGGTCACGCGAACCGTCTCGTTGTCGTCGTTCCACGACGGCCCGGTCGCGGCGACGTCTCGGACCTCCCGGTCGGGAGCCGCGGCGTCGAGGGCGGATCGGAGGGCGCCGTCCATACCGCCGACTGTGAGTCGCGGTTCAAACCGGTTGGGGTCGCGTGCGGATCCGTGACGGGATTACCGGAGTGTGTCGACGCCGGCGGCGGGGTAGCCGACCACGTGGTCGACACCGACAGCGTGGAGGTCGGCGACGCGCTCGGCCACCGTCTCGGGGTCGCCCACGAGCGCGTAGTCGCGGACGGCCGCCGACAGCACCTCGCGAGCGCGTCCCGTCGCCGCGGCGTCCGTCTCGGCGTCGTCGGGGAGCGCCTCCCGGACGGGCCTGCGGCGCGCGGCGTACGCGCCGACGGCGTCAAGGATCGCGTCCTCGTCGTCGCTGGGGACGACCGGCGCGTACAGCGCGACCTCGCCCTCGAAACCGGCGGCCCGCAACGCCCGTACGTCGCGCTCGGTCGTCCGCGACAGTAGGTCGTACTGGACGCCGCCGGCGGCGAGCGCGACGCGCTCGATGCCCTCGGTGCCGACCCACGGTTCGTCGCCGGACGCCCGGACCGCGCGGACGGCGTCGCCGAGGCGCGGCGCGACCGCGCGGCGGCGCTCGTCGTCCGTAAGGTAGGCGCCGTGACCCGCCACGAGCACGCGTCTCGCCGCCGGCGGGAGCTCGTCGACCAGCGAGTCGTCGCCGCGAGGGTCGAACCCGTCGGCGCGGACGGGCGTCGTCACGCGGAGGTCGACCGACTCAGCGAGGGCGGCCAGCGTCTCGGTGTCCGGCATCGCGTCGCGACCCTCGTAGTCGACGCACACGAGGTCGACCGGGAGGTCGGCGGCGACGCGCACGTCGCACTCGGTCGGCTTGAGCGCGACCCCGTCGAGGTTCGTTTCGGCGGCGACGCTGTCGGGGGCTGTGGATACGGAGTGTGTCATCGGTGGTAGAGCGGGGGCTGGTCGGCGGGGTCGGTGCGGTGCTGTCGAGTCGTCGCGAGCGGCGACGACGCTACTGAGAGAGAACTAGGACCGTCGCGGAACGCGATCCATCGCCTGTGCGGCCATACATCTCAGGAAATCGCTGAGGACGATAAACGTGGTGTTCGCGACAGTATCGGCCCGCGCTGTTCGATCGGTCAGCAGACGTACCTGACGGCGTCGGGAACGACCGCTATGGACGGCGGAGGCGGCGCAGACAGAGGTGGGATCGTCTCGACGGCGCGCAACGCCGCCGAGGGGTGGCACGGGAGCGGCGTCGACGGGTGGGTGAAGACCGGCATCGTTATGGCGACGTTCCTGGTGCTGTTCTTCCTCGCACTCGTCGTCGTGAGCTACGTCTGATTGGGAGGCAGGTGTCAGGTGTGGTGGGCGCACCTACACCGGGAGGTCGGCGTCGGGGTCCACGACGCGGTCGACCTCGGCGGGCATCTCCCAGTCGGTGAGCAGTTCGAGCAACTGCACGAGCATCCGCCCGGTCGCGCCCCAGACAGTGTAGCCGTCGACGTGGAAGAAGTGGAGACGGATGTCGCCGTAGTGCGGGTGGTCGCGGCGCTCGGACTCGTAGTTCTCGCGCGCGGTGAGGTCGGCGACCGCAAGGATCGCGATTTCGGCGACCTCGTCGTCGCTGGGGACGTACTCCCGGTCCGGTGCGGTGCCAACGAACGGCGTGACCGCGTACTCGGAGACGGTCTGGATGTCGTCGAGTCGCCCGATCACGTCTACCTCCGAGGCGCGGAGCCCGATCTCTTCGTCAGCTTCGCGCAGCGCCGTCGCCGTCAGATCCGAGTCTATGGTCTCGACGCCGCCCCCGGGGAAGCTCATCTGTCCGGGGTGGCTCCCGAGGTGGTCGGCGCGCTTCGTGAACAGGACGTGCGGCTCACCGCTGCGGTCGATGATCGGTGCGAGCACGGCCGCGCGCCGCTCGGCGTCCGTCACCCGGACGGGCGTGTGGCGACGGACGCGCTCGAACTCCATACCCCCTATCGCGCGCCGGCTGGCTTCAACGGTGCGGTCGTGTCAGACGTGACCTCATCGCGTGCGGGCGTCACCCGTCGGCGTCTTTCACGTCCCCGTTGGCGGCGTCGCGGGCGTCGGCGTCGGCGGCCTCCGCGACTGCCGCCGGCGACAGGTCCACCCCGTCCCACGACGGCAGGCGCGTGTCCGGCCCCGGCGGCGCGATGGACTCCGCGTACGTCCGCACTTGTCGACGCTCGCCGCTGCGGTCGTACGAGAGCCCGTTGAACGCCGCGTCCGCCGCGTATCGGTCGATGAACGACTCCCCCGTCCGTCGGTACGCCTCGGGCAACGCGTCGTAGTCGACCCGCACGCCGTGGTCCTCGGCGGCCCGCAACAGCGCGGCGCCGACGGAGCGACTCATGTCGGAGAGTCCGGTCGGCCCCGACACCGCGCGGTGGTCGTGCTCGTAACTCCCGAGGTCGACCTGCGCCGCGCCGTCGACGCCGACCGCGTCGTACGCCGCCGCGAGCGTCCCCACCTCCAGCCCCCAGGTGCGCTGGAGCGGGAGCGACCCGACCACGTCGCTCGTCGCGGCGAACTCACCCGCGAGCGCGTAGCGGAACGACGCCATGTACGCCAGGAACTCCGACCCGGGGTTCGCGTCGTGTAACGCCCGCACGAGCGGGGAGTAGAACAGGCGGAACAGTCGCCCGTACAACTGCCCGTTCTCGACGCGGGCGTAGTATCCCTTCGAGAAGTCGAAGCCGTTCGCCAGGGGGAACAGCAGGCGGCGGACGTAGTTCCGTGAGTACGACTTCGTGTCCGCGTCGTGGACGACGACGTACTCTTCGCGAAGCGCCCTGCCGAGGGCCAGCCACACGTCGCGCCCCTTCCCGCGCTCGCCGTCCAGTCCGGCGTCCGAGAGCAGGCCGTCCACGCGGGGGCCGTCACACCACAGCGTCTCCAACGGCAGGTCGAAGCCGTCGAGCCACTCGCGGAATGCGCCGACGCGCTCGGCGGGGGCGCGCAGGGGGACGACGACGCGGGCGGGGTCGAGCGACTCCAACTCCGACAGCACGCGTTCGGCGGCGAGGCCGGCGTACTCCCGCTCGGTCATCGGAACGACGACCGCCGCTCGGTCGGTCGGCGCATCCGGTGCGGCGTCACCGAACGAGTGGAGCGTCGCGACGCGCTCCTGCACGTACTCCATCCTCAGATCGCACGGCGGCGCCGCGAATAAAGCCGGGTGGTCGCGCGTCCTGGCCCTCCCAACAGCGGCGTGACCGGCCCCACGTTCATTGAAGAACTATTCTCTTCGATACCTCGAACCGACGAGTGATTGAACAACATTCATGGTTCATGAACTACTACCACCGAGGGATGACGCGCACTCGATCGGACCTGCTGTGGGTACTCGTGTTCGCCGTGCTCGTGGCGTTCGCGATCCCGTGGTTCCTGTGGGGCGACGCGACCGTCGTCGCTGGCCTCCCCCTCTGGCTGTGGTGGCACGTCGGCTGGATGGTGCTGGCGACCGTCGCGTTCTACGCGTTCACGCGCACCGGCGGCTGGGACCGCGGCGTCGACGCCGAGGTGATCCGCCGTGGCTGAGTTGGGCACCTCGGTGGTGGTCGTGCTCGGCTACCTGCTGATCACGCTGGCAATCGGGTTGGTCGCCTACCGGTTGACGGACCGCTCGGCGGAGGACTACTACCTCGCGTCGCGGTCGGTGGGGACCGTCGTGCTCCTGTTCACGACGTTCGCGACCCTGCTGTCGGCGTTCACCTTCTTCGGCGGCCCCAACCTCGCGTTCGCCGCGGGGCCGGAGTGGATCCTCGTGATGGGGCTGATGGACGGCATCCTGTTCGCGCTCCTGTGGTACGCCATCGGTTACAAGCAGTGGCTCGTCGGGAAGGCTCACGGCTACGTGACGCTGGGCGAGATGCTCGGCGACCGCTTCGGCTCGCGCGGTCTCCGCGGACTGGTCGCAGGCGTGAGCCTCCTGTGGCTGTTCCCGTACGTGATGCTCCAGCAGATCGGCGCCGGGCAGGCGCTCGTGGGGCTGACCGACGGCGCGGTGCCGTACTGGGCCGGCGCGGCGCTGATCACGGTGTTCATGGTCGCGTACGTCGCCCTCTCGGGACTCCGGGGCGTCGCGTGGACCGACACACTGCAGGGCGTGTTCATGCTCGGCGTCGTCTGGCTGGCGGTCGCGTGGGTCGCCTCAGCCGCCGGCGGTGTCTCCGCGCTCACCGCGGGGATGGCGCAGGCGAACCCCGAGTTCGCGTCGCTGGGCGGCGGGCTCTACTCGCCACAGTGGATGATCGGCACCGCAGTGGTCATCGCGTTCGGCGTCGCGGCGTTCCCGCAGGTGAACCAGCGGTTCTTCATGGCCGACGACGCGCGGACGCTGAAGCGATCGTTCGCGCTGTGGCCCGTCCTCGTCCTGCTGCTGTTCGTCCCCGCGTTCCTGCTCGGGTCGTGGGCGGTCGGCCTCGGCATCACGGTGCCCGACGGGAGCAACGTCCTCCCGGTCCTGTTGAACGAGTACACGCCGGCGTGGTTCGCGGCGCTCGTCATCGCTGGCGCGCTGGCGGCGATGATGTCCTCATCGGACTCGATGCTCCTCTCGGGGTCGTCGTACTTCACGCGGGACCTGTACCGCCCGTTCGTCGACCCCGACGTGAGCGACGACCGCGAGGGGTGGATCGCACGCGTCGGCGTCGCCGTGTTCGCGGCGTCGACGTTCGCGGCTTCCCTCCTTGTCGGCGGCGGGGGTGGGCTCGACGTGCTCGTCACGCTCGGCGACACGGCGTTCGGCGGGTACGCCCAGTTGACCATTCCCCTCATCCTCGCGCTCTACTGGTCGCGGACGACGAAGTCCGGGATGATCGCCGGAATCGTCGCCGCCGAGGCCGTGTACATCCCACACGCGCTGTTCGTCAGCGACGTGGCGTTCCTCTCGACGACGTACCTGACGTGGGACTACGCGCTGTGGTGTATGCTCCTCTCGCTGGTGGTGACCGTCGGCGTCTCCGCCGTGACGACGGCTTCGCCGGGCGAGAACGCCGAGAAGTTCGGCGTGAGCGCGGACTGACCCGACCACGGCACCCTTTTGCCACGCCCGCCCGCACCTGTCGAACGAATGCAGACACACGTCGTCCCGGTCGGCTTCGACTACGACCGGCTCATCGCGCCGCTGGTCCGCGACCAGTTCGACGTGGACCGCGTCGTCCTGCTGGAGGGCGCCGTCGGGAGCGAGGCGAACGTCGAGTACTCGCGGAACCTCTCGAAGAAGTTGGAGACGGACTTTCGGAACCTGCTCGGCGCCGAGACCGAGCGCGTCGCCGTCGCGGACGTGTACGACTACGACGCCGCCTTCGAGCAGGCGTACGACCTGATCAACGCCGAGTTGGACGCCGACCGCGAGGTGTGGGTGAACGTCTCGTCGATGCCGCGGCCCGTCTCGTTCGCGTTCGCGACTGCCGCCCACTCCGTCACGCTCGAGCGGCAGGCCGACCGCGACCGCATCCACACGTACTACACGGCGCCCGAGAAGTACCTCGAGACCGAATTGGCGGAGGAACTGCGGGCGGACCGCGACCTGCTGCGCGACCTCTTGGACGGTGCGGAGGGAGACGCCGACGAGGAGGCCAAGACGGTCGCGGGCGTCGACGCAGACCGCGTGCGCGAGCGCCTCGACACCGCGACCGACCTGCTCGCGGAGTTCGACGAGCGCGGCACCACCATCGGCGCCAAGGAGGTCGACGGGCGCCACATCATCGAACTCCCCGTCGCCTCCTTCTCGAACGTGAAGCCGTTCGAGGAGGTGATCCTGTTCAAACTCGGCGAGGCGGGCGAGTTCGAGTCGGTCAGCGAGTTGGCGAAGGCGCTCGCGGGCACACTCGACGAGGAGTACACCGACTCGTTCCGCTCGAAAGTGATCTACAACGTCGACCGCCTCGGGCCGGGCGGGAAAGGGTACGTCGAGCAGGAGGCCCACGGAAAGTCCTACCGGACGCGCCTCTCGCGCATCGGGGAGTTGTGGGTGCGCGCCCACGCCGCCGAGGACGCCTCCGACTACGAGTGGTGAGCGCACTCGCTCCGCCACGCCCGGCGTTCACCGGTAGCCAGCGGTCAACCCCGCCACCACGTGGTCGTCTGCCAGCGCCAGCAGGAGCACGACGGGCACGAGTGCGATCACCGCAGCCGCGGCGGCGAACGAGGCGTTGGCGTTCCGGAGCCCCCGAATAACCGGGACGATCGGCGCCCAGTCCTGCGGGTCGCCGTTGGTCATGAGCAGCGAGAAGAAGAACTCCGTGTACACCTGGAGGAAGGTGAGCACCGCAGCAGTCGCGATGCCCGGGCGCGACAGCGGGACGATCACCCGGACGAGCGCACCGAGGCGAGTCGTCCCCTCGACGCGGGCGGCGTCCTCCAGGGTGTCCGGAATGCGCTCGAAGAACGTTGTGAGGATGAAGATGGCCAGCGGCATCGTCAACCCCGTCAGCGGGATGCCGGGACCGGCGGGCGTGTTGAACAGGTCGGGACTCGTGGCGGTGACGCCGAAGACCGACACCTCCAGCGCCCCAGAGAGCAAGCGGAACAACGGGATGACGAACGCAACCGGCGGGAAGTACGCCACACACAGCGTCACGATCAGGAGGGCTCGCTTCCCGGGGAACTCCAGTCGCCCGAACGCGTAGCCCGCGAGGCTCGCGACGACGACCACGGCGACCGTCGTGCACGCCGCGATCACGAGGCTGTTGAACACGTACCGGAGGAACTCCGAGCCGACCACGACGACGAGCACGTTCGTCGCCGTCACCGACTCGGGGACGAGTCCGGGCGCCGCCCCGGTCGGCGTCACCGCGACGACGAGCAGCCAGTAGATGGGGAACCCCGCGAACACGAGGAAGAATCCCACCACGACGGCGAACAGGAGTCGGTAGGCGGCTCCGGGATACCTGAGCGCGTTGTCGACCGCGCGAGCGATCCGACCGTCGTCCGTCGACATGGCGCAAGCGTGCGAGAGGTGTGTAGTAAGCGTTCGCATCGCCCCCGTCTCGACGATGGAGAGGGTGAGTGACGGAAACTGAGCGGATCCTCGGGGAGATGCCAGGCTCGATAGCCCCACGGATGGTGACGCGTCCCGACCGCCGCGAGACTCAGTTTGGCGTTCCCACCCGAGGCTAGTCTGTGTCCGTCTCCACGGCGCAGATCAATCTAGCCACATCGGAGTCGATCGTGTACTCGTTCTGAACGCACAGATATGTTAGCATCTAGCGTACTACGTTCGTGAACTCACGCACTCGCGCCTCCAGTATCGATCCCCCGTCGAATCAGATCTCACGTCGCACCGCCGTGAAGGCGCTCGGTGCGACCGCGGTCGGCCTCGCTGGGCTCCGCGCTGTCACCGGGCGCGCGAGCGCCGACGTGCCGGTGTCGCAGACGGCCTACCTGATCACGATGACCGGCAGAACGTCGAGTGGCGTCACGTTCACCCGGCCGGCACTCCTCGTGGTCGCTCCCACCATCGACCGAAGCGGTGCCTCCGGAACGGGTGTCAACGCACGGGACGTCGCCATTCGGTCGGGCTCACCCGGGAGCGCGCCCCAGGCCGGTTCGGTCTGGTTCGCGACGAACACCGGGCTCTACCCCGCGGTCGGCATTCCCGCAGACACCACCTCCCGGACCGCACAGATCGACATCGCGTCGGTCACGCAACCCGACTCGAACAGCATCGCGATCCGCCTCGACGGTGACCCAGGGGGGATCGCCCGCACGGCACTGTTGAACTCGTTCAACGCCCTGTCCGGACTCACGGCGAACGTGTATCAGATCTACCAGGGGGGGATGAACCTGCGCTTCTCCGATGACGCGTCCACTATCGAGGGAGAGCTACTCTTCGGTGGCATCGGGTACATCTACCCGGGGTCGGCGGCGATGGAGGCCCGCTTCAGCGGAACCGTGGTCTCGTAACCACCTGCGGAGGGAGTTACGGTACCCCGGGGTCGTCGGACATCACCGAGTAACGTCCGCGCGCGTGAATCGGGGCACCGTTCGACCCTGCGGGAGCGACGTCGAACGGCGCGAGACCGTCGAGGGACGACGAGTCAGAACTCGAACCCGCGCGGCGCCGCCCGTGGCGCCAGCGGGGTTCCGGGGAGTCGGTCCGACACCGCGGGGAGGTTGAACACGCCGGGGGCCACGTCGTTCGGGGCGTCCGGGTAGAACACCGACGCGAGCGCGTGCAGTTGGTCGCGACCGACGCCCAACTCGAACTGGCCGCCGCCGTACAGCGTGACCTCGTGCTCGCGGGCCCACTCCAGCGTGTCCGACAACGACTCTATCGTGCCGAACCGAGACGGCTTCACGTTCAGCCACTCGGGTTCCCACGGGAGCGCCTCGACGCTGTCGACGCCGGTGATCGGGTAGTCCCACGACACTCTGTGCGCTTCGCCCTCGAACACGTGGCGCGTCTCGTCGGTGATCGCTGGGTCCTCGATCACCGCGTTCGGGAACGAGTCGAGCACCCACTGGTAGAAGTCGGCGTCCGGTTCGACGTCCACCTCGGTCCCCTCGTACAGGCCCTTGAGGTCGAGCACGCGCACCTGGCTCGTGGGGAGCGCGGCGACCACCTCGTCTGTCCACTCGGGGGTCGGGTCGAGTTTGAACTCGATGCCGGGCACCCGTTCGGCGATGGCGGTCACCCGGTCGGCGGTCGGCGGATCCCCCAGTCGCGTCGACGCCGCGAACGTCACCGGGTCGCGGTCGCGGTCGAGCAGGCTCGCGAGGTCGGTGTCCGACTGCCGGAGCGCCAGGTCCGCCGCCGCGGACTCCACCGCCCAGCGCCGGTAGTGGTGGGCCGTCTCCCGTTCGGGGTCGCCCATCGGGAATAGGTCGACGTTGTCGAGGTGGGCGGAGAACTCACGAACCGTCCACTCGCCGGCGAACGCGTCGAGGAAGTCGACACCGTCGGCGGGCGTGCGGGGGTCGCGTCCGGGGTCGGCGAACAGCGCGTCGTGGTCGGGGGCGTCGTAGGTCACGTCCTCGCCGCGCCCGAGTTCGCCCGCCCCACGGAGTCGGACCGTCGTGGAGACGCGCTCGAACCCGGAGGAGGTGTCGCGCGACCGGCGACGCAGTCCCGCGGACTCGACCGTCAGCGGGAGGTCCGCGAGCGCGCGAAAGAGGGTGGGTTTGCTCACGGGACAACGTCGCCCCGACGAATCATAACTACTCGCCCGGTTCGCCCGACCGGAGCGCGCCGACCTCGAACTTCTTCACCCGGGTGGCGAGCACGAGGAACGTCGCCGTGAGCGTGAGCACGACCGCACCTGCAGCGGCGATTTCGTGGGTCGGCGACGGATGGGTGAACCCCAGCGTCCCCTCCAGCGCCACCTGCCCGGGCATCAGCGTGTGGTGTGGCGTCCCGACGATCGGCAGGAAGTAGTCGACCACGTCGTTGAGGCCGTACCACGCCAGCGCGACGGCGACCGCCTTCACCGGGAAGTCGGCGATGCGGTACAGGAGGAACCCCTCGACGGTCATCGCGAGGTGCGAGAACAGCAGGAACAGATACATCGGGAGCGGCGTCGTCGCGGTGAAGCCGTCGGCGAACGCGAGGAGGACGAACGGCGTCCACAGCCCGAGTTTCCAGCAGCCGAAGAACGCCAGCGCGTTCACGTACTCGTTCGAGCGCCCCAGTTTCCACAGGCCGAGCGCGAGCGCGATGAACAGCGTCGCCACGGGCGAGTCGGGGACGAACACCCACATCGACGGCGGCGTCCCGCCCAACTGCCAGGTGATCAGCGGGTCCGACAGCGGGAGCGGGTGGAAGCCGTAGTACCAGAAGCCGAAGGCGGTCCCGACGAGGTTGACCGCGACGACGAGCGCGGCGACGTGGAGGCCGAAGTTCTCCACCGCCCGCGGGAGCGGCGCGACGTACCACGGGAGGTCCGGCCGCTCGGGGAGACCGTCGTCGGACGTGAGGTCGGCGAGGAGGCTCATTCCGTTAGTCGTCGCTGGGGGCTTCGGGGCTTAGCGGTGGCGATGATCGATACGGGATCGGTGGTAGATCGACCGAACGACTGCTGCCGTCCCCACGAGAGCGGTTGCGAAGACCGCGACGAACACGAAGACCGCGAAAGTCCCACCCCGCGGTGTGTCGGCGATCATCGCCGGCGGCTGGTCGGGAGCCGGTCCGTCCCCGACACCCGCCTGCGCTGCTTCGGGGTGTCGGGGGCGCGGTGTGGTCCCGTCGCGAACCACGCGCCGTTATGCCGGAGGCGTACGAGACGACGGACAGACGTGGCCGACGACACCGCGACCCGTAACCCCCTGCCCGCGTCGCTCGCGGAGTTCTACCTGACGACGCCGTTCACGCTCGCGCTCCTCCTGCTCGCGAACGGGCTCGCGTTCCTCGTCGGCGTGCGCTACTACGTCGAGACGATGCCCGCGGTCGCGACGTACCTGTGGCCGTTGTACGGCGACTCCCCCACCGCCATCGCGCTCGGGACGCTCGTGCTCGCGGCGCTCGTACCGTTCGCCGGGCGGCGTCTCTCGTCGGTCACGCGGACGACACTCCTGTCTGTGCTGACGACGCTCGCAGTCGTCTGGCTCGTGAAGATGGGGCTGTGGACGTTCGTCGCGCTCAACATCCCCTTCGTCCGTGGCGACCTTCCGAACGACCTGTACGTCGGCTTCGACGCAGACTCGCTGTGGGCCTACTGGGGCATCCTCCTCACCCACGCCGCGTTCCTCGGGGAGGCGCTGCTGCTCGCTCGCGTCGGTCACACCTCCCGGCGGACGCTCGCGGCGGTCGCACTCCTCGCGCTCGCGAACGACGTGTTCGACTACGGCTTCCTCCTCGGCCTGCCGTTCGCGAACCACCCGCCGGTGCGCTACGACCCCGGGTGGACGCTCGCGGTGGGGAGTCTCGCGGCGACGGTCGTCGCGGTCGCGGTCGCAGCCACCGTGTTGCCGTCTGGCGAATCTACTGCTCGCTGACGCGGAGGTTAAATAGCCGGAGCGGTTACCACAGGTGTATGGACTCCGCGGTACTGCTCGATCTCCTCGGGAACGAGAACCGCCGGCGCATTCTCCGGCTGCTCTCGCACAAACCCTGCTACGTGACCGAGATCAGCGAGTACCTCGGCGTGTCGCCGAAGGCCGTCATCGACCACCTCCGGAAACTGGAGGACGCGGGGCTCATCGAGAGCCACACCGACGACCGGCGGCGCAAGTACTTCCACATCGCCCGCGACGTGCGCCTCGAAGTGAACGTCTCTCGGCACGGCTTCGGCACGAAGTCGGCGTACCCCGCGAACCCGAACCTCGACATCCAGGGACGGTGCCCGCACATGCACATCGACCTGGAGTTCTGGACGACCGAAGACGGCGAGGACGACGACGGCGAGGCGGCGGAGTTGGCCGCCGAGTTCGACCGCCTTCAAGACTTGGAGAACGAGTTGTCCCTGGCGCAACGGTGGGTCCACGGTCGGATCACCGACGTGCTCGACCGCCTCAACGACCGGCTCGGCGCCGACGCAGACTCTCGGTTCTACGCCAAGTTACTGGCGGCAGTGTCGTCGACCGACGGCTCGCTGCGATCGGTCGTCGAGGAGGTGAACGTGGAGCCGGAGGCCGTGGAGGAGGGGCTCCATCGCCTGTCGGAGGCCGACCTCGTCGTCCGGGAGGGCAAGCGATGGCGGCTCTCGGCGTAGGTCACTCCACGTCGCGCGTCAGCCCGTCGCGCAGGTCGCGCCCGAAGTAGACCCCCGCGACCGACAGGAGCACCCCGACCGTGACGCCCACACCCGCGATGGGAACCCCGTAGTCTGCGAGTAGGTTCGTTCCGAGCACCAGCGTCCCGGTGGTGAGCGTGCCGAGCAGGAACGCGCCGCCGGCGGCGAGCGCGCCCGCGACAGCGGTTTCGAGGTACGCGCGGCGCGAGCGGGCGAGCCCGAGGGCGAACGCCGCCGCGAACAATCCGACGTACCGCGCGAGGCCGCCGACGATGGGCACCGCAGAGCCGGCGACGAGGCCCGCGACGAGCACGAGGAGCGTGACGCCGAACCCCTTCACCGAGAACGGCGAGCGACCGAGGAGGGCGCGAGAGCCGTCACCCGAGTCGTCGGCGTCGTGGCCCGTACCGGTAGCCTCCTCCGTGGCGTCGGTGCCGCTGGCGTCGCCGGTGTCGTCGCTCCCCACGTCACGTTCGGCGAGCTCTTGCAGTTCCTCCAGACTCTTCGACATAGCTGTGAGTGGGCGACCCGAGGGTATGGTTCTTGTGTCGGGTCGCCTCGGACGGTCACGAGTGAGACCGCTGGACGGCACCAGATCGCTCGCGGCGAGGGCGGCGGGGGGAACCGCGGACGGGCAAGTTCAAGTTCGCCCCGACCGCTATCGCCACGTATGACCCCGAGCCCCGGAGACCGCGTCCGCGTGGAGCACGCGGCCGTCACCGACGAGGGCGTGTTGATGCCGTCGAGCGACGAGGACCACCTCGTGCTTAAGCTCGAGGGCGGCTACAACGTCGGCGTCGACCGCGCCGACGCGAGCGTCGAAGTGCTCGAACGCGGCGCCCGCGAGGTCGGCGACGACGACGCCGACGGCGACGCCTCCGCGGTGTCGTTCGACGACGACCTCCCGACGGTCGCGCTCATCTCGACCGGCGGCACCATCGCCTCCACCGTCGACTACCGCACCGGCGCCGTCACCGCCCGCTTCGACGCCGAGGACGTGCTGCGCGCCGTCCCCGACCTGGCGGGCCGCGCGAACTACCGCGGGCGTGTCGTCGCCAACATCCTCTCGGAGAACATGAACCCCGAGATCTGGACGGACCTCGCGGAGGCCGTCCGCGAAGAGGTCGAAGCCGGCGCCGACGGCGTCGTCGTCATGCACGGCACCGACACGATGCAGTACTCGGCGTCGGCGCTGTCGTTCATGCTCGACACGCCCGTCCCCATCGTGTTCACCGGGAGCCAGCGCTCTGCGGACCGCCCCTCCTCGGACAACGTGATGAACGCCGTCTGTGCCGTCGAGGCGGCCAAGTCCGACTGCGCGGAGGTGATGGTGTGCATGCACGGCACCCCCTCAGACGACTACTGTGCGCTCCACCGCGGCACCCGCGTCCGCAAGAACCACACCTCCCGTCGCGACGCCTTCCAGACGGTCGGCGCCGAACCGCTGGGTCGCGTCGACTACGGCACCGACGAGGACGACATCGCCGTCTCCTTCCGCGAGGGGAAGACGTACGCCCGTCGTGGCGACGCCGACCTCGACATCGCGCCAGACCTCGTCGAGGACGTGGAGTTGGTGAAGTTCACGCCCGGGATGGACCCCGCAGCGCTCGACTACCTCGACGGGAAGTCCGGCGTCGTGATCGAAGGGACGGGCCTCGGGCACGTCCACACCGACCTGATCCCGCGGTTTGAGGAACTGGTCGACGACGGCACGACCGTCGTGATGACGAGCCAGTGTCTGGAGGGGCGCGTCTGCGACCGCGTGTACGACACCGGGCGCGACCTGCTCGACGCAGGCGTCGTCGAGGCGGGCGACACGCTCCCCGGCACGGCGAAGGTGAAGCTGATGTGGGCGCTCGCGAACGTCGCCGACGCCGACGACGCGATGGGTCGCGACCTCGCGGGCGAACTCACCGAGGAGTCCAAGCCCTGGACATGAGCGACGGCGACTCCGGCACCGCCTCCGACCACGAGTTCACGATCCGGCAGGCTCGGGAGTCGGACGTGGAGCACGTCGTCCGCTTCACACAGGACACGTGGGGCGAGCGCCACGGCGACTACCTCCCGGACGTGTTCGCCGACATGGTCGCCAGCGACGACGAACGACAGCACACGATGGTCGTCGACGTCGACGACGGCGACGACGTGGCGGGCGTCCTCCAGTGTGTCATGCTGTCGGAGACGGAGGCGTGGGCGCAGGCGATGCGAGTCAACCCCGACTACCGCGGGCACGGCCTCTCGCCCGGCCTCTCGCGCGCCGGCTTCCAGTGGGCCCGCGACAACGGCGCCGTCGTCTGCCGGAACATGGTGTTCTCGTGGAACGTCGCCGGCCTCGGCCAGTCGCGAGCGGTCGGCTTCGGTCCCGCGACGGAGTTCCGGTGGCTCCAGCCGGAACCGGACGCCGACGCCGACCCGGACCTCGACGTGACCGCAGACCCCGACGCCGCGTGGGCGTTCTGGACCGCGAGCGACGCCCGCGACCACCTCGGCGGCCTCGCGCTCGACGGCGACGAGTCGTGGGCCTGCTCGGAGTTGACGCGGGCAGACCTCCGCGCAGCGGCCGACCGCGACGGCCTGTTCGTCGTCACGGACGGCGGGACGCGCGCGATGTCGGCGTTGGCGTACACCTACGACCGCGAGGACGAGGGCGGTACCGAGACCACGTGGGGCGTCTACCAAGTCGCCGCGTGGGCGGACACCGACGCGCTGGACGCGCTGACGGACGCCATCGCCCGCGACGCCGCCGACCGCGGCATCGACGACACGCGAATCTTGATCCCAGAGACCGTCGAGTGCGTCTCCGACGCCGCCGCGACGCGGACGCCAGTCTCCGACCAACCCGACTTCGTGATGGCCGCAGATCTCACTGACGACTCGCTGTTCTGAGGAGCGACCCGCTTTTGTCACCGCGCCGGGGACTCCCGTGCGTGGTTCCCATCGACGTCCTCCAGGTGTTCGGTGTCGTCCTCGCGACCGACGTCCCGCTGTTCGGGTCACTCCCGGGCGGTGGCGCCCTCGCGACCGCACTCCTGCTTCGACTCGTCCCGACCGTCGTCGTCGCCGGCCTCGTCGGCTGGGACGCCGGTCGCCAAAGCGCCAACCCACGCGCGTGGCCGACGGCGGCGGTGCTCGTCGGCGTCGCCAGCCTCCCCGCGCTGGTGGTCGTCGCCGCGCTGTACCTCGTCGCCGGGCGCGACGACGACGCCGCTGACGGCGGCGTCCCGTGACCGCCAGAGGAGTTATTCCGCCGGCGTGAGTCCCAAGCGGTATGCTCCCCGACGCGGCGCTCGTGCCGCTCCAGTTCGGCCTGATCGACCCCGGCCTCTTCGGCCTGCTCAACGTGCTCGTGGCCGTCGTCGTCGGCTACTTCACCTACCAGGACGCGAAGACGCGGCGGACGGACTCGCCGAAACTGTGGGCCGGCGGGATGGCGCTGGCGTCGCTCCTGTTGAACCTGCTCGGGTTCCTGCTCGCGTTCGCGGTGTACTACCTCGTCGTCATCCGCGACTGACTGTCGGTAGACCTATCAGCTAGACGTGTCATCCGCCGGTATGGTCCCTCTCCCGCTGTTCGGAGCGATACCTGGCGGTGTCGAACTGCTGATCGTGTTCTTCATCTTCGTCCTGATCTTCGGGCTGTTGATCCCGATCGGGATGGCCTACTGGGTGTACCGCGACGCGCAGTCGCGCGGTAACGACGACGCGACGCTGTGGGCGCTCGCGACGATGCTCGCCGGCCTGTTCGTCTCGATATTCGGCGCCGGGGCCGTCCTGATCCTCTACCTGCTCGTCGGTCGCGAGTGACGGCCGCTCGACTGGGTCGCCGCAGCCTCCGACCTCAGATCTGGACGACCCACGCCCGGTAGTCGTCGGGCTGATCGTACACCTCCGCGAACGCGCGGTCGAGGAAGCTCGCGAGCCGGTTGGCGTCCGAGCGCGCCGAGATGCGGAGGTTCGTCCCCTCGGCTTCCTCCGGTTCGGTCTGCTCGTCGACCCGGAACTCCGGGTAGTCGTCGAGCAGGTCGTGGAGCCGCGACAGTTCCTCGTCAGTGCAGTCGAGGTTGAACGTCTTCTCGGCGAACTGAATCCACGGCGGGGGCGAGTTCTCGTCGTCTGCGGCGTCGCCGTCGCCAGCCTCGTCTGACTCGCCGAACTGGAGTTCCTCGCGCGGCGGTTCCACCTCGATCGTGAGGAACGCGCTCCCGCGCTCGCGGTGGGCGGTGACGGCGTCCGCGAACAGCTTCCGGCGGTCGGCTGCCGTGTCGGCGTCGAAGCGGGTCATGGGGTGTCGTTCTCGCGGTCGACGCAAAAACCGGGCGGTCGCCCCCGAGCGGGTGGCACGCTGGCGGTCGCCGACCGAGGGGGTCGTGCTCGCGAACCGCGCCGGAATCCGCACGCCTTTCACCGTGGCCCCGGACCGAGGAGGTATGAGCGACCACCGAATCCTGTTGCTCGGGCCACCGGGTGCGGGGAAGGGGACGCAAGCGAAGCGCCTCACCGCCGAGTACGACCTCGACCACATCACGACGGGCGACGCGCTTCGCCAGAACAAGGAGATGGAGACGGAGTACGGCACGCCCGGCGAGTTCATGGACGCCGGCGAACTCGTGCCGGACCCGGTGGTCAACGAAATCGTCGTCGCGGCGCTGGCCGACGCCGACGGCTTCGTGCTCGACGGCTACCCGCGCAACCTCGACCAGGCGGAGTTCCTCACCGAGGAGACCGACCTCGACTACGTCGTCTTCCTGTCGGTGCCCGAGGACGTGCTCGTCGAGCGCCTCACCGGTCGGCGCGTCTGTTCGGAGTGTGGCGCGAACTACCACGTCGAGTTCGACCAGCCCGAGGAGGAGGGCGTCTGCGACGAGTGCGGCGCCGAGTTGATCCAGCGCGAGGACGACACCGAGGAGACGGTCCGCGAGCGCCTCCGGGTGTACCGCGAGAACACCGAACCCGTCGTCGAGCACTACCGCGACGAGGGGTCGCTCGTCGAGGTCTCCGGCGAGGGGACGCCCGACGACGTGTTCGAGAACCTCCGCGACGTCGTCGAGTCCTGAGGCGACGACACCGACCGCACGCACCGCCCGCGCGGGCGGCGCCGAGAGTACAACCTTCTTACGTGGCTGTCGCCTACGGCGGGTAATGGCACGAATCGAGAAGCGCGTCCGGGAGCTCGCGGCAGAGCCCGAGATGCGCGACGCGATCGAGATCGTCCTCGAGCGCGCCGAGGACGGCGAGATCCAGTGGGTCGACGTGCGCGAGGAGCTCACGAGCGGCCAGTGGGGTCGCCTCATCGAGCGCGGCGTCCTCGAAGACGGCGAGACGGGCTTCGCGCTGGCCGACCGCGCGGAGATCGAGGCCGGACTGGAGGCGCCGGAAGAGTCCAGCGCCGCCTCGACCGGGAGCGATGTCGAGCTTCCTGACTCCGACGGCGCGTCGTGGAGCATCTACGACAAGGCGGCGGGCGTGGTGACGCTGCTGTTCTTCATCGGCTACTCCTACGGGCCGGTTCGCAACGTCGTCGGCAGCACTATCGACCTCGTCCTCGGTCCGCTGCAGGATCTGCTCCCGCTGTACGCCGTGATTATCGTGATCGCGACGCTGACGGGGCTGTACTCCACGCTCTTGCGCGCGAACCTGATGGACATGGACCGCATGGCCGCCTACCAAGAGCGGATGAAGGACATCCAAGAGCGCCGCAAGGAGGCGAAGGAGCGCGGCGACGACGCCGCGATGGAGGCGATCCAGGAAGAGCAGATGGAGGCCATGGGCGACCAGCTCGGCATGTTCAAAGAGCAGTTCCGTCCGATGGTGTGGATCATGGTGTTCACGATCCCCGCGTTCCTGTGGATGTACTGGGGGATCGGCTTCCGCGGCGCCGAGGGCGTCTGGACCGACCTCCAGCCCATCGTCGTCCCCATCTGGGGACAGGTGACGTGGACGGAGACGCTGTTCATCATGCCCACGTGGATTATCTGGTACTTCCTGTGCTCGATGGCGTTCACCCAGATCATCCAGAAGGGGCTGAACATCTCGATGTCGCCGTCGACCTCGTAAGGCGACCGCGACTCGCCCTCACGGGCTGCCCGACGCTTCTCGCCGCTGTTATCTCGTCGCCGACTTCCACTCGCGGAGGCCGACGACCCCGCCGCCGTACTCCTCAGCGTCCGCCTCCGTCGCCGCCCACAGGAACATCGGCGCCACGTCCGCGGGGTCGCGACCGCCCGTGTTCCCGGTGAGCGCGGTGTTCACGAGCCCGAGGTCCAGTGTGAACACCGTCGCGTCGAGGTCCGCGTTCGCCTGCCGGACGACTGCCTCGGCGGCGGCCTTCGACACCGCGTACGCGCCCATCCCCGGCTTCGTCTCGCGGGCGACCGACCCCGACGGGACGAGGATCCGCGCGTCGTCGGTGAGGTAGGGGGTCGCCTCCTGGATGGTTGCGAACACGCCGCGGACGTTCGTGCGGACCGTGTCGTCGAACCGGCTGTACGGCTCCGCGTCGAGCGGCATCTCGCCGGGCGTGCCGTGGTTGACGGCGGCGTTGGCGACCACCACGTCGACGCCGGCGCCGTCGCCCGCTCCGTCGGCGTGGTGGAGCAGTCGTTCGAGGTCGAACTCGTCGCGCACGTCGGCGCGCAGTCCGGAGGCCGACCCCGCCCCCGACGCCGACAGCGCGGCGACCGTCTGGTCGACATCGTCGCCAGACCGCGAGCAGACGACCACGTGTGCACCCTCGGCGACGAACGCCTCGGCGACCGCGCGACCCACCCCACGAGTCGCGCCGGTCACGACGACGGTTGTGTTGTCCATGTGTCCGACTGGAGGGGCGGCGCGACCGTAGGGGTTGCGGGCGCGCACCCGCCCGCTCGCGATTCCCGTCCTCAGGCTGGGGACGCGACCCCCGTCCCGTCCGCCCATCCTTTATACACGACCCCGTCGTAGCCGGTGTAATGCGAACACCCCGAGACCGCTCCTCGCTGGCCGGCGAGGACGTGGTCGTGATCGGCGGCGGCTTCGGCGGGCTCTCGACGGCCTGCTACCTCGCCGACGCCGGCGCGGACGTGACCCTCCTCGAGAAGAACGAACAGCTCGGCGGTCGCGCCTCGGTGCTGGAGGAAGACGGCTTTCGCTTCGACATGGGGCCGTCGTGGTACCTGATGCCCGACGTGTTCGAGACGTTCTTCGGCCACTTCGACCGCGAGCCGTCGGACTACTACACGCTGTCGCGACTCGACCCCCACTATCGGATCTTCTTCAAGGACGGCGACCAGGTCGACATGGTCCCGGACCTGGACGCGAACCGCGAGACGTTCGAGTCGTACGAGGCGGGCGCAGGCGACGCCTTCGACGACTACCTCCAGAAGTCCGAGCGCAACTACGACATCGGGATGGAGCACTTCGTGTACGAGCACCGCGACGACCTCCGCGACTTCGTCGACCTCGACGTGCTCCGCTACTCGTGGGGACTGTCGCTCATCGGCTCGATGCAAGACCACGTGGAGGACTACTTCGACCACCCGAAGCTCCAGCAGATCATGCAGTACACGCTGGTGTTCCTCGGCGGGTCGCCGCACAACACGCCGGCGCTGTACAACCTCATGAGCCACGTCGACTTCAACCTCGGCGTCTACTACCCCGACGGCGGCATCGGCGCCGTCGTCGACGGCATCGTCGAGTTGGGCGCGGAGTTGGGCGTCACCTACGAGACGGACACGCCCGTCACCGCCATCAAGGGTCAGCGCGGCGGCTTCAAAGTGGAGACGGCGACCGCCGACGGCGACGCGGGCGACACCTACTACCCGGACCTGGTCGTCAGCGACGCCGACTACGCCCACACCGAGCAGGAACTGCTCGCGCCGCGCAAGCGCCAGTACGACGCCGACTACTGGGAGTCGCGCACGTACGCCCCGTCGGCGTACCTCCTGTACATGGGCGTCGAGGGCGACGTGGAAGAACTCGCCCACCACACGCTCGTGCTCCCGACCGACTGGGACGACCACTTCGAGGACATCTTCGACGACCCGGCGTGGCCCGACGACCCCGCGTACTACCTCTGTGTGCCCTCGAAGACCGACGACACCGTCGCGCCTGAGGGCCACTCGAACCTGTTCGTGCTCGTGCCCATCGCGGCGGGACTGGAGGACACGCCCGAACTGCGGAGCCAGTACCGACAGCTCGTCCTCGACGACATCGCCGACAACACGGGCGTCGACCTGCGCGACCGCCTCGTGTACGAGAAGGAGTTCTGCGTCGACGACTTCGCCGACCGCTACAACTCGATGATGGGGTCGGCGCTGGGGCTGGCGCACACGCTCCGCCAGACCGCGCCGTTCCGCCCCGGCCACGAGTCCAGCGAGGTCGACGGCCTCTACTTCACCGGGTCGACGACGACGCCCGGCATCGGGGTGCCGATGTGTCTCATCTCCGGCCTGCTCACGGCGGAAGTGATGGGCGGGTCCACGTAGACGGATGGAGGCGTACGCCGGAGCCACGGCACGAGGTCGCTACCTCCTGAAGCTGTCGCGCCCGCGCTTCTGGTTCTACCTCGCCGGCCCCGTCGTCGTCGGCGTCGCCTTCGGCGCCGCGACCGTCCCAGAGCTGTTCCGCCCGGCCAACTTCCTGCTGTTCGGCTACTTCCTACTCCCGGCGAACCTGTTCTTGTACGGCGTCAACGACGTGTTCGACCGCGACGTCGACGAGGTGAACCCGAAGAAAGACGAGCGGGAAGTGCGCTACGACGGCGGCCCGCTCGTGCCGGCGGTCGTCGTCGCCTGCGCGGCGCTCGGCGCCGGGACCTTCGCCATCTCGCCGCGGGCCGCGTGGCCGTTCCTCGCGGGCTTTCTGCTCCTCGGCGCGGAGTACTCCGCCCCGCCGTTCCGGTTCAAGACGACGCCGGTGCTCGACTCCGTGTCGAACGGGCTGTACGTCCTCCCCGGCGCGGCCGCGTTCGCGCTGGTCGCCGGCGAGGCACCGCCGGTCGCGGCGCTCGTCGGGGCGTGGCTGTGGGCGATGGGGATGCACACGTTCTCGGCCATCCCCGACATCGAACCGGACCGCGAGGCCGGCATCCGCACCACCGCGACCGTGCTGGGCGCCGAGCGCACCTACGCGTACTGCGCCGCCTGCTGGCTTGTGTCGGCGGGCGCGTTCGCGGTCGTCGACATCCGCATCGGCCTGCTGTTACTCGTGTACCCAGCGGTCGTGTTCGGCATCTACTGGTCGGGCGTCGCCGTCGACCGCGCGTACTGGTGGTACCCCGCCATCAACACTGCCGTCGGCGCGCTCCTCACGATGGGGGCGCTCACCCGCATCGTCCCCCCGGAGGCGGTGTTGCCGTGAGCTCCGACGCCGGAATCGGCCGACTCGGCGACCTCCGCGAGGCGCTGCCCGCAGACCGCCGCGAGGCGGAGGGTGCGCTCGACGCGCTCGTGCGCGAGAACCGCTTCACGATCTCCGTGGTGTTCCCGCTCGTCGGTGCGGTCCTCCTCGTCGCGAGCGCCGAGGGCGTCTTCGACGGGACGCTGCTCGAACCGCTGGCGTTCAACGGCGGCATGATCCTGCTGGGGACGCTCGTGATGCGCTCGCCGCTGGTCGTCGGCCTGGCGCCGCTGGTCGGTCGTCGCGAACTCGCGGGCATCGGCCTGCTGTCGGCGTACGCCTACGGTATCGAGTACGTCGGCGTGACCACCGGCTGGCCGTACGGCGAGTTCGAGTACCTCGTCGCGCTCGGGCCGGAACTGGGCGGCGTCCCGCTCGGCCTCCCGGTGTTCTTCCTCCCGCTCGTCGCGAACGCGTACCTCCTGTGTCTGCTCCTGCTCGGCGACCGTGCGGACCGAACTGCAGTCCGCCTGCTGGCGGTTATCGCCCTCGTGCTCGTGATGGACGTGGTGCTCGACCCCGGCGCCGTCGCGTTGGGCTTCTGGGCGTACACGGGCGTCGAGAACGTCGGCGCGCTCGGCGTGCTGTCGGGGGCGGGGTTCTACGGCGTCCCGCTGTCCAACTACGCGGGGTGGGTCGTCTCCGCGACGGTCGCGGTCGTCGTCCTCGACGCCGCGTTCGACCGACGCGACCTGCGTCGCCGCCTGGCCGACTGCGAGTTCATGCTCGACGACATGGTGAGCTTCGTGCTACTGTGGGGCGGCGTCAACCTGTGGTTCTGGAACCCCGTCGCCGCGGTCGTCGCCGCCGGTATCGGCGTCGGCCTGCTGCGCGCCGACCGGTTCGACGCGTCGCTGTTCAGGCGGGCGTCGTGAGGGAGAACCGCTCGCGGACCGACTACCGAGCGGGGACGCGGTCCGCGTGGCCGGCGCCCGACCGGTTCGGCTCGCTGTCGCCGTAGGCGACACACGAGACGCGGCGGAACACCGTCTCGGGGTCCTTACAGCGGAACCACGCGATTCGGGTGCGCACGAACAGCTTCAGCTTGCGGAACGTGCTCAACGAGGGCGTCTCGGAGAGCGTGTCGTACCCGCGCTCGCGGATGAGCGCGTGGTGTTCGGCGTACAGCACCGCCGCGAGCAACACCGCGAACTGGCAGTCCTCGGGGAGGTACTTGATCCCCGCGACACCCTCCTTGTACAGCGACTCGGCGCGACGCAGTTCGTGGCGCATCACGGCCTCGACGCCGTCGTCGAACTCGAATCGCTTCAGTTGGGCTTCGGTGACGCCGTACTCGCGGAGGGTCTCCTGCGGGAGGTACACGCGGTCGAGGTCGACGATGTCCTCGCGCACGTCGCGCAGGAAGTTCGACAACTGGAACGCGTCGCCCAGCGCCGTCGCGTGCGGCAGCGCCGCGTCGGGTTCGTCCGGCTCCATGACGGCGGTCATCATCCGACCGACCGCCGAGGCGGAGCCGTCCATGTACGCCTCCAAGTCGGCGTACGTCTCGTAGCGCTCGGTGTCGATGTCCGACCGCATCGCGTCGACGAACGTCTCCACGTCCGCGTCGGCGATGCCGTGCGTCTCACACAGCTCCGCGAACGCCGATAGCACGGGGTCGTCCGTCTCGACACGCCCGAGTGCAGCGTCGCACAGACGGTCGAGTTCGCGCCGCTGTTCGTCCGGCGGGGCCGTCTCCTCGGCGTCGACGACCTCGTCGGCGACGCGGAAGAACGCGTACAGCACGTACGTCGGCTCGCGGACCCGTTCGGGGAGGACGCGGGTCGCGAAGTGGAACGTCTTCCCGGTGCGCTGCTGGATGCGCTTGCTACGGGCGATCTGGTCGTCGTCTACCATCGCTGGTTCGGCGCACCCCACGCTCTGCCAGCACTGTGCCGTCCACGCATCTGGATAACAATTAGTACGGCACCACACACTATAACAGTTGGTGCCGGTCACGGCTTGCGATTTTGCGCCCTCTGCGAACCGACAGAGTTCGGGGTTGAGGCGTCGCGATTGGTGTGCGTCCCCTCAGCCGTAGAACGGATCCGAGCAGTCGAAGACGACGCCGTGCTGTGGGCAGACGTACTCGCAGTGGCGGTGGACCATGGACGTCCCGCAGTAGGGACACGGGCGGGTCCGCTTGACCGCCTCGCCGTCCACCCGGTCGACGGTCGACCCTCCGTCCGCGTCGTCGGCGTCGCTCATGGTGGAGCGGTGGGGGTCCCCCGACAAAGCGATTCGGGTCACCCGCGGTCCGCAGGCCCACACGAGCGCGGAATCGATTTACCGCGTCGACCCGTGGGACACACGAATGGAGTCTCCCGCCCCCGACCGACTCGCGGTCGCCGTCGCCTCCGGCGTCGCGGTCGTCGCCGGGACGTTCCTGCTCACGGGGTTCACGCCCCGCTGGGTCGTCGTCGCGCTCGCACAGACGGTGATCCTCCTGCTCCCCGACGCGCTCATCGCGTCTGGCATCCAGGGGCTCGGGAGCACTGCCCAACCGCTGTTGGTGGCGGGCTCCGGGCTGCTCGCGGTCGCGCTGTTCGCCGCCATCGCCCTACTCGCGACGCGATTCGGGCGTGGCGCCGACCGCGAGCGAGCCGAGACCGTCTTCCTCGTCGCCGCCGTCCAGACGCTGGCGGCGTTCCTCCTGACGATCACTCCCGGAGCGGCGGTGCTCGGCGGCGCCCTCGGCGGCGCGACCGTCGGTCTCGCCGGGGCGAGGGCCACCGACCCGGTCTCGGGGCCCGACCGGCGCGGCCTCCTCCGGTCGGCGGGCGTCGCGACTGTCGCCGTCGCGGCGGCGGGTGCCGGTCCGCTCGCGCGAGCGGTTCGGGCGGCGACGACGCCCGCGGACACCCGCGGCGACGCCGACCCGGACCCGCTGGTCGAGCGACTGCTCGCGGTCGCCGAGGAGCGGTCGTTCGAACTCGCGGGCGCAGAGCCGCTCGTCTCGGAGTCGTTCTACGTCGTCGATAAGAACCCCGCCGACCCGCGCGTGGACGCCGACGAGTGGACGCTGTCGGTGACGGGCGCTGTCGACGAGGCGGTCGAGGTGAACCTCGACGACCTGCGAAGCCGAACGGCTCAGCACCGCTTCGAGACGCTCAGGTGCGTCGGCGACCCGGTGAACGGCCGGAAGATGGACACCGCCCTCTGGACGGGCGTCCCCGTCTCCTCGCTGTTGGCCGAGGCGGGCGTCGACGACGAGGGCTGCTGCGTGATGCTCCGCGCAGCGGACGACTACTACGAGGAGTTCCCCCTGTCGGCGCTCGAAGACGGCCTCCTCGCGTGGGGGATGAACGGGCGCCCGCTCCCCCGGGGGCACGGCGCGCCCGTCAGAGCCCTGATCCCTGGTCACTGGGGCGAGATTAACGTGAAGTGGCTCACCGAGATCGAGGTGCTGACCGAGGAGGCGACCGGCTACTGGGAGCAGAAGGGGTGGCACGGCACCGGCCCGGCGTCGACCGTCGCGAAGATCCACCACGTCGAGACGCGTGAGGACGGCGCCGTCACCGTCGGCGGCCACGCCTACGCCGGCACGCGCGGTGTCTCGGCGGTCGAGGTGTCGACCGACGGTGGCAACACGTGGGCGACCGCCGAGGTGACCGAGCGTCTCCCGGGGGCGACGCCCGCCGACGCCGACCCGGAGTCGACCGAGGCGGTCGGCGGCGCGGCGGTAGACGCCTGGCGCGGGTGGCGCCACGAGTACGTCGCCGACGGCGAGCACGAGGTGGTCGTGCGGGCCGTCGAACGCGACGGCACCGTCCAACCGAGCGCGGAGACGGACCCGTTCCCCTCGGGTGCGTCCGGGTGGGTCCGGCGGTCGGTCGATCCCTGAACGATCGGAGCGATTATTAACCGCGGTTGCGAGGTTAGTAACATGGCCGATATTATAACCGAGTCGTCTGGCGTTCATATCGGCGACCGCGGACGCCTCCTGGGCGTGGTGTCCACGGCGGTGCTGGTGGCAGCGAGCGCGCTCGCGTTGACGACCGGGCGGATCAAACTGTTCGGTATCGCGTGGATCGCGTTCGCGGCGATGGCCGTCGCGGGGTGGCTGGGCGGGCGGACGCCGGGGCACCACACCGGGACGCTCGTGTGGGGCTACGGCCTCGCTGCGGGCGCGATGGTGACGAGCGCGGCGGTGTTCCTCCTCCCGCAGGCGATGGGCCAGAGCGCGGTGTTCGGCGGATTCGGCGTCGCGCTGGGCCTCCTCGTCGGCTACGGTGCCCACACGCTGGGGCACCGTCTCGCGCACATGGACCTCCCGCTGGACCGCTCGCTGGCAGAGTTGACCGCCCACGCGTTCAGCGCCGGCGCGATCATCGGCATCATCTACGGCAACATGCCCGAGTTGGGGCTGCTGCTCGGCCTCGCAATCGTCTCGCACAAGGGGCCGGCGGGGTACGCCGCGGTCCACCGGTTCGCCGGGCGTGGCGGCGAGTGGAGCGCCATCCTCCTGCCGGCGGCGGGCGTCGGCATCGCCGCCATCGCCTCGTCGTTCCTCGCGCTCCCGGCGTCGGCGGCGGTGCGCGGCGTCGTCTTCGGCTTCGCGACCGGCGTGTTCCTCCACGTCGCGATGGACTTCCTCCCCGAGTGTGAGATCGGCAGCGAGGTCCACGAGTCGCTCGACCACGAGGGCGACGCTCACGAGTTACTCGACCGCCTCCGCGTCCACGCGGTCGCCAGCACCGCCCTCGGCGCGCTGGCGGTGTTCCTCGGCTGGCTCGCGATCGCGTAACGAAGCGAGAATCGGGGGTCCGTCTCGACGACGGATGATTGACTACCGGGAACCTCAGCGGGCGATTCGACGGATCTGCAGCGAGATACCCGAAGCGGCGATCAACAGTACGGCGAGGTTGAACGCCGCCTGCACGATCGAGCGGTACTCGTAGGTGACCCACTGCGAGATGGTCCGCGAGACGCCCGTGTAGAACTGGACGCCCGCGACGAGCGCGAGCAACACCAGCGCCGCCAGCACGACGTAGTTCACGTAGCGCGCCACGTCGCCGGAGAACACGCCAGTCGCGTCGTCGTCGGTCGTCGATACCCCGTCGGTGGTCGTTCCAGATGCGTGTTCCTCGCTCATGATCGCGTCCTCCGTACCGCCAGCAGCGCCGCCGCCAGCAGCGCGACGAGCGCGACGACCGGCCCGAACCCGGGCGTCGCCGTGCTCGTCTCGGTCGCCGCCGGCGCCTCCGTCCGTGCCTGCGCGCCGTCGTCGTCGCCAGCGAAGTCGCCGACCTCGAACTCGACGTCTCGGCGCGTCTCGTTGGCCGAGATGGTCTCGGTCGGGTCGAGGTTCGCCACCGAGCGCGCCGTGTCGACGAGGACGCCGTCGCGGTACACCGCGGCGTCCACGTAGTAGTTGTAGTCGCTCGGCACCGTCAGTTCGGTCGTCGCGTCGGCGGTCCGACCCGGGCCGATGCCGCTCGCGGTCGTCTCCTCGCGGGCGGCGACCAGGTTCGACTCCGCCTGCCGGAGGATAACCTCCACGCGGAGGTCGCCGCTGGGTTCGGTGCCGCGGTTCGTCAGCGACGCCGCCACCGAGAGGGTGGTGCGGTTCGCGTCGGCGTCGACCGAGGCGACCGACACCGCCAGCGGGGGCACCGCGTCGCTGTCGGTGAAGCGAACCTCGGTGCCCAGCGCCTCCAGGCCGGAGATCTGGGTCCGGTCGCGGTCGACCACCTGCCCGTCGCGGAACACGACTGTCTCGATGACGTAGCCGCCCTCCCGGGGCACCTCGATAGTGGTGTTCACGGGGACGCTCCGCTCACCGGTCAACTCGTCCAACTCGACTGTCCGCTCCGTCGCCAACAGCCCGGACTCCGCGTCGTACGCCCGGTAGCGCACGGAGACGTTGTCGGTCGGGTTGCCGGCGTGGCCGATGCGGGTGTGCAGCGTCAGCGTCGCCGTCGCGCCGTCGACCTCTCCCGGATCGATCGCCGGGGACTCGGCGATGTGGACATGACCGGGTCTGGTCAGGTCCTCTGCGGCCGGGTTCGCGAGGACGCCGGGTATCGCGGCGACCCCGAGGAGGGCGACGAGCACGACGGCGGCCGCACCCGCGGCCAGTCGTCGTTCTCGTGACATGCGTCCGCGACTGCTCAGGCATGTGGTAAACACTTTGTGTTGCGACAGGACCGTCGACCGTCCTCGCGTCGTGGGGATCGACGCGGCGGTTACGGCGGACGGGCGCGAACAGGTGCGTATGCTGTACGTCCTTGCCACGAACTCGGTCGAGCGCAGTGAGGCCCTGTGTGCGTACCTCGACCCCCGCGTCGCCGAGGGAGACACCGTCCACGCCGTCAACTCCCAGCGCGGCGGCGACCACACCACACAGGAGCAACTCGACCGCGGGAAGGACGCGCTCGCGGTCGTCAACAGGCGGCTCTCGCCGGTGACCGCCGTCGAGACCCACCAACTCGTCCGGGGGAACTCGCCCGCCGAGGACGTGCTCGAGTTCGTCGAGCGCTACGAGGCCGACGAGATCGTCATGGGCGTGCGCAAGCGGACGCCCGCCTCGAAACTGCTGTTCGGCAGCGTCGCTCAGGAGATCCTAATGAACTCGACCGTGCCGATGCGGGTCGTGCCGGTGCCCGGTGGCCGATAGTCGGCACCCGATATCCGACCCCCCCAGTCCCCGCCCGCGCACATGGTCGGCGGTAGGGTTATACCACGACGGATCGCGCGATCCGATTGTGCTGTTCGTTCTTGCTACCAACTCGGTGCACACCAGCGAGGAACTGTCAGACTACCTGCGCGAGCGCCTCGCGCCCGGCGACGAAGTCCACGCGATCAACGCCCACCCCGGCGGCGACGAGACGACCGCGGAGGACGCCCGAGAGGGGGAGAACGCCCTCAAGACCGTCGAGACCGAACTCGACTCGGTCGACGGCGTCACCGTCGAGACGCACCAGTTCATCCGCGGGAACCGCCCGGCGGAGGAGGTGCTCGCGTACGGTGACGACGTCGACGCCGACGAGTTCGTGATCGGCATCCGGAAACGGTCGCCGACCGGGAAGGCGCTGTTCGGGAGCATCGCGCAGGACATCCTCCTCGGCTCGAACCTCCCCCTCCGCGTCGTCCCGCGCGAGGAAGTCTGACACCGCGGCCCGAGACGCTCACTGCGTCACATCTTCACACGGCGTCGACCGATTGAAGCCCCGCGGGGGGCACCGCCAGGGTATGCCAGGGTCGGTGTTCGCCACGGGCGAGACGGTCGAGTTGCGAACGATCGAGGCCGAGGACGCCGCGTTCCTCGCCGAGACGGTGAACGACCCGCGGGTGCGCGCCGGCACCGCCACCACGACGCCGTACAGCGTCGCCGACGAGCGAGCGTGGATAGACGGCATCGGCGACGGACGTGACGTCCACCTGCTCGCGTGCGTCGACGGTGACCCCGTCGGCGTCGTCGGCCTCGACCACGTCAACGAGACGTTCGGCTCCGTCGAGGTCGGCTACCAGTTCGCGCCCGCCCACTGGGGTGAGGGGTACGCCACCGACGCCGTCGAGACGCTGTGCGAGTACGCGTTCCAGCAGCGACGCTTCCACAAGGTGCTCGCGTACGTGTTCGAGACGAATCCGGCGTCGGCCCGCGTGCTGGAGAAGGTCGGCTTCCGCGATGAGGGGCGCCACCGCGAGGAGGCGTACGTCGACGGCGAGTACGTCGACATGCTGGCGTTCGGCCTGCTCGAAGGTGAGTGGAGAGACAGCGACAGCGGCTACCGTCGCGACGCCTGAGCCGTCGTCGTCACTCCAGCAACTCCTCGGCGAGCATCGGCACGAACGTCCCCACGTCCGTCACCATCCCGACCGCCTGCGCGGAGCCACGGTCGAGCAGTTGCGTGACGGTCGCGGGGTTGATGTCGACGCAGACGGTGCGCGTCGTCGACGGCAGGCAGTTGCCCACCGCCACGGAGTGCAGCAGCGACGACAGCATGAGCACCAGGTCGGCCTCGTGGGCCTGCTCGCGGATGGCGTTCTGAGCCTCGACGGCGTCTGTGATCGTGTCCGGGAGCGGGCCGTCGTCGCGGATAGAGCCCGCGAGCACGAAGTCGCGGTCGTTCGTGACGCACTCGTACATGACGCCCTCCTCGACGAGGCCCTCCTCGACGGCGGCTTCGATGCCGCCCGCGCGGATCACCTCACTGATCGTGTAGATGTGGTGCTTGTGGCCCTTCCGCGGGTGCTCCATCGTCTCCACGTCCATCCCGAGACTGGTGCCGTACATCGACCGCTCCATGTCGTGGACGGCGAAGCCGTTGCCCGCCGAGATGGCGTCGATGTACCCTTCGCCCACGAGGCGTGCCAATCCGGGGCCGCCGCCCGCGTGGATCACTGCAGGGCCGGCGACACACAGCACCCGCCCGCCCTGCGCTTTCGTCTCGGCGACGGCCTCGGCGATGTCGCGGATGAGCGACCGCGAGGGGCGCTCGGCGGAGACGCCGCCGCGCATGAACCCGAACGGCCCGGAGGAGTCGCGCGGGCGCTCCGGCGGACGCACCCGGATGCCGGCGTCTCCCGTGACGACCTGGTCGCCCTCGTCGATGGCGTTGAGCACCTTCGTCCGAGCGGTCACCTCGTCGACGCCCCCGTTCTCGACCACGACCGCACAGTCCATCTCGATGTCGTCGACTGGCACCCACTCCCCGTCGATGCGGACGTCGGTCGGGTGGTTCGTCGTCGAGTAGAAGCCGTCGGGGACGACGTTGTCCGCTGGCGCCGGTTCGAGGGTCGCGTCCGTCGGCGACGCGAGCGTCGCGCCGGACTGGTGCAACTCGTGGAGGATGGGGTCGAGCGTCGCCTCGTCGTCGGCGATGACGCGCATCCGGCAGTACGACTCGGCGGTCTTGGTGGTACCGACCTCGAACTCCTCGATGTCGAACTCCCCGCCCAGGTCCATGACGATGGTGAACGCCCGTTCCATCAGGCCGGAGTCGATGATGTGGCCCTCCAACTCGACCACGTCGCTGACAGTCATACCGGTCGTCCGCCCTCCGTCGGTGAAAAGCTACCCGTGGACGCGGTATCGGCCGCGACCGACGCCCGCTCCGAACCGCGTGTTCGTCCGGTCGATTCTACAGACCGCCGCTTGGCGCGGCTACAGCAGGAGGCCCTTCAGCGTGTTCAGCACGGTCCAGGTGACCTGCGCGAAGAGGTGTCCCTGCTCGCCTTTGATCCTGATGTCGTTGTCGCGAACGGCCGTCTCGAAGCGGTCCATCGCCTGCTGGGGACTATTGGCGGCTGCGATGGATTCCATCGTGGCGCGGTCGGTCTCCATCCGGATGGAGGCGTCCTCGTGGGCGCCCTGCTGGAGGTCGCGCACCTTACCGTCGCCCGTCATCCGGAACGAGTAGACGGCCGTTTCGCCGGCGTCGCTCACGTAGATGTTCACACGCTTGTTCTCGATCTGACTCGACAACGGGCCCAGGTCGAGGCCACCGCTGTTGTCGTTGTACAGATCGAAGCCCGTCTGGAGCGTCTCGAACACCTCGCCGGACCACGACGGCTGGCCGGACTGGGCGGCGACGGGTGCGACTGCGCCGGCGCTCACGAGCATCGCGACGACCGCAACCGTCAGGAATCGGGATATCATACTCCACTAACGCGAGGTCAAGTATTAAATATATCTTTCGGCCACGCTGGCTGCACGTTGGTGTCGCGCTCGTCTCACTCGAACACGGCGTCGAGGAACGCGACTTCGTGAGCGAGCACCTCGGTGAATCGGTCACCCCAGGGGTCGAAGTGACCCATCGGGAGCGCCACCAGCGACGACTCCGGCAGTTCGTGGGCCAGCGTCTCGGCGGCCGCGTACGGCACCACCTCGTCTTCGGTGCCGGCCACGACGAGGGCGGGGCAGTCCACGTCTGCAGCGTGCGTGACCGGCCGGTACCGCGGGAGCGCGAGCAGCGACCGTGCGCGCGTCCGGTTTTGCCACGTCGAGTCGCGTGGGATCAGCGACGCGTAGCCGTCGAGCGCCCCGGGTTCGTTCAGCGCCGCGAACTCCTCGGGGCGGCCGTACACCTTCACGTGGTGTGGGCGTCCCACGGCTCCGCCCACCCGGTCGCGGACGCCCGCGACCGTCGCGCGCAGCAGGTACCGCGGAGACTTCGTCCGCAGCAGTTTGCGACCGTCGGCGAACGGCGTCCGCGCGACGACGGCGTCCACGTCGTGGCGCTCCGCGGCGACGCGCACGACGTGGCCGCCCGCCAGCGACACTCCCCAGAGGGCGAGGCCGCCACCGAGGCTGTCGATTCCTCGGACGCGGTCGACGGCACCCCCCCAGGTGGCCACCTGTCGATCCGGAAGCACCAACGGGGTGCCCTCGGAGTCGCCGAAGCCGCGGTAGTCGAACGTCACCGCCGCGTAGCCGGCGGCGGCGATGCGCTCGGCGATTCGGTCGAGTCCGAACGCCGCCTCGGCGGCGAACCCGTGCCCGAGGACCACCGTCGCGGGGCGGTCGACGTCGCGGGGGCGATACAACGTCGCCCTGCAGGTGTCGCCGTCGACGGTGAACGAGAGGCGTCTGGTCGAGAAGCGCTCACGCGAGGGGCGTCGGCCGTCGATCCGTCGCGCTGGCTCGCGGTCGGGCAGCGTGGTCGCTTCGGTCACCGTCCGCCCCCGCCGGCGTCGACGAGCGGGGTGTCGTCCGGGTCGACCTCGACGGAGTCGAGGACACGCGCGGAGAACTCCTCCTCGGAGAGACGGTAGGTGGTGAGCCCGTCTATCCAGTCGGGCTCGACGCACCACGTCGCCTGTACGTCGTTCTCGAAGCGGAGCGAAGTCGCCTCGATACGGCGGGCGTCCACCTCGTCGGCCTCGACGAGGTCGATGAACGTGTTACAGATGCGCCCCATCTCGGCGTGGTCAGGCTCAGCCCCCGGCAGCGTCGTGGTGTAGGCGACGGCGAACCGCTCGGGCGTGACGCGAACCTCCTCGACGTCGACGCCGTTCGTCCGTAGCTCCCGGGCGAGCCTCGACTCGTCGGCTGTCATACGTGACCGTACAGCGTCACTGGACTTACTGGTTCCGGGGTCGAGAACGGGACGACGGGGACGGAGGGTGGGAGTCCATGTCAGAGGCACTGGTCCCTCCGTCCCGACGCCGATTTGCTAATCGTGATCCGTCGTATTAACCACTCGGTGAACTGCAGTTCACTTCGTATCTGATCTCCCGACAAGAACCTATATCACCGACTGTCTCACCGTTGGAGTATGACCGAGGACGTGTCGCCGACACGGCGGACCTTCGAGCTCCTCGCCGACGAGACGCGGCTGGGGATCATCACGTCGCTGGGCGACGCGAGCGGTGAGGGTGGGTACGCGACGCTCGCGTTCAGCGAGTTGCAGGAGGCGGTCGGCGCCGAGGACAACGGGCGCTTCAACTACCACCTCAAGCAGTTGCTCGGCGAGTTCGTCGAGGAGAAGGAGCGCGGCTACGGCCTGACGCTCGCGGGCATCCGGGCGTACCAGGCCGTCGTCGCGCGGGGTCGCGGTAGGGACACGTCCGTCGAGCCGTTCGAGCTCCCAGACTCGTGTGACTCCTGTGGCAAACCGCGATACGGCTGGTACGAGGACGGTCGCGCGTTCTTGGGCTGCCGTTCGTGTGGTGACATCGAGATCAGGTATCCGGTAGACGGCGACCGGATAGACCCAGACTCTCCAGAGACGGTTCTCGAGGCGCTCGATCGGCGGATGAAGCGCGATTACGCGTCGATGTTCAACGGGATTTGCCCGTACTGTACCGGGCGTGTGGATCTGTCCCCGGTCAAGGAGGCCGACCACTGGGAGGCCACCGATATGCGGCCGGCGGAGGCGCTCGTCCACGCCGCTTGCCGCGACTGCGCGTGGTTCCTCTACGCCAACCTCGCGTCGCTCCTCCGCTTTCGCGGCGTCGTGTCGGAGTTCTACCGCGACCACGGGATCGACGTCTGGCGCGACCGAGCGTGGTCTACCGAGGTTGACTGGCACGTCGACGCCGTCCAGGTGGAGCCGTTCCAGATTGCGGGCCGGTTCGAAATCGACGGCGACGTGCTCGCCATCGAACTGGACGAGGAACTGAATATCGCCGACTGGGATCGACGCAGCGACGACTAACCACCAGACTGTAGGCTCACAGTTCGTCGACGTCCATCCCCAACTGGTCGAACACGAACCCCCACCGTTCGCTGTTCTCGCGCACCTGCATCGACGTGGGCTTGCCGACCCCGTGGCCAGCGTCGTCCCCGACCCGGAGGATCACCGGGTCGTCGCCGGTGTGCCGCGCCTGCACCAACGCCGTCATCTTGCGCGCGTGGCAGGGGTGGACCCGCGTGTCGCCAAGCGCGGTGGTGAACATCGTCGCCGGGTAGGCCGCCTCGGGGGCGTTGTGGTACGGCGAGTAGTCGCGGATGTAGGCGAACGCTTCGGGGTCCTCCTCCGGGTGGCCGTACTCCGTCGTCCACGAGGCACCGAGCAGGAAGCGGTGGAACCGGAGCATGTCGAGCAGCGGCACGTGACACAGCGCGACGGCGAACCGCTCGGGCCGCTGGGTGATCAGCGCGCCGACGAGCAACCCCCCGTTCGAGCCACCGCTGACGCCGACTCGGTCGGGGTCGGCCCACCCGCTGTCGACGACGCCGTCGGCGACGGCGAGCGCGTCGTCGAACACGCGCTGTTTGTTCTCGCGGCGTCCCGCCTCGTGCCACGGATCGCCGTACTCGGTGCCGCCGCGCAGCGTCGCGAGCACGAACACGCCGCCGGCCGCGAGGAACGGCAGGCGGAACCGGTCGAACGTCGGCGTCCGGTTCACGCGGAAGCCGCCGTACCCCGTCACGAGCGCCGGGTTGTCGCCGTCGGGAGCCACGTCGCTCCGGCGGACGACGAAGGCGGGGACGGTCGTCCCGTCTGCCGACTCGAACCGCTCCTGGCTCACCTCGACGTCGAACTCGACCGCCGTCGACTGACGACACAGCGTCTCCGTCGATCCGTCCGCGAGGTCGACCCGGCGGACCGACGGAGGGTCGGCGAACGACTGGACGACGAGGAACGCCGTCGGCGCGTCACTCGCCCCGTCGACGCCGTGGACGGTCGGGAACGCCGGGAGGTCGACCGTCCGCTCGCGGCTGCCGTCGGCGTCGAGGACGACGACCTCCGAACTAGCGTCGCGGTGGTAGTGGGCGACGATGCGGTCGCCGGCCACCTCGACCTCGCGCAACACCGCATCCGTCTCGCCGATCAGTTCCGTGTAGTCCTCGGGGTCGTCGGCGTCGCCCGCGAGGGCGTCCGCCAGGGGGGTCGAGAGTACGCGCCCGAAGTCGGCGCCGTGTTCGGTCGTGAGCAGGAGACGCCCGCGGTCGCCGTCGACCGTCGGCGTGAACACGGCGTCGTACCCCGTGAGGACGGGGTCGAGCGTCGCCTCCGCGGGGTCGCCGCGGTAGCCATACAGGTCCGACCGCTCCCACCCCGTGGCGAACTGCGCGACGAGTGCGTCGCCGTCGGTGACGAGCGTTGGCCACGTCGTCTCGTCCACGTCGTCGGCGACGACGTGGTCCTCGGCGGGAGCCGTGCCGGCGCCGAACTCGTGGAACCGGACCGCCTTGTCGAGTTGCCCGTCGCCGCTGGCGCCGTCGTCGCTCGCGCTCGCGTCGGTGTCGTCGCTGGCCTCCTCGTCGCCGGCGTCTGCGTCTCTCTCCACGCCCGCTGCCCCCGTCGTCACGTAGTAGAACCCGCGCGGTTCCCCATCTGCGTCGCCGTCGACCCACGCGAACCCGTTCGACTGGGTCCGACCCGCGTCGGCGACGGTCTCGACGACCGCGCCCGTCGCGGCGTCGACGACGCGGACGTCGTACTGCTCGTCGCCGCCCTCCGCGACGCCGTACGCGAGGTAGTTTCCGTCCGGCCCGGGGACGAACCAGTCCACCGAGACGGTGCCGTCGCCGTCCCAGTCGTTGGGGTCGACGAGGACGTGCCCGTCGTCGCTCCCGACGCTCGCGGCGTCGTCGTACGCGTACAGCGTTGGCTGTTCGTCGTCGGGGCGCTTCACCTCCTGGAACAGACGGTCGCCCGCGACGGTGACGGGGCCGTACTCGTCGACGCGCCCGAGCGAGTCGAATCGTTCAGCCAGCGCCGCGCGCTGGGGCGTGTCGAGGACGGTCTCCGCGTACTCGTTTTGCGCGGCGGTCCACTCGGCGACCTCGTCGTCGTCGGCTTCCAGCCACCGGTACGGGTCCGTGATCGACTCGCCGTGCAACTGCTCGGTCTCGGGTCGTCGCGGCGTCTCCGGCGGTCGCGCCCTCGCGTCGGCGTCGCTGTCGGTCACGTTCCGAACTCCGGGTCGCTCCAGAAGTAGGTGCCGTTGGGCGGTCGACTTGCCGGAACCGGTCGGGTGCGACGCCGGCGCCGGTGTCGGTGTCCGCCGCCGCCCGCGCCCTTCACCTACCGAACAGGCGGTCGCGGAGGCTCCGGTTCGTCGGGCGCTCGGCCAGCAGCACCGAGCAGTCGACCTCGTCGACGACGTCGAGCGCGAGCGCCCCGCTCAGGAGTCGCGAGAGCATCCCGCGCTCGGTCGCCCCGATGATCACCAGCGACGCGGCGGCGGCGTGGCGTGCGATCGCATCCTCGACCTCGCCCGACTCGACGATCTGGTCGGCCTCGCCGAGACCGTGCTCGTTGGCCCACGTCGCGAGGAACTCCTTGCCGGCGCCGACATCGTCGGCGACGTGCAGCAGGCTGATCTGCGAGTCGAACGCGGACCGGAGGTAGCCGGCGACCTCCGCAGAAAGGTCCGAGTCGGGCCCACCCGCCGTCGGCACCAGCACGCGCTCGGGGTCGAAGCCGCGGTCTTTGAGCACGAGGAAGTCGCACGGCAGATCCTGCGTGAGTTCGTCGATGCGCCCTTCGACGCGACCGGGCGCGCCGTGCCCCTCCGGCCCCCACCCCATCACGACGAGGTCGGCGTCGTGGGTGCGGGCCACGTCGAACACCTCCGCGAACGACTGGTGGGAGACGACGGTGCTCGTCTCGACCGGGACGCCCAACTCCTCGGCGTCGAGGCGGGCGCGGTCGAGCAACTCGTCGGTCGTGTCGTCGAACTCGGGGACGTGTTCGGCCGCGTACTCCAACGAGGTCTGGTCGGGCACCGAGACGATGTGGACGGCATCGACCGACCCGCCGCGCTCGCGAGCGATGTTCGCCGCCAACTCGATGAGGTCGGCCTCGCTCGCGGGGTTCGCCAGCGGGACCAACACGCGGTAGTCATTGCTGTCGGGCTTTGCTGCCGCCGCGGCCGACACAGCGGTGTCCGGGAACTCCTCGCGCCGACTGAGGACGTACTCCGAGAGGACGCCCTGTTTGTCGGTGCGCGACCGGGCGTACAGGAAGTACCACAGGAGGCCGCCCGCGACGAACAGTAACGCGAGTACGATCTCGTTTCTGTCCATGAACGCGATGAGGCCGAACGACGTGACCGCGCCGAGGATCGGCACCACCGGGTACAGCGGCACCTCGAAGTCGGGGTCGTACTCCTCGGGCGACGCCTCGCGCATCACGATCAGCGCGACGTTGAGCAGGCCGTACACGATGAGGTGGAGCACGCTGCCCGCCTTCGCGAGCACCTTCACGTCGCCGATCACGATGAACAGGAGGATCAGCGCGCCGGTGACCGCAATACTGCGGTACGGCGTAGCGAAGCGCGGGTGGATGTCGTTCAGCGCCGCCGAGATCAGTTTGTCCCGCCCCATCGCGAAGTTGATCCGTGACGACGCGAGGATCGACGCGTTCGCCGAGGAGGCGGTGGCGAGCAGTCCCGCGAACGTCAGCACGCCGACGCCGACCGCCGCCAGCCCGACGGTGCCGAACGCGATCTCAGCCACGTCGAGCACCGGCGTCGTGGTGAAGTCGGGGCCGAGTTGGCGCCAGTTGATCACGCCCATCAGCACGACCATGATGATCGCGTACATCACGGTCACGATGACGACGCTCCCGACGACCGCCAACGGGAGGTTCCGACCGGGGTTGCGCAGTTCCTCGGCGACCGTCGTGATCTTTGCGAAGCCGAGGAAGGAGACGAACACCAGCCCCGTCGCCGGGAGGATCGCGGACGCACCGCCCGTCTCGGCTGGGAAGAACGGTCGCAGGGTCGAGAGGTCGGCCTGCAGGAATCCGAGAACGGAGAACGCGGTGAGGATCGACACGAGCGCGACGACGATGACGACCTGGAGTCGCCCGGTCTCTTTCGCGCCGACGTAGTTCACCAGGATGAACGTGGCCCCGGCGAGTAGCGCGCCGATCTGGAACGACGACAGCGTGACCAGCCCAAGCGAGACGCTCGGGATCGGGAGGAACGTCGCGAGGTACTCGCCGAATCCGAGTGTGTAGAACGCCGAGGCGAACGCCAGCCCCATCCAGTTGCCCCAGCCCGCGACGGAGCCGAACACCGGCCCGAGCGCGTGGTTGACGTAGTAGTAGCTGCCGCCCGCTTTCGGCATCGCTGTCCCCAACTCGCTGGCGGACAGCGCCGTGAACAGCGAGATGACGCCCCCGATGACGAACGACAGCGCCACGGCCGGGCCCGCGGCGGCGGCCGCTTGCCCGGGCAACACGAAGATGCCGGCGCCGATCATCGTCCCGACGCCGATGGTCAGCGCCGACAGCAGGCCGAGGTCCTTCGCGAGTTCCTCGTCGCCGCTCATTCGTCCACGTGCCGGGGGAGGCTCACGACGGGTCGGTCGGCGTCGGTGACGAGACGTAGTGCCACGTCGCCGGTGAGCAGACGGATGAATCGACCGCCATCGCGAGGCGTGAACACGACCGCCGTGGCGTCGACGTCGTCGGCCACGCCGAGAATCCCGTCGACGATGTCGGTGTGGTACGCGATCCGATGGTCGGTGGCCGCGCCTCCGAGCACGGCGTCGAAAGCGTCGAACGCCTCCCGGGCGGCCTCCTCGCGCTGTTCGACACCCGCCTTGTCCGCGGCGCCGCCGGCCTTCTCGACGACGTACACGAGCGTCACGTCACCGACTTCGGCGTCGTGAGCCGCCAGCGCCGAAGCCGTCGCGGTGGCGTCCTTCTCGGAGGCGACGGGGACGACGGCGCGGGCGAGCAGTCCGGTCATTGGCGACCACCTCCGCCGGGATCGCTGGTTGCACTGCGTCGCGGCGGCGTATGCAGGCGACCGGGCCGATACCCGGTCGCACCGCTGACGTCGTGTTCGTCCATACGGCCCCGCACTCACCGAGGCGGATTAAGCGCTCCCCCTCGCGCCCGCGTCTCGCGGTTCCGCTGTCACCGGCCCTCCCGACGGGCAGGTCGTCGTCTCTTACCGTCTGCTCAGCGGAGTTCGTCGAGTGACACTGCCACGTCGGCGTCGGCGGTGAGCCACGTCGTCTCCAGCGACTCGGGCGCGTAGATCGTCACCGAACTCGGCCGCTCCCCGTCGTCGAAGAGGTACCGAAGCTCGAACTCGGGCAGGTCCTCGAGCCGCTCCCCCTCCAGTTGGGTACGCCGGTCGTTCGTGTGCATACTCCCACCTTGACGTTCGGTTACTTACGAGTGACTCCCCAGTTATCCGCGATGAGATTGGGGGCGCTACGTCCACTGGACGGGCGCCACAGTCGGGACAGTACACTTATCAGAACCACGTCAAAATCGTCACCGATGCCGGATACACCGCTGTTTCGCGAAGTGTACGGGTTCAACTCGACACACGACATCCCCGAGCGTCGCGAACAGGTGATGGAGACCAAAAGCGGGCGCCCCATCTACTCGTCGACGTGCCCGTTCAACGGCTACGCGTGCACGAAAGCCACCGACGTGAGCGAGGAGCACGGAGAGACTCGCCCGCTCGGCGTGTGTAGTGCTTCCGGGCCCGACGGCAACGCCGTCATCACCTGTCCCGAGCGGTTCAAGTCCGACGTCGTCTGGGACGACATGCGCGAACACCTCTTCCCCGACGCCGACGGGTCCTTCTTCGTCCTCGAAGAGCGCACGCTCGGCGAGGCCGGGCGGATAGACCTCATCCCGGTGATCCACCGCGACGGCGAGATCACCGACTTCGCGGCCGTCGAGATCCAGTCCTCCTACTTCTCGGGGGGGAGCATCCGCGAGGAGTTCAACGAGTACATGGACGAAATCGACGACGGCCACCCACCCGACCCGCCGGTGGGGTCGCGCCAGATGGACTATCGGAGTTGTCTCGACAAGCGACTCCTCCCCCAACTCGAAGAGAAGGCCGAAACCGTCGAAGCGTGGGGGAAGGACTTCGGCGTCGTCCTCCAGAAAATCGCCTTCGAGAACTCGAACATCGTCCGACGGATCAGTCGTGTCCCCGAGGACGAAGCGACGTTCTTCTTCTTCGTCTACGAGTACGTCGAGGACACGCCACAGTACCGCCTGGAACTGGACGAACTGTACCCCACCACGTTCGAGGAGGTCGACAGGGCCGTCGGCGAATCGATGGCACCGGACCGAGCGGAGTTCCTCGCGGAACTCGAACGCAAACTCGGTCGCGAACTGTAGCCCGGACCGACCAGTCGCGACGGTCGCACGACCGTCTCGGCCCCAGATCAGAACTCCTCGGCGTTGAGTCGCTTGGTGATCGCTTCCACGCGATTCAACGCCTCTCGTTCGGACACTTCTTCGCCGTCGTCGAGGACGCGTTCGTACGCCGAGAAGTGGGTCATGCACGCGCCTCTGACGACGACGGAGGCGTCGAGGAGTGAGAGGTCGTCGTCGTCTGACTCGTGGAACTGCGAGAGGCGTTCGCGAGACTCCGCTTCGATGCGGTCGGCGACGTCCTCCCACCGGCCCTCCTCCCGTTTGTGCCCCTTCCGACAGACGATCGCACTGTCGAGTTGGATCGCGCGCTGCCCGTTGATGTGGACGGAGAGTCGGTTCTCGCCCCGAACGGGGTACGTGTTCACCACCCTGAAGTTCGCACCGTCGATGGCTTCGAGGATCGCACCCCACGCGTCCGGCTTCTTGTGGTGGAAGGTGAACACCATCGGCCCGTCCTCCGTCAGCGCCTCGTTCGCCGAGGAGAACACGCCCTCCATCAGGCGTTCGTAGTCGTCGAGCGACTTCTCCCGGGTGCTGTTCCCGACCGCTTCGGCCTCCGACACCACCGAGTCAGCCCTGAAGATATCGGGGAAGTCCCGTTCGAGACTCTGCTTCAGCCAGACGTAGAAGAAGTCGGCCAACTCGCTGTACTGTACGGAGTCGTAGTACGGGGGGTCCGTGATGACCGCGTCCACCTCGAACCCGTCCGGCATCGAAAGCGACGCGCTGTCGCCGCAGTGGAGGTAGTGGGACTTGTCGCCCTCGGCGAGGTCCGCCACGGACTCGGCTGGCTTCCCGCCGATTGTCTCTCCCCCTATCGGCTCCTTCCGGTCGACGGTTCCGTCGTCGCCGAGGACGCGTTCGACCGGCGTGTTCTGGAACTCGAGCGCCTTGCTCAGCCGGTACTCGTACAGGTACCGGAACGTCCCGCTCTGGCGAGGCTTCGTCCCCAGCGGGTTGTTCTCCAGCGGCTCGCCGGGATGGACGTACGCGTGGTGAGAGAAGATGTGACGCACTGCACCCGGCCCGCGCGGGTCCGCCCCCTTGTACGAGCAGAACATGTTGTTGAACTCCAGCGTCGCCGAGAACGTCAGCGTGAGGTAGTGACGGGCCAACTCGTCGTCGACGTCAGTGATGTGACGCAGGAGCGTCCCGAGTGCGAGCAGTTGGCGCGCGTTGAACAGCTGTGTCCACTCGGTGTAGTTCCGGTTGTGGAGGTCACGAGTCTTCTCGCCCCCCTCGGGGATGGACTGCTCGGGGAGCGGGAGGTCGGATTCGACCTCCGCAAACCGCGCTCGCGCGGCTTCCAACTTCCCCACGTCGAACTCGTCGAACGCCGTGAACCCGCTCCCGCAGTCGCAGTCGTACTTGACCGCGTACGGCTCGTACGCCGGCCGCTCCCCGCCGTTGAACACGGCGTTCGGCGAGTCGACGGCGACGCGAACGTCCTCCCGTGTGGCGTCGAACTCGTGAGCACAGTTGCCACACTCGGATTCGGTGGGCTCGGCCACGTCGGAGAGGCGGTGACACTGGGGACAGACGACGGTCGCCCCGCCGTCGCGCTTGTAGTCGACGACGAGCACGTCGTACTCGCGCTCCATCCCCCCGTCCTCGGATTCGACCAACTCCACCCACAGGTAGAACTGGGCGCCGGTCTCGTCGCCGCACTCTGGACACTCCGTCTGGTAGTACGGCCGGATCTCCTCGCGTGACCGGTTCATCACGCGACGGAAGTACGTCTCCAGCATCGACGTCTGGGGTGCCAGCCCCATCCGCGAGATGAACCACGCCACCGGGTTTAGATCGGAGCCGATGAACTTCGCCCCGACGCGCGTGGCCTCTTGGCCGGTCGTTCCACCGCCCATGAACGGGTCGAGAACGACCGCGTCCTCGAAGTCGTTCGCCTCCGCGTACATCTCCCAAACCTCGGCGGCGGTCGTGTCGGCGTCGCTCAGCGCAGACAGACAGATCGTCCGAAAGACGCTCCCGAGACGGCGCGCCCACCACTTGTGTTGGTAGTTCGTGGGGCGGTAGTGATGCTTGTTGTACGCCTCCGACGCGGCCAGCCGATTGACCTCTCGATAGGGGAAATCGGACTCGATAGCCGACGACGGTGGGAGTTCGGTATCCGATTCCAGCACGTGTCTGAACGCTCCCGTTCTGACTTATAATAGCTTCCGTCTACCACTCACTCGAATTACTACGACGCTCACCCGGTCACCGCTCGCCTCGCACTCCCCGCCGTGGCGATCACGGCTCCTCGACGCCCGTGATTTCGAAGCGTGCTCCGCCGACGGCTCCGTCGGTCACGTCGATGGCCCAGCCGTGTCCCTCGACGATCCGTCGAACGATAGCCAGCCCGAGCCCGGTCCCGGTCGCCGTCGAGGACTGCCCGGCTTGAAACACGTCGTCGCGGCCCGACTCGGGAACACCCGGGCCATCGTCTTCCACGTAGAACCCGTTGTCGAGCATCCCGACCTCGATGGTAACGGCTGGGCCGCCGTGTTCGATTGCGTTCCGGTAGAGGTTCTCGAACACTCGTTCGAGGCGACGGGAATCGACCGACAAGACCGCCGTCGAGGCGACGTGGAGGGATGCCCGCTCTCCCTCGACGTTGCGCCAACACTGCTCTGCCAACGAGGCGAGGTCGACTGGCCCCTCTTCGTAGGCGGCGTCTCCCTCCCGAGCGAGGGCGAGCGTTCCATCGATGATCGCCTTCATTCGATCGTGTGACGACTCGACGTGGTCGACGTACTCGCTGTCGAGTTCCTCGGCGATGAGATCGAGATAGCCGCTCGCGACGTTCAGGGGGTTTCGCAGGTCGTGGGTGACGAGACTTGCGAACTCGTCGAGTCGTTCGTTCCGTCGTTCTAGTCGGCGTTCGTACTCGTGTCGTTCGGAGATGTCTCGAAACGACCCGGCGATGAGGCGTCGGTCGTCGACCTCGATGATCCTGGCGTTAATTTCGACGGGGACCTTGTCTCCGTCCTTCGTCTCGACGAATATCGGCGTGCCGTCCGGCAGCGTCGAGCGAATCCCCTCCGAGCGCACGTGCTCTTCGAACAACTTCCGGTAGCCCTCCTCGTGGCCGCTCGGGTGGAGGTCGCGCTGGTCCATCGCCTGGAGTTCCTCCTGGGAGTACCCGGTTAGCTCGACCGCCTGTTCGTTGACCTCGACGAGTTCGCCGGAGGACGCGTCGGCGAGGAGGAACGCGTCTGGCGCGGTCTCCAGCAGCGACCGGTACTTGTTCCGGAGCGTCTCCTGATCGGAGACGTCACGGACGGTCGCCACGACGGCGTTGTCGTCGTCCGTATCGACCGGGCTCAAACTGATCGCAACGGGGAACTGGCTTCCGTCCTTCCGTTGCCCGACCAGGTCCAGCCCCACCCCCATCGGACGGGTCTGCGGGTCCGCCATGTAGGATTCCCGTTTGTCGACGTGCGCCTCGGCGATGCCGTCGGGGACCAGCACCTCGACCGCCTCTCCGACCAGTTCCTCGGGGGCGTATCCGAAGAGGTCCGTCACCCGTGAGTTGGCGTAGGTGACGGCCCCCGCCTCGTCAACGATAACGATCGCATCGGGGATAGTGTCACACAGCGTCTGTGACGAGATGGCATCACTCGGCCCCCGAGAATTCATCTAACCGGAGGTATACGGAAGTTGGCGTTAAGCGTTTCGTCACACCGAAGACGCTCGCACCACAGCGGTACTCATTGACGTCGGTTCGGCCGAAGTGCTGATCGGTTCCGACGCTGACGAGGACGGAGCCCACCGGTACGGCACGAGAACTGACGACGCCCTCGTCACCGCGACTGCGGACGCAGAACGCAAAAACCGGTCGCGTGGTGCGGTAGAACCCCGGCTCAGTCGTCGGAGCCGAACATCTGCCGCATCATGGGGTGCATCTCCATGAGCTGTTCCTCTGCGATCTCTTCGTACAGCTTGTAGGTGATCGACACAGTCAGCAGCAGGCCCGTCCCGGAGACGCCACCGAGGGTGCCGAGCATGTTCGCCAGCACTGCGAGTGCGCCGACGAGCGCGCCGCCGATGACGGTCACTTGTGGGATGTACCGCTCCATCACCTTCTCGATCACCTGCGGGTTCTTCCGGAAGCCGGGGATCTGCATCCCGGAGTTCTGGATCTGACGGGCGGTCGACTCCGGCCCCATGCCGGTCGTCTCGACCCAGAACACCGCGAAGATGGCGCCGCCGACGATCATGAACGTGAGGTCGACGAGCACCCGGATGATGATCTGCCACGGCTCGGCGGCGACGGTGAACGCCCCGGAGAACCACATCCAGTCGCTGCGCGACTGGATCGGCGCGAGGTAGTAGAATAGCCCGCTCACGGGCTGTCCCTGCGAGTAGACGCCGAGGAACGCCGGCAGCGTCACGTAGTTGTTGAGGATCTGCCCGAGGAACTGGATGTTCGCCTGCAGCGCGCGAACGAGGATCATCGGGAGGACGGACGCGTAGATGAGCTTCACGGGGAAGCGACCGCGGGCGCCCTTGACGCGGGCGTGGCTCAGCGGAATCTCGACGCGGACGGACTCGGTGTACACGACGACCGCGAAGATGAGGACGGTCGTGAACAGCGCGAGGATGTTACCGGGGTCGAACAGCAGCGACTGGATGAACGGGTCCAGCTGGATGCTCCCGGTGATGATGCCGAACCACGCGGGGAAGAAGCCGGTCACCTGCGTCCCGAGCGCGGGGATGGCGAACAGCCCGGCGACGAGCTGTTGGCTCACGCCGGCGATGATGAACAGTCCGATCCCGGAGCCGACGCCCCACTTCGAGATGACCTCGTCCATGAACAGGATGAGGACGCCCCCGACGAACATCTGGGCGAACAGGAGCGTCTTCAGGCCGGTGACGCCGACGCCGAGTTGGGTCGCCAACTGCCCGTCGACGGGCAGGAAGTTCCCGGCGAACACCATCGGCAGCCCCGTCAGACAGATCATCACGAGGACGAGCAACTTCTGGAGGCCCTGGTACAGCACCTGGTCGCGGGGGTCGTCCGTGTCGAGCCCCAGCAGGTTCGCGCCGCCCAGCAGTTGGAGGACGATTGACGCCGTGACGATCGGACCGATACCGAGCTGCAGGATCGACCCCTGCGAGCCGGCGAGGATCGACCGGAACCGGCCGTAGAAGTCACCCTCGGCCCCGGTCGTCGCGAGCCCGAACATCGTGATATTCGTCAGGAAGAAGTACATCACGAGGATACCGGCCGTCCAAGCGAGCTTCCGCTTGAAGGGCACGTGCCCCTCCGGACGCACGACGGACGGCATCCGTGTGAGGAGGGGTTCTGCGGTCTCTTTCCAACCCATATTGGCTGTGTCTGGTTGGCCGGCACACCTTAACGCTTCGATTGGGTTCGCCCAGCGACGGCCGCTGGCAGCGTCGGCGCCACACCGAGCGACGGCGCGGCGGCTCTCGGGTCGGGTGCGAAGAAACGGAAACCGCGAACCGCCGTGACGTGGCGGGAGCGTTACTCGTCGTCGGCGTCGGCGTCAGACTCGTCGTCGTCGGCCTGGGCCTGCTGTGCGCGCTCGGTCAGCTCCGCGGAGCCGCCGGCCTCCTCGATGAGGCGGCGGGCCTCGGCGGTGAACGCGTCGGCGGTGACGTGGAGTTCGCCGCGAACCTGCCCGTCGCCGAGCACCTTCACCACGTCGACCTCGTGACCGTCCTCGGCGACGTCGCGGGCGTCGAGGGCGTAGCCGTCGCCCTCCTCGCTCGCGACACCCTCGGCGGCCAGCAGCCCGGCGTCCTCGTCGAGCTTCTGGACGGAGACCTCTGCGACCTCCTCCTGCACGCCCTGGGGGCGCTTGAAGCCGTGCTTGCCGAGCGGACCGTACAGCTGCCGTTCGTGCTTCTTGCGGCCGGCGGCACCGCGACCGCCCCGGTGACCGGCACCACGCCGGTTCTTGTGGGAGCCGCCGCCGTGCGTGCGCGAACCGCGCTGGCGTCGCTTCTTACTCGTCATTATCGCATCGCCTCCAGGAGCGTGTCGATGTCGTCGTGGTGACCCAGCTCGCCGCCGTTCTTGACGGCGTGCTTGATGCCCTTGTGGCCGCCGCGCGGAGCGTGCAGCCGCAGGACCGGGGACAGCCCCTGCTCGCGCAGGGTCGTCTCCTCGTCCACGAGTGCTTCTGCGAGCGCCTCGATGTCCGAGTACTCGGTGTTGTCCGAGACCCACTCGTCGTCGACGTCGGCGTCGCCCTCGAGGGGCTCGGCGCGACGTGCGATGAGCAGTTCGACCGTCTCGACGTCCGGCTCACCGAACGCGACGAAGTCGTTCACCTTCGCGATCATCCCGCGGTAGGTGTCCTCCTCGGGCACCAGCGCGCAGTGGTTGATCGCGTGGATGTTGAGCATCTTCAGGGTGTCGCGCTGGGCGGCGGACATGTCGATCTCGCCGCGCAGTTGGACGACAGCCTGCATCAGTTCTCACCCTCCGCTTCGCGCTGGATGCGCCGCGCCCGGTCGGGCGTGCGCGCCTGCGAGGCGTTCTTCAGGGCGTTGAACGTCGCCTTGGCGAGGTTGACCGTCGTCCGCGTGTTCCCGTTCGAGGACGTCCAGGCGTCCTGGACACCCGCGAGTTCGAGGATGTTGCGGACGGTCGGCGCCGCCGCGAGGCCCAGCCCCTGCGGGGCGGGCTTGATCTCGACCTCGACGGAGCCGGCCTTGCCGGTCGCCGTCCGGGTGAGCGAGTTGACCCCACCGGCGGAGTCCTCCCACGAGCCCGAGCCGCGGTCGACTTTGATCATGTTCAGCTTGGCGACCTCGATCGCCTTCTGAATCGCGCCGCCGACCTGGTCGTCGCGGCCCTCGGCGTAGCCGAGGAAGCCGTCGTTGTTACCGATGGCGACGACACAGCGGAACTTCACACGACGCCCGGAGTCGGTCATGCGCTGGACCATGTTGATGTCCAGCACCTCGTCCTCCAGGTCGGGGAGCAGCTGGTCGACCAGCTGGTGCTCCTTCAGCGGGAGCCCGGAGTCGAGCGCCTGCTCCATCGTGGTGATGTCGCCCTCCTGTACCTTCCGGCCGAGCCGCGTGCGCGGCTCCCAGCCGCCGTTTCTACTCATTGTCGAATTCCTCCGTCAGGGTCTCCCGAAGCTCGTCGAAGTGCTCGGGCAGGTCCGCCGCGTCGAACTCCCCGCTGTACAGCGGCTCGTCGAGCTGCTCGGCGTACTCGGCGATGTGCTCGCCGCGGTTGCGCGACCAGTCGGCGAGGACGCTGTCGTTGTGGGGAATCTCGAGCCCGGCGTCGATCGCTCCTTCCTGCACCGCGAACGCCTTGTTGCCAGGCGTCGCCGTGTTCAGGCCGATGTCGAGGACGGCCTCTTCGAGGCCCGCCTCGACCGCCCGCAGTCCCGCGAGGTAGCCCGTCAGGTACGCGCTGGGGAGATTGGCCGTCGGGGCCTCCCAGCCGTACTCGGCGAGGTCCTCACTGGACGCGGCCGCGTGTGTGATGTCACCGTCGGGTCCGGGGGAAACCAGCTGCGCCCTGACGTGCTTGTTCGACAGGCGCGCGACGAGGCGCGGCTTGCCGGATTTCAGCAGGCGCAACCTCTGATGGTAGTCCGTCCGGACTTCCCGGCGGCGACGCATCGGTACCTTGTAGCGTGGTCCGGTCGCCATCAGTCGTCCTCCAGAGTAACGTCGTAGTTGTTCACGATGTACGAGTCGAGTCGTCGCACGTCCTCGAACTCCCCGCCGGAGGCCTTGTTGTACAGCTCGCGGTACTGCGTGCTGTTCAGGGGGCCGTCGTCGCGAAGCTCCTTGAGGCGTGCGCGCTGGGCGCGGATCCGCGCGATCCAGTCGTCCTTGGTGTTCTGCCGGCCGCCGGCCTTCCCTTTGCGGGTGCCGGCGCCCTTGCGGTGGCCGTAGGCGCGTTTCGCGTCGCGCTCGCGGGCCCGGCCGCGGGAGTTCCCCTTGGCGTCTTGGGCGCGGATGTTGCCCTGTTCGATCTGCTCGCGGATGTCCTCACGCGTGATTGCGTCCGCGAGCTCGTCCTGTGCCTCCGGGTTGAGCCACACGCGGCTCTTGCCGACGTCGAGTTCGTCGGCGGCGAGCCGGCGCTGTGCTGCCAGGTCGCTCATTGGTCAACCTCCACTTCGACGTAGGTCGGGTTGAGGACGCGGATCTCGCGGTCCTCACACTCGTCCTCGATCGCCTCGCGCTTGCGACCACCGACGGTCGACGCGATGCGGACCGCCTGCGTGTCACCGTCGACGCCCTCGAGGTCGTCCGTGTTGAACACACGGACCTCCTCGAAGCCGCTCGGGTGCAGGCCGCGGGCGGCCTTCGGCGAGCGGAAGCCCGCCTCGACCTTCGGGCCCTTGCCCTTGATCGACTTGCGCTGCTTCGACAGCTGCCCGCGCGGACGTCGCCACGACGTCGGCACGCGCTTCTTCTTGTGGTAGTCGGCGCGGTTGAACTGCGGCTTGCCCTCGCGGAGCTTCTTGCCGAGCGCACGGGCGCGCTCCTCGTCCAGCTCCGGGGTCTTGTCCGCGTGACCGCGCGGACGCAGTTCGGTCTCGACGTCCTCCTCCTCGGCCTCCTCGGCCTCGGCTTCGGACTCTTCCTCTTCGATCTCGGCGTCGGTCTCCTCTTCGACTTCGAGTCCGCCGACGTCCGCCTTGATGCGGGCGGCGAGGGCGTTCCCGATGCCGTCGACCTCTGCCAGTTCGCCCTGCGAGGCGGCCTTGACGTCCTCGACGGACTCGTAGCCGGCCTCACGCAGCGCGTCGGCCTTCGACGGGCCGACACCGGAGATGTCCTCGAGCGACTCGACGTCGTCGCTCATTTAGGCACCCCCCGTGGGCTTGCGCGTGATGTACACGCCGTCCTGGAAGACGCGCGTGTCCTTGTCGGTCACGCGGGTGAGCTGTTCGATGCTGGCGGCCGTCTGGCCGACGTCCTCTTTCGAGGGGCCGGTCAGGGTGAGCGCCTCGCCGTCGATCTGTACGTCCGTGTCGCCGCGGATCTGCGTGCGGCGGGGTGCCGTCTCGCCGAGGAAGTTCGTGATGACGACTTCGTCGCCCTCGACGGACACGTCCATCGGGAAGTGAGCGTAGAAGACCTCCATCTCGTACTCCCACCCTTCGGTGACCCCGTGAACCATGTTGGTCACGTGGCTCGCGAAGGTTCCGACGGTCGCTTTGGTCTGGCGGTCGGCGTCGTCCGGGTACGCGATGACGACGGCGTCGTCCTCGGTGGAGACGCTGACGTCCGGGTACCACAGGCGGCGCGTCACCGAGCCGTTCGGCCCCTCGACGGTGAGGTCGAGGTGGTCGAGGTCGGCGGAGACGTCCTCGGGTAGTTCGATGTCTCGTTCCATATCAGTAGACGTATGCGATTACCTGGCCACCGATGCCCTGTTCGCGGGCCTCGTAGTGGCTCATGACGCCGTGACTCGTCGTCACGATGAGTGCGCCGTAGTCACGCGCGGGGAGGAACCGCTTCTCCCACTTCTCGTAGCCGTCCGCGGCCACGGAGTAACGCGGCTTGACGGCGCCGCACTCGTTGATGGCGCCCTTCAGTTCGACCTCGAACGTTCCCGCTCGGCCGTCGTCCACGAACTCGAAGCCGTCGACGTAGCCGCTGTCGTACAGCACTTCGAGCGTGGAGCCGATGATGTTCGAGGCGGGCTGGACCGTGTGTTCCAGATGACCGACGTCCTCGGCGTTGTCGAGACCGGCGAGGGCGTCGGCGAGTGGGTCGTTACCTGCCATTGTTATCGGTACTTCCGGAACCCCATGTCGCGGGCGACCTCGCGGAAGCACTGGCGGCAGAGGTTGATGTCGTACTTGCCAACCAGGCCCTGCTTGCGCTCACACCGCCGGCACGCGACCTCCTGGCCCGTGCGCTTTGCGGCGTGCTCGCCCGTCTCCTCGGATCCGGTCGTGTCTGTGTCTGCGTCGCTCATTCGTTGACCTCCACGTCGAACTCGCGCTCGAGGTACGCGACGGCGTCCTCGACGGTCATTCGGTGGGCGTTCGGGATCGATCGGGTCACCTTGTCCCGCTGGGAGACGCGGTAGCCCGGACGCGTGAGCGTCACGGTGACGTCGAGCCCGTAGATGCCGATCTGCGGGTCGTACTCCTGACTCGGGAACTCGGTGTGTTCGGCGACGCCGAAGCTGAAGTTGCCCGTGTCGTCGAACTGCGCCTTCTTGAGGTCGACCAGTTCCAGCGCCGTGTGCAGGAACTCGTCGGCGTCCTCGTCACGCAGCGTGACCTTCGCCCCGATGGGGTCGCCGGGTCGGATGCCGAACTCGCCGATGGCGCGCTTGGCCGTCGTGCGAACGGTCTCCTGACCGGTGATCTCCTCGAGGATGTCCTCGCCGTTTGCGAGCTCGCGCCCACCCTGACCGACGCCCATGTGGACGACGACCTTCTCGATGCGCGGTGCGCGCATCTCGTGGAACTCGGCCTCGCTCATTCGTCATCACCCGTGAAGTTCTCGTCGATGACGACGACGTAGTCGGCGATGGTCTCGAAGCCGCCCTCCTCCTGGCTCACGTCGACGGCGTTGTCGCCGGAGCCGGCGGTGACGGTGATCTCGTCGACCGTGCCGATCTCGCCTGCGTGCGAGCCAGCGACGGCGGTGACGAGCGCGCCCTCCTCGAAGGGGAAGTGCGCGACGACCTCTTTGGTGTCGTTGTCGACGACCAGCGAGTCGCTGCCGGCGTACGAGCCCTCGTCGGTGACGAGCGTCGTGCCGTCGTGCAGCGTGTACTGGAAGTCGCCGCCGGTGACCTGCGTCTTGCCGACGACCTTCCCGAGGCGCGAGGAGGCGGCCTCCTCGTCGATGGGGGTCAGCGAGAGCCGACCGCCTTCCCCGGGGAACACCCGGTAGTACTCCTCGCGCTCGGTGAACGCCAGGATGTCGAACATCCCGACGGGGCGGGCCTCGTCAGAGACCGCCTTGCCGTTCACGAGCACGGAGCCGTGGTCGAGCGCGTAGCGCGCTTCCTTGCGCGAGTCGACGTAGCCCAGCACGTCCCGAAGGACGATGAGCAGGGGCACACCCGACTCGCCGTGCGGGCCCGCGCCCGCCTTCACGGTGAACGTCTCTTCCTTCCGCTCGATCGGCCACGAGTTCGGGGCCGACAGTCGCTTCTGGTGGTTACTCATGTTATGCAGCCTCCTCGTCGGACTCCAGTCGCGCCTCCCGGACGTCGTCCTCGAGGTCGAGGTCGACGACGCGGACGTTCGAGGCGTCGAGCGGGCGCGGGGTCTCCTCCCCGTCGGCCTTCTCGACGACGACGTCCTCGACGTGGATCGTCGAGCGGCGGAGGTCGACGTCGATGACCTCGCCCTCCTCGCCCGCGAAGTCGCCGCGCATGACCTCGACGGTGTCGCCCGCGTTGACGCGGACGTTCCGCTGGCCGTACTCCTCGCGGAGGTCGGCCGACAGGGTCGCGCGGACGAACTTCTGCCGCTCGTGGAGCGGCGCGTTCCGGGTCCGAGTGCGCTGTTTGCGTGGTTGCTCAGTCATACGATCTGCGTCGCAGTGGATGCGATACTCCCGAAGCGTTCGGCGACCTCGCGCGCGATGGGACCCTTGATCTCGGTCCCACGCGGCTCCTCCATGTCGTCGATCACGACGGCGGCGTTGTCCGCGAACTTCACGCGGGTGCCGTCGGGACGACGGATGGGCTTGCGCTGGCGGACCACGACGGCCTCCAGCACCTGGCGCCGCATCTCGGGCGTGCCCTTGGTCACCGAGACGGTGACCTTGTCGGCGACGCCCGCCTTGGGGTGTCGGTTCTTCGTCCCCGAGTAGCCGGACACGGAGATGACCTTCAGCTCACGCGCGCCGGTGTTGTCGGCGCACGTGATCAGGGAGCCTTTCTCGAGGCCCTGCGTGACGTCGGCCTTCAGGGCCTCCATCAGGCATCACCCTCCGTGTCGAGCGTCTCGACGACGACGTGGCTCTTCGTTTTCGACAGCGGCCGCGTCTCTGCGATGCGCACGCGGTCGCCCTCCTCGACGTCGAGGCAGGGCGAGCAGTGCGCCGGGACGCGGCTGCGTCGCTTCATGTACCGGTCGTACTTCGGCACGAATACGTCGTATTCGCGCTCGACGACGACCGTCTTGTCCATCGCTGTGGAGGCGACCGTCCCTTCGAGCGTCTGTCCGCGCACGGAAAGCGATCCGTGGAACGGGCAGTTCTCGTCGGAGCAGGCCTCCTCCGGTTCTGTTACGTTCAGTCCGATTGCCATTGGTGATCACCCGCACGTTCCGTGCGGAAGGCGGGTCGTGAGAGCAGTCTGGCCCCATCCACCGTAACGGAGACCACGTCCTCGCAACCGTCCGACTGACCGGTTCTGACGCCGGTAGTATCGTACTGTCCGTGCTCCCCGGCCAGTGTGGGGAGCCCAGACGACGGAAGTTCGAACGCGGACCCGGGGGCCTTGCGGTCCCCCGCGGCTTCATCTATGGGCTGGGAGTGCCGGCGGCCCACGCCGGCTCCCGATTCCTGCGCGGAGAGGGCGAACCGGAACGTCGTCCCCTCCTTCGGCACGCGCTTGTCACCCCCCGAGGTGCGCACCGTCAGGGTGCGCATGCTCTCGGACACGACGACGCCCGCGAGCCCGACGTGGGCGTCGCTGGCGGCGGCGACCACCCGTACGGGGAGGCCGCGGAGTTCGTGTCGCGTGAGCGTCTCGGGGGTGCGTGCCATGTGTGGTTACTCGTCGCTGTCGTCGAGGTCGCCTTCCTCGCGCTGGACCGTCTTGATCCGCGCGATGGTGCGCTTGAGCTCGCCGACGCGGCCCGGGTTCTCCGGGGCACCGCCGGCTGCCTGGACGGCCTTCATGTTGAGCAGCTCGGTCTCGAGCTCCTCGAGTTCGGCCTCACGCTCGGCAGGCGTCATGTCGCGGACTTCCTGGACGTGGAGAATCGCCATGGATTACTCCTCCTCCTCGTCGTCCGCGTCGTCTTCGTCGTCCGCCTCCATCTCGGCGACCAGGTCCTCGGCCTCGGCCTCGACGTCCTCGTCGAGGTCGTCGAGTTCGGGCTCCTCGTCGTCGTCGGCGGTCGATTCCTCGTCCTCGTCGTCGTCCTCGTCTGCCTCGATGACCTCCTCGACGACCTCCTCGTCGATGACGTCCTCGGGCTCGCCCTCGGGGATCTCCGGCTCGTCGAACTCGGCGTCGACGTCGTCTGCCTCCGGAATCTCCTCGTCGTCCACGTCGGCGAGCAGGTCCTCCACGCCCTCGCTGGCGGGGGCGGCCTGCTCGACCTCGGGCGCGTCGGCGTCCTCGGCGATCTCGAAGTCGTCGGGCAGCTCCGCACCCGGCGGGATGATCTTGACGGTCACGCCGATGGTGCCGAGCTTCATGACGGCCACACCTTGGCCCTCGTCGACGACGTCCTCGGCGGGCTCGCCGTTGTGCTTGATGTAGCCGCGGTTGAACTTCTCCACGCGCGAGCGGGCACCGGTGACCTTCCCGGAGAGGACGATCTCGGCGCCGAGGGCGCCCGCGTCCATGATCCGGTCGATCGTCGTGTGGCCCGCACGGCGGAAGTACCAGCCGCGCTCGAGCGCGTTCGCGAGACGGTCCGCGACGATCTTCGCGTTGAGGTCGGGTTCGTCGACCTCCTGCACGTCGATCTGCGGGTCGTCCATGTCGAAGCGCTCCTCGAGCTCGGTGGTGACCTTGCGGATGTTCTTCCCGCCCTTGCCGATCACCATCCCGGGCTTCTCGGCCTTGAGCACGATCTGGGTGCCCATGGGCGTCTTCGCGACCTCCATCCCGCCGTAGCCGGCGCGACCGAGCTCGTCCTCGAAGAACTCGTTGATCTGGCTCCGCTGGAGCCCGTCCTCGATGAACTGGTGCTCGTCCGCCATTAGTTATCCTCCTCCTCGATGATCATTTCGACGTCCACTTGCGGAGTGTTCCAGGCGCTCGCGCGACCCATCGCTCGGGGCTTGCGGCCCTGCTGTTCGCCGACCTTGTGGGCGGCGACGTGTTTGATCGTCATGGACTGTCCCTCGAAGCCCTGCTCGTCGGCGTTGTTCGCGACGTTCTCCAGGAGCTTCAGGAAGTCCTTGGAGGCCTTCTCGGGGTAGCGGCCGGCGTCCCAGCCGTCGATGTCCGAGCGGTGACCGACGCCAGTGTTGTGCTTGCGGAACGGGACGGAGCGCTCTCCGTCGATGACCGCGTGCAGGTACTCGCGAGCGTCGGCGACCGTCTCGCCCTTGATTTCGCGGGCGATGGCCTTGCTGTGCTTGAAGCTGATCTGCCGCTCGCGGAGCATCCCCTTGGCGGTGGTCTCCGGGTCGGCGTCGACGCTGTAGTTGATTCCCATGGATTACTTGAGGGGCACGAACTTCGAGGACCGGGTCGCGCCGATACCGGCCTGACCGTGTTCCACGGAGTTCCGTGTGAGGTTGAACTCGCCGAGGTAGTGCCCGATCATCTCGGGTTCGACGACGACGCGCTCGAAGTGGCTGCCGTCGTACACCTCGAACGTGAGGCCGACGAACTCCGGCACCACCGGCATGTCGCGCAGGTGGGTGCGGAGCGGGTCGTTGGCCGTCTCCTCCTCGGTGGCCTCGCGGGCGTCTTCGAGCAGCTTCTGCTTCTCGACGCCGAGTCCTCGAGTGATACTTCGCCGCGCGCGGGCGGGGAGCAGTTCAGCGACCTCGTCGAGCTCCATCGACTGGAGCTCGTCGAGCGTGTGACCGCGGTAGGTGAACTCACCCTCGCGGCCGGTGCGGTATTCCGAACTCATGATCTACTTGTTCCCTCCGCGGCCCGTCCGCTTGGAGGCGATGTCGCCGACCTTCCGGCCCGGCGGTGCGTTCCGCGAGACGGACTTCGGCTGTCCGGGGTGCTGGCGGCCACCGCCACCGAACGGGTGGTCGACGGCGTTCATCGCGACGCCACGGACGCGCGGGTACTTCGTCCCGCGACTGCGCATCTTGTGGTACTTCTTCCCCGCCTTCACGAACGGCTTCTCCGTCCGTCCGCCGCCGGCGACGACGCCGACGGTGGCTCGGCAGTCCGGGTTGAGGCGCTTGACCTCGCCGGAGGGGAGTTGGACGACCGCGACGTCGCGGTCGTGGGTGAGCAGCGTCGCGCTGACGCCCGAGGCGCGGGCGAACTTGCCGCCGTCGCCGGGCTTGGACTCGACGTTACACACCGGAACCCCCTCGGGAATCTCCGAGATGGGGAGCGTGTTGCCGGGCTTGATCTCCGCGGAGACGCCGACCGACAGCGTCTCGCCGACGGTGACGCCCTCCGGCGCCAGCACGAGGCGACGATCGCCGTCCTCGAACTCCACGTCCGCCAGCGGGGCGGAGCGCGCGGGGTCGTGCTCGATGCCGACGACCTCGCCGTGGACGGTGTTGGCGTCGTCCTCTTCGATCTTCTTGTGCTGCTTGTCCGACTTGTAGCGGTGCGACGGCGCTCGGAACGTCGAGGTGCCGCGCCCGCGTCGTTGTCCCTGAATTCTGCGTCCCATTGTCAGAACACCCCAATACGGGAGGCGACTTCCTGCGCGTCGTCGTCCTCGCCGAGTTCGACGGTTGCCTTCTTCTTGCCCTGGGGAGTCACCTGGGTCCGGACCGACTCGACGCCGACGTCGAACTGCGCGGCGACCGCCTCTGCGATCTCCGGCTTGTTCGCGTCGATGTCGACGATGAACTGGAGCTTGTTGTTGAAGTCCATCTCGTCCATCGCCTTCTCGGTCACGAGCGGGTGGTGGATGACCGAACTCATCGCTCGGCCACCTCCTCCAGCGCACTCTCGGTGAAGACGGTCAGGCGGCCAGCGTGGGTGCCGGGCGCCAGGTCTTCGACGTTGACCTCACGGCCGGTCGTCACGTCGGCGCCCGCGAGGTTGCGGGCAGCCTTCGACGGCTCGCCGCTGGTGACGAACAGGACCGACTTCGGCTCCTGCGTCTTGCGGCCGCGGGTCGTCCCGCGCCCGGCGCGGATCGTGCGCCCCTCGTCGGCGCGCTCGATGTCGCCGTCGATGCCGACGGCCTCGAGGAAGGAGACGACCTCCTTCGTCTTCACGAGGTCCTCGAACTCGTCGGAGACGACGAGCGGCAGCTCCGTGTCCTCGTCGAACACGTGGCCGCGCTCGGAGACGAGCTCGGCGTCGGCGGTGGCCGCGATGGCCGACCGCGTCGCGAGCTTGCGCTCCTTGTCGTTCACCTTCTTGGTCTGGTCCTTCTCGGCCTTCGGCGGGTGGGCCTTGCGACCCTTGACGGTCTGCGGCACGCGGCGACCCTGCCCGTTCTGTCGGGGCACGTGGGCCATACCGCGGCCGGAGCCGAACGACTCCGCGGGAGTGCGGAGGCCGGCGAACTCGTCAGCGCCGTACGCCTGTTTCCGGTTGGCCTGCGCGGCGACGACGGCTCGCTGGATCAGGTCCGAGCGGAACTCCGTCTCGAAGACGTCGGGGAGGTCGACCTCGCCCGTGTCGTCACCGTTCAGGTCGCGTACTGTTGCCTTCATTATCCTTGGTTCGACTCAGTGGAGACGTAGCGCACCTCGGGGTCGAGGCGCGGCTGGTCGTTCGGCCGGATGGCCGGGCGGAAGCGCAGGAGGCGCTGGGACGGACCCGGGAGCGAGCCCTTCACGAGCGCGTAGTGGCCGTCCACCTCGCCGTAGCCCTTGAAGCCGCCCTCGACGGAGGCGTCGTCGCCCTCGCCGAAGTCGATGAGCCGCTTGTTGAGCTCCGTGCGCTGGTGGTAGCCGGTCTGCCCCTGCTGGGGGACGGTCGAGCGAACGCGCGACGGGTTCCACGGGCCGAGGTTACCGATCCGGCGCCGCCAGCCCTGTCGTGCGTGCTTGCCCTTCCGCTTCTGGACGCCCCAGCGCTTGACGGGGCCCTGGGTGCCCTTCCCCTTCGTGATGCCCGAGACGTCGGCGTACTCGCCGGCGCGGAAGACGTCGCCGAACTCGTGTTCGCCGCCGTCCTCGACCAGGTCGAGCGCGTAGTCGAGCCGCTCGTCCATCGACGAGCCGCCGACACGCGTCTCCATCACGTCGGGCTTCTTCTTGGGGACGTTCGCGAGCTTCGCCGGCTCGGTGTGCGTGATGAACCGGAGGTCGTCGACGACGCCGTCGTCGACCAGTTCGCGAAGCTCCGCAGCGTCCTCCTCGAAGGTGTTCTCCGCCGGCAGGTCGAGGGTGCGGTCGAGTTCGTCGTGGAACTCGGTGGCCCAGACCTCGGTGACCGGCTTCTGTCCGTACGGCGTGTCTTCGTAGGCTCGCAGTGCGACTGCTCGCATCGGCGGCACCTCCACGACGGTGACGGGGACCGACTCCTCCATCCCCTCGCGCGGGGAGTTGGATTCGTCGTTCACCATCACGACGTGGGTCATGCCCGCCTTGTAGCCCGCGAAGCCCTGGACGCCGGCGGCGCCGTCGTCCTCGGGCCACGAGCGGATGCGGGGGACTTCACTGCTCGCGCGCTTGCGCGGGCCGAAGCCCAGCGAACCCTTGCGTGGTCTGCTTGGTTGTGGCATGTGTTTGCTTACTCCGTGAGCGTGAGCAGCGAGAGCGCGGCGAAGATCGCTTCTTCGGTCCGCACCACCTCACTGCCTTGTCGCGGAATCGCGTTCAGCCAGAGGTCGAACCCCGAGCCGTCCGTGGCGTCGGGGTCGACCGGGACATCCTCGGTGTCCATGCCGAGGATGGCCGGGAGCCCCCTGCCGGGTGAGCCGAACGCGACGGCGACGTGTGTGTCGCGCGTGCGTGTACGCACGTCCGCCAGTCGGGACACCGACAGTTCGCGTCCGTGTCGCGACGTGGCGATCGCGGTTTCGGCCTCGGCGAGGGCGTCCTCCAAGGTCGCACCCACCACCCGGAACCCCGGTGCGGGGTCGTCGGTGAGGCGGGCACGAACCGGTTCTCTCGAAGAGACCCTGACGGTGACGCGCTCCCCCTCCACGTACTCCCGTCCGGGAGACGCGTGCAGGGAGATCGGGTGTTGCATTCCGCAATTGACCCGAACGCGGCCTTCAGGTCCGACCTCGGTCACGATTCCCTCTCGTAGTTCCGACCCGTCGGGGCCGGATCGAGCGGGCCGCATCGGCGGGAGCACGCCGACGTGTCGGAGTTCGTCGCGCTTCCCCCACACCTCGCGTCGGAGGTAGGAGGGAGTCGCGCAGTACTCCAGCACCGTCTGCACGTACTCGCTGCCTCTGCGGCGTTCGCCTTCCCCGTCTGGGAAGACGACCAACCGGTCCGCCCGGAAGATCGTCGCCGCGCGGGCGACGTAGCCGAGTTTCCGTGTGGCCTCGCGGCCGTCCTCGGCCTCCCGGACGAGCGACGACGGAACGAGCACGTCGAGCGTCGTTCCGTTCATTGTCGCTACACCGGACTGTATCGATACGATCCTCGGTCGCCCCGTAAAAGGGTATTGAATCGTCCGTGGCGGCGTGACGGCTTCACACACCCGTCCACGGGCGTTTCGGGTGTGGGCAGTTCACATACCACGTCGCACCGTTCGGCTGTGGGCGACTGTCACGATACGGACTCCCAAAGCGCCGCCGGAGGAACGGATTTATATATCACCCTGCCGTTAGTGGAGAATGCGCACCGGGAGAAAGCCGGAGACGGCGCTCGGATGCAGGTACGCACTGGTAGTGTAGTGGTATCACGTGACCTTGCCATGGTCACAACCTGGGTTCAAATCCCAGCCAGTGCATCTTCTTCCGTCGACTCACCTTCGCCGAGTCGCAGGCTTCGGGTTCCACACGCCCGGTCGTGACCGCTGGCCGGCCGCAAGTGCGGCGACGCTTGGCAGTTCGGCTACGCCCCCGGGACGCCGACCGCCTGGGCCGAGACGATCCCCACCTGTGCGAGTCCGAACAGCACCCCGACGGCGACGAGCCACGCCGTCACACCGATCCCCGCCGCCGTTCCCCACCCGCCCGGGTACTGCCAGTTGATGACCCCCACCCACGCGAGCAGCATCAGCAGCGGCCCGAGCACCGGCACCCAGCCGAGGAGGTAGCCGACGAGCGCGTACGCCGCGGCACCGATCAGCGCCGTCGCTAGCGCGCGGCGGTTCCCCGTATCTCGGTCGACGAGCACCTGCGCGCCGAGTCGGATCGCCACCGTGCCGACGAGGAGACTGACGAGGAACACGAGCGCGGCGTTGACGACGAACGAGGGGGTGAGTTCTGTCTGGAGGGGGGCCGCCCCCGCGAGCGAAGCGACGAGCGTCACCCGTCGCCCTCGGTGCGGCCGCGCTTCGTCGGGTTCCACTCCAGCGCCAGTTCCAGCGACTCCACGTCGCGCCGGAGCCTGCGCGAGCGCTCGACGACCGTCACCTCGGTGTTCAGCCGGTCCGGCGGTGACAGCCGCACCGCCTTGTTCCCGACCGGCACGCGCACCGTCGCCACGTCGGACTCCAACTCCTCGGCGATGCGTCGCAGGTACGAGGCCGTCTCGTCGCGACTCAGTTCCCGTTCGTGGGAGGTCGTCTCGGCCATAACAGGCGTCACGTCGCCGAGCTGACGTATGTATGTGGCGCCCGACGCGACTGTTTTTGGGTGGTTTGGGGTCGCTTCCTTCGGAATTCGTCTGTTATTAATCTCGTTCAGGTGCGCGGTTGCGCCGATCGAGGCCATCGTGGCTACCGAACGGCGGTCCGGTGGCGGCCGTGCGACGGCGGGTGGAGTGCGGGCGACACCAACGCTTATTCGGCCGCCCGCGCATCCCCGGAGTACCCATGCACGATATCGACGACGTATTCGTCGCGCAGGTGATGTCCGAAGACCTCTACACCGTGACCCCCGACACCCTCGTCGAGGACGCCGCGAAGGGGATGATGCAACGCGGAATCGGGTCGGTGATCGTCGTCGAGAACGGGGAGTTGCGGGGGATCCTCACCAACACCGACTTCGTACAGATCGTCGCGGAGCGACAGCCGAAAGACCAGACGCCGGTCTCCGAGTACATGAGCACGGACCTCGTGACCGCGGACCCCGGCGACTCCCTGTCGTCGGTGTCGCGGACGATGCTCGACGAGGGGTTCCACCACATGCCCGTCACGGACGGCGAGGACGGCGTCGTGGGCGTCGTCTCGACGACCGACCTCACGGCGTACCTGTCGTCGCTGCGCGCCTGAGTCGGCGTTCGCCCACGGCGACTCAGTCGACGCCGCCGTCCACGTCTTCTCCGGCGTCGCCGCCGTACCCGACGGCGTTGTCCGTCTCTACGACTGCCAGCCCCGAGAGCGCACACAACTGTGCGACCGCCGTCTCGTCGACGACGATCCGGTAGGAGTCGAAGCGCAGTTCCGCCTCCACCGCACCGCCGAGGTCCGCGACCGCATCGGCGAACGCGGCGTCGTCGGCGCCGTCGGCGAGTTCGACCACGAGCGTCGCCCGCTCACCGGGAACCGGGTCGTCGCACATCTGCCGGACTGGGTGACTCAGGTACACGCTCGAACCAGTCGGCGGCGGCGGGTAGTCGCTTCTCATTTCCAGCGGCGCGGGTGGACGCGAACTCGTCTGCGCTGCACGGAGCGGGCCGAGATAATAACTCAGCGTGCGTTCGTTACTAGGAACAACCATCTTACCCCGGATCGTTGGTAGGTGGGTTAATACACCCCCGTCGACTAGCGTCGACACGAACATGACGCACGATGACTCCGCCGGGGCCGGCGGGTGCAACGACAGCGGGTGTGCTCCCGACGAGGACGCCGTGCCCGCGACGGCGGCGGACATCTCTCTCTCGGTGCCGGGGATGGACTGCGCCTCCTGCGCCGCGAAAGTCGAGCGGAGCGTCTCCGGCGTCGGGGGCGTCACCGGTGTCGACCCCCGCCCGACCACGGGGACGTTGTCGGTCGCGACCGACGGCTCGACCGACCGCGACGACGTGGTCGCCGCCATCGAGTCCGCGGGATACGACGTGGACGACGACCTCGAATCGGTGACGCTCACGGTGCCCGACATGGACTGCGCCTCCTGTGCGGGGAAGGTGACCGGCGCGCTGGAGCGCGTCGACGGCGTCCGCGACATCGACACCCGCCCGACGACGGGCGACGTGGTGCTCCGCTTCGACCCCGACGCGACGACGCTCGCGGCGCTCGTCTCGGCGGTCGAGTCCGCCGGCTACGAGGTCGTCTCCACCTCGCTCGACGAGGACGGGGACGGCGGCGGCGACGAGCGATCGATCTGGCGCAGTCGCCGCGCGTACGCGACGTACACGGCGGGCCTGCTGACGCTGATCGGTCTCGTCCTCGCGAACCCCCTCACCGCGGCCACCGGACCGACCGTGGACATCCTGGGCCGCGCGGTTCGCGTCGGCGACCTCGCGTACCTCGGCGCCGTCGCCGTCGGCGGCCTCGCGGTGTTCCGCAACGGCTACTACTCGCTCCGCCAACGCAGCCTCGACATCGACCTGCTGATGAGCGTCGCCATCCTCGGCGCCGTCGCCGCCGGCGTCGGCTTCGACGAGCCGCTGTACTTCGAGGCCGCGACGTTGACGACGCTGTTCTCTGTCTCCGAACTGCTGGAGGGGGCGGCGATGGACCGCGCGCGCAACTCCTTGCGCGAATTGATGGAACTGTCGCCGACGGAGGCGACCGTCCTGCGGGATGGCGCAGAGGAGACGGTCCCTGCCGACGCCGTCGACGTGGGCGAGACTGTCGTCGTTCGGCCCGGCGACCGCGTCCCCCGAGACGGCACGGTCACGGACGGCGCGAGCGCGGTGAACCAGGCGCCCGTCACCGGCGAGTCCGTCCCAGTCGACAAGGCGCCCGGCGACGAGGTGTTCGCGGGCACCATCGTCGAGGGCGGCTACCTCGAAGTCGAGGTGACGACGCCCGCCGGCGAGGACACCCTGTCGCGCGTCGTCGACATGGTGGAGGCCGCACAGAGCGAGCGCTCCGAGCGCGAGCAGTTCGTCGAGCGGTTCGCCAGCTACTACACGCCGGTCGTCGTCGGCTTCGCGCTGATCGTCGCGGTCGGCCCGCCGCTGGCGCTCGGCGCGGCGTGGGAGGAGTTCGTCCTCTACGGGCTCACCCTGCTCGTCCTCGCGTGCCCGTGCGCGTTCGTCATCTCGACGCCGGTCACGGTCGTCTCGGGTATCACCGCCGCCGCGCGCAACGGCGTGCTGATCAAAGGCGGGACGTACCTGGAGGCGATGGGCGACGTGGACGCCGTCGCCTTCGACAAGACCGGCACGCTCACCAAGGGGGAACTGACCGTCACCGACGTGGTCCCCCTCGGCGACAACACCGAGGAAGACGTCCTCCGGTGTGCCCGGGGGCTGGAACTGCGCTCGGAGCACCCCATCGGCGACGCCATCGTCGCCCACGCCGACTCGGCCGGCGTCGCCGACCGCTCGGTCGAGGACTTCGAGGCCGTCACCGGGAAAGGCGTCACCGCGACGCTCGACGGCACGCCCCACTACGCGGGCAAGCCGGGGCTGTTCGACGACCTCGGCTTCGACCTCTCGCACGTCCACGCCGCGACCGACGGCGGCGTCGTCACGCGGACCTCCCGCGCCATCTGCGAGCGGAACAACTGCCTCGACCTCCTCTCGGACACGGTGCCGGAACTCCAGTCCGAGGGGAAGACGGTGGTTCTCGTCGGCACGGAGGACGACCTCGAGGGCGTCATCGCCGTCGCCGACGAGGTGCGCCCCGAGGCCGCCCGCACCGTCGAGCGCCTGCGCGAGGCGGGCGTGCGCACGGTGATGCTCACCGGCGACAACGAGCGCACCGCCCGCGCAGTCGGCGAGACGGTCGGCGTCGACGAGGTACGCGCGGAACTGCTCCCCGACGAGAAGGTGACCGCCGTCGAGGAACTGCTCGCCGAGCACGACGGCGTCGCCATGGTCGGCGACGGCGTCAACGACGCACCCGCGCTGGCGACGGCGACCGTCGGCATCGCGATGGGCGCGGCGGGCACCGACACGGCGCTGGAGACGGCGGACGTGGCGCTGCTGGCTGACGACCTCTCGACGCTCCCGTACCTCCGGACGCTCGCCGAGCGCGCCAACGGTGTCATCCGGCAGAACGTCTGGACGAGCCTCGCAGCGAAGGCGGTACTGGCGGCGGCGGTGCCGTTCGGCCTCGTCCCCATCTGGTTCGCGGTGCTGGCGGGCGACGCCGGGATGACGGTGGGGGTGACGGCGAACGCGAGTCGACTGGCGCGCGTGTCGCCCGCCGACCCCGAGGCGACCGAGGCGGACGCTCCCGCCGCCACGACCGACGCCTGACGGAACCGGGAACCATTATCCGGGACGCCGCGAACCGCGGTGTATGCCCGAGTTCAACGCCTTCTTCGAGCGACTCCGCGACCGCATCGACGCGACCGACTCCCTCGTCTCCGTGGGGTTGGACGCCGACATCGACCGCATCCCCGAGCACCTGCTCGACAAGGACCTGCCGCGGTGGGCGTTCAACCGGCGGATCATCGACGCCACCCACGAGTACGCCGCCTGCTACAAGCCGAACGCCGCGTTCTACGAGGACGCCGACGGCTGGCGGAGCCTCCGCGAGACGGTCGCGTACGCCCACGGGAAGGGCGTGCCAGTGCTCCTCGACGCCAAGCGCGGCGACATCGGCAACACCGCGCGCAAGTACGCCGAACTGCTGGAGCACGTCGACGCAATCACCGCGAACCCGTACATGGGGCGCGATTCGCTGGAGCCGTTCCTCTCGAAGGCGGACAAGGGCGTGTTCGTGCTGTGTCGCACCTCGAACCCGGGCGGGTCGGACCTGCAGGATCTGGAACTCGCCTCGGGCGAACCGCTGTACCGCCGCGTCGCCGCCGTCGCGGACCTGTGGAACGAACGGGGCAACGTCGGCCTCGTGGTCGGCGCGACCGTCCCCGAGGAGCTGGAGGAACTCCGCGCGGAGGTCCCCGACCTCCCGTTCCTCGTCCCGGGCGTCGGCGCCCAGGGCGGTGACGCCGAGGCGGCGGTCGAGTACGGCCTCGCCGACGGCGTCGGCCTCGTCAACTCCTCGCGTGGGATCATCTTTGCGGGCGAAGACGCCGGCGAGAACTTCGCGAAGGCGTCCGGCCAGGCGGCCAAGCGCCTCCGCGACCGGCTGAACCGCCACCGCGAGTAGCGTCGTCGCCTCGCCGCCCGCTGGCGTTCTCCGGGCAGATACGAGAGGGTGGCCGTATTTACGTCTCGAACGACGAGTGGGGACAATGCTGACTGGGGGCGCGGTCGTCGTATTCCTCGCGCTCCTCGCGGGCGGCACCGCGATAGCCGTCGGGACGTACGCGTGGCAGAACCGCGGCGAACCGGGTGCGGCCTCCTTCGCCGCGCTGATGGCGGGGGTCGCGGTGTGGTCGGTGTCGTACGCGGTCGCGTTGTCGGTGTTCGACCCCGGCGCTCGCGAGTTGCTGGAGGTGCCGCTGGAGGTCGGCAAGGCAATCGTCGCGCCGGCGTGGCTGTTGTTCGCGCTCGGGTACACCGGGCGGGGAGAGTACGTCAGTCGCCGCCTGATCGTCGCGCTGGCAGTGGTGCCGGCGGTGACGATGGCCCTGGTGGCGACGGCGCCCGCACACGGGCTGATGTGGACCGACTACCGGGTCGCTCCGACGTTCGGCGCGGCGACGGTGGTGTTCGACCCGGGAGTCTGGTTCTACGTCCACGCGGCATTCGGCTGGGCGGTCATCGGGGCGGGGATGGTGTTCCTGCTGGAGCCGGTGTTGTCGTACGGTGCGCTGTACCGCGACCAGGGCATCGCGCTCATCGTCGGGGCCGCCGTCAGTTTCGTGGCGCACGTGAAGGCGACGTTCTTCCTCCCCCCGGTGCCCGCGCTCGACCTCACGCCCCTGACGCTCGCGATAACCGGCGTCCTGTTCGGTTTCGCGCTGTTCAGGTTCGAACTTCAGGGACTCCTCCCGGCGACGCAGGTGCTCGGGCGGCGGGCCGCCATCGAGGACGTGGGCGTCGGCCTCGTCGTCGTCAACGCCGAGGGCCTCGTCATCGAGTTCAACGCCGCCGCAGGTCCCGTCTTGGGGGTTACCGAGGCAGATTCGGCGGTCGCGGGGACGCACGTCGGCGAGTTCGTCCCAGACGTCGACCTGTCGACCGACGCCCCACAGCGGATCGAACAGACGGACGACAGCGGCTACCGCGTGTACGAGGCGACCGTCTCGGACATCGGCGACCACCACGACCGCGCCGTCGGCTACACGGTCACCTTCGCGGACGTGACTGACCGCGAGGCGCGCAGACAGCGACTCGAAGTCCTGAACCGCGTGCTCAGACACAATCTCCGCAACGACATGACGGTCGTCGTCGGCAACGCCGACCTGCTGGCCGAGCGCGTCGACGAGGACGACGAACCGCTCGCCGACGCCATCCGGCGGCGCGGCCGCGCGCTCCAGCGCCTCGGGGAGAAGGCCCGCGACGTCGAGACGGTGCTCGACGACGCCGACGGGGCGCGAGAGGTGCCCGTGACGGACCTCTGTCGAAACGTGGTCCGGCGCACGCGCGAAGCGTACCCCGAGCGAACGGTGGCAATCGACGCGCCGGACGACCTCGTCGTGACCGTCAGGGAGCAGGTGCTCCGGGTCGTGCTGTGGAACCTCGTGGAGAACGCCCTCGAACACGGCGACGGCGCCGCCGTCCGACTGACGATCCGACGCGAGGACGACGGCGGCGTCCGATTCGTCGTCGCCGACGACGGCCCGGGCATCCCCGACGCGGAACTGGAGAGCATCCGGGCGGGCACGGAGACCGCACTCTCACACGGGAGCGGCCTCGGCCTGTGGGTCGTGCGGTGGGGGACCCGCCTGATCGGCGCAGAACTGTCGTTCGCCGACCGCGACCCGACGGGCACCACCGTGACCGTGACGCTCCCGCCGAGCGCGGTCGTCGACGGCGGAGCGACAGCCGGAGCGACCGACTGACCGCCTCCACCCGTCGTCGGTACCCGTCACTCCGCGTCGACAGCGCAGTCGCTACACAGCCCTCGCTCGCGGTCGAAGTGGTCAGCACACGCCAGCGCGCCACACCGGTCGCACGACGCGACCGCGGCGGCGCGTTCACACAGGTGGCAGAGTCCGGAGACGCTCACACGGAATCACTGTGTCACGGATACGCACGCCACCGTCTTCGTTCCACCGACCGACCCGACGCGCTCGGCCGTCTCCTCCGTCCGGCGAACCGCCCGGGCGGCGAGGGGTTTACGGTCGCGCACCGCCGATCCAGCGTGTGGACCGCGACGTACTGCTGCTGGGGATCGCCGCCGTGCTCGCCGGCCTGACAGCGACGCTCGTGATGCTCGGCATCACGCAGTCGCTGTTCGTGCTCGTGGCGGCCATCCCGACCGGCGCCGCCGCCTACTTCATGTGGTACCAGGCGTCCGGCAGGATGAAGGAGGACCTCCGTGCGCGTGCCGCCCGCGAGCGGGCCAGCGCGGGCGAGCGCCGGACGCCCGGCGGCGACTCCCGGTTCGCCCGCGAGGCACGGGAGCGCGCCCGCGCTCGGATGGGCGACGGAGGTCGCGTCGGCGCCGACGGGGGCCGGAGAGCCACCAGCGGTCGAACGCGCGGACGGGGGACGACCGGCGGTGCGACGGTGGGGACGGACGCCGGGATGCCGCGCGGCGACGCCCGGCGGACGCTCGGGGTCGACCCCGGGGCGTCCCAGTCGGAGGTGAAGTCCGCATACCGCGACCGAGTGAAGGAGACGCACCCAGACTCCGGTGGCGACGAGGACGAGTTCAAGCGCGTCAACCGTGCCTACGAGACGCTCAAGGAGCGCTGACGCCCGGATCCGTCGGCGTGGCGGTCGACGTGTGGACGATGTCGCGACCGAACGTCGGAGCCATCGATCTCGAGCGGTAGTGTGGTATTGATAGGCATACTCGTGAAAACCGTTATACTCACCGACCACTACCCGACGGGCATGGGCGCTGACCGGGCCGTGCTCACACGGACCATCGAGCGCGGCGAGGAGGAAGGCGGCAACATCGAGTTCAAGACCCGCCTCACCCGGGCGGTCCACCTCGCGGAGGGCCGCATGGAGTCGCTGGCGGCACAGCTACGCCACCGCGTGCTCTCGGGCGACGGGGAGGCACTGTACGTCGTCGGCGTCACAGACGACGGCGGCATCGCGGGCATCTCGCCGGCGGCGTTCTCCGAGTCGATGGACGTGCTCTCGCTGCTGGCCGAGGAGGCAGACGCCCACATCCACGAGGTCGAGACGTGGGCCGCCGGCACCGGCGAGGCCGAGGGCGGCCTCGTCGGCCTGGCGACGGTACGCGAGGGCGCGGCGTTCGCCGGCGAGGACGACCACATCGTCGTCGGCACCGCGGGGCACGTCGACCACGGGAAGTCGACGCTCGTCGGCACGCTCGTCACCGGACAGGCCGACGACGGTGACGGCGGCACCCGCTCGTACCTCGACGTCCAGCCACACGAGGTGGAGCGCGGCCTGTCGGCGGACCTCAGCTACGGCGTGTACGGCTTCGACGACGACGGCCCCGTCCGCACGGACAACCCGGACCGGAAGTCCGACCGGGCGCGCATCGTCGAAGAGGCCGACCGCCTCGTCTCGTTCGTCGACACCGTCGGGCACGAGCCGTGGCTCCGCACGACGATCCGCGGGCTCGTCGGGCAGAAACTCGACTACGGCCTGATCGTCGTCGCCGCCGACGACGGGCCGACGAAGACCACCCGCGAGCACCTGGGCATCCTGCTGGCGATGGAACTCCCGACCGTCGTCGCCATCACGAAAGTCGACGCCGCCACGGACGACCGCGTCGAGGAAGTCGAACGCGAGGTGGAGTCGATGTTGCGCGACGTAGGGAAGACCCCACTGCGGGTCGAGCGCCACGGCGTCGCCACCGCGGTCGAGGAGATCGGCGACGGTGTCGTCCCGGTCCTCCTCACCTCTGCGGTGACCCGTCAGGGACTCCCGGAACTCGACCAGATGCTGGAGACCCTGCCGAAGCGCGCCGACGACGCCGACGCGGACTTCAGGATGTACATCGACCGCACGTACGACGTGAAGGGCGTCGGCGCGGTCGCCTCCGGCACCATTCGCTCGGGCGAGGTGGAGGCGGGCGACGAACTGCTGGTCGGACCGATGCCCGACGGACAGTTCCGCGAGGTGGAGGTGCGCTCCATCGAGATGCACTACCACCGCGTCGACAAGGCGCGAGCGGGTCGAATCGTCGGCATCGCGCTCAAAGGCGTGAAGGAAACCGAGATCAGCCGCGGGATGGCGCTGGTCCCCCGCGACGCCGACCCCAGACCGGTCCGCTCGTTCGACGCCGAGGTGATGGTGCTGAACCACCCGACGCGGATCCAGGAGGGGTACGAACCGGTCGTCCACCTGGAGACGGTCAGCGAGGCCGCCGTGTTCTACCCCCAGGGAGGCCGCCTGCTCCCGGGCGACACCGGCGAGACGGAGGTCCGCTTCAAGTTCCAACCGTACCTCGTCGAGGAGGGACAGCGCTTCGTCTTCCGCGAGGGGCGCAGCAAAGGCGTCGGCACCGTGACGGGCGTGCGGTACGCCGACGAGTAGGGTAGTCCAGCGGACCGTCCCTCGACCACACTAGTTCGTGTTGTGTAACGCCGCCAGCGACGACACTCGAACGGCGCCGTCGGGACACGGCTCGCGGTCGCCGACGAGCACCGCACCCACCCCCGCGTCGAGGGCGCCTCGCGCGTCCGACTCGGGCGAATCACCGACGTGGACCGCCGCCGCGGCGTCGACGCCGAGCGCCGACAGTCCGGCCTCGAACGCGGCGGCGGCGGGCTTCGCGGGCGTGTCGTGCCCGGCGTACACCACGTCGACGGCGCGCTCGTCAACACCGACCGCGCCCGCCTTCGCGGCCTGCGCGTCCGGTGGCCCGTTCGTCACCACCGCGTACGGGACGCCGGACTCGTCGAGCGCGTTGAGGAAGGCGGGGGCGCCGGGACACCACTCGACGTTCGCGTGGTCGCGCTCGGCGGCGAACGCGTCGGCGACGGCACGTCCGACTTCGCCGTCTGCTCCGCGCTCCTCGGCCAACGCCGCGAAACACGCCGCGCGAAGTTCGTCCATCGAGCCGGTCCGGTCGTTGAACTCGGCGAAGCGGTCGAAGTACGCCTCGACCGGGAACAGCGGCTCGACGCCGACCGACTCGAAGGCGGCCGCGAGCAGTTCTCCCGGTGACCGACGGTACGAGACGAGCGTGTCGTCGAGGTCGAGCGTCACCCCGGCGGCGTCGGCGAGCGGACCCGTAAGCTGATGAGCGGAGTCAGGCATCGGCGCGCAGATCACTGAGATCGTCGGTCGCGACGTACCCCCCGTCCCGTTCTTCGGCGAGGTCGAGCAGGACGAACCAGCCGAGCAGGTGTCCGACGCGCTCGCGCCACACACCCTCCCAGTCGCTCGTCCGGTAGCGCTCCCAGTCGGGGACGCGGTCCGCGAAGCCGTCGAACGCCTCGTCGACGGTGAGGGGATCAGCGCTCGCGACCAGGGCGTCGGCAACGTCGGTGGCGCCGTACACGCCCGAGATCAGGTTCTCGCGGAGGGACGCGGGCGTCGGCTCCGTCCGCAGTCGCTTGAACCCCTCAGGCGTCTCCGTAGCAAGGTCGAGCGCTCGGAGGAACGTGAGCCACGTCCGGGCCACGTCGCGCGAGCGGAACCCCAGCCGTCGCATCAGGCGGGCGCAGCAGTCGTCCTCGCTACCGGGGACGAGCGGGACGGCGGCCTGTGCGTCGGCGACGAACCCGACGTGGTCGGGCGGTGCCGGGACGAGCTTGAACTTCATCGCTCACTGGTAGTCGAACGACTCGGCGAGCAGGTCCTCCCGCGTGTCGCCGAGGGCGTACGTGGGGCCGTCAAGCACGTCGACGGTGACGGCGGCGGGTGCGAACACCGACTCGTCCAACTCGTAGAAGTCGTACTCCGCGTCGGCGAACACATCGGCGAACGGGCGCCCGTACTCGTCGGCGGCACTGGAGGGGACCTCGTCGAAGCGGTCGAAGTCCTCCGCGACGGTGAGGTGGACCTCGCCGCCGTACGCCAGCGCGTCGTTCGTGCGCCCCATCGCCTCGGTCTCGTCGTAGCTGACCGGCGCGACCGGCGCCGACCCCGCGACCGACTGGAGGTTCTCGGGGTCGTATCCCAACTCGAACAGCCGGAAGACGGCGAGTTCGGCGGCGCGCGCGGCGGCGGTGACGCTCCCCGCCGTGGAGCCGAGCGCGGTTGTCGGGAGGAACACCGCCGGCTCGTTCACGTTCGCCTTCTCGGCGACGTGTTCGACCACGTCGTCACCCGGGAGCGTGGCGCTCTCGACGCACAGCACGGTGAGGTCGAACTCGTCGTAGTAGCCGAGCGCCTGGAACTCCCGCTCTTCGCCGACGAGCGCGCGGGCCGGCCCGGAGCCCAGTCCCGCGAAGCCGGGCATGTCGAGTTCCCACCCGGCCTTCTGCGAGCCGAGGAGCGCGACGCCGGGGTGGTCGGTCGTCAACTCGACGTACGGCGTCGGCGACCCGTCGACGCGACCCATCCCGGTCTGGAGGGTGGCGAGTCCCGCGGTCTGGATCTCAGCGAGGAGCAGGCCCGCCTCCAGGCCGCCGTCGGCGTCGACGCCGAAGTCGACGACCGTCGCGCCGGAGTCGAGTTCGTAGCCTGCGATGTTGAGTTCGTCCGCGAAGTCGAGCGCCTCGTCCACCAACTCCACCGCCATGCGATTGAGGCTGTCCATGGGCGGGCTTGGACGGCCTGTGGGTTAAACTCGGTCTTGTCGAGCCGGTCGCGTCGCTCGGCATCGGTACAGTCTGGGGCTCGGATTCGGTGGGCGGCACCGAGACGGTGGGTGGCGTAGAACCGATTGGCGGCGCGGTCTCCGGACCTCGCCGTTCACGCTACTTGCGGTCGTGTTCATCGCATTCGTGGGCGGCTCGGCCAGACGACCTCGCCGCCGATTTTCCGAGGCCTCCCTCCGGTCGGCCTCGCCTTAGTCGTCGCCGACGGCGCCCGCACCGAACTCCGCGGTCGCGGCACCACCATCCGCGACCTCGGGGAGCTCCTCGCGGACGTCCTCGCCGCGACCCTCCGCGATGACCTCCGCGTAGGCATCGGGCAGGACGCGCGTGAACTCCGAGATGACCGACTCCCAGTCGGCGAGCAGTTCCGCCGCGCGCTCGCTGTCGGTGCGCGCGAGGTGGTTCTCGACGAGGCGGCGCAGCATCGCCTCGTCTTGGTCGGTGAGGTCGTCGCTGAGGCTCACCATGCCGTGGTTCGTCTTCGCGGCCAGTTCGTCGTCGGGGTCGTGGACGTACGCGACGCCGCCGGACATACCTGCGGCGAAGTTGCGACCGACCTCACCGAGCACCGCGACGACGCCGCCGGTCATGTACTCACAGCCGTGGTCGCCGACGCCCTCGACGACCGCCTTCACGCCGGAGTTGCGGACGGCGAAGCGCTCGCCGGCCATCCCGTTGACGTACGCCTCGCCGTCGGTCGCGCCGTACAGCGCGACGTTGCCGACGAGGATGTTCTCGTCGGCCTCGAAGGCGGCGTCCTCGGGCGTCTGGACGACGACCGTCCCGCCGGAGAGGCCCTTGCCGACGTAGTCGTTCGCTGCGCCCACGAGGTGGGCGTCCACGCCGTCTGCGAGGAACGCGCCGAACGACTGCCCCGCCTCGCCCCGGAAGTCCAGGTCGAGCGTGCCCGCCGGGAGGCCGTCCTCGCCGTGGGCCGTCGAGATGCGGTGGGACAGCGTCGCCCCGACCGCGCGGTTCGTGTTGTCCACGTCCGCCGAGAGGGTGGCGGGTTCGGCGCGCTCGATGGCGTCGCCCAGTTCTTCCAAGAGGTCCCAGTCGAGCGCGTCATCGAGGTCCGGGTGGTCCTGCTCGCGTACCTTGTGGCGCGGGCCGTCGTCGCCGGGTTCGGCGATGAGCGCCGACAGGTCGAGTTTGCTCGCTTTCGGGTGGTCCGTCTCGCGCTGGGAGAGACACTCGACGCGACCGACCATCTCGTCGACCGTCCGGAAGCCCAGATCCGCCATGATCTCGCGCAGTTCCTGCGCGATGAAGTGCATGTAGTTGATGACGTGTTCGGGCTCGCCGGGGAAACGGTCGCGAAGGTCCTCGCGCTGGGTGGCGACGCCGACGGGGCAGGTGTTCTGGTGGCACTGGCGGGCCATCACACAGCCAGAGGAGACGAGCGCGCCGGTGCCGAAGGAGTACTCCTCGGCGCCGAGCAGGGCGGCGACGGCCACGTCGCGCCCGGTCTTCAGCCCGCCGTCCGTCGTGACGGTGATCCGGTCGCGCAGGCCCGTCGCGCGAAGCATCTGGTTCGCTTCGGCGACGCCGAGCTCCCACGGGAGGCCCGCGTTCTTGATCGAGGTCTTCGGCGAGGCACCGGTCCCGCCGGAGTGGCCCGAGATGTGGACCACGTCGGCCTCCGCCTTCGCGACGCCGGCGGCGATGGTGCCGATGCCGGCCTCCGAGACGAGTTTCACGTTGATGTCGGCCTCGGGGTTGGCCGCCTTCAGGTCGTAGATCAGCTGTTTGAGGTCCTCGATGGAGTATATGTCGTGGAGCGGCGGCGGCGAGATGAGCCCGACGCCCGGCGTCGAGAAGCGCACGTGGGCGATGTACTCGTTCACCTTCGGGCCGGGCAGGTGGCCGCCCTCGCCGGGCTTGGAGCCCTGCGCCATTTTGATCTGGATCTCCTCGGCGTTCGTGAGGTAGTTCGAGGTGACGCCGAAGCGGCCGGAGGCGACCTGCTTCACGTTGCAGTTCTTCTCCGTGCCGAACCGCTCGGGGGGTTCACCGCCCTCCCCGGTGTTCGACTTGGCCCCGATGCGGTTCATCGCGATGGCGTTGTTCTCGTGTTGCTCGGGGGAGAGGCTCCCGAGGCTCATTGCGGCGGTCGAGAAGCGCTTCGCGATTTCGTCGATCGACTCGACCTCCTCCAGCGGGACGGGGTCGCGCTCTGAGGAGATGTCGAGGAGGTTCCGCAACTCCGCGGGCGTGTCCGGGTCGTTCACCTGCTCGGCGAACTCGTCCCACGCCTCGCGGTCGCCTTCGCGGACCGCGCGGTGGAGCGCGTTCACCGAGTGGGGGTTCCACCCGTGTTTGATCCCCGTCGAGCGGTGCTCGTACTCGCCTTGCGTCTCCAACTTCGGGTCCTCGCCGAAGCCGACCGCGTAGCGCTCGCGCAGGTCCGATTCGATTTCCGGGAGGCCGATCCCCTCGGTCCGGATCTCGGTGCCCTCGAAGTACTCGCGCACGAGGTCGGAGTCGAGGCCGACGGCCTCGAAGATCTGCGCGCCCTGGTACGACTCGACCGTCGAGATGCCCATCTTCGCCATCGTCTTCAGCAGGCCCTGCTCCAGCGCCGCGCGGTAGGAGGCCAGCGCCTTGTCCTCGTCGGCGCCGTCGGGGCCGGCCACGATGTCGCGGACGGTGTCGTACGCGAGGTACGGGCACACCGCGCCGGCGCCGTAGCCGACGAGACACGCGACGTGGTGGACCTCACGCGGGTCGCCCGACTCGACGACGAGGCCGGCGCGAGCGCGCAGTCCCTCGCGCACGAGGTGGTGGTGGACCGCACCCGTCGCCAGCAGGCTCGGGACGTGGAAGCGGTCGGCGCCCATCTCGCGGTCCGAGAGGACGACGACGTCCGCGCCGTCGCGTACCGCGTCGGCGGCGGCGGCCCGGAGGTCCTCGACGGCCTCCTGCAGGGAGTCGTCGGGGTCGAACGTCATGTCCAGCGTGACCGACGAGAGCGCGTCGTCGGTGGCGTCGCCCAACTCGCGGATCGTCGCCGTCTCCGCCTCCGTCAAGATTGGCGAGTCGTTTACTACTTGCCGGGCGTGTTCGGGCGTCTCACCGAGGAGGTTGCGCTGGGGGCCGAGTCGCGTCTCCATCGACGTGACCAACTCCTCGCGGATGTAGTCGATCGGCGGGTTCGACACCTGCGCGAACAGCTGTTTGAAGTAGGTGAACAGCGGGCGGTCGAACTCCGAGAGGACCGACAGCGGCGTGTCGTCGCCCATCGACCCGACCGGGTCCTTCCCCTGCTCGGCCATCGGACCGATGAGGTGGTTCAACTGGTCGGTGGTGTAGCCGAAGGCGGCCTGCTTGCTCCGGAGGGCGTCGTCCGGCCCCGTCTCGGGTGACGGATCCGCGGCGGTCGTCACGTCTGCCAGGTCCCGCTGTTCGCCGTCGACCCACTCGCCGTACTTCTCGTCGGTGAGGTCGGCGAACACCTCTTTGTCGTCGAGGACGCGCCCCTCGGAACGGTCGGCGACGAACGTCTCGCCCGGGCGGAGGCGCCCGCGCTCGCGCACCTCGCTGGGGTCGTGTTCGAGCGCGCCGACCTCACTGCCCATCACGAGGCGGTTGTCGGTCGTCACGTCGTAGCGACACGGCCGCAGGCCGTTGCGGTCGAGGACGCCCGCGACGCGGTCGCCGTCGAAGCCGATGACGAGCGCGGGGCCGTCCCACGGTTCGACGAGCGACGCGTGGTAGTCGTAGAAGTCGCGGCGCTCGGCGCTCATCGCGTCGTCCTTCCGGTACGCCTCCGGGATCATCATGCGCAGCGCGTGCGGGAGGTCGCGTCCCCCCTGGAGCAGGAGGTCGAGCGTCTCGTCGACGGAGGCGGTGTCCGACTGGTTCGGGTCGGAGATGACCGGTCGGATCGCGTCGAGTTCCTCGTCGGTGAAGCCGCCGTCCGCGAGGTCGGACTGGCGGGCGCGCATCCAGTTGACGTTCCCCTGGATGGTGTTGAACTCGCCGTTGTGGACGACGTTGCGGTACGGGTGCGCGAGGTGCCACGCGCCCAGCGTGTTCGTCGAGAAGCGCGCGTGGACCAGCGCCACGCCGGAGGTGAGTCTGTCGTCGCGCAGGTCGGGGTAGTACGCGTCGATCTGGTCGGCTTTCAGCAGGCCCTTGTACACGACGCGGCGACGGTCGAGCGAGCAGACGTAGAAGCGCTCGCCGCCGGCGACGTCCTCGGCGGCCGTCTCGAGCGCGCGTCGGGTGACGTACAGCCGTCGGTCGAACGTCGCTTGGTCGAGTCCGGCGCTGTCGACGGGCGCGACGAACGCCTGCCACACGTCCGGTTCGGAGTCGAGCGCCGTCTTCCCCAGGTCGGCCTCGGCGGCGTCCGTCGGCACGTCGCGCCAGGCGACCACGTCGAGGTCGTACTCCGCGAGCGTCGACTCGAACAGCGATTCCAGGTCGCCGCGGGCGGCGTCGTCGGTCGGCATGAACAGCGAGGCGACCGCGTACGTCTCCGGGAGGCTCCCCACAACCGCCTCGAAGAACTCGTCTGGCCGTTCGATCATGATCCCGGCGCCGTCGCCGGTGTTCTGCTCCGCGCCCGTCGTCCCCCGGTGTTCGAGATTCTCGAGGAGGTCGAGTGCGTCCGATACCACGTCGTGCGAGCGCCCGCCGTCGAGGTCGACGACGGCACCCACACCACAGTTCGAGCGCTCGTCCGTGGGGTCCGCCAGGCCCCCGACGCGCGCCGATACGTCCGGCTCAGTCATGTGTGACAATTCAGGCCACCCGGGTAAAGGGTTGACCCTAAACGGCTAAGGGTGTGTTATTGGCATATTAGGTTGTATGAGGACCACCCTATGTTCTCGGACGACCGTGAAGAACTAGAAGTCGGTGACGACGCCGACGGACTCAGATCCGAGTAGCGATCTGGACTCCAGCAGTCCCCGGCACGCGGGAGAGGCGGCTGGCGTCGACGCGCTCAGTACGACTTCGCGAAGTACGCGGTGCGGGTCGCGTCGTCGTCGCAGATCGCACACGTCTCGTCGTGGTCGTCGCCGTGGAGGTCGTCCTCCTCCTCGAAGGGGACCATCACGATCTCGGCGGCGATCTGGTCTTTCACTTCGGTTTCACACGCCTCGTCGCCACACCACGGCGCCTTCACGTACCCGCCGTGCTGGCCGATGGTGCCGAGGATCTCGTTCCGAGAGTCGGCCTCGCGCACCTCGCCTTCGAGGTTCTCCTCGGCGGCGGCGTACAGTTTCGCGTACACCTCGTCGAGGTGCTCCTGCGTCGTCTCGGCGATGTCGTCGCGGTCGACGGTCGTCTCCTCGCCGTCGGGCCGGTGGACGACGGTGACCTCCTCGTCGTCGACCTCGTAGGGACCGATCTCGAAGCGGACGGGGACGCCGTTGAGCTCGTGTTCGTTGAACTTGAAGCCGGGATTGCGCGTGTCGCGGTCGTCGAGTTCGACGCGGACGCCCGCCTCCTCCAACTCCTCGGCGACCTCCTCGGCGTACTCGAGCACGTCGTCCTTGGTGTCCTCCTGCCAGATGGGGACGATGGCGACCTGGGTGGGCGCGACGGTGGGGGGAAGGACGAGCCCTTGGTCGTCGGAGTGGGTCATGATCAGCGCGCCGAGCGCACGCCACGACAGCCCCCACGACGTCGTGTGGGCCACGCGGTCGGCCTCGTCCTCGTCGGAGAACGTGATGTCGAACGCCTCCGCGAAGCTCGTGCCGAGGTAGTGGGAGGTGCCGCCCTGCACCGACTTCCCGTCGGGCATCAGCGCCTCGACGGTCGTCGTGGTGTCGGCGCCGGGGAACTTGTCGTGGTCGGGCTTCTGCCCCCGCAGGACGGGGATGGCGAGGAAGTCCTGGTACGCCGACTCGTACTGGTCGAGGCGAGTCATCGTCTCCTCCCACGCGCCCTCGCGGTCGGCGTGGGCGGTGTGACCCTCCTGCCAGAGGAACTCCTTCGTGCGGAAGAACGGCTTCGTGTCCGTCGCCTCCCAGCGCACGACCGACGCCCACTGGTTCAAGCGGAGGGGCAGGTCGCGGTGGCTCCGCACCCACTGGGCCATGTAGGGGGCGATGATCGACTCGGAGGTGGGGCGGACGGCGAGGCGCTCCTCCAACTCCTCGTGGCCACCGTGCGTCACCCACGCCACCTCGGGGTCGAACCCCTCGACGATGTCCTTCTCGGCTTCGAGGTACGACTCGGGGATGAACAGGGGGAAGTAGGCGTTCTGCGCGCCGGTCGCCTTGAACTTCGCGTCGAGGAAGTTCTGCAGGCGCTCCCACAGCGCGTAGCCGCGGGGGCGGGTGATGATGAACCCGGACATCCCCTCGGGTGCGTAGTTCGCCAGCTTCGCCTTCTGGACTACCTCGGCGTACCACTCGCCGGTCTCGTACTCCTTCGATTTCGTGATACCCAACTCCTGTGCGTCGGAGCCGGTGTCGTCTTCGCTCATGTGCGTTGATTTCGGACTGCCGTCTTAAACTCGGTGCGTTCGGTCGGCGACGAGGTGAGAAGTGGTGGCGTGGCTACGCGCCACGCGGCGGCAGCGGCGAGCGAACACGGGAGCGGCCAGCGGCGTTCACGACCGGAGGAACCAGTCGGGGGACAATGAGCGTTCCCCCACCGTGGGACGGCAACCCACGCCAGCGGGTCACCGGCGACCCGTCGCAGACACGTCGCCGCGTTCGGGAACGTTCACGCCGCGGTCGACGTCGACGTACCGGGGCTCGTCCGCGTGGAACACGAACGTGCCCCGGAACGTCCCGCCGTCGAGCACCGTCGGGAGCCACGTGCGGTCGGTCGCCCACATCTCGTCGAACGGCACGTCGTCGACGGGGACCCACACCGGGTCGGCCTCCGCGGACGCCGTCGGCGTCCCCTCGTAGGCGGTCGCCCGGAACACGTGGACGACCGCGGACCAGTCGTCTGCCCAGTAGGCGAACGCGCCCGCACGCTCCGGGTCGGCGACGTCGATGCCGACCTCTTCGCGCACCTCGCGGACGACGCACTCGCGCGGCGTCTCCCCCGCCTCCAGTTTCCCACCGGGACCGACGAGGTTCCCCTGGCCGACCCCGCGCTGCTTGCGGATGAGCAGGGTTCGGTCGCCGTCGACGAGGTGACACAGCGTCGCCTCCGGGAGCTGTTCGCGGGCGGCTGTGGGACCGGGCACGCCGGTCATTCGTCGTCACCCCCGACCGGGTCGACCGCGAACGGACTCTTCGACTCGCGCCACGACCACCCGGGCAGCCGCGTCTGTACGCCCGCCGCGAGCGCGGCGTCGAGGTCGTCGGTGCCCGCGGGGTCGCCCTCGGCGCCCTGCGACCGGGTGTCCGCGAAGTGGAACGTCGCCTCCGCGAGCAGTTGGAGCGGCTGGCCGCCGGCGATGGTCGCGGCGAGGCGACGACCGAGCAGTTCGTCGACGACGAACCCCGGGTAGTCGCCCTCCACGTCCAACTCGCGTAGGAGGCCCGCGAGCGCGGCGACGTTCACGGCGCGGTCGCCGACGGCGAACACGCGGTCGACCTCCCGACGGTACTGCGCGTCGCTCACCGTGTCCACGTCCGTGTCGAACAACTCGCCCAGCGCGTCGCGAGTGTCGTTGAGGAGTGGGACCACCACGGGGGACCGCTCACGTAACCGGTCGCGCTCTGCGGCGACGGCGGCAGGTGTCAGTCGCATACGGGCCGTAGGAACCGGTCCCTGGTAGTGGTTTGCGAAGCGTTTTATAGCACGGGGCAGTTACGTCCGTTCAAGCGGGTTTTCCGTCGCCCACGCGGGCAGCTACAACGGAGCGTCCCGTACTCATGCAGTCTTCCACTCACAGTCGACCCGAGGGCGTAGCGTCCGACAGCCGCGCCCCACGGTACCCGCGACGATCCTCTCAGTTATGAGCCAAGTCGAGAAACAACTGGAACAGACGAAAGCACAGATCGAATCCGAGATCCCGAACGACATCTCCGTCACCGACGTCAAGTACGAAGGGCCGGAGCTGGTCATCTACACGCGTCACCCCAAGGAGTTCGCCCAGAACGGCGACCTGGTCCGTCGCCTCGCCTCCAAACTCCGCAAGCGAATCACCGTCCGTCCCCACCCCGACGTGCTCTCTGACCCTCGGGAGGCGGAGTCGACCATCCGCGACATCATCCCCGAGGACGCCGGCGTCACCGACCTCGACTTCCACGAAGACACCGGTGAGGTCGTCATCGAGGCGGAGAAGCCCGGCATGGTCATCGGTCGCCGCGGCTCCACCCTCCGTGAGATCACGCGCGAAGTCGGCTGGACGCCCGAAGTCGTCCGCACGCCCCCCATCGAGTCCTCCACCGTCTCGAACGTCCGCAACTTCCTGAAGCAAGAGCGTGAGGAGCGCCGCGACATCCTCGAACGCGTCGGGCGAACCATCCACCGCGAGGAGATGGCCGACGAGCAGTGGGTCCGCATCACCACCCTCGGCTGCTGTCGCGAGGTCGGTCGCGCCTCGTTCATCCTCAACACCGCCGAGACGCGCATCCTCATCGACTGCGGCGACAAGCCCGGTGCCGAGGGTGAGGTGCCGTACCTCCAAGTCCCCGAAGCACTCGGCGCGGGCGCGCAGAACCTCGACGCGGTCGTGCTCACCCACGCCCACCTCGACCACTCCGCGCTCATCCCGCTGCTGTTCAAGTACGGCTACGACGGCCCCATCTACTGCACGGAGCCGACGCGCGACCTGATGGGTCTGCTCACGCTCGACTATCTCGACGTGGCGAGCAAAGAGGGGCGTACGCCGCCGTACGAGTCGGCGCAGGTGCGCGAGGCGATCAAACACACCATCCCGCTGGAGTACGGCGACGTGACCGACATCGCGCCCGACGTGAAGCTCACGTTCCACAACGCGGGCCACATCCTCGGGTCGGCCGTCTCGCACTTCCACATCGGCGACGGCCTGTACAACGTCTGCTTCTCGGGCGACATCCACTACGACGACACGCGCCTGTTCAACGGCGCCGTCAACGACTTCCCGCGCGTCGAGACGCTCGTGATGGAGTCGACGTACGGCGGTCGCAACGACTACCAGACGGACCAGGAAGACTCCGAGCGCAAACTGATCGAGACGATCAACGAGACGTACGAGCGCGACGGGAAGGTGCTCATCCCGGCGTTCGCCGTCGGACGCTCTCAGGAGATCATGATGGTGCTCGAGGAGGCGATGCGCACCGACAAGATCCCCGAGATGCCGGTCCACCTCGACGGGATGATCTGGGAGGCGACGGCAATCCACACCACATACCCCGAGTACCTCCGCGACGACCTGCGCGACCGCATCTTCCACGAGGACGAGAACCCGTTCCTCGCCGACCAGTTCAACCACATCGACGGCGGCGAAGAGGAGCGCCAAGAGGTCGCCGACGGCGGCCCCTGCATCATCCTCTCGACCTCCGGGATGATGACTGGCGGTCCCATCATGTCGTGGCTGCGCCACCTCGGCACCGAGGAGGACTCCCAACTCACCTTCGTCGGCTACCAAGCGCAGGGGACGCTCGGGCGCCGCATCCAGAACGGGTGGGACGAGATTCCCGTGCAGGACCCGCAAGACCGGAGCCGAACTTCGACGCTCACGCTGAAGATGCAAGTCGAGACGGTCGACGGCTTCTCCGGCCACGCCGACCGGCAGGGGCTGGAGAACTTCGTGAAGACGATGAACCCGCGCCCGGAGAAGGTGCTGTGCGTGCACGGCGACGAGCGCTCCGTGCAGGACTTCTCGTCGGCGCTGTACCACGACTACAACATGCGGACGTTCGCGCCGAAGAACCTCGAGACGTTCCGGTTCAAGTGAGGGCGACGCGGGGCGCCGCCGCGCAGGGCGCCTCGGCCCCCGTCAGCGCCGCGCGAGCAGTTCGACCCGCGTGAGCGAGACGGCCACGAGCACCATCGTCACCGCCAACACCAGGAAGACGACGCTGATGACGTTCACCTCCGGCGTCACGTTGTAGCGGATCTGGTTCCAGATGTACACCGGCAGGGTCGGGTCGCCCGACCCCTTCACGAAGTAGGTGAACACGAACTCGTTGAACGAGAGCGTGAACGCCAGCAGGCCGCCGGCGACGATGCCGGGGAAGATGTTTGGCAGGGTGACCTGCCGGAACGTCTGGAGTTCGTCGGCGCCCAGGTCCTTCGACGCCTCCTCGAGCCCTCTGTCGAACGTCAGGAGCGTCGGGAGGATGACGAGCGTCGCGAACGGGATGGTCCGCACGACGTGTGCGACCACCACCGAGACGTAGCCCGGCAGGCCCAGGGCGCCCTTGAAGAACAGCACCATGGCGACCCCGGTCACGACCAGCGGCACGATGATCGGCAGCGTCGCCAGCAACTGCAGCCAGCTGCGGCCGGGGAACACGTACCGGTCGACGGCGTACGCGATGGCCGTCGACAGGACGACGCTGATTGCCGTCGCCGGGACGGAGATAGTCAGCGTCGTCACGATGGCGTCCAGCGCCGCGTCGTTTGAGAGGAACACGCGGTACCACCGGAGCGTGAGCTGGTCCGGCGGGAACGACAGCACCCCGCCGTCGGCGAACGACATGAACACAAGCACGGCGATGGGCACCCACAGGAACGCGATGACGAGGGCGATGACGGCCGCTGCCATCCGCGAGGCGTACGCCTGGACGAACCGCTCGACCGGCCGCGTGAGTCCGTCGGCGGCGCTCACGCCTCCTCACCCCCGGTGGCGAACAGGCCGCCGCCGAGGCGCGTCCCCAGCACCAGCAACGCCACGACGACCACCGAGATGACCATCCCGATGGCCGCCCCGAACGGCCAGTTGAACGCGCTCTTGAACTGGTTCTCGATCACCATGCCGATCATGATGTTGTTCGTCCCGCCCAGCAGCCGCGGCGTGATGAACGAGCCGAACGTCGGGATGAACACGAGGATGACGCCGGTGACCACCCCGTTGATCGTCATCGGGAGCGTCACCGACAGGAACGTGCGAACGGGCCCGGCGCCGAGGTCTTTCGACGCCTCGATGAGGTCGCCGTCCAGGTTCGTCAACGACGCGTAGAACGGCAGCACGGCCAGCGGCAGCCACACGTACGTGAACCCGATGAGGACGGCGGGATCGCTGTACAGGAGGCTTACGGCGGGCAGCCCCAACATGTTCAGCGTCGAGTCGAGCACCCCGTCGCTCTGGAGGATGTTGATCCACGCGTACATCCGGATGATGTAGCTGGTCCAGAACGGGAGGATGACGAGCAGGAGCAACAGCGTCGTGCGCCGAGAGAACCGGACGATGCTGTACGCCAGCGCGTAGCCGATGACGGCCACGATGAACGTCACCTGCACGCTGATCACCAGCGTCTTCCACACCACCGTGAGATACGTGCTCGAGCCGAGGAAGTCCATGTAGTTGCGCAGCGTCCACGGCCCTCCGATCTCGCCCGTCTGGAACGAGACGACGAGCATCGCCAACAGCGGGATGGCGAAGAACAGCAGGAGGACGGCGTACGGCGGCCCGGCGACCGCGAGCGTCCGCAGTCGCGGGTGGTCCCGGAAGAACGACGTGAGGGCGGCCGTCCGGTCGCCCGCGCGGGCGCCGGCGTCGGAAGCACCCCCCTCGCCGGACGCCTCCGCCATCAGGCGCCCTCCGTCCCGTCCTCGGGGCGCTCCTCGCGCCGGTAGACGTGGACGTCGGCGGCGTCCCACTCGACGGCGACGTCGTCGTCGATGTCGAAGGAGCCGCCGCGGACCTCGGCCGAGATGCGACCCCAGGCGTCGGTGTCGACGCCGTACAGCGAGTCGCTCCCCTGATAGCTGCGGTTGCGCACGACGCCGGTCGAGGAGAACGTCCCCTCGCCCGCGGCCGCCGGCGGGTCGGCCAGGCCGACCTGGAACGGGCGGACGCAGACGTCGACGGGGTCGTCGACTGCCACGTCGCCGGCGGCGTCGGCGGGGACCGACACCGGGCCGGTTCCGGCGTCGACGGTCACGCCGTCGTCGCCGACGTCGGTGACTCGCGCCTCGACGGCGTTGACGTCGCCGATGAAGTCCGCGACGAACCGGCTTTCGGGGGCCTCGTACAGGTCTTCGACGGTGCCGATCTGCTGGATCCGGCCCTCGTCGAGCACGACGAGGCGGTCGGAGACGGCAAGCGCCACCTCCTGGTCGTGCGTGACGTAGAGGAACGTGGTGTCCGTCTCCGCCTGGATGCGCTGGAGCTCCGTCTGCATGTGCTGGCGGAGCTTCCGGTCCAGCGAGGACAGCGGCTCGTCGAACAGCACGAGCGCCGGTTCGTTGACGAGCGCCCGCGCGAGCGCGACGCGCTGCTGTTCGCCGCCGGACAGCTCCGACGGCGTCCGGTCGCCGTAGCCGCTGAGGCGGACCATCTCCAGCATACGCTCGGTGCGCTCGCGCCGCTCGTCCGCCGGGACGCCGGACTGTTTCAGTCCGTACCCGATGTTCTCGGCGACGGTGAGGTGCGGGAACAGCGCGAGGTTCTGGAACACCATGTTCACGTCGCGCTCGAACGGCGGCGAGCCGACGATGCCCGCGCCGTCGAGGTCGATGTCGCCGGCGGTCGGCTCCTCGAACCCGGCGACCATCCGCAGCACCGTCGACTTCCCGGAGCCGCTGGGGCCGAGGATGGAGACGAACTCCCCGTCCTCGATGTCGAAGCTGACGTCGTCGACGGCCGTGAGGTCACCGAACTCCTTCGTGAGCCCGCGAACGTTCAGCAGCGACATCCTACGCCGCCTTGACCGCCGTCCAGATCTCGTCGTACCGCGACCGGACCTCGTCCGACAGCGTCTCCGAGAAGATGAGGTTCCAGTCGTCGGGCCAGTTCGTGAACTCGGCGTCCTCCTCGGAGAGTTCGTCGCTGATGTCGACGGCGGGCTGGTAGCCCATCGTCTCGAACAGCTTCGCCGCGTTCTCCGTCTCGGTGGCCCAGTTGGTGAACTGGAGGCTCGCGATCGGGTTGGGCGACCCTTTCGGGATGACGAACAGGTCGCTCGTGTACATCGCGCCCTCCTCGGGGGCGGTGTAGTGGACCGGCGCGCCCTCGCCGAACCGGGCGGTGTACGTCCGGCCCATCGTGAGCGGCCCCGCCACGACGTCCTCGTTGACGAAGAGGCTCATCCCCTGCTGGTAGTCGCCCCAGTACGTCTGCAGGAGTGGCTTCTGCTGGATCAGCACCTCTTCGATCTCCTCGTAGTCGTCGGGCTGGATCGGGTCCTGCCCGGTGTACATCGCGGCGATCTGGCAGGAGACGGTCGCGTTGTCCCACATGCAGATGTTCCCCTCGTGCTCCTCGTCCCACAGGACGCCCCAGGAGCTGGGGGCTTCGTCGAAGTACTCGTCGTTGTACGTGAGCGGGTAGAGGACCAGCGACTCAGGGACGGCGTACACGCTCCCGTCCTTCTGGTAGGAGCTTGCCTCCTTGATGCGGTCGGTGATGTTGTCCCACGCCGGCATGATGTCGACCGGCAGCTCGTGGAGGAAGTCGTTCTCGATGGAGCGCTCCACCCAGTTCGTCGTCGCGGCGATGTTGTCGATGTCGCTGTTGCCGGCTTCCAGTTGGGAGTACCACTGGTCGGGGGAGGAGTAGCCGGTGTTGCTCACCTCCACGTCGAACTCCTCGCCGAAGGCCTCCATCGCCCACTCGGCCCAGCTATCGTACCAGTTCCACATGTTGAGGCTCCCCCCGATGTCCTCGGGCGGCCACTCCTCGACGTCCATCGGGACGCGGCCGTCGCCGCCCCCGCCGCCGCCGAGACAGCCGGCCGCGGCCGTGATGCCCGCCGCGGACGCCCCCTGGAGGAAGCTCCGCCGGTTCACGCTCGGGAGCGAGTCGTCGAACTCACGCATCGCGCTCACCCGTCGAGTCGGTCGTCGCCACATCGGCTTCGTCTACGTGTGCCATGTGATACCAACGATAGGTTTCCAGCATAAGAGTGTCGGGTGATTCGCGTGAGACAGTACACCTTCGAACGGTTCCTGCGGCGTTTGTTCCCCGATCGGGTCGAAAACTGGCTGAACGTGACACGTGGTCGGGGAAGAACCGATGTCCGGCGCTCGCGCGCGGTTGCGTCGGCTCGCCTCCGCTTCGACCCCGACCGCGACCCCGACCACCGCCTCCCTTCATGTGTCCCCCCGGAAAGTGGAGGTATGGGATTCGACAACGCGTTCGACCGGCGGATCGGGAGCCGTCGCGTGCGGGGGATGAACGAGTCGGTGATCCGGGAGATGACGCGGGAGGCGCATCGCCACGAAGCGATCAACCTCTCGCAGGGCATCCCGGACGAGGACGAGACGCCGCCGTCGGTGAAGCAGGCTGCCCGGGACGCGATCGACGGGTCGAGCCAGTACACGATCACCTGGGGGCTCCCAGCGCTGCGGGAGGCCGTGGCAGAGCGCTACGCCGACTGGAAGGGCGTCGCCTACGACCCCGAGACGGAGGTCACCGTCACTTGCGGCACGAGCGAGGCGATCATGTCCTCGTTGCTGGCGCTGTGTGACCCCGGCGACGGCGTCGTCTACTTCGAGCCGACGTACGAGAGCTACATCCCCGGCGTCCAGTTCGCCGAGGGGCGACCGATCCCGCTTGACATCACCGACGGCCTCGCCGTCGAGGAGGAGGCGCTCCGCGAGGCCGCTGCCGACGCGTCGATCCTGATCTTGAACCACCCACAGAACCCGACCGGGAAGGTGTTCACGCCCGCGGAACTGGACCTCCTCGCGGAGGTCGCCGTCGAAGAGGACCTGATCGTCATCACCGACGAGATCTACGAGCACATCGTCTACGCCGACCACTACCGGAGCCCCGTCACGGTCGACGGCCTCGCCGAGCGGACCGTCGTCTGTACGGGGATGTCGAAGACGTACTCGGTGACGGGGTGGCGGGTCGGCTTCGTACTCGCGCCCGAACCGCTCTCGGCGGAACTGCGGAAGTTCCACGACTACACGAGCATCTGCGCGCCGACGCCGTTCCAGCGCGCCGGCGTCGAGGCGCTGTCCTTGCCCGACAGCTACTACCGCGACCTCTCCGACTCCTACGAGCGCCGCCGCGACCAACTGTACGACGGGCTCCGCTCGGTCGGGCTCGACCCGGTGAAGCCGGACGGCGCCTACTACATGCTGACGCGCTACCCGACCGACGAGCCCGACACCGAGTTCACGCTCCGCCTCATCCGCGAGGCGGGCGTCGCCGCGGTGCCGGGGAGTAGCTTCTACACCGACGAGGGAGAGGACTGGGTCCGCTTCACGTTCTCGCGCAACGAGGAGACGATCGACCGGGCTATCGCCCGCCTCGACGACTACCGCTTCTGGGCGGAGTAACCCGCCAGGCGCCGCTCACGACAGCAGCCGGCGGACCGTGTCCGTGACGACCTCGCCCGCGGTCAACACCTCCTCCCAGACGATGGTCTCGTTCGGGAAGTGCGCCTCGTCGATGTCGCCCGGCCCGAACACGACCGTCGGGATCCCGGCCGCGATGTAGTGGCGCGAGTCCGCACCGTACGTCTCCCCGATCGGCTCGGTGTTCGGACAGCCCGCCTCCGCCATCGCCGCCCGGAGCGCGGTCACCACCGGCTCGTCGGGGTCTATCTCCGATGGCGAGAACTGCACCGAGAACCGTTCGAAGCGCGGGGGGTGCGCGGAGAGCCACTCGTCGTCGTCGACCACGTCCGCGAGCGCCGCCTCGAACTCCGCCTCCACTCCCTCGAGCGTCTCACCGGGCGCGACGCCGATCCGAACCTCCGCGTCCAGCGTCGCCGGCACCGACGACGCCCACGAGCCGGCGCGGACGGTGCCGACGTTCACCGGCCACGGGTTCGAGAACTGTCCGTATCGGGGGTGGCTCACGCGCTCGGCACGCTCGGCTTCGAGCGTCTCGAACGCCCGTCGGATTCGCTCGAAGTGGGGCAACACCGACTCCCCGTTCCACCGGCGCGCGGCGTGTGCCGACCGGCCGTCGAGGTGGAGTCGCTTCATCAGGCTGCCCTCGGTCGCGGTGACGGGCGTCAACTCGGTCGGCTCGGTGACGATGGCGGCGTCGCGCTCGAAGGGGTACGGGTTGTCGACGGCGGCCGCCGCCGCGCCGATGCCGCCCTCCTCCTCGCCAACGACGCTCTCGACGACGACGCGACCGTTCAGCGACAGGTCCTCCGCCGCGTCAGCGAGCGCCCGGCCGGCGAACACGCCCATCGCCGTCCCGGCCTTCATGTCGGCGGCCCCGCGGGCGGTGAGCGTCGCCGCGCCGTCGTCCGTCTCGCCCCACACCGGGTCGAACGGGTCCGTCTCCCACAGCTCCTCGTCAGCCGGGACGACGTCCACGTGCCCGTTGAGCACGACCGTCGGCCCGGCGTCGGGGTCGCCGAACTCGGCGACGCCGGCGACGCTCGGGCGGTCGGCGACCGGGATGGCGTCGGGGTCGTCGGGGAACTCGTGGAGGTCCGCGAGGCGCTCGGCGTCGGCCGTCCACTCGTAGGTGTCGAAGCCGAACGACGCGAGGCGGTCGAGCAGCCACTCCTGGGCCGGCCGCTCGCGACCGTCGGTCGTCTCGAACGCGAGCAGCGTGGCGGTGAACTCGCGCAGTTCGTCGTCGTACGTCGCGAATCGGGTCATCGGAACGGGTGGGACAACTCCGAACGGCTCCTAAAGCGTTGCCGAGCCACCGGTCGTCCCAGCCAAGCCACCGGCCATCTCCCGCATCGCCACCGACCGTCCCAGCCAAGCCACCGCCTCTCGGCCCCCAGGGCACCCCCGTCGCAACCGTTTTCACCGCCACTCGCGAGACTCGCCCATGACGGACACGGCGTTTCTCAGTTCGATCCTCTCGCCCGACCGGGTGTCGACGACGACCGCCGACCGCGACCACCACGGGCGCGACTGGGGGACGCCGCCCGAGGAGGCGGCACCCCCCGACGTCGTCGTCTGGCCGGAATCGACCGCGGAGGTGTCTGCGGTGCTGGCCGCGGCGACCGAGCGCGACATCCCGGTCACACCGTTCGCGGCGGGGACGGGCATCGAGGGAAACGCGGTCCCCGTTCGGGGCGGCATCAGTCTCGATCTGACGCGGATGGACACGGTCCTCGAGGTCCGACCCGAGGACGCCCAGATCGACGTCGAACCGGGTGTCGTCGGCGCCGCGGTCGACGAGGCCGTCGCGGCCCACGGGCTGTTCTTCCCGCCGCTGCCGACGTCCGCGGACATGGCGACCGTCGGCGGCATGATCGCGACGAACGCCAGCGGGAAGCGGACGGTCAAGTACGGCGAGGTGGGCGACTGGGTGCGTGAGGTCGAGGTGGTGCTCGCCGACGGCTCCGTGCTCACGGCGGGGACAAGGGCAGCCAAGAGCTCCTCGGGGTACAATATCCGGGACCTGATCGTCGGAAGCGAGGGGACACTCGGCGTCGTGACGCGGGCGACGCTCGCGCTCGCGGGTCGCCCCGAGCAGACCCGCGTCGGCCGCGTCACCTTCTCGACGCTCGCGGACGCGACGGACGCCGCCGCCGATATCGTCGGCTCCGGCGTCGACGTGAGCGCCGTCGAACTCGTCGACGCTCTGAGCGCGCGGATGGTGAACGCGTACATCGACGCCGACCTCCCGGAGCGACCGACGTTGTTCCTCGAGTTCCAGGCCGACCACGGCGTCGACGAGGAGGTCGACTTCTGCCGTGCAGTACTCGCGGCCCACGACCCGACGACGGTCGTCCTCGGCGAGGAGGCGGCCGGCGAGGACGTGTGGGAGCCGCGACGCGAACTCGCCGACGCCGTCCGCGCGTACTACCCCGACCGGCGGTCGCTCCACGCGGGCGACGTCGCGGTGCCGCTCGGCTCGTTCTCGACGCTCCTCGAACGGATCCGTGCGCTCTCGGAGCGCCACGACATCCCGATCCCGACGTTCGGCCACGCCGGAGACGGGAACGTCCACTTCGACGTGCTCGTCGACCCGACGGACGACGACGCGGTCGACACCGCAGAGCGCGTGTACGACGACATCGTCACGACGGGGATCGATCTTGGGGGGACCGCCAGCGGGGAGCACGGCATCGGGCGCGGGAAACGCGGGTTCCTCCGGACGGAGCACGGCGACACTGGCGTCCGTGCGATGGAGGCGATCAAGGACGCGCTGGACCCGACGGGAACGCTCAACCCCGGAAAGATCTTCCCCTGACGGGAGGCGTCCGTCTGTCCGTCGATCCGACAGCCCGACCAACCGACAGTCCGACCGGTCCGACGAACCCTTCCGACCCCACGTCGGCGCGTGCCGCCGCGGCCCCGCTTCCACCGCTGACTGCCCGCCCGCCCGTACAGTGAAGGTCTGGCGGAGCCGACAGTTCGTATGCGCCTCGCGCTCATCGCCCACGACGAACAGAAGGACACCCTCGTCGAGTTCGCTCGCGAGTACGTCGACCTCCTGTCGACGCACGACCTGCTGGCCACGGGGACGACCGGGAAGCGCCTGAACGAGGAGACTGCGCTCACGGTCGAGCGGAAGTCGTCGGGGCCGCTCGGTGGCGACATGCAGATCGGTGCGGAGGTCGCCAACGGTGACTGCCACGGCATCGTGTTCCTCCGGGACCCGCTGACCGCGCAGCCACACGAACCGGACATCTCGGCGCTATTGCGGATCTGCGACGTGCACGACGTGCCGCTGGCGACGAACCCCGCGAGCGCGGCCCACCTCGTCGAAGGGATCGGTCGGGGCCGGTGACGGGGGTCGGCCCCCGAACGAGCCACGATCCCGACGACTGCTATCGATTGTGAAAATCGAAGCGAAATGTTTATTTCTAGATTTGTTCCTCTGTCGATGATGACACTCCGCGAAACACTCGACGACACGAGCACACCGCTCCTCGTCGTCGCTGTCATCGGTGTTGGTGCAGTTCTCCTGATCGCTGCGGTTCTCGGTACGGCAGTTCTCGGGTCGTTCGTGCTCGGCACGGGCGACCAGACAGTATCGACGGCAACGCCGAGCGTAACGTTCAGCAGTGAAGCGACCGACTCCGGCTTCGTGATCCAGCACGTCGGTGGCGAAAGCGTCGAGGCCTCCGCGCTCCTCGTCACCGTCGACGGCGACACCCAGACGTGGGCAGCCCTCACCGGGGCAGACAGCGTCGCCGAGGGTGACACCGCCGAGGTGTCGGCTGAAGATGGAGCGAGCGTCGAGGTGGCGTTCGACGGCGCCGACGGGCCGGTGACGCTGGCGAAGTTCCGCGTCTGACCGGGCGGTATCGCGAACGATAGCCGGTTCGCCCGGCTTTTTATTGTCTGGTAACCGACCGGTAGCCGTGCAGTCCTCACGGGTCGCTCGGGTGGTGCTCGCCTCGCTCGTCTGTTTGGCGACGGTCGCGGGGGTCGCGTCGCTGCCGGCGGCCGCCGCTCCCGGCGACTGTTTCGGCGACGGACGTGACCTCACCGTCGGCACTGAGGGGCCGACGATCGAACTCACAATCCACACGTCGCTGTTCACGAACCTCACCTCGGCGGGGGCGTTCGGCCTCTCGGCGGTCGGTACCACCGGCGACGCCGACATCGTCGACCTGCAGGTCGGGGTCGTGTTCGTCGGTGTCGGAGACGTGAGCGAGTTCCTCGCGGACCCGTTCTCCCGGTTCGCGCTCGTGTTCGATTACACGCTCTCGCTGCCGATGTTCGACGCCGTCCCCGGCGAGACGACGTACGAACAGGCCGACGCGCCCGTCGAGGGCGTGCCCGAGGCGGAGTGTTCGACCGGCGACGACGGGAACTGACGTGCGCGTTTTGACCGCGTGACTGCGTCGGCCCAGGCTGTCTGTGTCGCCCCAGACCGCGGCCACCTCCACTCGACTACGGGTCGACTCGGAGCGTCACCGTCAGCGGCGCGCCGCGCTCCAGCGCCGTCACGAGTCGGCGGTCGAACTCGCCGGCGGCCTTGTCGGCGCCGACCATGATCGTCCGCTCGTCGACGTAGTCGCTCGTGCGGCCCACCATGCTCCGGTCGCCCTCGTACGTGAGGTCGGGGTGGCCGCGACCCGTCACCGTCTCCGTCGCGTCGGCGGCGGCGAACTCGGCCTCGATGGTCGCCTCGGTGGAGCGACACGCCTCGACGAACGAGCGCGGCACGTCCGCGGGCGTCGTGTCGGCCTCGACCGCGAGGATGCAGTCCCCAGCGGGCGTGAGCCAGTCGTCGCTGGTCACCTCGAACGTGCTCCCGTGTTCGGCGCTGACGTTCTCGTGTCCCTCCGCGCGGATCGTCACGGTCCGAACCGCGGGGTCGGCGGCCTCGTCACTCATTGATGGCGTTCGGACGGGGAGCGACAAAACGCCCGCGGGTCGGGGACGACTGGCGTGACCCGCGGTGGCCCCCGATAACGGTGGTGCTCAGTCGAGGTCGATACCGCCAGCCGCTCGCTCGACGCCGGCGACGAGTAAGGCACCGACGACGGCGGCGACGGCGAACTCCGCGAGCACGCCGCCGGTCCACGCGCCGACCTCCTCGGTGACGCGGGCGACGGGCGCGCGCAGGGCCCCGACGATGAGGCCGACGAGGAACGCGAGCGTCGCGGCTCGCCGGGCCTCCAACGCGGCCCGGATCGCGTGCGCGACCGTCAGGAGGCCGACGACACCGCCGGCAAGGAACGCGACGACCGGTCCGGCGGTGTCGACGACCGTGGCGACCGACCCGCCGGTGACCAGCGCGAGCAGCGCGTCGACGAACGCCGACAGCGCCCCCGTCATCCGCTCGTACTGGCCGAGGATGACCAACAGGAGCGACCCGGAGATGCCCGGGAGGATCATCGCGCTCACCGCGACCGCGCCAGCCAGGAACGTCGCTGCGAGTGACTCGCCGAGGGCGGCGCTCGCGCTCCCGGAGGCGACGAACGCGACGACGACGCCGGTCACCCCGGCGGCGGCGCGCCCGAGCGTGTCGAGGGACACCTCGTCACGCAGCACGACGGCGGAGGCCGCGATAAGGCCGAAGAAGAAGCCGTACGTGAGTACCGGCATCGTCTCCAACGCGGTGTCGAGCGCGCGCGTCACGGTGAGGATCGCGGTCGCGATCCCAGCACCGAGCGCGAGCAGGAACGCGCCGTCGACCTCGCGGAACACCGTCCGGAGGTCGCCGCGGTCGCGAACGAGGTCCGCGAGGACCCGCCGGACGAGCGCGGGCGAGGCGGACGTGAACGCGGCTATCAGCCGGTCGTAGATGCCGGTGATCAACGCGATGGTCCCACCGGAGACGCCTGGGACGGCGTCGGCGGCCCCCATCGCGACGCCGCGGAGGTACGCCCCGAGCGCGCCGACGTCGTCGTCGTCACCCACGGCGCTCGCCTCCTCTACGGGTTCCCCCCCAAGCCGACTAGTCGTGTCGGCCTCCCCGTCAGTCATCTACGGAACCGTGATCGTTGTGGTGGGCGCTCGAATCGACGGTGCCACCGCGTCGCCCGTGTCGCCGGCGACGACAGTCACGTCGCCGCTCGGCTGGTGTCCGGTCTGGTCGAACCCGTCGAGGGCGTCGAGTCCGCCGGCGAGCGAACTGCTGTTCTCGGAGGTGTTCGTCTCCGACCCGTTCTGTGCGCCCTCCGGCTCCTGGAGCACCTCTTCGGAGAGCGTCACGGTCGCCGCGCCGTCTTGGTCGCCGTTGACGAGCCCCTCGCTCACGTTGACGGTCCCCTGGTTGCGGACGACGTACGCCGACTCGTTCGAGCGAACCTCGCCAGAGATGGTGTAGCCGGAGACCGACCGCACGCTGACGTTGGTGTAGCCGTTCTCGGGCCCGTACTCGTCGTAGTCGGTGGTCGAGTACGGGACGGTGAGCGTGAACGTGCCGTCGTCCTCGGCGGTCGTCTCCTGCGTGTAGGTGAACGTCGAGGCGTTGCCGCCGGTGCCACCGTACGGCACCTGCATCTGCACGCTCGCCGTCACGGTCTCACCGGGTTCGGCGCCCGAGCCTTCGATGGTCGCGCCCGGCACCTTCTCGAACGTCTTCACCCACTGCGGCTGGGTCTGCTGGAGCAGCGAGGGACGGAGCCCGAGCGACCGCGACTCGCGGAGCACGTTCCGTTGGTACGACCCCGAAACGTACGACGACGTCTCGGAGGTGCTCACCAGGCGGTAGTGCTCGAGTGCGGGCACCGGCTCCCGCGGATAGTCACCGACGCCACCGATCTGGGCAGTGCCGTCCTCTTCGACGAACTGCTGTGCCGCACTCATGTTCCCGAACGTCCGGATGGCCGACGCGTTCTCGCCGCTGGGCATCACCTTGTACGTCGTGGAGCCGTCCCGGGTGGTGACGGTGTCGTAGTCGAACACGATGACCCGTTCGCCGAACAGGGTGTTGACGCTCGGCTCGGCTCGGCTCCCGTGGTACTTGTACAGGCGCACCATCAGGCTCTCGTAGTAGCGCTGCTCCTTCGAGTAGAACGCCACCTGCCCGATGGGCTGTCCCTCGGAGTTGACCGCGAGCGTCGGCGAGTAGTAGTCCGACGCCTGCGTGTCGTCGTCGAAGACGACCGGCGCGCCGAACTCGGAGCCGACGGTCACCATCTCCCAGTTGACCATGACGTAGCGCATGTCCTCGGCCTCGCCGTCGTCGTCGATACCGGCGAGCACGGCGTCTGCGTCGTCTTCACTTGGGGCGAGCAGGTAGTTCGCAGCCGAGGTCGCACCCTGCTGGAACGGGTTCGCGTGCGGGATGCGCTCGCCTTGCGTGGTGATGAAGTGGCCGTAGTCCCACCACGACATCACGCCGTAGGTGCCGTCTTCGTAGTCGAAGTCGTCGTCCGCGGGCCGCTGGTACGTGCCGTAGTACTCCAGCGAGTCACCGTTGCCGGCGCCCCCGAGGTTCCCCTCGGCGGGCGTGTTGTCGGCCATCCACTCGAGGTTCTCGTTCCAGTAGACGACCTCGCCGGGTGACGTGCTGTTGCCGACGCCGATGGCGTTGTTCGTCCGGTCGATGGACACCGAGCCGGTGTTGCCGAGCGACAGCGGAACGACGAGCACGGGACCGAGGACGACCATGATCACCGCGGCAACAGTGAGAACGCGGTGCCAGGTGATCCCGTCGAGCGAGAGATCGGATACGAGGTCCGTCCCAACGACCCTGAGGACCTCCCGGAGGAAGTACGCGTTCAGTCCGGCGACGACCACCGCGAGGTAGTAGTTGAACCGAATCTGGGTGAACGCGGCGGCCGTGATGAACGCCGCCCACACGAACACGAACAGGTGTTCGGCGTCGTAGCGCACCCGGGCGGCGGCGCCGAACACGAGGAGCGCGACGATACCGAGGCCGAGCACCTGGGGATTGAACCCGAGCGACGCCGCGAGGGGGTTGAACAGCGCCTTCCCGACGAAGATGAACAGAACGACCACGGTCGCGCCCGCGAGGTAGTAGTAGTCACCCGTGGTACCGCGCTTCCAGAGGGGTTTGACGAGGAGCCACACCGCAGCGGCCAACGCCGTAATGAATGCGAAGCCGTACTCCGCGATGACGACACCGAAGCCGCCGTAATACTGGACGAGACCTGACTGGAGGAACGGCTGAGCCTCGCCGATGGTGCGCGTCGCCGCACCCGCGGAGAAGCCTACGAAGCGGAGGAGGTTGTTCTCGACCGTCGTGAACGGTGTCGCCTCGACGAAGATGATGAGGGAGATACCGACCGCCCCGAGGAGGCCCACGATCCCCGCGAAGCCGTACTCGCTCAGGCGGTCGTCGGCGAAGCCGCGCGCCTCGACCTGTCGAGCCAGCACCGCGAGGAACGCCGCGCCTGCGGCCGTCGCGAGTGCGAATAGGGGTTGGATGAGGCTGAACTGCGCGGGGCTGAACGACGGTACCTGGAAGCGAACCAACGCCATCAGTGCGGCCACGGTCATCGAGACGACCGCGACGAACGCGACGTGGTCGGGAGAGCGGTTGCCCGCGTAATCCGAGACCGACTGGAATGCGACGTAGGCGGCGAATAGTCCGAGCAGGAAGACGCCTGGGGGCCACGTCCAGATGTACAGACCAACCGCGATCCCAGCGACCGTACTCCACACCATAGTTGGTTTCAGTTCTTTCCACTCGCGCGCCTGAACGAGTTCCCAGATGGGGCGGTCACGCTGGGCGACCGCGAGCGCGATCATCAGCGCGACGACGGCGAATGCCTGGAAGAACGGTTCGGCAATGTTGTGATCGCTGAAGCCAACGAGGCCCCGGCGGAGGAACGTCCCGGGGAGGAGCATCAGGATGACCGCACTGAAGAGACCGGCGAGTCGCCCGCCGAGACGTTTACCGATGAGGTAGGTGGGGACCGCGACCAGCGCGCCGAAGACAGCGGGGGCGACGAGAAGCGTCTTCGCGACAAGCGCCTCAGAGGGAGAGCCGAGACCGACAACGAGGGCAGCCGTGGCGACGAGTTGATCGTAGAGGGTGCCGAACTGCCCCTGAGCCGTGCCGAACGGGTAGTACGTCCACGGGTCGAACGGCATCGTCGACGGCCAGTTCGCCACGGTGTAGCGAACCTGTCGGAGGTGGTACCACGCGTCGTTCCCGGAGAAGTACACCTGGCCGTCGCGGATGAAGTTGCCGTAGGACTGGAGGCGGACCCACAGCATGAACGCAACGACCGCGAGGAGCACCGGGACGTGATAGAAGTCCCGGAGGACGTCGGTAACCGACTTCTCCTCGAAGTAATCAAGCCCCTGAACGGTGGATGCGGGATTCCCACCGCCGGGGGTCGTGTCGCTATCGCTTCGACTCATTGCATCGATGGACTTGGAAAACGAGGATAAGCCTTGTGAAGTGGTTTTGTTCTCGAAACGGGATCACACTCAGATGACAATTGGAGGGCCCACTTCATCCTCTGAATGACACAGAGATCCGACTGAACACTTCACGTCTGAGCGGCGGCTCTGAGGGGGTCTTCCGACCAGACGGGGTCGTGAGTGTGTTTGTCTGTTGTGACGTTCAATGGGAATGAGCCAACCAGATCATACGCGGTGCAGTTGAGGTACTCATGAGACTAGACGAGAGAGCGGATGGGCTCAGGTCGTGTCTCGTGTGTGAGTTCTGATCAGAATTCGATCTTCTGTGGAGCTAATTGGCGGCTTGCACTGCGATTCGCCAATGCGTCGAGGTGTTGTCGACCTTCTGGTTGAGGGTATCCGTTGTGTGTCACGCTCGATGACGGTGTTCGTCGGTTCTCACCACACTTGCGTGGCGCCTCTGGGGAGCCCGCAGGGTTATTTGCCCCCCGAACCCGACCGGCGAGTATGATCGATGGACACAGCCTCGACCGTCGCGTGCGCCGGTGGGGCGGAAGGTGGGAGTTCGACGGACGGTCCCGGGAGGCGGACGAATGAACGAGCGCGTCGCAATCGTCCACGACGGCTTCGCGGACACTCCCGGGGGTGCCGCGAAGGTGGCGACTGCCCTCGCCGCGGCGTTAGACGCTGACCTCTACGCCGGCCGGGCCGGAAAACCGGCGTGGTACGAGGAGCGCGTCGAGCGGGAGGTGACGCTTTACGCCGAGAGGGCGAACTCACTCCCGACGATGCTCAGGGACGCGATGGTGGCCTACGAGACAGGCCGTCTCCACCTCCCGGAGTACGACACGGTTGTCACGACGGGTGTTCCGGCGAAGTTCTACCAACCAGAGTCGCGTCAGCTCCACCACCATTACACCCACCATCCACCGCTTCGCTACACGGAGTGGTTGGGGCGGGACAAACTCACCGGACTCGGGAACTTCCGCTATCTCATCCGGAAACCCGCCATGTACGCCGACTGGATAGAGATGCAGCGGGTCCGGAAGATACTCGCCAACAGCCGAACGACCAGAGAGCGCATCGACCGCCACTACGGACTGGACGCGACGGTGGTGAACCCGCCAATCGAGTACGACGACCGGCCGGTCCTCGACACCGAGCACCGTGAGGACTACTTCCTCTCCGCCGGCCGGCTTGGTGAGCGAAAGCGCCTCGAGACGCTCATCCGCGCGTTCGCCCGGACGGACGAACGCCTCGTGCTCTGTGGCGACGGGCCGCTCAGGAAGGAGCTCACAGAACTCACAGAGGAGACGGGTGCGAACGTCGAGTTCCGCGGATTCGTCCCCGAGGAAGCGGTCGTCGAGACGATGCGGAAAGCGAAGGGCGGCGTGTTCATCCCCGTCGAGGAAGACTTCGGGATGGCCATCGCGGAGTGTCTCTGCTATGGAACGCCGCTCGTCGTCACAGACGAGCCGAACCCGAAGTACATGGTCGATGCGGAGAACGGACATCGGGTCGAGCCAACCGTCGACGCCGTCGCCGAGGCGATCAAACAGTTCGACCCGGGCGCGTTCGACCCCAACTCGATAGCGGCGAGCGCCCGTCAGCGCTACGGCGCAGATCGATTCGCGACGGAGGTCCGGGAGGCGCTCCGCGAGGAACGAACCATTTAAACCGGTTTCTGGTATATTCCGCTCCGATGAGCGACCCGGGAACCGGTACGACTGACAGGAATGTCATCATCATTTCGGGCGACAGCCTCCGCTACGACAGGGCGACTGACCCGGAGGTGATGCCGTACCTCACGCGCCGGGCCGACGAGGGACTCCACTTTTCGAACGCAGTTTCGAACGCCGGCTTCACTCCCGGGTCGTTCCCCTCGATGATGGCGTCACGCTACCCGAGTAGTATCGACGGCATCGGCATCCCCACCGAGGGTGGCGTGACGACGCTCGCCGAGGAACTCTCCGAGGTGGGCTACGAGTGCGGCGTCTGGTCGGACAACAAGTTCGTCGGCCCCGATTACAACTACGACCGCGGGTACGCGACCGGCTCCGGCTACGAGGCCGGCCTCCGGGACAAGGTTCGGGAGTACGTCGACGAGTCGAGCCGGCTATTCGCACTGTTGGAGTTCGGATACATGCAGATCTGGCAGCGCGTCAAAAATGCACTCACCGAGTCGCACTATTACAGCACGGCGGCCGACCTGAACGGACGGGCCCAGTCGTGGCTCGAAGAGCGCGACCCAGACTCCGATTCCGTCCACCTGTGGCTCCACTATATGGACTCCCACCACCCGTACGAACCGCCCGCCGACTGGATGCCAGACGACCTCGAGACGGTGTCCAATCGAAGCGAGGCGAACAATGTCACTAGGCGAGTTTGCAAGCAGGACGGCGAGGGATGTACGGACGCCGAGATCCGGGACGCAGGTCGCCTCTACGACGCCGAGTGCGAGTATCTAGACACGCAGATCGAGTCGTTCGTCGAGGACTACCTCGTGCCGGAGGGCTGGCTGACCGAGGACGATATCCTCGTCATCACGAGTGACCACGGCGAGATCATCGACGACTACGAGACGTGGGGGGAGTTCGGCCACGGCAACTTCTTCTGCGAGGAGTGTACCCGAGTCCCGCTCATCTTAGACGGTCCCGTCGAATCTGGCGAGCGAGACGGGCAGGTCTCGCTCGTCGACTTGGTGCCGACCCTGCTGGATCTATGTGGCATCGACTCCCCTGCAGAGGACCTTCTGATGGGGCGGTCGCTCCTCGACGATCCGGTGGAGACGGAGCCAGTGTTCTACGACGGCACCCTTGACTTCCACGGCGCACGCGGCCAGGTCGCCAAGCGCTTCAACACCGAGGCCGTCGGCGAGGACACCTACCTGAACACCGAGTATGGAGACGGCGACGAGCGCATCGTGGACGGTGACGAACGCCACGAGGAACTGGACGCGTTCGTACAGGAGCAACTAGCGACCTGCTCCGAACTCGCAGCAGACACGAAGGCGATAGATCCCGACAGCCTGCAGGTCGAGCAGCACATGAAAGACCTCGGGTATCTGGAATGACTGCCGTCAGCGTCGTCATCCCGTCGAACCGAGAACGGGTGTTGACGACAGACTCGATTCCCGACCGTCCCGACGTGGAAGTGCAAGTTCGCCGTGATGAAGGACTCAACCGCGCCCGGAACGCGGGCGTGGCAAACGCGAGCCACGACGTTGTGTTGATCCTCGACGACGACCTCATCTTCGAGACGGCGTGGTTCGACCGCGTGGTCGATCGGGTCGCGGCAGAACCGCGAACCGTCGTCACCGTCAGGGGCACCGGTATTCTGCCGCAGGTGTCGTGGCCCGAGGGGTTCACGCCGGGGATGGGCCGCGTGATGGGCTTCCGGAAGGAGGCGTGGCAGGACACGGGTGGATTCCCGGTTCCCTGCTCACACGGCGGTGACACAGACTTCCTGATGAGCGCGTTCGAGGCGGGCTACACCGTCGTTGGCATCGACCACGAGTTCGAACACCGAGACAACGACGAGGACCACTACAGCCTCCTAGACAACCTCCGGTGGCTCGCAATGCTGCTGCGACGCCACCCGCGGCTGGTTGCCCCTCGCCTTCCAGCGATACTCGCCGAGAAGCTCAGGTAGCACTCACCAGAACTGTCTCTCTTCAGGCACTGCGTTCGTGACTGCGTGTCCCAGGGTCGACCGGAAGTGCGAACTGATCCCTCCGAGCGTCGCGAAGTAAACGACGGCACCGACGCCAACAACGCCGACCAAGCTGAACCACCCCGTAACTCCGACGGTGTCCACGAGCCACGCGACGGCAGCGAACATCACCAGCCCGCTCAGCAGCTGTTTGCCCAGTTGCCACGTGAGGACGAGTTCGTCGAACAGCCTGCGCGCCGCGTAGAGGTAGAGAAAGACCCGGATGACTTCGGTCGTGACTGTCGCGGCGATGACGCCGAGGAGGCCGTATTCCAGGCCCAATCCGACTGCCAGCGGTGCGTGGATGACGAGGACGAGCAACTTCACCCGGAACTCAAGGTCGGGCCGGTCGATCCCGTTTATGACCATCGCGAACGGCAGCCGGAGGGTGTTGAACAGTTGGAACGCCGCCAGCCCGACGAGCGCCAACGCGCCCGCGGCGAAGTCGGGACCGTAGACGACTGTCATCAACTCTGCGGGCATCGCCACCACTCCGAAGAAGATCGGAATCGAGAGGAGACACGTGTAGGAGACAGCATTCTTCAGGTCGTCGACCACGTCCCGATCGATCGAGTGGAGGCCGCTGGCCTTCACCACCAGCGAGTCGCCGATACTCGCGGAGATAAACGTCGCCGGAATCGTCAACCGAAGTGCCGGTTCATACAGCCCCACGGCAGAGCTCCCAACGATAGCGTAGAGCAACAGCACGTCCAGCCGCGAGTACATGTTCTGCAGGAGGCCGTTCGGAACGTTCCAGCGTGCGAACTCGTAGGTGCGCGACACCGTCTCCCGCGAGGGAAGTTCCGGCCGGAGGCGCAAGAGGAGATAGACGACGACGGCCGTCGCTGCCGTCGCGGCGACGAATCCGATAAGGAGACCGAGCACGTGCCATCCCAGCCACAACAGTGTCACCTGTGCAGCGAGGGTGAGCAGACTCCGGAGCGTGTCTGTCCAGAACGACGCCCCAGTGTTCCCGATGCCCGCGTACACCCGGTTGACGAGCGCGAAGTAACTCAGGCTGGCGACCACACCGATGAAGCCGATGCCGAAGGCGAAGGGACCGATGTACGACTGGAGAATGGGGTAGGTGAAGAGCAAGAGTACGGCCAACACCGCGACGAACCCAGTGTTGAACACCACGCCCAGCCCGACATACTCGCGGACGGGCGTCTCCACCTCGCTCACGCGCTTTTTGATCGCGCCGTTCACCCCGCTGGAAATCTGTGCGACGAGGTTCGCCGCCGCGAGCAGTGCGTAGTAGCGCCCGACGCCGTTGACGCCGAGCACACGGGAGAAGATGACGACGCCCAGGAAGCCCGTCGCCGCGAGTGCGAACTTCGCGATAATGGCGATGAGCGCCTCCCGGCTCATGCTCAGATCCGCGGTGCTTTCAGACATCCTCGTCGACGGTCACTCGATGTACCCCAGGTCAGCGAGTCGCTCCTCGACAGCCTCGTCGCGCTCGCTCTGGGACGTTTCGTCGGCTGTGCGGAGCCGCGGGCGCGGGACGTCCGCCGTAGGCATCGTCTCCACGTCGCGCTCGTCGGCGAGGAGGTCGTGCGCGACGTGTCCGTCGAACGTCGGAGACACTGGCTCGCCCAGCACGTGTAGCAGTGTCGGGAGGATGTCGACGATGGAGAGCCCTTCGACGGTGGTCTCGGAGCGGAACGCCGGTCCCTCCGCGGCGACGAGGCCGCGGTAGCGGTGGTTGTAGTTGTTGGTCTTGCTCACCGGCTCGTCGGTCGGTGAGTCGAGCATCGTCGGATACGCGCCGGGGGCGGGGCGGGCGATGACGTCGGGAGCCCACTCGCCGGGGTCGGCGTACGCCTCCTCGGCGAACAGCACGTCACGGAACGCCGGCTCACCGTCTGGGCCGGTTATCGTCGCCAGTTCCGCCTTGAGTTCTCGTTTCAGCGCGTCTGGGTCGTCGACGTTCGGGTGGTCGAAGCGGTCGTCGTTGATGAACAGACAGCCGTAGCGTAGCTCCCACGCTTGGGACTTCGGGTAGTCCACCTCCGACTCGGCGGCCTCCTGGAGGCTCTGTCCGACGCTGGTGCCGATGATATAGTTGTACACCCGGCGGATCCGCTCGTACACCCAATCGGAGCGCTTGCCAACGGCCTTGGCTGCGGCGACCGCCAGGTGTTGTGGGGTGACTTGCTCCTCTTCGACGTGCAGGTAGCCGCGGTCGGCCAACCAGTCGTTGACGTGGATGTTTCGGGTCTTCTTCTCGAAGCCGTGGTCGCTCATCAAGAGGACGTTGTCCGCGAGGTCCGCGAGGTCCGCCGTACACTCGTCGACCACCGTGAGCAACTGACGGTAGTACGTCGCGCGCTCGGCGTCGTCGGAGAAGTTCGAGAGGAGGTGGCCCGCCCAGTCGGGGGTCGAGAACAGCACGAAGCCGAACCGGGGGTCGTACTCGTCGAAGGCTTCGCGGGCGAAGTCGCGCCGCCGCCGCGTTATTTCACAGACGTGATCGAAGTAGACGCTCGGCCGTTTTTTCAGGCTCTTGTCGTGGTCGAGGATGTAGTCGACGTAGCTGTCGAGTTCGCGGAGATGTGGGGGAACGGCGTCCGCCTTATCCTTGGCGAGCATCGCGCTTACGAGGTGCGTGTTGTCGGCGCTTGGCTCCCGCCCGATGGACGCGGGCAGGTTGATGAGCATCGCGTCGTCGAGGTAGTCGTACACCGCCGCCTCGGTTTCGTTCGTCTCGAACGGGCTGACGTCGTAGTCTGCAGATTGCTGAATCATGTTCGTGAGCCCGTGCGTGCCGGGATCCGTTCCCGTTTGGAAGGACGTCCACGCGGGGAGCGTCGTCGGGGTGTCGACGCTCATCAGATCTCCAGACACGCCCTCCTCCGTGACGCGACCGATGTACTCGGGATCGATGTCGAATCGGTCGAGCATATTGTAGGAGAGCCCGTCCAACCCAACCACGAGAAGCTCCATGGTACTTAGGTCCAGAGTGAACCACGTGTCGTTTGAGTGTGTCGGTCCCGACCGCTCAGCGATAGCCCAGCGCCTCTAAACGGGCCTCCGTCCCCTCATCAACCCCCCCCTCGGCACGGACGACGACGCCGGCGTCTGAGAGGTCGTCGAAGACCTCGGCGACTCGCTCGCGGTTGTCCGCGTCCGTCTCCCGGATAGTGTGAGCGTCCTCAATTTCGAGCGTAGTGTGACGATCCTTCCAGTTGACCATCTTCCGCACCGTCCCGTCGTCGGTGTTCTCGTAGAGGACGTAGGTTGCGTCCTCAAACCGGGACACGTCGCCGTCGCAGAACTCGCGCATGCGCTCCCAGTTCACCTCGTTCAGGCCGTGTGTGGATGCGAGTGCCACTCCGTCGTCTCGGGCGAACGCGTCTTGGTCGACGTCGCCCTCGATGGTTGCGCGCGCGACGTTCGCGAACTCGGTGAGCGACGCGACTCGCTCGACTTCCGTCTGCTCGGTCTGTCCGGGGAACTTCACGACGAGCGGCACGTGCAGGAGGCTCTCGTTCGAGCCAACGACGTGCTGGACCGTGGGGAGGTTCGGGCGTATCTCGTCTGCTTCGCCGAATCCCTCGCCGTGGTCGCCCGTGACGACGACAAGCGTGTCCTCCAGCACCCCGCGTTCGCGGAGCGACGAGACGATGCGCTCAACGTAGCTATCGGCCTCCCGGATGGTCCCGTCGTAGAGCCCCTCCAGACGCGCAAGTTTCTCGATCGGCTCCTGTTCGCCGAGGAACTCCCAGTTGCCGTACTCGAGGCTGGACTGGATGTCGCGGGCTGCTTGGTCGCCCCAGCGGTCGTGTTGCGGCGGGGGGTCGTAGGCGTTGTGCGTGCACATGAAGTTCAGGCACGCCGCCCACGGGCCGTCACGCTCTGCCTGCCAGTCGAGAAAGAGGTCGACGTACACGTCGTCTGGAGTCTTCCCGGCGGAGGTGTTTCGGAGAAGCCGGTCGGGGAGCAGTTTTGGGTGGTCCCAACCCAACTTCATCAACGCACCGTTCAACAGCGAACGGACGGGCTGGTCGTGTCGGAGCGAGCGGGCGAGGAACTCTCGGTGTTGGCCGCGGATTCCCTGTGGGTCGGCCGCGTTCGGGAACGGCGGGTCGCGGTACCCTTCGACCGTCTCGAAGCGGTCGAGTCCGGAGGGCGTGGCCCCGTTGATGTAGCCGTTGTAGGAGAACACTCCAGTGTCGTAGCCGGAGGCGGCGAGTTCTTCGAACACCGTGTTGTCGGGGGTGAGCGTGAGTCCCTCGTCGTAGAGCCCGTGTTCGGCGACGTGGAGCCCCGTGAAGAGGCTCGCGTGGCTCGGTAGGCTCCAGCGCCCCGGTGCCCGAGCCTGCCGGTACACCGTCGCCTCTTCAGCAAACTCGTCCAAAAACGGAGTCGTTTCGCGCTCGTACCCGTACAGCGAGACGTTTCGTGCGCGGACGGAGTCGAGGACGAGTAAGAGAACGTTCGGCTGGCTCATCCACGCTATCATGAGACTCTCCGTTATTTGCGTCTTTCGGAGCCCCCCGACACCCGACTCGAGCACCGCATGGAAACATTCACGTCTGGGTTGGCTGTAGGCTGAGACAGATGACGTTTCGGGAGTGGAGTCGCGACGCAGTCTCACACGTTCGCGAGGACGGGGTGGCGGAGGGCGGGCAGAGAGCGGCGCGGGAGTTCTACCAGGGCCTGCTCCGTCAGACCGGCCGTCGGCTTAACTACGGCCGGCGGATATACGACTACGACTGGGACATGGTGGTCGTCCTCGACGCCTGCCGCGCGGACCTGATGGCGGAGGTTGCTGACGAGTACTCGTTCACCTCCAGACAGATCGGGTACTCCTGTGCCAGCAGTTCCGGCGAATGGCACCTGAAGAACTTCGGCGACGAGTACGCCGAGCAGAAGGCCGATACGGGGCTCGTCTCCGCCAACCCCTACACGGACATGCACATCGATGCCGACGACTTCCACCTGCTGGACGAGGTTTGGCGCGACGCCTTCGACAGCGATGCTGGAACGGTCCTCGCCGACCGCGTCACCGACCGGGCGATTACGGCTCATCGCGAACACCGCCCGGGGCGACTCGTCGTCCACTACATGCAGCCACACTACCCCTTCGTCCCGGAGCAGTTCAGCGACGACGGCGGCGGGATGGCGCTCGGCTACGACCACACGCCCTGGGACACGGTCTGGGACCGACTCCGGAAGGGCGACATCAGCCGGGAGCGCGCGTGGGAAGGCTACCGGGAGAACCTCCGGTACGTCCTCGACCACGTGGGAACGCTACTGCAGAACGTGGATGCGGATCGGGTCATCATCACGGCGGACCACGGGAACCTGCTCGGTGAGTTCGGCCTCTACGCCCATCCCCAGTACGTCCCGATCCCCGCGCTGAAGCGTGTGCCGTGGATCGTCACCTCGGGGACCGACGAAGGTGACCACCAACCGGAGGAACGCGAACCGACAGAGACCGACCTCGACGACCAACTCGAAGCGCTCGGTTACAAGTAGCCCGTCGCGCGTGTCGCTGGGATTTAAACGAGCGGCGCGCTCTGGACGCACATGGACAAGGACATCGCGGTGTACGGGCCACTGAACACGGAGGAACTCGGTCCCTCCGCAGTCACCCGAAAACTCGTCCGTGCGCTCGACGCTGTGGGGTGCGACGTGACGCTCTACACGACCGGTGACGACACCCACGACCAGGTCGAGACAGTCCACGTTTCCGGGTCCGTCGATTCGGTTCCCAACTTCGTTCGCACGAAGCGTCGGGTCGCCCGGACTGTCGAGCGAAACGACCACGACATCTTCCACTCTATCCCCGGCCTCATCGACGGGGCGGATATCCAGAGTTGCCTCGGCTTCGCGGGGGACATCCAGATGCTCCTGTGGGCACCACACATCATCAACCCGCGAGAGTTCGTCGGCGCGAACATCTACTCTCTGCTGAAAGCCATCGGCTACCACCGGACGGACACCATCGTCGCAGCCAGCCCGATGGTCGCGGACCAACTCAAGACGTACGCTCGGTGCTCCGCCGACGGTGTCATCCCTCTCGGCGTAAGCGAGGCCGACCGGTTCGAACCGGGCCCCGTCTCGGACCCGGTTCGGGTTCTCATCCCGGCACTCATCGGTCCAATAAAAGGCCAACACCGCGTGCTCCAGCATCTCGATCCGAACGACGAGCGCTACGTCGTCGACATCGTCGGCCCAGTGAAAGACGAGGCGTACGCCCAGAAGCTCTCGGCGTGGGAACACCGAATGCACGGCTACAGCCACGACATCGAACAGCATTACCGCGATGCAGACGTGGTGCTCATCCCCTCGGAACACGACAACCACCCGACGACGGCCATCGAGTCGGCGGGAGCGGGTTGTAGCATTCTCATCACCGACACGTGTGGGTTCGCGACACTCTCGGATGCGCGGCAAAATCACGGCGTGGACGTCGTGAGCAACGGCAAAGAGATGGCGGAGACGCTCGAGTACCTCGTCGACCACCCTGAGGTACTGGCCGAAAAGAAGCAGGCAGCCTACGAACTCTCGGGAACGATGACGTGGGAGCGAATCGCCGAGCAGTACGTCGAGTACTACCGCGACCTGTAACTACTCGGTGTAGTAGTCGACGGTTCGGGCCAGCCCCTCCTCGAAGGTCCACGTTGGCTCCCACCCGAGACCCTTAATTTTGGCCGTGTCGAGGGCGTAACGCTGGTCGTGGCCGGGGCGGTCCTCCACGAATGAGATCTGTTCTTCGGACCCATCGACTGCGTCGATGATAGCCTCCGTGACGTCGAGATTCGTCCGCTCTTCCGCGGTGCCGACATTGTACACTTCTCCGACCTCGCCCTCGTGGAGTACAACGTCGAGTGCCCGGCAGTTGTCCTCAACGTATATCCACTCGCGCACGTTCGACCCGTCGCCGTACACCGGGAGGTCGTCCCCGGCGGCCGCGCGCTGGATGAACTTCGGAATCAGCTTCTCCGAGTGCTGTCGCGGCCCGAAGTTGTTACACGTCCGTGTCACGACCACCGGAAGTCCGTATGTCGTCTCGTAGCTCATGGCCAACAGATCCGCGCTGGCCTTCGTTGCAGCGTAGGGGTTCCGCGGGTTGAGAGCGTCCGCTTCCGAGAAGGTCCCGTCGAGTATCTGCCCGTACACTTCGTCGGTCGATATCTGGAGGAAGCGGTCGACGTCGGCGTCTCGTGCAGCATCGAGAAGCGTCTGCGTCCCACCGACGTTCGTTGTGACGAACGGCTCGGCACCTTCGATAGAACGGTCGACGTGGGACTCCGCCGCGAAGTTGACGACGGCGTCCACGTCAGAGACGAGGTCGGTCACGAGTTCCCGATTCCGGATGTCGCCCTCGACGAACTCGTGTCGCGGGTCGTCGAGCACGCCGTTGAGGTTCTCCTTCGACCCCGCGTACGTGAGTGCATCAAGAGAGACGACGCCGATATCCTCATACTCGCGGAGGAGATAGTGAACGAAGTTCGAACCGATGAACCCTGCCGCGCCGGTCACGAGAACGTCCATACCGACCGGAGCGGCCCCACCTATTTCAGCGTACCGTCAGGCGTCCCGACTCTCTGCGACGAAGTTGCTCGCTTTTAGGAGTCCGTCGGGGGTGCCCACGTCGAACCACTGCCCGTCCAACTCGCTGTAGCCGAGCGAGTCGTCCTCGATGTACGTCCGGTTGAGGTCAGTAACCTCCAACTCGCCGCGGTCCGACTTCGTGAGCTCCGGGATTCGATCGAACACGTCCGACGTGTAGAGGTAGAGTCCGATGACTGCGGTGTTGGTCTCCGGGGAGTCGGGCTTCTCTTTCAGTTCTATGACGCGGTCGTCTTCGACCTCTGCGACGCCGTAGCGGGATGGGTCGGAGACTTCCTTCAGGAAGATCATACACTCCTCGTCGCTTTCATCGAACTCCGTGATGCTCTCGCTGATGTCGTCCATCACGATGTTATCACCGAGCACAACCGCGAACGTGTCGTCGACGAACCGCTTCGCGAGTTGGATGGCGTGCGCGATGCCTGCGGGCTCATCCTGCACCTTGTAGCTGAACTCGGCGTCCTCGAACTCCTCTTCGAGGAGTTGGATGTACCCGCCGATGTACTCCGGGGCGCTGATGACGAGTATCTCCGAGATGCCATTCTCCAAGAGGGTCCGAACGGGGTAGAATATCATCGGCTCGTCGTAGACCGGGAGGACGTGCTTGTTCATGATCTTCGTCATCGGCCGTAGCCGGGTCCCACGCCCGCCCGCCAGAACAACTCCTTTCATGGTTTGCGCTCTGCGTAATCGCGCAAAAAGGCTTTGATAGGGACTATCGGTTCCATGGCGCAAACTCGTAGTCGACGACGCGACGTTCCGTCTCGATGGCGTCGATGCGGGCACGTTCCTCCGGCGTCAGTGCTAGCGCTGTCGCGGCGTAGTTCTCCCCGATGTGGTCACCGGTCGCCTTCGGTATTGGGTAGGCGCCACGGGCCAGCAGCCACGCGAGCACGACCTGAGCAACCGTCGCGTCGCGCTCAGTCGCGATGTCACGCAACACGTCTGAGCCGAACACCGCTCCACCGGCCAGCGGTGTGTGAGCGACGACGTCGACCCCTTCAGCGCGACATGTCTCCAGCAGGTCGTCCTGCGGCAAGAAAGGGTGCATCTCGATCTGATTCGCACACAGCGGTACGGGCGAGACCGATACTGCCTCCCGCAGCAGGTCGGCCGTGAAGTTACAGCCACCGACGTGTCGTACCGCCCCCGATTCGACAAGTTCGCCCATGGCTCCGAACGTCTCCTCGGGGTCGTACGTGTGCGCCGGCCAGTGGACGTAGAGGAGGTCTATCGTGTCCAAACCCAGGCGATCGAGGATCGATCGCGTCTCGGTCAGCACTGCGTCGTGGGTGAGGTTCTTGGAGTGAAGTTTCGTGGCGATGAATATCTCCTCGCGTGGCACGTCGCTCTCGGCAATGGCTTCCCCGATCGCAGCGGTGTGGCTGTACTGCTGGGCGGTATCGAGGTGCCGGTACCCCACGTCGAGCGCCTCCCGCACTGACTGCACCGCGACGCTCCGACTCTCGAAGCCGGCTGTCCCGAATCCCAGAGAGCGTGAGGAGACTGGACCCATGGATCGGGGTCAGCTCCGCGAGATAAAACCGTTTGCTTAAACGCAGACGCAACGCCATCGCTGGCTGGACGCACACGCAACGCCGTCCGTGGCTGGGCGTACACGCAAAACAGTTATCCACACGTCTCTCTTCCGGGCGTTTATGGACGACCTCGCCTTCGTCTTCGCCTCCGGGAGCGGACAGGTCGGGACCCAGTCCCGCCACCTCATCCGCTCGATCCGCCGTCACCACGCGGAGGCACCTGTCTACGTCTACGTGCCGGCCGAGGAACTCGACGACATGAACGAGACGGTGCGCGAGGAACTCGCCGCCAACGCCACCATCCTCGAAGGATCCATCCCGATTCCCGAGTACCCGATTTCGACGAAGATCGCGGCGCTCAAAGCCGCGGAACGCGTCGCCGACGCGGCGTACCTCCTGATGCTCGACACTGACGTACTGGTGCTCGACGAAATCGAGGCCCACCGCGACGAGGACGCCGATCTGTACTTGAAACCTGTCGATGTCGGAAACCAGTTCTGGGGGCGAGAGCGCTCCCACGACCGCTGGCGTGCACTGTACGAGCGATACGACCTACTATTCCCAGAGCGTCGCGTCGAGAGTACGTTCGACGGACGGGAGATGCTCCCGTACTGGAACGCGGGCTTCGTGCTCACGCGAGTCGATGACTTCGGCACCGAGTGGCTTGAGGTGACGGAGGCCCTCCACGGCGAGATACCCTACGACCGGCACGCCGACCAGGTGGCGCTCGGTCTCCTCTCGGAGCGGTACGCTACGGAGACGGTCGACAATCGGTACAACTACCCCATTCACCTCCGTCTTCGCTGCCCACCCGACGTGCGGGTGCTCCACTACCACAACGCTCCGAACTTAGTGAAGGTCTCGGATCAAGGAATTCGCGACCAAATTCGTGCGGTCGGGCTGGGCGACGCCATCGACCTCCCGGCGGGTGAACGTGTTCGACTGCTCGCCGACGGCGTCCAGAACTACGTCCGACGGCGCACCCTCCCAATCGACGAGACGCACGCGCTCGAACGGGCGTATCTGAAGGCGCGCTCGCTCGTGTGACGTAGTCAGTCAGTCGATATACCCCAGATCCCGAAGCTGTTCTTTCGGGAGGTCGAGATTCGACTCCTGGTACTCGCCAACGTCGATGCGCTCTTCGACCCACTCCTTGACGTCGAAGACGGACTTCGGTGGCCCGTCAGGATGGGTGGTCGACGCGAACGCGCGGAAGGCGTGTTTCCCGGGGACTTCTCCCGGGTCGAGGAAGGAGGTGTAGCTGCCGTGGTCACTCAGAATGAGGAGTTCGTCGTCTTCACCGAGTCCCTCGCGGACGTGGCGCACTTGCTCTGCGGTCCAGCGGTAGAGCCGTTCGAGTTCGTCCTCCTGTTCACCGTAGGCGTGTGAGGCCATGTCCACCGTGTGGACGTGGACGCCAGCGAGTGCGATCGGGTGCTGTGCCATCTCACGTGCCCACGCAAACTGTTGGACGGCCATTCCCTTCAGCTCCCGCTCGAAGTACTCTTTGGGAGGGTCACCGTCGGTAATCTGCCAGGTCTTGCGCAGTTCTGCGCCGTTGGCGACGCCGGGCCAGTTGTGGACGACGGCGTACTCCGGGTCGAATATCGTCGGCGCGTCAGTGACGCCGACGGTGTACTCCTCACCGGTAAGCGCCGTGATCTTGTTGCCGAGCCACGCCCGGGTGTGGACGTCGAGGTGGCCGACGAACTTCGAGGCGAAGTCGATGAGTGGGTTGTTCCACGAACTGGTTCCGTCCTCGGTGACGCCGTGCTCCGTCGGATGAAGGCCGGTCGCGACGGTCGCCCACGCTTCGGGTGTGAACGGGTGTTCGAACTGGTGGGCGACGGTTTCCATCTGGGTGTGAGCGTCGAGGCGGTACTCGTCGATGTCGTAGTGTTCTACGAGCTTCGTGTCGAGCGCGTCGATGGCGAGGATGACCAGAGTCATGTGTTATTTGTATCCGAGGTGTTCGAGTTGTTCTTCGCGCGATACTTCGTCCGTGTCGGTGGCCGTCTCGGCGTCCGTGTCCGGGGTGTGAGTCTCCTCGTCCGTCGCCGACGTGACGCACTTCGGCACACGCTTGAGTGGCTTCAGCGGCACGTAGTCCGGGTGGGCGTACAGTCCGTACTCGCCCAGCAGGTTCCCGTGGTCGGCCGTGATGAGCACCCGTTCTGCGTCCACGTTCTCCAAGAGGAGCGCCACGTCGTCGAGGACGTACCGAAGATTGTCCAGGTAGCCGTCCCACACTTCTTCGTACTCCAGTTGCCCGCGCCGGAGTTTGTGCCAGACGTTGTCCCACGGTGTCGACGAGAACTCGTCGCGGGGGATTCCTTTGTCCAGCGGTTTGCGGACGAAGGGGTGGTGAGGCTGCATGTAGTGGACGAGAAGCCGCTCGTGGTCTTGCTCGCGCCCCGCTCGTATCGCTGCGTCGGTGACCGCACGGGCAGGGATGGTCCGGACGTCGCGGTCGAACGTGTGCTTCCAGACCTCTTCGAGATACGCAAACGTCTGTGGGTCGAGTTTCTGCTCCGAGTAGGGGTTTGAGGTGACGTGGGCGGTTCGAGCCATCTCGGTGGCGTACGTCTGGCGGAAGTTCTTCTCCATCCACTCCGCGGAACTTGACGCTACAGAGTACGTCCATTCGTCGTCGACGAAGTCGTACTCTTCGGCCACTTCGGCCATCAGATCCCACCGGCAGGCGTCGAGGACGACCAGCATGTCCCAGTCCTCCTCATAGATTGGCGTCCCGAAGTTCCACACGCCGCCGAGACGACGGAAGGTGCCGACGTAGAACTTGTACGCCGAGTCCTGTACGCCTTGCCAGCCGTCCTGTCGGATCTGTCGGCGGGTTTCTTCCACCCAGTCAGTAAACGTCATGAGAGGTCACTTACCACGCCCAATGTGAAGGGTATGCCTATGCGTTTCGGATACCAGCGGGCAAGAGATGTCCATTTGCGGGCAATTTTCTGGACAGGGAGCGAGCTCGAAAACGAGTTGTTCCAATTCGTGGCGGGCTATTCTGCTTCGAACGCCTCGCGCAGTTCTGCGTCCACGTCCCACGTGCCGTCACCCTCTCCGCGCAGCAGCTTCACCGCCGCGCGAAACAGCGACACCTGCGTGTCGAACAGCGCGTACGCCGGTTGGAGCGGGCCGAGCGCGTCGCGCGCACCGACCGCGACGAACGCGCCCAGCGCCGCCGGCACGGCGAGACCGAGGGGGCCGGCGACGGCGACCGCACCGATGGAGGCGAGTGCGACGCCCGCCATCACGAGCGTCGGCGAGACGCCCATGAACCACCAGTTGAACGGGAGGACGACCGTCCCGTAGCCGCCGTAGCGGCCGAGCATGTCGCGCTGGCGCCACAGCAGGCGGAGCAGTCCCATCGCGCGCCGGTCCTTCTGCGTCCGGCGCTTGCGGAACGCCGAGTGGCTCGCCTCCTTGTACCGGATCGCCGGGTCGAACAGGACGCGGCCACCGTTCTTGCGGATCTTGAGGGCGAGTTCCGTGTCGTCGGCGATGGAGTCCTCGTCGATGGGGACGATGGCGTCGCGCTCGAACGCGGAGAACGGGCCGTGGAAGATGAACGTCGAGTCGACGTGCGACTCCAGCGTCTGGATCCGCGCCTGCACGTCGCGGTACCCCCGCTCGACCTCACTCCCGCCGAGCACCTCCGCGTTGCGCCCCGTCACTGCCGCGACGGTCGGGTCGGCGAGGTTCGCGACCGCCTCGTGCAGCGCGTCGGTGGCCACCTTCGAGTCGCAGTCGGTCTTGACGACAACCTCGTTCGTCGCGGCGGCGTACGCCTCGTTGAGCGCGACCGCGAGGCCGCGGCGTTCGGTCTCCTCGACGAACACCAATTCGGGCGTGTCGGGACGGTCGAAGAACTCCCGAACGATGTCGGGAGTCGCGTCGTCGCTGGAGTCGACGACGACGACCTCCAGTTTCTCGACAGGGTAGTCCCACGCGAGGAGCCCCTCCAGTTTCGACTCGACGATCTGCTCTTCGTTGTACGTCGGCAGCACGACGCTCACGGTCGGTTCGGCGTCGGGGTCTTTGTCGGCGGGCGAACCCTCTGGAGACAGCAGGACGTAGCCGAGGCCGTACAGCAGGTACGGCAGCCCGGTGAGGGCGACGAGGCCCGACAGCCAGGCGGCGAGGCGGCGCAGTCGCATGACCGCCCGTTTGCCGACACCCTACAAAACGACGGCGGTCGCCCGGTCGGCGGGTTGCTCGCAGCCGCGAGAGCGTCTGGTTGCAGGCGACTAGTTGCGGGCGACAACTGGCGGGCGACAAGCGCCGGCCGACTGGTCGGCGGATCGACCGCTCCCGAAGCGGTTAACTCGCCACCCGAGAGACGCGTCCACATGACCGGCGACGTCTGTGTGCTCCTCCCCACCTACGACGAGGCCGCGACCGTCGCGGACGTCGTCACCGACTTCCGTCGCCACGGCTTCGAGAACGTCCTCGTGATCGACGGCGGCTCGACGGACGACACGCGCGACCTCGCCCGCGAGGCGGGCGCGCGCGTCGAGATCCAGTCTGGCTCCGGCAAGGGCCAGGCGGTCCGCGAAGCCGTCGCCCGCCACGTCGACGCTACGTACGTGCTGATGGCCGACGCCGACGGGACGTACGAGGCGGCCGACGCCGAGGCGATGCTCCAGCCGCTTCGCGACGGCACCGCCGAACACGTCATCGGTGACCGCTTCGCCGACATGCACGAGGACGCGATGACGGGGCTGAACTCCGTCGGCAACACGATCTTCAACAGCCTGTTCGCGCTCATCCACCGCGAGGACTACGCGGACATCCTCTCGGGGTACCGTGCGTTCACGCGGGAGTCGTTCGAACGCCTCCGACTGACCGCCGACGGCTTCGGCATCGAGACGGAGATGGCCGTCGAGTGCGCCCGCCACGACGTCCGCACGACGGTCGTCCCGATCACGTACCTGCCGCGCCCGGACGGGTCGAACACGAACCTCCACCCGGTGAAAGACGGCGGCATCATCCTGATGGCCATCTACCGGCAGGCGAAGACGTCGAACCCGCTGTTTTACTTCGGGAGCGCCGGCGCCATCTCCGGGCTCGCGGGCGCGGCGGTCGCCGCGTACGTCGCCTACGAGTGGTTCGTCCTGAAGATCTCGCACAACGTCCTCGCCATCGTCGCGGGGGTCGGGATCATCCTCGGGGTCCAACTGCTCATCTTCGGCGTGCTGTCGGATCTGCTCGTGACGCTCCACTCCGAGACGCTCGACCGGGTCGAGCGGTTGGAGGCGCAGGCGGGCGGCGAGTCAGAAGGGGAGCAGCGTGCGGACCCGCCCGAGCAGTGAGCCGGCGCCACTGCGTCGTCGCTCCTCGAACACCGGGTGGAGCCTGTTGAGCAGCGCCCGCTCGGACTCGAAGCGTTCGGCTGGGAGCTCGCGGAGCGTCGCCGCCACGTCGAGCGTGTTGCCGGCGGCGTCGTAGGGCACGTCGGTGTCGTCCATCGCCTCGATCAGCTCCTCGGTCGTCGCTGGGAACCGGACGCCCGCACGGTCGAGTCGGGCGTCGAGCGCCGCGATGCCGAACTCGATCGACTCGGGCTCCCCGCTGTCCCCCTGCGGCGGTCTGGCTGCCATCGATCCCGTGTTGTTCCTCCGGGGACTAAAGCGGCGGGGCACGAGGACGCCGCGTCGCCGACGGGGACGGCGGTCGAGGGCTCCGTCGCGTTTATCGGTCGCGCGGCCATCGCTCGACACGTGACTGACTACACCACCGTCTCCATCCCGAAAGACCTCGCCGAGCGCGTCGAGGAGACCATCGAGGGGACGAGCTTCTCGTCGACCTCGGATCTGGTCCGGTTCCTCCTTCGGAGCATCGTGATCCAACATCAGAAACAGGGGTCGCTGTCGGAAGCAGAGTTCGAGGAAATCGCAGACCAACTCCGGGATCTGGGCTACCTGCAGTAGCGCGGCCGGTCGCGCGGTTCGCTCAGACGACGCCGTCGTCCACCCGCTCCTCGGGCGGTGCGGCGTCGACGACGACGAGTTCCCGACGACGACCGCGGCGGTCGTACGCGACGACGTGGTCGGTGTCGTACGGGGGGACCGCGACCAGCACCGTCGCCGCGAGGTCGTCTTCTTCGGTGAGACGCCGGTCGCCGTCGGGGTGCGACAGGAAGCGAGCGCGACCCGCTGGTCGGCCCAGGTCCATGCCGAACACCTTCGACACCGATCCGGCGGCGCCCGGGAAGTAGAAGTGGGTCAACACCGGCGTCGTGGGGTCGAGCGTCGCGGGTGGGTCGACGAGGTCGCCGGCGGCGGTCGCGTCGAGGACGACGTTCTCTGCGCCGGGGTCGGCGTCGGTGGCTCGCTCCAACAACAGCGAGAGCAGGTCCGCGGAGACGTGGACCGTCGCCGGGTCGTCCTGGGGCGCGTCCGCGACGCCGGGTGGGTCGTCCCACTCGTCGTCTCCAGCAGCCTCGTCGTGTAACGGGCCCTGCTCAGTCACGTCGTCGGCGTCGTCGCCGGCAGCCACGTCGGGGTCCGACCCCTCGTCCGGAGTCACGGGTACGGACTCACCCGAGGAACGACCGGAGGCTGTCGACGTACAACCCGGGTGCGTTGCCGCGGGCGGTGTCGAGCGCCTCGGCGAGCGCGCGTCCACCGTCGGTCAACACGCCGGCTCCGTGGCCGACCAGCACGCGCTCGGGGTCGAGGCCACCGAGTTCGCGTCGGGGCGGCGTCAGGCGGAGCATCGGGTGGACGCCGAGCGTCTCGTCGCCCGTGCGCATGTACGAGCAGGTGCCCACAGCCTCGGGGACGTACAGCGTCCCGCCGTCCTCGTCGTAGAGGGCGACCTCCTGCCACGGCGGGAGCGACGAGTCGCGGACGGTGATCGCCCGCAGGCCGCCGAGTTCGCGACCGAACCGCTCGACGGGCGCGTCGAGTTTGGTGGCGACGCCCGTCATCCAGTCGGGGACGTACACGGGGACGTCGTGGCGGGTCGCGATCGCGGCGGCGTCGCGCTTGTGGCGGTCGAGACAGACGACGACGCCGGCGACTTCACCGTCGAGGTCGGCGAGCAGGTCGTCGACCTCGGGGGCGTCGACCGGGTCGAGCACCCAGACGTCGCCGTCGACCGACACGGCGTGGCTGGCGCGTTCCATCGTTTCGTCGGGGTAGGCGATCCACCCCACCCCGCCGTCGAACTCGTCGACCACGGCGAGGTCGGCGTCGCCGGAACTTTTCATCGGCATCGAGTCGTGAGTGGGGCGCCGCGGGCTTAAGTGGGGTGCCGGCGGATCGGCACACGTGATGCCCGCGGACACCCGGACGGACGCCGAGTCGGTCACGACCGAGGACGCCGACGGTTCGGCGTCGGAACCCGCGTCGGGCGACGCTCGCCCGGCGCTCGTGTCGCTCGCGCTGGAAGTGACGGACTTGGGCCGCGCGACCGCCTGGTACGCGGACACGTTCGGGCTGGTGCCGACACGCCGGTGTTCGACGGAGGCCGCCTTCGACGTCGGCGGGACGGAGGTGGTGTTGCGTCGACCCACCTCGGTCCCGCGCGGCGGTCTCCACACCCACTTCGCGTTCGAGGTCCCCGGTCGGGAGTACCCCGCGTGGCGTGCACGCTTCCCCGACGCCCCCGAGGTCGACTTCGGATCGTTTCGGTCGCTGTACCTGGAGGACGACGACGGGCACGCCCCGGAGGTCGGGGGGACGGCGCCGGCGGGAGTCGGCACCGGGCTGGTCGGGGTGTTCGAGGTGGTGTTGGAGGTGGCGAACGTCGACCTCGCCGCCGACTGCTGGTCGGCGCTCGGCTTCTCGGCGGTCGACCGCGGCGACGAACGGCGCCGCATCCGGATGCGCGGCCCCACGGGCGCCGACCGGCAGTTCGACGTCGAGTTGTGGGAGCCGCAGTTGGGGCTCGCAGACGCCCGCGGCGGCGTCCACGTCGACCTGGCGTTCCGGGTTCGCGAACCGGTCGCGCTCGCCGACCACGCGTTCGGCGACCTCCCCTCGGTGACGGTCCGCGAGTCGCCGGATGGGTCCGTCGAGTTGTACGACCCTGACGGCCACCACCTCGTCCTGTTGCCGGCGGTAGGCGGGGAGTAGCCGTCTCCGCGAGACGGAGACCGACCGCGTGGAGTGACAACGTGCTTGCAGTGTCGCTTATCATTCCGTCACGCTGTGTGCACGGTATGTCCGGGGATGGGACACCTGACCGCGACGACCACACGACCACCACAGCCGACGCCGCCGCCTACCGCCGCCTCTCCGTCGACGGTTGGGGCGAGTCACCGGACCCAGACCGGGTCCGGCGGACGCTCGACGAGGCGCTCGGGACGACCCCGTACGAGTTCGACCTCCGAGAGACGAAGCCCGGTGAGCCGGTCAGGCCACCGACCGACCCCTACCCGGGCGCGCAAGAACTCCTGTTCGTCCTCGCGGGCGAGTTGACAGTTGAGACCGCCGAGGGAGAACTCCGCTTCGGTCCCAACGAGGGCGTCCTCGTTCCGCCGGACGCGACGGACCGACCGGTCGCGACGGGCGGTGATCCGTGCCGATTCCTCGCGCTCGGCGCGCCCTGACTGTCCGCTCGGCGTGTCGGTTCAGCGGTGTCTCGCCGCCTCGCTCCCGTTCAGTTCAGGCGCTCGGTGTCGATGCCGACGTTCGGCGGCGAGACGATCAGAAAGCCGCGGAAGTGGGTGAGTTCGCCACCCATGTCGTTGACCTCGCGAGCGAACCCGCTGGCCAACTCGTTGAGGTCCCCCTCGACGGCGAGCACGAGGACGTTCCCGTACTCGACGTTGCGGATCCAGTGCTCGGGCTCCGTCTCCCCGTCGAGCACCCCCAGGACCACGTCCCCCACCGTCCCCTCCGACTCGATGAACTCCTCCGCGTCGCGGAGGTCGAGCCCGAAATCGCTCATGGAGAGGGGAACGGAGTGTCGTATTAAAAGGGTTCGGACGGTGTCGGACGGTCGTCCGACCGGGCGTCGTGCCGTCGCGACCACGCGTTCGTCAATACCATGTGTATAAGGATCTCTCAAGAGACCGGGTGAGACAGTACCCGTTGCAGTCGGGCGATTTTCGTGTATGCCGAACGTTCGTGAGCGATTCTCACGCGTGGGGCGAGGTGTCTGACCACAACGCTTTACAATCAGTTCGGGCATCCGGTCCGATGATGTCCCATCAACAGGACTCGTCGGTAACCAGTCCGGCGGAACGAGTTCTTCCAGGGCACACTGAGTGCAACTGACGAGTTCGATTCGGTCCGTATCTTCGACACGACGCTGCGCGACGGCGAGCAGTCGCCGCGCACGTCGTTCACCTACGAGGAGAAACGTGAGATAGCCACGGCGCTCGACGAGCTGGGCGTGTCCGTCATCGAGGCGGGCTTCCCGGTCAACTCCGACGCGGAGTTCGAGGCCGTCAGCGACATCGCCGCGTCCACGGACACCACCGTCTGTGGGCTCGCCCGCGTGGTCGAGGGCGACATCCAGGCGGCGATAGACAGCGGCGTCGGGATGATCCACACGTTCGTCTCGACGAGCGACGTGCAGATCGAAGACTCGATGCACGCGACCCGCCAGGAGGTGAAAGAGCGCGCGGTCGAGGCGGTCGCACAGGCGAAGGAGTCTGGCGCGGAGGTGATGTTCTCGCCGATGGACGCCACTCGGACGGGCGAGCCGTTCCTGGTCGAGGTCATCGAGGCCGTCGACGAGGTCGGCGTCGACTGGATCAACATCCCCGACACCTGCGGCGTGGCGACGCCGCGGCGCTTCGGCGACCTCATCGAGGTCGTCCGCGAGCACACCGACGCACGCATCGACGTCCACACCCACGACGACTTCGGCCTGGCCGGCGCGAACGCGCTGGCCGGCATCGAGGCCGGCGCTCACCAGATGCAGGTGTCGGTCAACGGCATCGGCGAGCGCGCCGGCAACGCCGCGCTGGAAGAGGTCGTGATGGCCGCGGAGTCGCTGTACGACGCCGACACCGGCATCGACACGACCCGCATCACCGAGGTGTCGCGCATGGTCGAGCAGGCCAGCGACATCGCGGTGCCGCCGAACAAGCCCGTGGTCGGGCGCAACGCCTTCAGCCACGAGTCCGGCATCCACGCGGCGGGCGTCATCGAGAACAGCGACACGTTCGAACCGGGCGTGATGACCCCCGAGATGGTCGGCGCCACCCGCGAACTGGTGATGGGGAAGCACACCGGAACCCACTCGGTCCGCCAACGCCTGACCGACGCCGGCTTCGACCCCACCGAGTCGCAGGTCCGCACCATCACCCGCCGGGTGAAAGACGCCGGCGCGGAGGGGCGCGTCACGATGTCCGACGTCGAGCGGTTCGCTCGCCAGGAGGGCGTCGCCGAGATGGAGGACTCCGACGAGGAGCGCGAACGGGAGGCGCGCGTCTGACCGAGAGCGGGCGACGCTCACGACCCGCGACCGTCGTTGGGCCGGTGCAATCGTTGCCACGCGCGTCACGGTTATACCGCCCGAGACGGTAGGCGAGTGCGAGATGACGACGCGACTCCACACGACCGCCGCCCACTCGGCGCTCGCGGAGCGTGTCGTCGCCCTTCTCGCCGTGGTCGTGGGTATCGTAGGGGCGTGACCGCCCCCACACCACCCACCACCGACCCACCGTATCGACACGTCACCACCAGCGAACAGCGATCCACGACTGCGAAGCAATGACACACACACGAGGCCGACGACGATGAGCGAGCCAGCGACCCCCGAGGCGTCCGCCGACGCGGACGCCGACACCGACGCGACGGGGCGAACCGACACCGACGAGCAGGCGGCGCAGCGCCACGAGGCGGCCACGCGCGTGCCCGGCACCGGCGCCGACGCCGTCGTCGCGTCACTGGAGGCCGCAGGCGTCGAGACCGCCTTCGGCGTGCAGGGCGGGGCGATCATGCCCGTCTACGACGCGCTGTCGGCGTCGACGGTCGACCACATCACGATGGCCCACGAGCAGGGCGCCGTCCACGCCGCCGACGCGTACGGCATCGTGCGCGGCGACCCTGGCGTCTGCATGGCGACGTCCGGCCCGGGCGCGACGAACCTCGTCACGGGCATCGCGGACGCGTCGATGGACTCCGACGCGATGCTCGCGCTGACGGGGCAGGTGCCGTCGACGATGGTCGGCTCCGACGCGTTCCAGGAGACCGACACGGTCGGCGTCACCGCGCCCATCACGAAGCACAACTACTTCGCCAGCGACTCCGACGACGTCGGGCGGACGGTCGGCGAGGCGTTCGCGCTCGCGAACACCGGTCGCCCGGGGCCGACGCTGGTCGACCTCCCGAAGGACGTCACGTTCGGCGAGACCGACCGCCCGGTCGGCGAACCGACGCCGCCCAAGCGCTCGGTGCCAGACCCCGAGGCCGACGAGGAGCAAGTCGAGGCGGCCGCCCGCGCCATCGAGCAGGCGGAGCGCCCGCTGTGTCTGTTCGGCGGCGGCGTGATCAAAGGCGACGCGACCGAAGAGGCGCGGGCGTTCGCCCGCGAGTTCGGCATCCCGGTCGTGACGACGATGCCCGGCATCGGGAGTTTCCCCGAGGACGACGACCTGTGTCTGTCGTGGGCGGGCATGCACGGCACCGGCTACGCCAACATGGCGATCACCCACACCGACTGCCTCATCGCCGTCGGGACGCGCTTCGACGACCGCCTCACCGGCGGCGTCGACACGTTCGCGCCGGAAGCGGAGGTCGTCCACGTCGACATCGACCCCGCGGAGATTTCCAAGAACGTCCACGCGGACTACCCGGTCGTCGGCGACGCCGCGACCGTCATCGACCAACTGGACGCCGCAATCGGCTACGCTGAGGCACCCGACCCCGAGGAGTGGCGCGCCCAGTGTGCCGAGTGGCGCGAGGAGTACCCGATGGACTACGCCATCGACGCCGACGAGCCGGTCCGCCCGGAGTTCGTCGTCGAGGCGTTCGACGCCGCGAGCGACGACGACGCGTACGTCACGACCGGCGTCGGCCAACACCAGATGTGGGCCGCCCAGTACTGGACGTACCGACACCCGCGGACGTTCGTCTCCTCACACGGGCTGGGGACGATGGGGTACGGTCTCCCCGCGGCCATCGGCGCGCGCATCGCCGCCGACGACGACCGCCAGGTGATCAGCTTCGAAGGCGACGGCTCGTTCCTCATGACGATCCAAGAGCTGTCCGTCGCGGTCCGCGAGAACCTCGACATCACCGTCGTCGTGCTGAACAACGAGTACATCGGGATGGTCCGCCAGTGGCAGGACGCCTTCTTCGAGGGCAACCACATGGCGTCTGACTACGACTGGATGCCGGAATTCGACACGCTCGCCGAGGCGTTCGGCGCGAAGGGCTTCCGCATCGACGACTACGACGACGTGGAGGACGCCGTCGAGGGCGCGCTCGCGTACGACGGTCCCAGCGTCGTCGACGCGCACATCGACCCCGAGGCGAACGTCTACCCGATGGTCGCCAGCGGCGCGGCGAACGGCCTGTTCGCGCTGTCGGAGGACCAGCTATGAGCCGCGAGGCCGAGCGGAACGAGGCCGCAGAGGAGACTCAGGACGCGACCACCGACGGTGGCACGACCCACCCGGCGGAGTCGCCACTGACAGAGCGCGCGCGCCCCGCCGACGAGGAGAAGCCGACGACGGGGCTGTCCGGGCCGCGACCCGAGGAGCGCCCGCACCCGACCGGCCGGCGCGACGAACACGGCGTCCGCAAGGAGCCGGACCACGGGCCCGAGCCGACGCGCCGGGCGACAGTCTCGGCGCTCGTGGAGGACGAGCCGGGTGTGCTGGCGCGCGCCGCGGGGCTGTTCCGCCGCCGCCAGTTCAACATCGAGAGCCTGACCGTCGGTCCGACCACCGTCGAGGGGCACTCCCGAATCACCCTCGTCGTCGAGGAGACCGAGGCAGGCATCGACCAGGCGAAGAAGCAACTGGCGAAGCTCACGCCCGTCATCGCGGTCGGGGAGTTGAGCGACGACGCCGTCGCCGCCGAACTCGTGCTGCTGAAGGTCAGGGGCCAAGAGCCGGACAAGGTCCACGCGATCACCTCGATGTACGACGGGCAGACGCTCGACGCCGGGCCGCGCACCATCACCGTCCAGATCACCGGCGACGAGAACCAGATCGACGACGCGATCGACGCGTTCCACCAGTTCGGGATCATCGAGATGGCCCGGACTGGGCAGACGGCCCTCGAACGCGGCGACTCCCCGACGACGCCCGGTGAGGAACCGGGCCACTCCGCGGACGACACGGAAGACGACGAGTTCACCAACTACGACGACTGACACCACGCTACACACGACTATGACCGACGAATCCACCTTCGACACCGAGGTACACTACGACGACGACGCGGACCGCTCCATGATCGACGACAAGACCGTGGCCGTGCTCGGCTACGGCAGTCAGGGCCACGCCCACGCGCAGAACCTCGCCGACTCCGGCGTGGACGTGATCGTCGGCCTCCGCGAGGACTCCTCCTCGCGGGCGGCCGCCGAGGCAGACGGCCTGCGCGTGGAGACGCCAGCCGAGGCCGCCGCCGAGGCGGACATCGTCTCCGTCCTCGTCCCCGACACCGTCCAGCCGGCTGTCTACGAAGCGATCGAAGACGGCCTTGAGGCGGGCGACACGCTCCAGTTCGCCCACGGCTTCAACATCCACTACAACCAGATCGTCCCGAAGGAGGGCATCGACGTGACGATGGTCGCGCCGAAGTCGCCGGGGCACCTCGTGCGCCGCAACTACGAGGCTGGCGAGGGGACACCCGGGCTGCTGGCGGTGTATCAGGACGCCACAGGAGAGGCACGTCAGGAGGGCCTCGCATACGCCCACGCCATCGGCTGCACCCGCGCGGGCGTCATCGAGACCACGTTCCAAGAGGAGACGGAGACGGACCTGTTCGGCGAGCAGGCGGTGCTGTGCGGCGGCGTCACCTCGCTCGTGAAGCAGGGGTACGAGACGCTCGTCGAGGCGGGCTACTCCCGCGAGATGGCGTACTTCGAGTGCCTGAACGAACTGAAGCTCATCGTCGACCTCATGTACGAGGGTGGGCTCGGCGAGATGTGGGACTCCGTCTCCGACACCGCCGAGTACGGCGGCCTCGTCAAAGGCGACGTCGTCGTCGACGAGCACGCTCGCGAGAACATGGAGGAAGTGCTGGAGCAGGTGCAGAACGGCACGTTCGCTCGCGAGTGGATCGCCGAGAACCAGGCCGGACGCCCGTCCTACACGCAACTGCGGCAGGCCGAGAAGAACCACGACATCGAGGACGTGGGCGAAGACCTCCGCTCGCTGTTCGCGTGGGGCGGCGAGGAGACCGAACCTGAGGAGGACGACCAGGAGAAGGCCGAGGTACGCGCGGATGACTGAGCGAGCCGAGGACCAGGCACCGGAGGCGACAGTCGCCGACGTGGACCACGAGGCACCCGACGGCGCCGCCGACCCGAACGCGGTGTGGGAACGGGGCGAGGAGTCGACGCCCACCGAAGACGACGAGCCCGAGTCACGATGAGCGAGGGAACGCTGTACGACAAGGTGTGGGAGCGACACAAGGTGGCCGACCTGCCGAACGGACAGGACCAACTGTTCATCGGCCTCCACCTCGTCCACGAGGTGACCAGCCCGCAGGCGTTCGGCATGCTGCGCGAGCGCGACATGGAGGTGGCGTTCCCCGAGCGCACCGTCGCGACGACGGACCACATCGTCCCGACGTCGAGCGAGGGGCGGAGTCGCCCGCTCGCCGACGAGCGCGCCGAGGAGATGCTCACGCACCTCGAACAGAACACCGCGGAGGCGGGCATCCGCTTCTTCGGCCTCGACGACGAGCGGCAGGGCATCGCCCACGTCGTCGGACCGGAGTTAGGCTTCGTCCAGCCGGGGATGACCGTCGTCTGCGGCGACAGCCACACGTCCACCCACGGCGCGTTCGGCGCCATCGGGATGGGTATCGGCACCAGCCAGATCCGCGACGTGTTCGCGACTGGCTCCATCGCGGCGGACAAGAAGGCCGTCCGACGCGTCGAGGTGTCTGGTGAACTGGGCGACGGCGTCGGTGCGAAGGACGTCATCCTCCACGTGATCCGGCAACTCGGCGTCGACGGCGGCGTCGGCCACGTGTACGAGTACGGCGGCGAGGCCATCCGCTCGCTCGACATGGAGGGTCGCCTCGCGGTGTGCAACATGTCCATCGAGGGCGGCGCCCGCGCGGGGTACATCAACCCCGACGAGACCACCTACGAGTACCTGGAGGGGAAGGAGTTCGCGCCCTCGGGCGACGAGTTCGAGGAGCGCAAACAGTACTGGGAGTCGATCCGCTCCGACGAGGACGCCGAGTACGACGACGTGGTCGAGGTGGACGCAGCCGACCTCGCGCCACAGGTCACGTGGGGCACCAACCCCGAGCAGGTCGTCGGCGTCGACGAAGCGGTTCCGGCCCCCGCCGACACGCGCGACCCCGACGCCGCAGAGACGGCGCAAGCGCACACCGAGGTCACGCCGGGCGAGACGATGGAGGGCCACGGCGTCGACGTGGCGTTCCTCGGCACCTGTACGAACGGTCGCGTCGCGGACTTCCGCGAGGCCGCCCGCGTGCTGAAGGGCCGCGAGGTCGCAGACGACGTGCGCGCGCTCGCCGTCCCCGGGTCCGGCACGGTCAAGCGGAAATTGGAGGCGGAGGGCATCGACCAGGTGTTCAAAGACGCCGGCTTCCAGTGGCGCGAGGCCGGCTGTTCGATGTGTCTGGCGATGAACGACGACGCGCTGGAGGGCGACGAGGTGTGCGCCTCCTCGTCGAACCGCAACTACGTCGGTCGGCAGGGGTCGACCGAGGGCCGCACCCACCTGATGTCGCCCGCGATGGTCGCGGCGGCGGCGGTCGAGGGTGCGGTGACGGACGTGCGCGAGTTCGACACTGCCGACACCATCGGGACGGAGGTGGACGAATGAGCGGACCAGCCGGCGACGACGCCCCCGACGCAGAGGGCGCCGCGGTGCCGGCCATCCGCCGAGTCGCCGGCACCGGGGTCCCGGTGCGGGGCGACGACATCGACACCGACCAGATCCTCCCCGCGCGGTTCCTGAAGGCGGTCACCTTCGACGACATGGGTGAGTACGCCTTCTACGACCAGCGGCGCGACGACGACGGGTCCCTGAACGACCACCCGCTCAACGAGTACACGGGTGCGAACGTGCTCGCAGTCAACGAGAACTTCGGCTGCGGCTCCTCCCGTGAGCACGCCCCGCAGGGGCTGATGCGCTGGGGCGTCGAGGCCATCGTCGGCGAGTCGTTCGCGGAGATCTTCCAGGACAACTGCAAGTCGCTGGGGATCGCGACGCTCGCGGTCGACCACGAGGACGCCGTCGCGCTCCAGGACTTCATCGAGGCGAACCCGGAGGCGGGTATCGAGGTCGACGTGCGCGCCGAGACCGTCCGCTACGACGGCACGACCGTCGAGGGCGAGGTGCCCGACGCGATGCGCGAGGCCCTGTTGGAGGGGATCTGGGACACGACCGCCGTGATGCGGACGAACCTCGACCGTGCGAAGGCCGTCCACGACGACCTCCCGTACACCGATGACTGAGGCCACAGAGATCGCAGTGATCCCCGGCGACGGCATCGGACAGGAGGTCGTCCCGGCGGCGGTCGAGGTGCTGGAGGCCGTCGGCGACTACGCGTTCACGGAGGCGGAGGCGGGCGACGCGACGCTCGACGAGACGGGCGAGGCGCTTCCTGCCGAGACGTACGATCTGGCCGCGACCGCCGACGCCACGCTGTTCGGCGCCGCGGGCGAGTCTGCCGCGGACGTGATCCTCCCGCTCCGGGAGGCCGTCGGCTCGTTCGTGAACATCCGCCCCGCCCGCGCGTACCCCGGCGTCGACGCGCTCCGCCCGGAGACGGACCTCGTCTTCCTCCGGGAGAACACCGAGGGCGTGTACGCGGGCCACGAGGACCGCCTCACCGACGACGTGTCGACGCTGACGCGTGTCGTCACGGAGTCGGCGTCGCGGCGGCTCGGAGCGTACGCCTGCGAGTACGTCCAGGAGCGACCCGAGCACGACGGCTTCACCGTCGCGCACAAGGCGAACGTGATGCGCGAGACGGACGGACTGTTCCGCGACACGGTGCTCGAAGAAGCCGAGCGCGCGGGCGTCGACGCCGACACGGTGCTCATGGACGCGTTCGCGACGCGGGTCTGTCTCGACCCCGAGCAGTTCGACGTGGTCGTCTGCCCCAACCTCGCGGGCGACGTGCTCTCGGATCTGGCGGCGGGACTGGTCGGCGGCCTCGGCCTGCTCCCGTCGGCGAACGTCGGCGCCGAGCGCGGCCTGTTCGAACCGGTCCACGGCACCGCGCCCGACATCGCCGGCGAGGGGGTCGCGAACCCCTCGGCGACCATCCTCTCGGCGGCGATGCTCGTCGAGTCGCTCGGCGACGACGACGCGGGCGCACAGATCCGGACGGCCGTCGAGAGCGTCCTCTCGGACGGCCCGCGGACGCCGGACCTGGGCGGGGAGGCGACGACGCGTGAAGTGACGGACGCGGTGCTCGAACGGCTGTAACAGTCGGATTTCGTCGCCCCGGCGGCGTTCGCCGACCGGCACCACAGCCGTCTTACTCTTGGTAGGCGAGGCGGACCTGTTCGAACCGGCCCTTGTTCTCTAAGTGACGCTGGAGCTCCTCTGCGTACTCTTGGGTGAGCTGCTCGGCCGCCGCTAACTGCTCGTGATCGACACCGCTCCCGCCGCCGCCGCCCCCGCTCCCGAGGAGGTTCTTGATGTCGTCGATGATGCCGCCGAAGACGCCGTCCGAAGCGCCACCGCTGGGGTCGCCGCCGCCGGCCATCGCGCCCATCTGCTGGGAGATGTTGTCCAACTCGGGCATGATCTGGGGGAGCTTCGAGGTGTCGGCGACGATTCGAGCGGCCTCGGGGTCGTCGGCGGCTTCGATCTCGAACTCCGTGGCCGTCATGATCAGCCCCCACTGCTGGTTGGAGAACTGCGACTGCTGGATCCGTTGGTTGAACTCGCGGTCGACGGCCATCCGCTCGCCGACGATCGCGTCGGTCCAGTTGCTCATAGTTCGCCACACGCGCGCGGCTGGTATGTCGGTTTCCCTCCAGTTGTGACTACTGAGTGGATACAGGTGCAGGCGCGGGTCCGCAGGCGCTCGAACCAGCGGGGGCCGAGCGCCTGCGTCGGTGGAACGTGTGTCGGCGCCGCGGTCTTCGGCGCCGACGCAGCGAGTGAAGGACGACGGCGGCGGTGTTCGCGTCGCTACTGGTACTCCGTGATGGTCAGCGTGTAGCTGCCCGACCCGGAGTAGGAGTCCACGTCGATCTGCATGTCGGTGGACGTGTCGGGGTCGTCGATGGTGATCGACTCCTGGCTGTCGGCCGTGTACGAGCGGTAGTCGTAGTTGCTCGGCGAGGCGTTCTGCGTCGTCCCGGTGTTGACGTACAGGTCGAAGTCGGCGTCGCTCGGCCCGTCGAGTTCGACGACGACGCGACTCGGCGAGGAGTAGTTCCACGACCACGAGTAGTCGTCGTAGTCGTAGTAGCCCGACAGCGACCCGTCCACGCTCCCGCTGGTCGAGTCACCGGAGCCGCCTCCGCCGCCGCCACCGTCGCCCCCGTCACCAGAGCCTGGTTCGGTCGTGACGGCGGCGTAGGCGTCTGCCTGGCCGCTCCCCTGCTCGTCGCTGGAGAGCCCGATGTCGGCGGCGGTCGCCTTCAGGTGATCGCGCAGTTCCGTGTTCGTCAGGCTCGGCCACGCGGCGAGCGCGAGGCCGGCGACGCCGGAGGTGACGGGCGTCGCCATCGACGTCCCGGACAGTTCCTCGTAGGAGCCGCGCGCCTCGGTCGTCGTCGAGAGGACGTTGACGCCGGGGGCACAGATCTCGACGCTGCTGCCGTACTGGGAGAACGACGCGAGGTTCTCGTTGGAGTCGACCGCCGAGACGGCCATCGCCTCCGAGTAGGCCGCGGGGTAGCTGACCGACGAGGTGCCGTCGTTCCCGGCGGCCGCGACGACGAGCGCACCGTTGTCGTCGGCGTAGCTGACGGCGTTCTTCATCGTCGAGGTGTAGCCGCCGCCCCCGAGGCTGAGGTTGATCACGTCGGCGCCCTGGTCGGCGGCCCACTGGATGGCGTCGGCGATGTCCGCCGTCGACCCGGACCCGGACTCGTCGAGCGAGCGGCCGTTGATGAGCGAGGAGTTCGACTGGCCCGAGACGCCGGTGCCGTTGTCGACGACCGCGGAGGCGCATCCGGAGACGTGAGTGCCGTGGTACTCGTCGCTGGGCACGTCCGGATACGGGTCCGAGTCGCCGTCGGCGAAGTCCCGGCCCGGGTCCGACTTGTAGTTCCCCTGCAGGTCGGGGTGGTCGTACTGCGCGCCGGTGTCGACCACTGCGATGGTGACCGACGAGTCACCGAGCGTCGTGTCCCACGCCTCGTCAGAGCGGACCTGCTGGGGAGCGTACTGGCTGGAGAACTGCGGGTCGTTGGGCGCGAGTTGCGTCTCGTACGTCGCGTTCGCCTCGGCGTACTTGATCTTCTCCTTCTTCGTCACCGCCTCGAGGAAGTTCTCGCGAGCCACGTCGGCGGCCTCCGACGGGAACCTCACGGCGACGTAGCTGAGCGACTCGTTGCTGTGGACGACCTCGGCGTTACCGGGGACGTACTGTGCGACCTCTTGTTCGATGTCGTCGGCGGTGACGGAGACGCCGACGAGCACCTCGTCTTCCTTCGGACCGGGCGCCCGGCCGTTGCGAGCGGAGGCGACGCCGCCGAAGGCGGCCGCACCGGCGACCGCACCGGTCAGTTTGAGGAAGCCACGACGCATCGTGTCGACACGTTCGGTGTTGTCTGTCATGCGACGACTTCACAGGATGGGGCACCCAACTTAATTCTACTGCTAGTAACGCAAATATAATACTATATCTAACAGAGATTAAACCAGAGTAAACGCTGAACGAGCGGTCGTCACTGTGTTCTGAGGATCGCACCACACGACACCGAAGCGACCGGTCCGAGCGGCGAGGCGCTCGCCGTTTGTTCGATCGTGTGTTCTGGTGGACGAACCGCTGAAGGACCGTCCGCAAACCGGAACGGGTATCGGCGGCGCCGCGTTCTCCGGGTGCATGGGAGTGTTCGATCGGCTCCTCGGTCGGCGCGCCGACGGGCCGACAGCCGACGGAGCGGGGACCACCGACGCCGCCGGTCCACGCGGCCCGTGGCGCGACGCCGACGGGTCGCCCACGAGTCCGCGGGGGGTCGCGCTGTTCGTCGACGGGCCGAACGTGTTCCGCGAGGAGTTCGACGTGGACTTCGCGGACCTGCGGGCGGCCGCCGGCGACGAGGGCGACCTCGTCACCGCGCGCCTGTACCTCGACGAGCACGCGACGCCGGGACTCATCCAGGCCGCGGAAGCCAACGGCTTCCAAGTGGTCACCACCAGCGGCGACGTGGACGTGAAACTCGCCGTCGACGTGGCGACGTTCGCGGCGGAGCGACGCGCGGCGACCATCGCGGTCGCCTCCCGCGACACGGACTTCAAGCCCGCGCTGGAGGTCGCCAACGAGTACGGCCTGCGGACGCTCGCCATCGCGCCGGGGAGCCACGGCCGGTCTGATGCGCTTCGTCGCAGCGCCGACGAGGCGGTGACGCTCGAGGAGTAGTCGTCGAAGGCCTCACTCCTCTCGGAGCAGGCGCACGTCCGATGCTGTCACCTCGACGATCACGTTCGCGCCAGTGCGCACGTCGTACCCGTCGACCGCGAGCGTCCGGTCTACGGCGCGTTCGCCGTCGAGCACCACCGCGAGGCGGTACTCACCGACCCGGCGTATCCCAGAGTCGACCGACTCGTACTCGCCAGGCGCGACGGAGAGGGTTCGGTCAACCAGCAGTTCGTCGGTGTGGTGGACACGTACCTCGACGGCGACCGTCGTCGCTCGGTCGTTCGCGACACGGACCTCGATGGGGTCGTCCGCCGTCGTCGTCGGTCGTCGTGTCGCGACGGTCGTCGTCGACGCTGGAGTATCGGTGTCGGTCGTCGGGCGAGTACCAGTGGTACAACCGGCGAGCGATGCGACTCCACCGGCGGCGAACGTCACGACGAGGCGCCGTCGCGTCAGAGTGGAGGGATCGTGGGGACACACGACCGGCGAAACCGAGGCCCGAGAGATAGGTCTTGTGCGGCGGTCACGCCAGCGGCGTCCGCTCGACGACCGTCCCGTCGTAGGTTGGGTACTGCTCGACGACCTCGCCATCGTCGAGGTCGCCCTCTGCGATCATCTCTTCGAGCAGCCACCACGCCACCTCGACGTGTTCGGACTTCACCGAGTAGAACTCCTCGGGGACCTCCAACTCCGCGAACCGCTCGGGGTCGGCGTACGTCTTGCCGTACACGAGCGTCCCGTCGTCGGTCACCTCGTCGAACGGGCGCCGGAGGTTGCGCGCCATCCGCTTGAGGCGGTTGCGGTGTTGGGCGGCGTCCTTGAACACGGAGGTGCAGAAGTAGACGCGCTCGTGGTCGCCCATCACGTCGAGGATGGCCTCCTTCGAGCCGTCGACGGCGGACATGTGCCCCTCCTGCAGTTCGAACCCCTGCTCTTGCATCCGGCGGTAGTTCCCGTCGCTCATCTCGAACTCGTTGATGTTGCAGAACTCGGCGGCGCCCTCGTCGAGGAACTCCAGGAACTCTTCTTCGGCGCGGATGCCGGGGATCTCGAAGGCGGGCGTCAGCCCCTCCTCGCGAGCGATGTAGAGGATGTCCTCCCACTCGGTGCCGTGGAGGTCGCCCCACTGCTCGACCGGCGGGTGGAAGCGAATCTCGTCGAGGCCCGCCTCCGACAGGCGGCGCATGTTCTCGCGGCCGCCCGTGATGCCCGTGTAGAGGTGGGTGTGGTGGTCCTCGCCGAACTCGTCTTTCAGGAGGCGGAGGTACCGACACGTCTTCTCCATCGCCTCCTGCGGTTCACCGCCGGTGATCGAGGTGCCCAGCGCCGACATCCGCTTGGCCTCCTCGATGACGTCCTCGTCGGACTCGACGAGGCGCTCGTTGGCGTACACGTCGGTGACGTTCTTGCGGTTCTCCCCGAGCGGACAGTAGAAGCAGTCGCGCTGGTCGCAGTAGCCGTACACGAACAGCACCATCTTCCCGCCCTTGGAGCACTGTTCACAGCCCTTCGAGATCATTCGTTGCTCCACGTTTCGGTCCGAGCGGCAAAAGCGGTGCGATAGTCGCCGTACGGTCGTGTGAGCCGTTGTCGCGGGGGATCGACGGCGGCGACCCCGGGCGCCGGTCTGGACCACGAAGCTCATACCGCTCCACCGCTCACTCCCCTTCTATGCCACGAGAGGCACGCAGACGGGAGTTCCTGCGGGCCGCGGGGGGCGCGCTGACGCTCGGCGCCGCGAGCGCGACGAGCGGCTGTCTCGGCGTCATCTCGGGGGAGGAACCGGTGACGCTGTCGGCATCGCCCGCGACAGTCCCGGAGACGGCGCTGGCGGAGACCGGGTACGCGGAGTATCGGGTCGAACCGCTTGAGGTCACGCGTGAGTTCACCGTCGCCGGGGAGACGCGCGAGGTGGTCGTCACGAACCATCTCGCCCAGTACGACAAGTCGGCCACCGTGTTCGGCGAGCGACTCCGGGGGGCCGTCTTCGCCGCGTTGTCGACGCCCGCCGTCGAACTCGGCGACCGCACGTTCAACCCCGTCGGCGACCTTCGCAGCCGCGAACTCGCCGAGCGACTGCTCGCGCGCTACGACGGCTTCGGCGACCTGCGCGCGGCCGGCGAGGAGACCGTTACGGTGCTCGGCACGGAGACGACCGTGGGGCTGTTCACCGCCGATGCGACCATCGCCGACGGCATCGAGGTGCAGGTGACGCTCCACGTCGCCGAGGCGGTCCGTGCGGGCCCCGACTTCGTCGTCGCCATCGGCGGGTATCCGAGCGTCTTGACGGGGCAGGAGGCGGACGTGCGGACGATGATGCAGTCGCTCGTCCACGACGAGGAGGCCGCGTAGGCGACGATGGCCCGACTCGCCGTTCACCGCCCGGGAGATCCGACCGGCCTCACGGGTGGAGGGCCGACGGAGTTTTCAGCGCCGCGAGGGAAGCCGGCCAACATCCAGGGGACCGAGGAGTGATGACGGACTTCGAACTCACCAGGCGTCGACTCCTCGCGAGCGGCGTCGCCGGCGCGGCGACGCTCGCGGGCGGTGCCGTGTTGTTGGACGGCGAGGACGCGCCGCCCGAGACGGCCAGCGTCGAGGACGAGCGCGCGCGAACGATGGCGGCGGCGCACGCGCCGGACCTCTACTTCGGCGTCGGCGAGCGGTGGTTCCCGACGGACCCGCGGGTGTACGCAGCGGAGTCGGGCGACGAGTCCGTCCTCGACGGGTTCACCGCGTTCGACGGGTACTCCCGCGACATCGACGAGGCGGGGGAACCGCCCCACCGCACCGCGTTCTACAACGTCGTCGAGTACGCCGACACCGACCTCACCGTCGTCCAGTACTGGTTCTACTCGGCGTTCGACCAGTTCACGACCAACTTCCACTGGCACGACTGGGAACTGCTGCAGGTGTTCCTCGACACGAGCGAGGAGACGGGCGACCCCGAGACAGGCGCGCCGCAACTGCTCGTCGCCTCGGCGCACTCGCGGTCGGTTCCGAACAACGAGTTCCTCGACCCGGAGACCGACCGCGCGAGCATCATCAGCGAGGTTGGGAGCCACTCGTCGGCGCTCGGGGTGAACGAGACGAAGGCCACCTTCGAGCGCCTCCCCATCGCGACCGACATCGCCGACATCTCCAACGGCGTGTTCGCCGTCACGGAAATTCCGGCGGCGTACGGACTCCCTCGCGGCGAAGGGTACCGGCTCCCGTTCGCCGTGCCCGAACTCGACGGCGATCCGATCTACGAGCACCCCGACCTGCCGAACGTCACTCGCGACCACCTCGTCCCGGCCGAGATGACGGTCGGCTCGTTCGCGGGGCTCCCGACGCCGCCGAGCGACCTCCCGTTGCGCGAGACGGGCCACCAGTTCGCCTTCGTGGAAGCCGACACGGCGGCGACGGCGGACTACACGTACGAGTTGGCGCCGATGAGCGAGATGACCGTCGAGGAGTTCACCGGTCCGCAGCTCTCGTTCGAGTTCGCGGTCCCCTCGTTCGCCGAGGACGCCATCGCCTCCCACATCACGACGACCGGGACACCGAAGACCCAGCCGCGGTACCGCAACCCGATCGCCGACGTGACCGACCCCCGTCACCGCTCGGCGCTGTCGGAGCGGTTCGACGTCGACGTGGCGGGCCTCGCGGGTGACGTGGTCGGCCTGTTGCGCGAGGCGACCAGCACCGACGACACACCGGGGAGCAACGGCGTCGAGACGACCGATCCGACCGTCGAAGGGGTCGCACTGCTGGAGTCCGACCCGGTCGCCGTCCCGACGTTCAATGGGGTCGTCGCGCTGCGAGACGTGCCGGAAGGCGACCACCGGCTCACGGTCAACGGCGCCGGCGTCGCGCCCTACAGTCAGGGGCTGACCCACACCGACGACGGCGAGGCGACGACCGCCGGCGTCGACGGTGAGGTGGTCGTCGCCGCCAACGAGGACGCCGTGAAGGTGCGTGCGGAACCGGCGTCGGACGCGCCGGGGGTCGCCCGCATGGCCGTCGAAGACGACGTGGCGGGGAGGGTGTTCGACGCACCGCCGCCGACCGGCGACGACGACGAGAGCGACGACCGCGGCGTCGCCGTCTACGCCCACCGTGAGGGTGCCTACACCACCGAGATCGAAGACAGCGAGGGCGGGATCGGCGCGTTCCGCGTCAACCCCCGCGCGGGGCAGTCGACGGCGACGCTGGCAGACGTGCGTACAGGGAAGGCGTCACTCACGTCGTTCTTGCTCACGCTGTTGACGGAGACGACGGCGCAGGCGGCGGTGTTCGAGGACGGCACCCCCGACGGCATCGACGAGGTGGACGTGCCCGACAGCACGACCGAACAGGAGGGCGACGCCGCCGCGGTCGTCGACGCGGTGGTCGGCGAGACGACAGAGACCGTCGACTCGGCGGTCGACGACGACACTGTCGACGAGGAGACGAACACGACCGACACGACCGATACGGTCGACGCGACGAACACGACCGACTCGACGACAGACACCGTCGACGGGTCCACCGAGACGACGAACACGACCGAGGATACGGTCGACGACACGACCGACACCGTCGACGACGAGACGACTACCAACACCACGACTGCGACGGAGACAGCGACGGCGACCGCCACCGACGACGACGACGGTCGCGGCGACGTCCTCGACGACCTGCGGCTCCAGACGGACGGCTTCACCGGCTTGCTGAACGCGCTCCGGGCGGGGACTCGAGCGGCACAACGCGCCGACGAGGCGGCGAAAGCGGGCGACGCCGAGGCGGCGGACAACCGGCTCCGTGGACTGCAAGAGCGGACGGCGGCCATCGCCGACGCGATCGAGCGGAACCGCGAGACGCTCCCCGACCAGTTGCCCGAGTTAGTCGAGCGACGACTCCCGCAGGTGGAGACTCGGATCGAGCAGGCGCTGACGGCAGAGCGCTGACCCCCGGCGACGGTCACCGCGCCTCGTAGTTCTCGGAACTGAGATCCGCCGGGAACCATTTTTGTCGGGCCGATGACCTCGGTAGGATAATATGTCTCGCGGGGCGGCACGCGCGGCCGTGGCGGTCGCAACGCTCGTGGTGACGGTCGCAGCGATAGGCGCAGCCAGCGGCGGCGTCGGCTACGCGGCCGCGGCGACGGGCGCCGTCCACGGGTCCAGCGACGCGCTCGGCGGCGGCGCGACGGTGGCGGCGGCTGGCGCCCCGGTGATCACGGATTTCAGCGTGACGAACCCCAGCGGGTCGACCATCGAGGTGCGATTCAACAGCTCCGAGCCGATAGACGACGTGCTCGTGGGAATCGACCGCGAGTCGAGCCTGGAGGACACCCTCGACCGAACGGACTTCACCGAGAGCGGGTCGGGTCCGTACACGTACGTCGCGACGTACACCGCTGCCACGGACGGGAACTACACCGCCGAACTGTCGCAGGCGCTCGACGCTGACGGGAACAACGGCGCCGGCGACGGGAGCTACGTCGCCGCGACGACGGTCGACACGGCGGCACCGACGATGACCGGCGTCTCGCTCACCGACGCGACCGACGCGAACGGCGTCGTCGCCGACGGTGACGGGGTCGCCGTCGAGGCGACGGTCGACGACGCGACCTCGAACGTGTCGTCGGTGACGGCGAACCTCACGGCGTTCGGCGCGGGGACGGTCAACCTCACCGACGACGACGGCGACGGCACGTACGACACGACGGTCGCCGTCGACGAGGCCGCGGCGAGTGCCGACGGCACCTACGCCGTGACGGTGAACGCGACCGACGACGCGACGCCAGCAAACCAGAACACGACGACGACCGGGACGCTCGAGTTGGACACGACGCCGCCGGCGCTGTCGTCCCCGGTGTTGGAGAACGCCACTTCCCCGGGCGACCCGGTCGGCAACGGGAGCGACGTCCTCGTGGCGGTCGACGCTACGGACGCACGGACCGCGGTCGACACGGTGACGGCGGACCTGTCGGCGTTCGGCGCGGGGACGGTCACCCTCACCGACGGCGACGCTGACGGGACGTACGACACGACGGTCGAGGTCGACGAGGCGGCGGCCGACCCGGACGGTGACTACGCGGTGACGCTGACGGCGACCGACGAGGTCGGCAACGTGAACACGACGACGACGCCGCAACTGGAACTCGACACCGCACCTGGAATCACCGCGTACGCGGCGACCGTCGCGACGGGCCAGAATGTCACGATCAGCTTCCAGAGCGACGAGCAGTTGGGGACCATCGTCGTCGAACTCACCGGCGACACGACGGCCACGCTCACCGAGTCAGACTTCTCAGAGACCGGATCCGGGCCGTACGACTACGAGGCGACCGTCTACATCGGCACGGACGGCACCGTGACGGCGACGCTGACCACCGCCGCCGACGCGTCGGGGACGGACGGCGCCGCGGGCCAGTCGGCGGACGCGACCGTCGACACGACGCCACCGGTCGTCGGACCCATCCTCCTCAACGACGCCGACGACGCCGACGGGGTCGTCGCAGATGACGACGGCGTCCGCGTCGCCGTGACGCCGACCGACGCCACCTCGACCATCGACACGGTGACGGCTGACCTGTCGGCGTTCGGCGCGGGGACGGTCAACCTCACCGACGGCGACGGCGACGGTACGTACGACCGGACGGTCGCCGTCGACGAGGCGGGCGTCGGCGCGGACGGGACGGCGAGCGCGACGGTGACCGTCACGGACTCCCGCTCGCAGACGAACACCACCTCCGGCGGCACCCTGACGGTCGACACGACGGCGCCCTCGGTGTCGACCGTGACCGTCGTCGACGGCGACGGCGACGGGTCGGTCGTCGACGGCGAGGACGTCACCGTCACGGCGACTGCGACCGACGACACCGCGACCGTGGTGTCGGTGACGGCGGACCTGTCGCCGCTGGGCGCGGGCCAACTCACCCTGACCGACGGAGACGGCGACGGTGTGTACGAGGCGACCACGCAGGCTGGGCCGGGCGGCGTAGAGGGGTCCTCGACAGTCGTCGTCGAGGCAGCCGACGACCCCGACAACCGCGGGACGAACTCGACCGCCGGCCCGGTGTACGACGCGGGAGCACCGACGGTGACGCCCGAGCCGTTGTCCGACGAGACGGACGCGAACGGCGCCGTCGGTGACGGCGACGTCGTTCGGATCGCGGCGTCGGTCACGGACGCCGCGGGCGTCGACACGGTGACGGCGAACGCCTCGGCGTTCGGCGCCGGGATCGTGCAGCTCACGTACAACAGTTCGGGCGACGTGTGGGACGGGACGGTCACGGTCGACCGGACCACCGCGTTCGACGACGGCGACTACCCCGTCTCCGTGAACGCCACCGACGTCGAGGGGCAGTCGGTCGTCGTCGACACGACCACGCTCAGTCTCGACAGCACGCCGCCGTCGGTGTCGTCGGTGTCGTTGACCGACGCCGCCGACGGTGACACGGTCGTCGCGGACGGCGGGACGGTCCGCATCGTCGCCGATGTGACCGACGCCGGCGGCGTGGCGACCGTGGAGGCCAACCTGACGGCGTTCGGCGTCGGCCCGGGGAACGTGAGCCTGTCGTACAACAGTTCGCTCGGCGCCTACGAGGCGACCGGCGTCGTCGACGCCGACGCCTCGGGCGCAGCGGGTGCCGGCGCCCACGACGTGGTCGTGACCGCCGTCGACGGCGAGACGAACGAAGCGAGCGCGGCGAGCAACACAGTCACGGTCGACACGGCGGCCCCCAGCGTCGACACCGTGACCGTGGCCGACGGCGACGCCGACGGCCGGGTGACAGACGACGAGTCGGTAACGGTTACCGCGACGGTCACCGACTCCGGGACCGGCGTCTCGACCGTGGAGGTGGACCTGTCTGCGCTCGGCGTTGGCCCCGGAAACACGACGCTCACCCACCAGTCGGGCGACACCTACGAGGCGACCGTGACCGTCGACGCCGCAGGCGCCGGGTCGGACGGCACCGTCGCCGTGGCGGTGGTCGGGGTCGACGCCGCCGGCATCGCGACGACGAACGGCTCGGCGTCGCTCGCGCTGGACACGACCGACCCCGCGCTGTCGAGCCTGTCGGTGACGGACGCGACCGACGGCGA